>JAICLZ010000034.1 GCA_025929535.1 Gemmatimonadaceae bacterium
GGATGCCGCGTGGCCGGTGAGCGAGAAGGAGAGCGCGAGCCCGATCGCTCCAGCAACCGTCACTCTCCACGCGGCCCGGTGCCCACGCCTGAGGAATAGCGAAGCCGCAATGAGCAGCGTGCTCGCGGCGCCCACGAGCCATCCCCACCCCCAGACGGTGGTCCGCAGCATCGGCGCAATCATCCCCATGTCGCCCTCGCCCACCATGTATCCCTGCGCGAGGAGCCGCGCGAGCATCGCGCAGGCCAGCACCACCGCGGACCATCGCGCGAGCATGCGCGCGCCCGGAACGACGGGCGGGAGCTGCACGTCGCCCGATGCCTGCGAGAGATGCGCCACGCGCGTCGCGATGAGGAGCACGAATGCGCACGCGCCAATGACGAGAATTGCGGCGAGATACATCACCGCGCGGATCGCGACGTATGCCGGGGAATCGACGCCGAACGCCGCCGTGGAGTCCTGCAGCGCTCGGGTCAGGGCAACCGCCCCGCAGAGATGAGGCAGCAGAGTCGATCCGTGGAGAAAGTATGGAGCGTGCGAGGCTCGAACTCGCGACCTTTCGGTTGCAAACCGAATGCTCTCCCAACTGAGCTAACGCCCCGCACACCGAAAGATAGAACACCGTGGCGCGCGACGGGAGAGCCGCGCGCGCTTCCGCGCCGCAGCTACTCGTGCGCCGGCAACGGCTCCATCGTGTCCGGATTCACCGGCACCTGCACCTCGTCACGGAACGGGCTCGTCATGAGCACCACGCGCATGCGCGGGAACGCGTTCATGAACGCGGCGTAGCTCCACACCCAGATCCCGAGGAATCCGATCGTGACGCCGATCTCCCAGATGCCGAACGGCAGCGAGGGCGTCACGCCGAGCAGCGAGGGATAGACCTCGAGATAGCGCAGCAGCCAGAGCCCGATGAGGCTCGCGCTCGCGAACGCGACGAACGTCGGCAGATACACCTTCGCGGCGCGCGAGACGAGTCCGAAGAACGGGAGCACGAACACGAGAAAGACGACGCCCATTCCGAACCCCAGATACGGCTGGATGAGGCGCAGCCGCTGCCAGTGCGTCTCCTCGGCCAGATTCCCGTACCAGCTCACGAGATACTGCCCGAAGGTGAAGTAGCCCCAGAACGCGGTGAAGGCGAAGCAGAGCTTTCCGAGATCGTGGAACTTTATTTCCTGAATGAGCTCGTACGCGTTGAGATACCGGCGCCACCACATGCAGAGCAGCGACCAGCTCATGAGCGCGCCGAGCCACGCGCCCATGAACCACCACCACGAGTAGAGCGTGCTGTTGTAGTGCAGGTCGAGCGACATCGAGAAGTCCCACCCCAGCACCGAATAGAAGTAGCCGAAGCCGAGGCACATCCAGACGGCGAGCTTGCCCTGCATGGAGTGCGTCGAATGAATCTCGCGGCGCTCTTCGCGGAAGTTGCGCCGCATGCGCTCGCGAAGCCCGCGCGCCCACGCCGATCCCGATTCCGGCAGTAGTCCGACATCGAGACGAACGGACCGATAGACGAACCAGATGCTCATCCACGCGAGACCGCCGAAGAGGATGAGGTCGCGCGGGATGAGAAAGTACGGGTCGAGATACAGCCGCTTTTCCGGCTGCGCCATCTCGTGCATCGCCCACGGATAGATGTGCTTCGCGCCGAGGAAGTCGACGATCAGGAGCAGGAAGGCAATCGGAAGAAAGGCGACGTAACCCTCGAGGAAGCGAACGATCGGCCTCGACCAGCGCGCGGTGGTGATGCGCTGCACCGCCACGAAGATCACGCCGGCCTGCGAGATCGTGGCGAAGAACATCCAGTTGACGTGGAACGCCAGCCAGACGCGGTCGTGCCCCGAGTCGGTGAAGGCGCCGATGATGAACACCAGCGCGCCGATCGCGGCGAGCGCGAGCGACGCAACGAAAAGCGAGCGCGGAAGCGGGCGCTCGGTGGCGCGAACGATCTCGTCGCGCGGGGGCACCATGTTGTCGTGCGCGCTCACTGATGCTGCTCCGGCGTTGTGGCGGCGGCTGGTGCGGCTGCGGCTGCCGATGATGCGGCGGGATCCAGCAGCCGGTCATCCATGTCCTTCGGCCGGTACGGCGCGGCGCGCGTGGGCGACGTACGCGTGGGTCCCGGCACCATCTGACCATTCTCTCCCGGGTATCCCGCAGGCGACGTGTCGGCCTTCACTCCGGGGATCGAGCCCTGGAGCGCGCGCACGTAGTTCACGACGTCCCAGCGGTCGTCATCCTCGATGCGGTTGTAGTTCGGCATGAGTCCGCGGCCATTGCGAATCATTCCGTAGAGATAGCCATCGGTGCGGCCCTTCGTGACGGGCGTCAGCAGGTTCGGCGCAGGCACGCCGAAGCGCACCGCCGCACCATTGCCCATTCCCGCCACACCATGACAGACCGCGCAGTTGATCTGATAATACTTGCGACCGTTGTCGAGCGAGCGCGCGTTCGCCTGGTGCGGATTCGGGATGCTCGACATCGAGTCGATCACCGCAGGATTCGGCGCGGCGCCCGGACCGGACGTCATGCTGCCGTTGTACGACACCACGTAGCCCGGCACCGTGTTTCCGGTGATGGGCACCGAGTACGCAACGAAGGTGCTATCGCTTCCACCCGGACGAAACGGCGTCGTGTCGTTCCCCGCGTACTCCGCCTCCCAGGGCTCGATGCGAGGCTGGTCCCTGAAGTCGGAGAAAACATTGGAGACCTGCTTGCACGCGCCGAGCAGGAGCGTGCCACATGCGACCGCGAGCAGCCGCGCGGAGGATCTAGCGCTCATCGCGCACCTCCGCCGCTCCATTGGCCGCGAGCACGCGCCGAACCGTCTCCTGCTCGTCCGGCCGGCACTCCACCCAGATCCCGAAGCTGCCGTCGCTGAAGCGCGGATCGTAGCCCACGGTCTGCGTGATCCGCGGGATCCGCGCATTCACGAAGAGACCGAGCACGGTGGCGAGCGATCCGATCAGCACCATCAGCTCGAAGCCGATGATCGTGTACGGCACCCACGACGCGATCGGCTTTCCTCCCACCACCAGCGGCCAGTAGTCGGAGACCCAGATCGGAATCCAGTAGCCGAACGTGACGCCCGCCAGCGCACCGATCAGCGTGTAGACGCGCACGACGCTCGGCCCCTGCTTGAGCACATCGTCGAGCTCGTGGCGCGGAGTGGGCGAGTAGACCGTCACGTCGCCGACGCGCAGCTTCTTCAGCTCGGCGACGGCTTCGACCGTGGCGTCGAGCTCCGGGAACACTCCTACGATGCCGCGCATCAGCGCACCTCGTAGGAGCCGATGAGTCCCGGCGCGATCGAGTGCCCTTCAGGATCCGGCTCGGCGTGCGCGTGGCGCATCCTGGGCGGCACGATCTCCTTCACTTCGGCGATGGCGAGCACGGGGAGCTGTTTGATGAAGAGCAGAAACCACATCGAGAACCAGCCGAAGCTTCCGAGCAGGATCGCCCAGTCGATGTACGTCGGGGCGTACGGCCCCCACTTCCACGGCTCGAACTCGTGCGACATCGAGGGCACGATGATCACAAACCGCTCGTACCACATGCCGAGATTGATGAAGATCGAGAGCGTGAAGAGGAAGGTGGTGTTGCGGCGAAGCCGCTGCGAGAAGAGGAGCAGCGGAAGGATCGCGTTGCACGTGAGCATGATCCAGGCGGCCCACCACCACTGTCCGAACACGCGATTCCAGAAGTACGACTGCTCGACTTCGCTCCCGCTGTACCAGGCGATGAAGAACTCGGTGAGATAGGCGCAGCCGACCACGAGCGAGGTGAAGAGACAGAGCTTCGCCCCCGCGTCGAGCACGTTGATCGTGACGTAGTGCTTGAGCTTGAACCAGCGCCGCACCGGGATGATGATCGTGAAGACCATCCCCATGCCGGAGAAGATCGCGCCCGCAACGAAATACGGCGGGAAAATCGTCGTGTGCCAACCCGGGAGATTGGCCATCGCGAAGTCGAACGAGACGACGGAGTGCACCGACAACACGAGCGGCGTCGAGAACGCCGCGAGAAACAGATACGCGCGCGCGAAGTGCCGCCACTCGCGATCCGAGTTCCGCCACCCGAACGACAGCACGCCGAAGATCTGCTTGCGGACCGGATTCGTTTCACGATCGCGCAGCACGGCGATATCGGGAATCAATCCGATGAACAGGAACGTGGCCGAGACCGTGAGATACGTGAGCACCGCGAACACGTCCCACACCAGCGGGCTCTTGAACTGCGGCCAGATCAGGCGCCAGTGCGGATACGGGATGAGCCAGAAGAACTTCCAGGGCCGGCCGAGGTGCAGGATCGGAAAGAGTCCCGCGGTCATCACCGCGAACACCGTCATGGCCTCGGCGCATCGATAGATCGTCGTGCGGAAGCCGGCGCGAAACAGATACAGAATCGCGGAGATCAGCGTGCCCGCGTGCCCGATACCGATCCAGAACACGAAGGTGATGATGTAGACGCCCCACATCACCGGCGGGCGGTAACCCGCGACGCCGAGCCCCATGTAGATCTGGTACGCCCACGCCGTGCCGCCGATGAGCAGACAGAGCACCGCGACGCCGAGTCCCGCGAACCACGCCTTGGTGACCCTCAGCGTGTCGAGAATCTCATCCGTCGCCTGCGTGTAGCTCTTGACCGCCGGGAGCTGAACGTCCGCGGTGGCCGTGTTGTCCCGCCGGAGCTCGATGCGATCGGGAGCCATTGTGCTCATCGGCTCACCGCCCAGCCGGCGCGGACGGCGCCGGGTGATTGATCTTCTTCAAGTACACCACCGCTGTGAACGTGTTGAGCTCCTCGAACACGTGATAACCGCGTCTGTCCGCGATCAGCTTCGTCACCGACCACGCCGGATCGGCGGCATCGCCGAAGGTGATCGCGTTCGACGGGCACGCCTGCGCGCACGACGTCGTGAACTCGTCCGCCACGAGCGCGCGCCCCTCGAGCTTCGCGCGGTGCTCGCTCTCCCGAATGCGCTGGACGCACATCGAGCACTTCTCCATCACGCCCTTGCCGCGCACGGTGACATCGGGATTGAGCTGCCAGTTCATGCGCTCGGGCCACGCATATTGCGGACGCGCGGGCTCGCCGTAGCCGAACCAGTTGAAGTAGCGAACCTTGTACGGACAGTTGTTGGAGCAGTAGCGCGTGCCCACGCACCGGTTGTAGACCTGCACGTTGAGGCCGTCCGGCGAGTGGTAGGTCGCGTACACGGGGCACACGGGCTCGCACGGCGCATTGCCGCAGTGCTGGCAGAGCATCGGCACGAAGCGCGTCTCGAAGCTTTCGTCGAGCGTCTCGCCGCCTTCGTAAAATCGCTCGAGCCTGATCCACGCCATCTCGCGGCCGCGAAGAATGTTCGCGCCGGGCTGCCCCTCGAGTCCCGCCGTTGCCGACGACTGGTGGCGCGCGCCCACGGTCGGAACGTTGTTCTCGGCGTAGCACGCGGTGACGCAGGCCGAGCAGCCGGTGCAGCGGGCGAGATCGATGGTCATCGCCCAACGGCGCTTCGCCATTCCGCTCCAGTGCTTCGGATCGTACATCCCCTTCAGGTTGTCGTCACTGGGCAGATCGCCCTGCGCGTCCTGCGCGACTGGCGCACGGAGTCCCGGCAGGAACTCGTGGGACGCATCGCCCGGCATGTGCTCCTCGGTCTGCTCGTTCCCGTGCATCGGCGACACCGGCACTTCGGCCGGCTCCGTGCGAGCGAGATCGCCCGCGTCGATTGCCTGCGCAACGCCGCGTCCGTGCTGCCGCGCGGATCCTTCGGCGCTCACCAGTGGAACGAAGTCGCCCGTCTTCGTGACCTTGACCTTCGTCGACGTCCACGCCATCGCGCCCGACTTCGCGTCGAACGCCACGGGGAGGACATCACCCGGACTCACTCCGACGTTCTGCGCGTAGCGTCCGTACGCCGTGTGGCCGCGACCGAAGGCGACGGCGATCGTGTCGCCGCGAAGTCCCGGGTAGACGAACGCCGGCGCGGTGATCGCGCCCGCCGGCGTCTCCACGCGGAGCACGTCGCCGGGATCGATGGCGAGTCGCGCCGCCGCCGACGTTCCGACCTCGATCACCGTTTGCCAGCACACCTTGGTGACGGGATCGGGAATCTCCTGGAGCCACGGCTTGTTCGCGCCGCTGCCATCCTCGAGCAGCGGCGAGGGATAGACGACGAGATAGAAATCGCCGGACGTGCCCGCGATGTTCGCGGCGGCTCGCGCGGTGGCGGGAACCGCGGCGCGATGAGGGCGCTGACCGGCCACCGTGCCATTGCCAATGCCCTTTATCAGAGCTGCCGTAAACGCTGTAGTACCACCGGGATAGCGCGAGATCAAATACTCTCGATAGTTCCCGGCGGGATGCGCGGCGGCAAGCTTCGGATTGGTCTTCGCGAGCGCGAGCAGCACGTCCGCGGTGGCGCGCGTGTCGTACACCGGATCCATTCCGGGCTGCTGCAGCGAGATCACGCCGGGAATCGGCTGCGCGTCGCCCCACGACTCGATCGCGTGATGATCGGGAAGCACGAGATCACAGAGCTCGCTGGTCTCGTCGGGATAGCTCGAGAAGGAAACCTTGAACGGCACCTTGGAGATCGCGTCGGCAACCTTCGCGCTCCTGGGACTCGTGAACACCGGGTTCACGCCGCGCACGAAGAGCAGCGGCACCTGCCCGGCACGCATGCGCTCGATCGCGTCCGTGAGCTCGGCGTCCGTTGTCATTCCCTCGAAGCTCTCGATCGGCTGCGTCGTGAGCACCGACCGCCCGACGTTCCCGAACTTCTGATTCAGCGCGTTCACCGCGAGCGCGAGCTCCATGCTCCCGCCGGCGAGCAGAAGACTCGGCGCGCCCGCGAGCGCAGACGCGAGCGCCTCGAGGGTGGCGGCAGGAACGTCGGCGCTCTGCGCGGCCTGCGCCATCGTGCCGGTGCCGCCGAGCGCGTTCGCGATGGCGAGCTCCGAGCCAGGCTTGCACGGAATCCACTGATCGGCGTTCATGCCCGTGAGCGAGCGCCGTGGCCCCACGTAGATCACCCGCGGCGCATCCACTCCCTTTGCGCGTGCGTCCGCGAACGAGAGCTGCTGCGGCACACTCGCGCCCCACGTCTCGAGGAAGTCCGCACCGAACGAGACGACGATCTTCGCCGCGGTGAAGTCGAGCGAGGGCCACGCCACGCCATAGCTCTGCTTGTTCGCAGCGATGACCGCCCCATCGGAGAGCGCGGCATAGCTCAGGTGCGGCGGCATCCCGTAGCCCTCGAGCCACGCATCCAGGAATCCGGGGAAGCTTCCGGTCTCGTGCTGATTGATGAACACCGCGCCGCCGGCCTTGCCCGCACCCTGTATGCCCGCGAGCTGCTGCGTGAGCAGCGTGGTCGCCTGCGTCCACGAGATGGGCGTGAGGCGGCCATTCTTGCGGAGCATCGGCTGCCGATAGCGATCGGGATTGTAGAGCCCCTGCACCGACGCCTGCCCGCGCGAGCAGAGCGCGCCACGATTCAGCGGATGATCGGGATTGCCCTCGACCTTGAACGTGCGCCCATCGCGCACCTCGAGGAGCAGTCCGCATCCCGCGGCGCACTCGCGGCACGTGGAGGCGTAGTAGTTCGAGACACCGGGCACCGTCTCGTCGGGATGGACGAGATACGGAATGAGCTCTTCGCCGGTGTTCGAGCTGCACGCGGCAACCGCGGTGGTGGCGCTCGCGGCGCCGAGCACCTTGAGAAAGGTGCGGCGACTGGTACCGGCCTTGGGCTCGCCGGCGGGCGTGGCGCGCTCACTCATGCGCGATGCCGGCGACTAGTTGTGGCATGTGCTGCAATCGTAGCGGGCTTTCCACGCGGGATTCACGTTGCCGATGTGACAGTTGACGCACCACCCCATGTTGAGCGATGCGTACTGGTAGACCCGGGTCATCTGCTGCACCTGTCCGTGACAGGTCTGGCAGGTGACGCCAGCGTTGACGTGACGCATGTGCGGGAACTGGACGTAGTCCGGCACCTTGTGCACGCGCACCCACGGAATGGGTTGCTTGGCCTTCCAGTAGTTGGTGAGCTTCTCGATCCCTTCGCTCGTGCGCGCGGGAAGTCCATCGATCGCGGGACGCTGTGCGGTGACCACGGTATGACATCCCATGCAGGTGTTCACGGCAGGGAGTCCCGGATCCAGCGCCTTGTTCGCGGAGAAGTGACAGTACAGACAGTTCATGCCGAGCGTCTGGACGTGTCGCGGGTGCGGGAAGGCGATCGGCTGAATGGGCGCGCGCCCCTGCGGAGAGGAGCCACCCCAGTAGCCCCATTCGCCACGATTCGTGATGACGGTGTCGGGGGCCTTGTTCGTTGCGCGAGCGGAGGGTCGGGTTGCCGGGCCCTGGGCGGATGTGGCCGGGGCGGGCGTCGCGGGCTGCTGTTGTCGAGCGCCGGTGTACGCGGAAACGATGGCTGCGAGAGAGGTCAGCACAACGAATCCCGGCACCAGTGCCCACTTGCTCCGAATCGTCATCGCACCACGGAAACGGTCATATCAGGGGCGCTCCTTGTGAAATCCTTCACAAGCAGCGCAAGTGAAGCGGGAATCTGCACATGGGCCCCCACGCGCGCAAGTAGCGGCCCCCACAGCGATTAGTCGATGATGTCACTCCCCTTTCGCCCACCCTCACGGCACCTCGGCCGTGAAGAGCGGCCGCAGTTCCGGCGGGAGCAGGTCCAGGCTCGCGATCGGCGACTGCGCGAGACGAAGCGGCCACGCACTTCCGAAGAGAAAACGTTCGGCGCCGACCGTCTGCAATAAGTGCGCGAGATCATCCTCGGGAGGTCCCCAGATCCACGAGATGTCCCACCAGAGTCGCGCGCGCTCATCCGGCGTGAGCCCCCAGTGCGACTCCTCGATGAGCGCGCGCCCGGCGCACGTGACGATCACGCGAGCGTTCGGATCCGCGCGCACGATCGCACGGATGTGCGCGCCGGTCAAATCGGAGCTCGAGTCGAGCGCGCTGCGCTGACGCACATCCTCGAAGCGCGTCGTGAGCACGAGCGGCAAGCCGATCTCCGCGCACGCCTGCGCGAGAGCGGCGAGACGCGCGTCGTGCGCGCCCATTCCCCACTGCACGGGGTACGCGCGAATGGCGCGCGCGCCGTCCGCGTGCGCGTTCGCGAGCGCGAGCTGCCAGTGCGGCCAGCCGGGGCGAATCGCGGGCACGGGCTCGAGCAGCGCGCGATGCGGCTCGAGCGCTGCGAACAGCGCCTCGTTGCCGGCGGTGACATCGCGGTGAAACGCCGTGGGCAGATGACCCACCCACGCGCCATCGAGCCCCTCGCGCGCGAGCACGCGCACGAGCACATCCGGAGCCGGATGGGGCAGCTCGCGAAAAGGATACGCGCCGATGAGACAATTGACGTCGATCACTGCGACACGCGTGCGTGGGCGTCGGTGCGCCGCGCGGCAACACCGCTGGTCGGGATGCCGGGGAGCGCGTTGTGCGGGAAGATGCGCGCGGCGTTGCGCCAGCGAACCTCCGCGAGCTCGTCCTCGTTCAGGCCGACGGTCTCGAGCGCGCGCAGCTTCGCGAGGCCCGTTTCCATCGTGATGTCGCAGCCCCAGAGCAGGCGCGACGCACCGACCGATGCGTACGCGAGATCGAGCATCCCTCGATCCACACCGCTTCCCGAAAGATCGATGTAGATGTTGGAGATCTCCCGCACGGCTGCACAGCTGTGCGCCCAGTCTCCGCCGCCGCCGATGTGCGCGAGGATGAACGACGCCCGGGGATGCCGGTGCGCGAGGCGGCCGAGGTCCGCCCCATCGGAGATCTCCTGGCCGGGCCACTCGCGCGTGCGGTGCTGCCAGATGTGGTGCAGCACCGGAAGCCCGCGGCGCGCAGCCTCATCGGCGATCGGATCGAGCAGCGCATCGTCGGCGCGGCGGCTCGCGGCGAGCTTGATCCCGACCGCGCCGCGCTCGACGCAGCGCGCGATCTCGTCGCGCGCGTGCGCGGTGTCGTTCGGGTTCACGCTGACGTAGCAGCGAATGCGATCGGGATGCTCGCTCGCGAGCGCGAGCATGGCGTCGTTGCCAACGGTGAGATCCGCGGGCGACGGGAAGTACGTGGGCGACGTGTGGCCCCAGCTGCCGAGTATGGAAGCGATGTGCGCTCGGATGCCGATGCGCTCGCCGGCGCGCAAGCGTGCGGCATTCACGCGCTGCCAGTCCGCGCGGCCCGAGCCCCGATGATGGAAGTGTGCGTGCACGTCCACGAGCGGCGTGCTCCCGGCGAGCGGCGCGAGCGCGGGATCAACCACCCGCGAGCTCCTCGCGCAGCGACACGAGAGCCTCGCTCGCAGCGCTCTCGATCGCGGCGACATCGGACTCCTCGTGCGCGAGCGACGCGTAGTTGTACGCGCCGCGCTTGAAGAGCACCCCCGCCTCGAGCGCGAACTCGCCGAAGCGCGTGCGCTGGTCCTCATCGTCGAAATCGAGGAGCCACATCGGCGGAATGCCGCGCACGGAGACGCCGGACACGCCGGACGCCGAGATCGCGCGCTGCACGCCCCGCATCATGTCCTCGCCCGCAGCCCAGATCCCTTCGCACACTTCGGCCTTCTCGTGCCAGTCGAGCACCGCGCTCGCGGCCGCGAGCGCGCTCGACTCCCCCGCGAGCGTCGATGAGATCCAGCACTCCGATGCCGCGCGCATCACGGCCTCGCGCCCGACGATCGCGCTCAGCGGATAGCCGTTCGCGAGCGCCTTGCCGAACACCGCAACGTCCGGCGTGATGCCGGAGTACTCCTGGAAGCCGCCGGTGCGCAAACGGAAGCCGGTTTTCATCTCATCGAACACGAGCACGGCGCCGCGCTCGTCGCAGATCGCGCGCGCGGCTTCGATCCACGCCGTGCTCGGCAGCCGCTCGATCACGGGCTCGATCACGATCGCGGCGAGCGTGTCGCCAGCCTCTCCCGCGGCACCCTCGAGCGCGGTGATGTCGTCGAAGGGAACGGCGGTGAACTCCTGGTGTGCGCCCGCGGTGATGCCCGGGCCGTCGCTCCACCAGTCCAGCCAGCCGAAGTAGCCACAGCCGATCACGTGCGCGCGCTTCGTGTGCGCGCGCGCAATGCGAACCGCCGCCGCCACTCCTTCCGCGCCACTCTTCAGGAAGCGCACGCGCTCAGCGCACGGAATCACGTCCGACAGCCGCTCGGCGACATCCACCTCGAGCACGTGCGACAGCCCCGCGACGTTGCCCTGTTCTGCTGCCTGCGTCACCGCGATCGTGACCGCGGCCTCCGCGTAGCCAAGCGCGACGGCGCCGAGCGCCATGGTGCAGTCGATGAGCTCGCGATCGTCGGCGGTCCACAGGCGGCAGCCGGACGCGCGCACGTAGTGGGACGGCATCTCGCCCTGCGCATCGCCGAACAGCGCGGCGAAGCGCTTGCTGCCGGTGGACGCGCCGCCGACGATGATGGCATTCGCGCGCGCGCGCCAGTCTTCCGCGGACATCTCTTCCGGAAGGAGATCGTCTTCGCTCATGGGGGGAAGAAGCCGACGTGATGCGGCAGCGTCAAGTGCTTTCGCCGCGCGCGCTCGCGCCCGCGCGGCCGAGCGCGCGCACGACCTCGATCGCGATCGAGCGCATCAGGTCGATCTCGCGCGCGTCGGGCGCGGCACGATAGGTGAGCGAGCGGAGTGAGCGGAGCACGAGCTCCTCGTTCCGCGTGCGGAAGAAATCGACGGCGGCGAGCGCCTTGGTTGCATCGGTGAAGTAGCGCTGGAGCTGTTCGGCGCTCGCGGGCGGCGCATCCTTGCGCGGCGGCGCGAGCGTTCGCGACGCGTTCGCCGCGAGGTGCAGCTCGTAGAGCGCTATGAGCACGGCCTGCGCGAGATTGAGCGATGGATGATCGCTCGTGGGGATGGTGACCACGGCGTGCGCGCGGTCGAGCGACTCGTTCGAGAGTCCGTGATCCTCGCGCCCGAAAAAGATCGCGACCGGCCCGTCGGCGGCGGCCGCCAGCATGGGCGCGGCCACATCGCGCGGCGAGACGAGCCTCCACTTCGCCTTTCTGCGACGCGCCGTGAATCCCGCCGCGAACACGCAGTCCGCGATCGCTTCGTCGAGCGAGGCGAAGTGGTGCACCTCCGAGACGATGTCTCGCGTGTCGTGCGCCACCCGCTCCACACGGGACGGATCGTACTCCACCGGATTGACGAGCCGGAGCTGGCGCACGCCCATGTTCTTCATGGCGCGCACCACCGCGGCGATGTTGACCGGATCCTGCGGCTCGACGAGCACGACGCAGACGCTGTCGAGCGCGCTCATTCGGGAAGGCGGAGCGGGATGAAATGCTCGAGCGGATGCCGGTCGCCGCGCAGGTAGACGCGATCGCCGCGTGCGCCGCTCAGCACGAGCTGGCCGCGGCGACGCTGGCGGTCGGACGACATTTCGTTCACGAGCACATCGAGAGCGAAGATTGGAGACACGGCGCTTCGCGGAATGGTGAAACGTATCTCGTAGCCGCCGGAAATCTCGCGCGAACGAGCCGTGATCGGCGGTGCATCGCCAGCGCCGGCGGTCCGGCGCACGCGCGTGCGCGCGAAATCGCGCTCGGGAATCGCGAGCCACGCCACCGGCTCGCGCCACCCTTCACTCCAGAAATGGAGCTGGACACCATCGCTGTGGATGTCGGGATGCTCGTTGTCGAGCTCGGGATCCGGCGCATCGGGCGCGCGGAAATGGAGCGGGGACTTGCGCACGGTGACGAGGATCTCGAGCTCCGATTCGTCGGCAGTGACGAGTACGTGCGCGCGCGGTGCACCCGCATCGCGCCAGCTGTGCTCGGAGCCACGATAGTGGGGCTCGGCGAGGTCGCGCGAGAACGGGAGTGGGTGCGCAGCGGGTGCTTGCGCGGGTGTGGACGCCAGTTGTGAGCTCGATGAGGGCTCAGTGGCTCGAAATCCCGAGAGCACGGTGTGCGTGCGAGCCCCTTCAGGGTCGAGAAAGTCGAGGTGTGCGCCATCGCCGCGCCACTCGTAATCGACCTTGCCCGCCGCCTGGCTCGCGCGCGTGATGTGGAGCCTTCCATTCTCGAGCGACACTTCACGCACGGTGAACGCGGGACTCCAGACGCTGCGAATCCTTCCCTGCGCGGCGTGCGTGCGCAGGAGCAGAAACGGCTGCTCACCCGAGGCGGGCGCGCCCGGAGCCATTGCGGCGAACCACTCCGCGTCTTCGGAGCAGGTGACCCACGCAAGGCCGTTGCCCGACGCATCATCGATGAAGCGGACGATCTCGTTGGCAGGAACGCGCGCACGGCGGGCCTCGCGCACGAATGAGAATCCGTCCTCGAGACCGTCGCCGCCCTCGAGCGGAGCTGCCTCCAGTGCCGCGGAGCACTCGAGACGCACGCGCGCGTGTACGGGCAGCTCGATGCGCACGGGCGCGTCGCTGCTCCAGCGCAGCTCGTCGATCACGACATGTGCGAGCGCCGTGAGCGCGCGTTGCGCGATGACGGGCGGTTGCGCGGAGATGCGCGCGCTCGAGCACACCCAGCCGAGCTCCTCGCGCTCATCGTACGCGAGCAAGGTGCCTGAAGTGGGGGGCTGCGAACGGCCGTTCACCAGCGGCGCGTTGTGCGCGAGCGTACTGCGATACCAGTGCAGCGTCGGATCGACGTACGAGCCGGTGCCCATGTCGTCGAGAATGCGACGCGTTGCGTGCGCGAGCAGCAGGTTGAGGCGGTCGGGATGCCCATGGCCGCCGCCGTGATGTCCGTAGTCGAGCGCCGCGTAGCCATCACCGCGCTCGCGGCGGAAGACGGCTATGCCCTGCGCATCGAGCAGCGCCGAGGGCATGCCGGCGCGGTCGAGCGATGGGAGTGCCTCGCCAGCGAAGAGGAGCGAGCGCCAGCCGAGATCCGCGCGACTCAACGCGCTCGGCGGCTCGTTGCGCTCGGCTTCCGCTGCGGAGCGCCACCGGCCCGTGTCGCGATGAGGGATGTCGTCCGCGTAGAGCGACGCGAGCGCGCTCGTGAGCCTCGCGTCGTCCGCGCGCGCGAGGCCGAGCTCGCACGACTCCGCGGTACGCCACTGGCGCAGCGAGGCGCCGTACTGCGAGTCGCGGCGCGCCGGAAATCCGAGGTCGGGGAATGCGGTGAGAAAGGGCGTCGAGAATCCGGCCTGGAAGCGCGCGAGCAGCTCGACCGGAATCTCGTGACCGGCCGCTTCGGCCATGACGACGCCGTACCAGAGTCCGCGATGCGAGAACAGATGATAATTCTCGCCCTCGTACCAGCTGCCATCCGCGAGCAGCCCGGTGCCGAGCTGCACGATGAGCCCCGACGGCGAATGCATTGCGTGACCGGCGAGTGCGGCGTCGCCAAGCACGCGCGCCGCGGCGAGCATCGCGGCGTTGTTCCAGAGCTGGCGATTCGATTCGCCTTCATCGTACGAGCGAACGAGTGCTGCGCTGGGCGCTGCCACGCGGTCGCGAAAGCTTCCAGTTGCCGCGCCACCGGCATCTGCTGCATCGAGAAGATCGGCAGCGATGCAGAGCTGGAGCAGCCAGATGGACTCGAGATAGGTGCTGAAGAAGGGCCGCGATGGACCGAGCACGTTGTCGTCGAGCGGATAGCGCGCGTAGCGATCCGCGTACTCGTCGAGCGTCGCGCGCGCGAACGCGGCGAGCCGGGCATCGAAGTGCAGCGCATTGAGCAGCGCGCCGTGCACGGCGCGCTCGGCGCGCCAGAGCTGGGCGAACATGAGCCACCAGCGATGGTGCCGCTCGCCGCCGTACACGGTGCCGCAGGTCGGACAGCGGTGCGCGTGCGGGGAGTACGGGTCGAACTCCAGCGGCGCGCCGTCCAACGGGCAGCGGCCGCCGTCGCGCGTGAGCATCGCCTTCTGCCCGGAGATGGCGGGCGCATCGCGCAGCACGCGCTCCATCCCTGCGCGAAGCGAGTCGGCGAGGGGGGCGAGGGCGCCCGCGGCGATGCGCTGCCGCGCCGGGAATTCGCTTGAATTCAGAAGAATCATCTCGGTGCCTGCACGGTGTACCAGGCGGCGACCGTCGTGAGCTCTCCGCGCAGGTCCATCGCCACACCGCGCAGCCGGCGCGAGGCACCCTGGACACCGCGCGCGTGATAGATCCAGGCGACGGGCGCCGCCGCGTCGAGCTCGCGCTGCACGGCGGTCCAGCGCGCGCGCGCATCCGCATCCGGCGCCGCGCGCGCGGCGGCGAGGAGCGAGTCGAGGCGCGGCTCGTGGAAGCCGGCGTAGTCCAGTGCACTGCCCGCGAAGCGCGTGTCGAACATGGCCGAGAGATACGACAGCGAGAGGTCGCCGGGAATGCCGGTGTAGAGCGCATCGAAGTGGCGCGGCGTCGCGCGTGCAGCGGCGAGAAAGGACGCGAGCTCGCGCTGGCGGATCTCCACGTGCACGCCAATGCGCGCGAGATCCGACTGGATCAGCTGCTCGGCGGCGTTGTCCGAGCTGCCGACGGTGAGGAGCTCGAAGGTGAGCGACTCCGCGCCGCGATGACGGAGTCCGTCAGCGCCGAGCGGCCAGCCGGCAGCGTCGAGCAGCGAGTCGGCGCGTGCGGTGTCGGGCGCTGCATCGCTCTCAGGCGCCGACGCACGAGCGTAGGGATGCGTGGACGGAATCGCCTCGCTCGAGGGCTCGCCGTAGCCGTGCACGGCCACGGCCACGATCCGCCGGCGATCGATCGCGAGCGAGAGTGCGCGCCGCACGCGCGCGTCGTCGAACGGCGGGCGGGTGACGTTGAAGACAATGCCGTACGACTGCAGCACCGGATACTCGATCACGCGCAGGAGTGGATCGCGCGCGACGAGCGGCGCCATGGCGGGCGAGATCCCCGCGAGATCGAGCTCGCCGCTCGTGAGCCCGGCGAACTTCGTTGCGGCTTCATCGATCACCGCGATGATCAGCCTGCGCAGCTTCGGCGCTCCGCCCATGGCCGCGGGAAAGGCATCGTTGCGGGCGAGCTCCCAACGCTGCCCCGCCACGCGCCGCACGAAGCGGAAGGGGCCGTTGCCGATCGGACGCACCGCGAAGCTGTCCGCGCGCATTGCGCTCGCGGGCGTGCGCGCAAGGCGATGCGCGGGAACGATCGGGAGCTCGCAGAGGATGGACGGGAAGCGCGGCTGCGACGCGGAGAAGTGCAGCGTGACCGTCGAGTCGTCGCTGGCCGAGACGCTCGAGAGCTGGGCGAGGTCGGAGGCCCGCGGGAATCCGACGGCCGGATCGCGGGCGGCGTCGAGGGTGAAGGCGACGTCGCGCGCGGTGGTGGGCAGGCCATCGTCCCAGCGGAGCGAAGAGACGAGCGAGAGCGTGAGTGCCATGCGGTCCGGCGAGAATTGCCAGCTGCGCGCGAAATAGGGCTGGGGCTCGAGCTGCGCATCGTACCGCGCGAGTGTCACGAAGAGCGCGTAGCGCTGCACCTGGCGCGCGAGGGGATGGATGGTGACGAGGGGGTTCGCGCTCTCGAGATCGGCACCCGAGGCGATCACCACGGTGTCGCTCGCGCGCGGAGCAGCAGTGCACGCTGCCGTGAGCGCGAGCAGCGCGGCCAGGCGGGTTGACGCGCGCCGCGTGCACGTCATCATCCCCACATGCGCTCCATTGTGCGGCAGCTCGCCGTATCGCTCGCGCTGTTCTGGGTGGTCCTCACTCTCACCTTCGTGCTGATTCGCGCGGCGCCCGGCGATCCGGTGTCCTTTCTCGCGCCGCCCACGGCGACTGCGCCAGAGCTCGCGCGGCTGCGTGCGTCGCTCGATCTCGATGCGCCGCTCGTCGTGCAATATGGGCGATGGGCGCGCGACATTCTCGAGGGCGACCTGGGCACGAGCTTCGTCGCGCGCCGGCCCGTGACCCGCGTGCTCGGCGACGCAATTCCGATCTCGCTCTGGCTCGGGAGCATCTCGCTGCTGCTCACGTTCGTGATCGGCGTGGTTGTGGGGGGCGTGCAGGGCGCGCGGCGCGGAACGCATCTCGACAGCGCGCTCACGCTCGTGACGACCACCGTGTACGCCGCGCCGAGCTTCTGGCTGGCGCTTTCGCTGATCGCGCTGTTCACGTACGGCGCGGCGCGGCTCGGGCTTCCCCCCTGGCTGCGGCTGCCGGCGTTCGGCGTGCGCGATCCCGCTGGCGGTTCCGGCATTGCGGAGCTCGTGCGCCATGCGGTGTTGCCGGTGCTCACGCTCACGCTCATCGGCGCCGCGGGCATTGCACGATACGCGCGCACGTCCGCGGTCGAGCTGCTGCAGCTGCAGTGGGTGCGCACGGCCGTCGCGAAGGGCGCGCCCGCGCGCGCCGTGCACGCGAAGCACGTGCTGGCGAACGCGCTGCCGACGCTGCTCATCTTGTTCGCGCTCGCGCTTCCCGGCGTGCTCGCCGGCTCCGTATTCGTGGAGACCGTGTTCGGCTGGCCGGGCGTCGGTCGCCTCATGGTGAGCTCCATCTTCGCGCGCGACTATCCGGTGGTGGTCGGCGCGACGGTGGTGTACGCCGCGATCGTGATCCTCGCGAATCTGGCCGCGGACCTCGCGCTGCCGCTGGTGGATCCGAGGCGCCGGGTGTGACCGCGTTCTGGCGCAGAGCGGGCTGGCAGACGCGCGCGGCGATGCTCGTGCTCGTTGCGCTCGCGCTGGGGGCTCTTCTCGTGCCGGCGCTCGCGAGCGCCTCGCCCACGGCCATTGGTGACGCGCTCGCGCTTCGGCTGCTGCCGCCGCTCTCCGTCGACACCGCGCACCATTTCCATCTGCTCGGCACCGACGCATTCGGACGCGACCTGTTCGTGCGCGCGATGCTCGCGGGGCGGCTGTCGCTCGCGGTGGGGATTGCGGGATCGGTGCTCGCGGGTGCAGTCGGCATCGCGATCGGTGCCATCGGCGGATGGGAGGGCGGCGTGCTCGATCGCATCGCGATGGGCGCGGGCGATGTGCTGCTCGCGATTCCCCGGCTCGTGATCCTGCTCGTGTGCGCCGCGCTCTGGCCGCCGGGCGCGACGATGGTGATCACGATCCTCGTGCTCACGGGATGGATGGGCGTCGCGCGACTCGTGCGTGGCGAGGTGCGCGGGCTCCGCGCGCGCCCGTTCATCGAGAGCGCGCAGGCGATGGGTGCGTCGCCAACCCGGGTGCTCTGGAAGCACGTGCTGCCGAACGCCATCGCCCCCGCGATCGTGGCCATGGCACTTGGCGTGGGCAGCGCGGTGCTCCTCGAGAGCGGGCTGTCCTTTCTCGGACTCGGCATCCAGCCGCCGTCGCCCAGCTGGGGAAACATGATCGCGGACGGGCGCGAGCTCATCGTGCTCGCGCCGTGGATCGCGCTGGCGCCGGGGCTCGCGCTCATCCTCACGGTGCTCTCGTGCACGCTGCTCGGCGATGCACTGCGCGACCGGCTCGCGGGCGACGAGCTGGAGACGATGCGCGCGCGATCCTAGCGCGCGAGCAGGGTGACGATCGCCCGTGGCGCGGCGACGAACGGCACGCGATTGTCCTGAATTCGAAGCAATTCTCCGGGGCTCTCGTCCAGCCGGGAAATGCGCGCTTCGCTCATGGATGCGCCCAGCGTCCAGGCGCCGGCGATCTCGCGCTCGGTGAGATTGACGCAGCGAAGCACGAGCCACGCGCCGTCTTCGCTGGTCTTGATCGTGGAGAGCGCGAGACCATTGCCCTCGAGTGCGATGCCTGCGGTGGTGGTGGCGAGGGTCGTTGCCGAGCGTACCGTGCGCCCCGTGAGCGGATGCAGCACGTCGTCCGCCGTGTGCTCGATGAGGGCGATCATCGCGTCGTCGCGCGGGCCGTGCGGGAGAATCGCGAAGCATCCGGCGAAGGCGCCCTGCTGCTGCGCCTCGGGGGTTGGTGCGGGCCAACCCGCGTGCCCCGGGCGTTCGGGAAGATCGTTGCGCGAGAGCTCGCCCACCGCGCGGAAGAGCGTGATCGCGACGGTGCCGTCGCCGAGCGCTTCATATTCTCCGAGTCCGTCCGAGTAGACGGTTGCGCCTCGATGCGGCGAGGTGAGCGTCACGTAGCGCGCGAGCGGCGCCGTTGGCGGCGGAATCTCGGCACTCGTGGGCGGCGCGACGATCGGCACGCGACGCACGGGTCCGAACGCGGCATCGGCGAAGACTTCGGCATCGCGCACGTTCGTGGCAACGTGCAGGCGCACGCGATGATCTCGCATCCCGTTCTCACCGTTCACCTCGATGCCGAGATGGCGGGCGCCGGCGTCGAGCGTGAGCGTGAGCGTGCCCGCGGCGGACTCAGGGCGCTGCAGCCGAACATCGGCGTGGGACTCGACGCGCCACGGGATCACGAGCGTGGCGCGAAGCGGGCCGCGCAGCCCCGGCCGTGGGGCGGAGAGCTCGGCGAGGGACGGCTCGCCGCGCAACGAGGCTGTGTAGAGGTCTCCGGCGTCCTCTGTCGCCTCGATCGAGATGAGCGACGCGATCGTGTGCGCGCCGTCCAGCGTGGTGAGCGTGACGCCGCCGCGCTGGTCCACGTCGACTCGCAACGCGTCGTTGTCCATCGTGCGCCCGCGCGCGCGTACCTCGGCCGGAGTCCTGGCCATCGCCTCGGGCCCGCCCTCCGCCAGCGGGAACGCGCGCGTTCCGTAGCCTGCGATTTGCGGCACCCAGATCAGCGCGGCCGTGGACTCGACCAGATCGTCCCAGGGGTAGTGCTGGGGAGACTCGACTCGCGCGTGGCGCCGCGTGGTCGCGAGGATCTGCACGGGGATGGCGCCGTCCTCGAGCGTCCAGCTGTGGGACGCCGCGCCAACAGGCATCTGCGAAGCATTTCCCGAGTCCGGACCCACGCGCACATGATCGCGTACCATCTGCACGTCCACCGCGGCGATGCCGCCGCGGGCGCGCGCCGCGGGATTGCACACGACCACCTGTGCGCTCCATGCGCCCGCCGCGGCGCGCGTCGCGACCGCGTCGTAGCCGATGAGATCGAGCAGCGCATCCTCGCGCAGCCCGGCCGACTGCACCTCCACCTCCTCGAGACGCGCCGACATCGCGCGCGCGACGGGATCGATCGAGCACCCGCAGAGCGTATCGTGCGGCTGGCAGGCGAGCAGCGTCTTCCAGGCGGCGAGCAGGTGCGCACGGCGCGCCGCCGGACGCGCGCGCTCAGCGAGTGCCGCCCACGGTTCGGTATGTCGCAACAGCGATCGTTCCGCGCGCGCCGCGCGGCGCTTGAGGGCGCTGCGCGTGCCGAACGTGCCTTGCAAGGCCCATGTGTAGCCGTAGGAGTCTCGCAGCTCGCCCTGCACGACAGGCAATGGCAGCTCCGCGCGCGCGGCCGCGGAGACGATTGCCCGGCCGAAGCCGGCCAGGCTCGTGAGCTGCACGGTGTCCGGCTGCGCCGCGGTTGCGAGCGCGCGCACGGCGCGCGCGCGATCGGGCTGGCGCGCGTGATGGTCCGCACCGTTGGGGAGCAGCACCTCCCGGAGCGTCGCTCGCGGATCGAGCACCGCGCGCAGCGACGTCCAGCGCGGCTGCGCCTCTTGGTCCGACGCGGGAAGAGACGCGCCGAGTTCGTAGCCATCCGAAGAGAGGTGGTACAGGAGGACGGCGCTTCCATCGGGAGCGCGCCAGCGCGCGATGTCGCCGCGGGGGTGCGTCGCGCCTCCGTACCCGCGCCAGAGGATGATCACTGGCATCCCAAATCCGGATGCCAGCGCGGGCAGCATTGCGGGATGCCCAAAGGCATCCGGAGAGTAGAGCAGCGGAGGAGCCGAGGCGCCGAGTGAGTCGAGCACGGCCCGTCCCGCGAGGAGATTGCGGACGAGCGATTCGCCGGAGGGGATGAGCTCATCGGCGAGTACGTACCACGGGCCCGCCTCGAGCGAGCCCGACCGTAGCCGCTCCGCGAGCTCGTTGCGTCGCTCCGGGCGCACGGCAAGATAATCCTCGAGGACGATCGCCTGCCCGTCGAGCAGAAAGGGCGCGAGGTCCTCGTGATCATCGAGCAGGGCATCGATGAGCGCGACGAGCCGCTGCCGGAGTCTGCCCGCGGGCTGGTACCACTCGCGATCCCAGTGCGTGTGGCTCACCACGTGGACGGTGAGCGGCTGATCAGGTCGAGTCGCCATCGATTCGAAAAGCTGGGCACGCTCCACCGATCCGGCAACGCGCGCGGCCGGAATGGTGCACAAAAGAAAGGCGACCCGGAGGCCGCCTTTCAGTTCACACAGTTGGTCGGAGAGCTAGACGGCCGGCCGTCCGGTGACGAGACGCCACACGACAGCGATGACCGCGAGCACGAGCAGAATGTGAATGAGGCCACCGCCTACGTGGAGCACCACGAAGCCGAGCAGCCACAGAATGAAGAGTATTACCGCAATCGTCCACAGCATTGTCCAGGCTCCGCGAAAGAAGGACTGAGAGGACCTCTTGCCGATGGATAAAGCAACTCGCGTACCAGCCGCGACCGACGTAGGCTTAAGATCACTCAGCCGTGTTGGACGGCCCGGCTGCGGACGACCTCGCCTCGGACTACCCATGTCGATCGACAACATTTCCGATACCGCGCGTTGGGTCGCCATGTACCGCGCCATGGAGAGCGAACGGCCCGACGCCCTGTTCCACGATCGCTTTGCAAAGCGGCTCGCGGGCGAGAAGGGCGACAACATCGTGCGCACGATGAAGGACGGCCGCGCGATGGCCTGGGCGATGATCGTGCGCACCCAGGTGTTCGACGAGATCATCATGGCAGAGATCGCAACGGACGGCATCGAGCTGGTGCTCAATCTGGCTGCCGGACTCGACGTGCGCCCCTGGCGGCTGGAGCTGCCGGAGACGCTTCGATGGGTGGATGCCGATCTCCCGGAGATCCTCCGGTACAAGCTCGAGACGCTGGGCGATGCAAAGCCGAAGTGCCGGTACGAGGCGGTCGAGGCGAACCTCATCGATGCGGCTGTGCGAAGCGCACTGTTCGCTCGCATCGGACGCGAGGCGCAACGAGTGCTGGTGGTGACGGAGGGGTTGCTGATCTATCTGAGCCCTTCAGAGGTGGGTGCGCTTGCGTCGGATCTGCACGCGGAGCCGTCGTTCGCGCGCTGGGTGATCGACCTTGCGAGCCCGCGACTGCTCAAGATGATGATGAAGTCGTGGGGTAAGGCGGTCGCGTCAGGAAATGCTCCGTTCCAGTTCGCTCCCGCGAACGGCACGAACTTCTTTCGCGATTTCGGGTGGGAGGAGCGCGCCTTCTATTCGACCATGGAGGAAGCCGAGCGGCTCGATCGCGAGATGAAGTCGAGGATGATGTGGCTCTGGAAGCTCATGGGTCGCCTCTCACCGCAGCGCATGCGGGAGGAGTTTCGTCGCATGTCCGGGATCGTGGTGCTCGAGCGCATCTAGAGCTCGGGAAAGCTGTCTAGGACGCATCGGGGAGCGCGCGCGCCGCGTCCCACGCACTGAATGCCGCGCGAATCTCGGCCGCGTTGCGATATCGGCGCAGCGAGATCGTGTGCGATCGCGAGGCGGTGTCGACGATGACCGCATTCTCGGTGATGCGAATGTCGCGGACGTCCGTCCACGCGACCGAGAAGCCGCGGATACGTGACGTGCGTGCGCGTACGCCATTCTCGTCGATGTGAATCTCCCTTCGTTTCCACGAAAGCTGCGCGAGCTTTCCGTGCAGCAGCCCGATCATGACGGTGGCCACTCCGAGCGCGAACGCAGGTCGCTCGTAGAACGGCTTCCCGCCGGGATGCGCGGAATGCACGGACTCGAGGATCAGGAGCGCGCCAGCGACGATGTCGAACCAGTCGGGGCTTCCGTGCGCGCGCGCGGCGGGCGACGCGGCGACTTCCGAACTAACGTCGCGTGCGAGGAGCAGGAGCAACACCGCTGCGACGGCGATCTCCGCAATCGCGAGCAGATCCCCTGCTCCGCCCGGCGCCTGCAGCCTGTGCACGCCGGCGAACAGCAGTGGCACGCCGCCCACGGCGTGCTGCAGCTTCTGCCACCAGAGTCCCAGCCGTTTGCGCTTGTCGTCGAGAACGATGGTGATCGCGGGCGGTGTCATGCGACACGATGTCGCTACGATGTCGCTGGCGCATGCAGACCGGAAGATCGCGAGCGTCGAGCCGTTCGTGGTTGACCCACGCCCGGAAGCAGTCGAAGTTCCGTGGACGCCCTCTGTCACCCCCGGAGCAGCATGCATTCGCTTGGCGATCTTTGGCACCAGTACTCGGACCCGACGGCCCTCATCATGTGGGGCGGCTACGTCGCGCTCACGATCATCATCTTCGCCGAGACGGGGCTCCTGGTCGGATTTTTTCTTCCGGGCGATTCGCTGCTCGTATCGGCAGGATTGATCGCGTCGCGCGGCATCCTCGATGTCTGGCTCATGTGCGCCCTCCTCTCGGCCGCCGCCATTCTCGGGCAGACGGTGGGCTACGCGATCGGAAAGGCGGCGGGGCCGCGCCTCTTCTCGCGCGAAGACTCGATGTTCTTCAAGCGAAGCCATCTGCAACGCGCGCACGACTTCTACGAGAAGCATGGCGGTGCGACGATCGTGCTCGCGCGCTTCATGCCGATCGTGCGCACCTTCGTGCCCGTCGTCGCGGGCGCCGCACGCATGAGCTATCGCGCCTTTCAGATCTTCAACGTGATCGGCGGCGTGCTGTGGGTATGTGGTATGCTCATGATCGGGTACGGCCTCGGCCGCTACATTCCCGGGATCGAAAAGCACATCGACAAGGTTATCATACTGGTCATCGCGGTCTCGCTCGCGCCTGCTCTGATTGGTGCGTGGCGCCGCAAGCACGCCGCGGTCGCTGCGCCTGCGATCCCGGATCTTCGCACGACAATACCGGAGGAATGAAATGGCTTTTACGCTGCCGCCGCTCGGATACGACTACGCCGCTCTCGAGCCGCACATCGATGCGCGCACGATGGAGATTCATCATACCAAGCATCACCAGGCGTATGTGAACAATCTCAACGCGGCGATCGAGAAGACCCCCGAGCTTCAGGACAAGAGTCTCGAGTGGCTCCTGCAGAATCTCCCGGCGGTGCCCGAGTCCGTGCGCAACGCGGTCCGCAACAATGCCGGCGGTCACTGGAATCACACGTTCTTCTGGCAGATCATCGGACCGAACGGCGGCGGCGAGCCAACGGGCGCGGTGGCCGACGCGATCAAGAAATCGTTCGGGGATTTCTCGAAGCTCAAGGAGCAGCTGAACGCATCAGGGCTCGCGCGCTTCGGCTCCGGATGGGCGTGGGTCGTCGCCGACAAGGGCGGGAAGCTCACGATCGAGAGCACGCCGAACCAGGACACCCCGGTGTCCGACAAGAAGACGCCGATCCTCGGCGTGGACGTGTGGGAGCACGCGTACTATCTCAAGTACCAGAACCGCCGCGCGGACTATCTGGCTGCGTGGTGGAACGTGGTGAACTGGGGCGAGGTCGCGAAGCGGCTCGAGGGCGCGCGCTGACTCACGCGCTCATCGCGGGGCGTCGCCCTCGAGATACGTGTAGCCCTCGAGACCGGCGACGTAGTCCGCGATGAACGTGTTCGCTTCCTGACGCGTGATGTTCGTTGCCGCGGATACCTTGCGGCGGAAGGTCGTGAGCAGATCGGACGCGCGGAACTGCACGTAGTTCAGCACTTCGGTCACCGTGTCGCCGTGCACAAGGTCGGTCACCTCGTAGCCCGACTCCGAGAGCCGCACGTGCACGGCGTTCGTGTCTCCGAACAGGTTGTGCAGGTCGCCGAGGATTTCCTGATAGGCGCCGGTGAGAAAAATCCCGAGAATGTAGGGCTCCCCGTGGCGATACGGATGCAACGGGAGGCTCGGGCTCCCGTGCTTGCCACCGACGAACCGGTCGATCTTGCCGTCGGAGTCGCACGTCACGTCCTGAATCGTGCCGCGGCGCTCGGGCTCTTCGTCGAGGCGATGCACGGGCATGATCGGGAAGATCTGATCGATCGCCCAGCTGTCGGGAAGCGACTGGAAGACGCTGAAGTTGCAGAAGTAGCGATCGATGAGCCGCGCCTCGAGCTCCTCGATGATGTCCTCGTACTCCTCGCGATCGCGCTGCGCCATCACGGCCACCTTGTTCACGGTGGCCGTATAGAGCTGCTCCGCCATCGCGCGCGCCCGCAGCGAGAGCACGCCGCTGTTGAAGAGCCCCTGGGCGCGATCCTTGGCGAAGGTGGCGTCGTGATAGACCTCGCGCGCGGAGCGGCCCGAGATGGACTCGTACGAGTCCTGGAGGTCGTGCAGGATCGCGTGATCGTCATCGGTGATCACCGGCAGCTCGACATCCTGCTGCGACTCGACATCGATGACGTCGAGCAGGAGCAGCGCGTGGTGCGCGGTGAGCGCGCGCCCCGACTCCGAGATGAGATTCGGCATGGGAATCTCGAGCTCGCGGCACATCTCGGCGAGCGTGTACACGACGTCGTTCGCGTACTCCTGCACGGAGTAGTTGACGCTCGCGGTGACCGTCGAGCCCGAGCCGTCGTAGTCGATGCCGAGGCCGCCGCCCACATCCACGTGGCTGATGCGAACTCCCGCGGTGTGCAGCTCGGCGTAGAAGCGCGCGATCTCCTGCAGCCCCGACTTGATGTAGCGGATGTCGGTGATCTGGGAGCCCAGGTGGAAGTGGATGAGCTTGAGCACCTCGAGACGATTCGCATTTCGCAGCTTGTCGATCACGCGAACGAGCTCGCTCGCGCTGAGCCCGAACTTGGACTTCTCACCACCACTCTCGGCCCAGCGCCCGTGTCCCTCGGATGCCAGCTTGATGCGAACGCCCGCCCGAGGGGTGACACCCATCTCGTCGGCGACGCGCAGCAGCACATCGAGCTCGCCTTCCTGCTCGATCACGACGAACACCTCGTGGCCGAGCTTCTGGCCCATGAGGGCGAGGCGCATGAACTCCTCGTCCTTGTAGCCGTTGCAGACGATCATGTGGTTCGGCGATTCGCTGAGCGCGAGCACGGCCTGCAGCTCCGGCTTGCTGCCACACTCGATGCCGACGCCGTGCGGCGCGCCGAACTGCACGATCTCCTCGACGATGTGGCGCTGCTGGTTGACCTTGATCGGGTAGACGAGAGTGTACTTCCCCTCGTACTCGTACTCCTTTATCGCGCGATCGAAGGCGGCGTAGAGTGTCTCGATGCGGGAGCGGAGGATGTCGCTGAAGCGGAGGAGCACGGGGAGGCCGACGCCCTGCTCGCCCAGGTCCATCGCGAGATTGAAGAGGTCGAGTGTGCGCTCGGGGCGCGAGAGATCGGGACGCACGACCGCATGTCCCTGCTCGTTGATGTCGAAGTAGCCGATGCCCCATCCTTCGACGTTGTACAGCGCGCGCGACTCATCGATGCTCCACGTGGTCGCTGCGACGGAAGGAGGACTAGCCTCCACTCGAGTTGCCATGCGGCGAATCTTACGGACGTGTGATTCGCTTCAACAGTACCGCTTTCTTCACGGAAAGAGGCGCCGCATCGTCCAGTGGCTGCCGTCGCGCTCGTAGCGGCGGCGCTCGTGGAGTCGGAACTCGCCGGCGTGCCAGAACTCGATGCTCGAGGGCTTCACGCGTCGCCCGGACCAGTGCGGCGGGCGCGGCACTGCCTGATCGGCGAAGCGCGCTTCCGCGGCGGTCACGCGCTCGCGGAGCTCGTCCATGCTGGCGAGCGTCTCGCTCTGCTGCGAGGCCCACGCGCCGATCTGGCTCTCGCGCGCGCGCGAGGCGAAGTAGGCGTCAGCCTCGGCGTCGCTCACCGGCTCGATGGTGCCCTCGACACGGATCTGCGTGTCGAGGGCGGGCCAGTAGAAGCAGAGCGCGGCGCGTGGCGTGGCGGTGAGCTCCCGTCCCTTGCGGCTGTTGAGATTCGTGTAGAACACGAAGCCGCGCTCGTCGACGTGCTTGAGCAGCACGATGCGAACGGAAGGCGCGCCGTCCAGGCTGACGGTGGCGAGCGACATTGCGGTGGGATCCGGTAGGCGAAGGCGGTCCACGGCCTGCGCCTGCGCGAAGAGCGCGCGAAACTCTGCGATGGGGTCCATGGAAGGAAAGTTATTCGTGTGGTACGGGATTCGATGCATCGGCCAGACGCCGGCGTTGCGAACGACGTGATCTTGCCGTCGATTACCATCCGTGACTTACGACCCCATGCTGGTTCCCGTGGCGCCCACGCAGGGCGCGCCCCGCTCGATTGCGCTGACGCCCTTCTGGATCGGCTCGGCGCCCGATTCGGCGCTGCCGCTGCAGCTGCCGGGCGTCGCGGCGCGACATGTGGCCGTGATGGAGCGGGAGGACGGCTTCTATCTCTCACCAGTGGCCAACGTGTATCCGGCGCCGCTGCTGAATGGGCGCTCGGTCTCGGGGCTCACGCGGATGCAGAACGGCGACGTGATTCAGATCGTGCCGGGCGTGGCGTGGCGGCTGGAGACGGGCGAGCCGCTGCCCGTGGAGGTCGCGGAGGAGGACGAAGGCGACGCATTCGTGCCCGTGGCGGGGAGAAGCGGGAACAAGAAGAAGAAGAAGAAGCGGAAGGCGCGACGGAGCGGCGGTGGGCGCGGGCGCTCGATAGCGGTGTGGGGCGCGGTGCTGGCGCTCGTTGCACTCGTGGTGGTCGCGGGAATCGTGGTGTACAGGGGTGCGACGAGCGAGTCGCAGATGACGCCGCTCTCGGACCGCGACGCAGCGCTCTTCGACTCCCTGCTACTCGTGAGCTACGATCACATGGAGCGCGGCTCGACGCTGCTGGACATGGGACTTTCGGATCAGGCACTGCAGGAGTTCGCGCGCTCGACGAACGTGGTGGAGACGAGCCGGCTGCGGGACAACCCATGGGTGAAGCCGCGCATCGCCGCGCTCGAGGCGACGATCGGCGAGATCTACCGCACGCGGAGCATCAACGTGCCGGCGCAATATCGCGATGCCAAGGCGACGGTGAGCACGGCCTCGGCGCTCAAGGCGCAGCTGAGCGCAGCGGATTTCGCGGCGCGTTTCGGGGCCATGCAGACGCGATTCGCGGCACAATTTCATCGCGACGTGGTTGTCACCGGCCGCGATCATCCGGAGCATCTCTCGTTGTACGGGAAAGGCGGAGCGATCGACATGCGCGTGAACGATCTCTCGCGCGAGCAGGTGCAGTGGATCGTGGCGACCTGCCGCGCGGCGGGAATCCGCGTGAAGGATTTCTCGACTGACTCGGTTCTGCAGGCGCAGATTGCGAGCGCGATCAAGGCTGGGCTGGCGGATCGCGCAGGGACGGGGGTGCACCTGCACGTGGATCGGTTTGCGGACCGCCACGACAGGTGGACTACCGGACCCGGCTCCTAACCTGTCCGCGGCGACAGCGCCACACTACTCGGTGGTCTTTCCGTCGAAATGCTCGGTGTCCTTCTCCGCGTCGGCGCGGGTATGGTGGACGACCCCGTCGCGATGGTGCGGCGGCGAGTAGATCGTGTAGAGCTTCAGCGGAACCGTGCCCGTGTTGATGATGTTGTGATTGGCTCCCTGGGGCACGAGCACCGCGAATCCGGCGCTGATGGGCGTTCGCACGCCATCGAGCACCGCTTCGCCGGTCCCCTCCTCCACGCGGAGGAACTGATCGAGCTGGTGCACCTCGGCCCCGATCTCCTCCTTGGGCTGCAACGACATGAGCACCAGCTGACAGTGCTTGGCGGTGTAGACCACCCGGCGGAACTCGCCGTTCTTCTCCGCGAGATCTTCGATGCTCTGCACAAAGCCTTTCATGGAAACTCCTGTGTTGCAGATGGTGAGCATCGGCCGCCGGCGCCAGTCGCTCGAGACAATCACCCTGAGCGCGACGTCGCCCTTCGCGATGTGCGAGTCCGTCCCGCAGATGGTCGTCTTCGTGAGCTCGACGATGGCATCGGTCGGGGTAGCGATGGTCGGCTTGGGCTTGTCCTCGAGAGCGAGTTTGCCCGGCCCGTGATACACGAGCGCTTTCATGGAAGATTCCTCGGTCCGGCTCCCGGCGCAGCCATAGAATGCGGGAAGCTGGTCGTGCATGAACTGGTCCGCGGCGCGGCTATCCGGGAGGCCGTCCGCGGCCAAGTGAAGCACGATCACGTGGCGGGGTCATGGCGCGCCGCGATGCCTCACGTGAACAAAAACTTGATCCGCGTCACGTCCGCGAGCACGAACTCGTCGCCGTCCTCGAGATTGTGATCCTCGCCGCGGTCGAGCTTCTGCTCGTTCAGCGACGTGCCGTTCAGCGATGAGTCCACCAGCCAGAATCCGCCGTCCTTCTTGATGATCGAGCAGTGATAGCGCGAGATCGCGCTGTCGCTGTCGCTCAGCACGAGATCGTTCTGCTCCTCGAGTTTCGTGCCCATCGCGGCGCCGATGCGGAAAACATCCTTGTCGAGAGCGATCAGCTTTCCGCGGCCAACGCCATCCACGACCTTGAGGATCGCCTTGCGCGCCGCCGCGGCCGCTCGCGCCTCCTTGTCGTGCTCGCGTTTGGCGCGGATCAGTTGCATCAGCAGGAGCCCGCCTGCCACCGCCGCAGCAAGAATGATCGCGCCGAGGATCAACAACTTCTTGCGCGTCGCGGCCGACTTTCGCTTGTCCGCAATCGTCGCCTTGAGCGAGAGCGCGCGCGGATCGTCCGGTGCGCTGGACAGCACGTCGTCCACCTGCGTGTCCGCCGCCTTCAGATCACCCGCGTCGATCGCCGTTTCGGCCTGACGGAGCTTGTCTCGCTTGGCCGCAACCGCATCCTCGCGCGTCTTCTGCACCGCAGCGTCGCGCGCGTGCGCAGCGTCGATGTCCTTCTGCGCCTGGTCGAAGCCCATCCGCGCCTCGGTATCCGAGCCGTCGATGATGAGCACCATCTTCCACAGCTCGGCGCGCTCTTCCGCGCCCTGCGCGGTCGTGTCGCGCGTGAGCGACTTCTCGCGCGCCTGCTTGACCATCCGGTCCTTGTCCGCCTGCTGCGTGGGCGTGAGCGCATTGGGCGGCGTGACCGGCGGCGCCTGCGCGGCAGGAGGAATGACTGCGGCCGGCGGCGGAGGCGGTGGCGGCTTTTTTTTCTTCCAGAAGAGAATTCCCTGCGCGTGCGCGCTCGCGGGCGCGAGCATCGCGAGCGCGAATGCGGCGCCGACCAGTGCGCGATGCACCCGGGTCGCGGCGAGAAAGTGCATGTGCATCACACCGTCGCGGGCGCCGGCGGTGCCGACGAGGCTGGAGGCACGGAGGGCGCCACCACCTTGCTCTTCTTGCTCGCCTCGATTGCCGCGGCATCCTTCGCCACCTGCGCCATCGAGCCGGTGACGATCAGCACGTCGTTGTCCTCGCGCATGATTCGCACGTGCGATTCGGGCGGAAGCTCGCCGCTGATGATCGTCCGCGAGAGCTCGGACACCACCAGCCGCTCGACGGTGCGCTCCACAGGCCGGGCCCCGTAAGCCGGATCGTAGGCGAGCTGCGCGAGCAGTTGCACCGCGTCGTCGTCCGCTTCGAAGGTGACCTGATGCTCCTCCATCAGCCGCGCTCCGATCCCGTTCAGATGCATGCGCACGATCTTCTCGAGGATCGATGGATCCAGAGAGTTGAACGGGATCACCGCGCTGATGCGGTTGAAGAGCTCCGGACGCAGCGAGCCCTGCACGACCTTCAGGATGATCTCCTTGCGCTGCTCGAGATCGTCCGTCGCCTGCATCGCTTCCTTCACGCCGAGATTCGACGTCAGGATGATGATCGTATTGGTGAAGTCGCAGAAGCGCCCCTTCGCGTCGGTGAGCCGTCCCTCGTCGAGCACGCCGAGCAGGATGTCGATCACCTCGGGGTGCCCTTTCTCGATCTCATCGAAGAGCACGATCGAGTATGGTGAGCGGCGCACCTGCTCGGTGAGAAATCCGCCCTGCTCCGAGCCGACGAGCCCCGGTCGCGAGCCGATCAGCCCGGACACGGAGCCCGCATCCTTGTACTCGGCCATGTCGATGCGGATGAGCGCGGAGTCGTCGTCGAAGAGCGCTTCGGCGAGCCCCTTCGCGAGCTCGGTCTTGCCGACACCGGTTGGGCCGACGAAGAGGAACGAGGCGGGCTTCCGTTTCTTGCGCAGATCGGCGCGCATGCGGCGGGCGGCGTCCGCGAGATGGTCCGCCGCGTCGTCCTGGCCCAGCACGCGGGCGCGGAGGCGCTCCTCGAGCTTGAGCAGGCGCTCGCGCTCGCTCTCCATCATGCGCGAGATGGGAATGCCGGCACGTCGAGCGACGACTTCGGCGACGATCTCCGGGCCGACCTCGGCGGGCACGAGCACGCCGGCGGCCGAGAGCTTCGCCCAGCGCGCGTCGAGATCAGCCTGCTGCTCGCCGAGGAACTTGAGCGCGCCGTAGCGAAGCTCGGCGGCCTTCGCGACGTCGCCAGCAGCTTCGGCCGCGTCGAGCTCCGCCTGCTTCTCCTGCGTCGCCTTGCGCGTGGCCTGCAACCCGTCCGACACATCCTTCTCGTCCTTCCAGCGCGCGAGCAGCGCGTCGAGCTCCTTCTGCTTCTTCGCGGCATCCTGCGTCGCGTTCGCGAGATCGTCCTTCTTGCCGCCGCCCGAGCCCTTGAGCGCCTCGATGCGTGCATTGAGGCGCACGAGCTCGCGCTCCTTCTCGTCGATGCGATTGGGCTTGGACTCGAGCTGCAGGCGAATGCGCGCGGCCGCCTCATCGAGAATGTCGAAGGCCTTGTCGGGGAAAAATCTGTCGCGAAGATGACGGCGCGCGAGCTTGACTACCGCGTGCAGCGCGTCCTCGGTGATGCGTACGCCATGATGCCGCTCGAAGTTGCCCTTGACGCCGCGCAGCATCGCGAGCGTCATGTCGTCGTCGGGCTCCTCGACGATCACCTTCTCGAAGCGGCGAGCGAGCGCGCCGTCCTTCTCGATGTGCTCGCGATACTCGTCGTGCGTGGTCGCGCCGATGCATCGCAGCTCCCCGCGCGCGAGCGCGGGCTTGAGGATGTTGGCCGCGTCCATGCCGCCCGCGTTTCCGCCGGCTCCCACGAGCGTGTGCAGCTCGTCGAGGAAGAGAATCACGTCGTCGGTGCCGCGCACTTCGTCGACGATCGCCTTGATCCGCTCCTCGAACTCCCCCCGATACTTGGCGCCGGCCACGAGCGCGGTGAGATCGAGCGAGAGCAGCCGGCATTTCCGCAGCGATTCGGGAACATCGCCCGCGGCAATGCGGAGCGCGAGCCCCTCGACCACGGCCGTCTTCCCCGTTCCCGGATCACCGACGAGCACCGGATTGTTCTTCGATTTACGCAGCAGCGTCTGGATGAGCGCGCGCGTCTCGACGTCGCGTCCGATCACCGGCGAGAGCTTGCCCTCGCGCGCGCGCTGGGTGAGATCCGTGGAGAATTTGGCGAGCTGGCTCGCGCCCGCGTCCGCCGCGCGCTCCTCGGTGGGCTGCATCACGGCCGGCGAATCGAGCGCGGCGCCGATGGTCTCCGCCGTCCACCCCGCATCCTTCAGCGCTTGCGCGAGGGCGCCCGAGCGCGAGTCCGTTGCCGCGAGTGCGACCTCGAGTGCGCCCACGGTGTGGCTACCGCGCGCATCCGCCGCGGCGAAGGCACGGTCGAGCAGATCGCGCAGCGAGCGTCCCGCAATAGGCTGGCGACCCGGCTCGAGCTTTGCCGCGTCGCGCTCTTCCGGCGTGCGCTCCACCGCTGCGAGCGCCGCTGCGGCGTCGAGCTTCACCTGCGCCGCCACGTGCTGCAGCGCGCCGCCTTTGTCGAGCAACACCTGCACGAGATGCCGCGAGTGGATGTATGCCGAGCCCGCGCGGGCCGCGACGCGCCGCGCGGATTCGATCGCGGCAGACAGGTCCATGGCGAGACGACTCAGATCCATCGGTGGCTCTCCTTGAGTGACATCGAATGCCGCAGGCCGCGCGCGCCTACTTCGGCTTCTTCAGCTTGATCACGGGCGTGCCCGTTGGCGTCGGGTCGGCGGGCCGCGCGGGCGTCGGAGCCGGCCCCGCTTGCGCAACGGGAGCGACCGCCGGTGCGGGCGACATCATCGCTGGCGGAGCTACGCTTCCCTCCGCGATGAGCCCCAGCCGGCGCTGGTAGAGCAGCGCGCCGCGCACGCGATGGCCCGGCTGCACCGTGATCGTGAGGCCGGAGATCGTCGCGACATCGGGCGGCGTGTCGAAGTTCATCGCGAAGTTGCGCTGCCCGGGAATCTCCGCCGCGATGTTCCGCGACGTGGGCCTGCTCGGTCCCGCCGTGGAGTTGATGCGCAGATCGACGCGCAGCTCCTCTCCCACCTGCCAGTTGGATGTGCCCTGCGGGTCGCCCATGAGGACGACTCGATACTCGTGGCGCCCCGTCAGGTTCATCTGGGAGAAGACAAACGTGAGGATGTCGCCGTCGCGCTGTGGATGCCCCGGCGTGGCCACCGACACGTAGAAGTGCTCGCCGCCGCGATCGAGCAGGAAGCGCAGCGAGTCAATCGACCGATTGATGCGGTAGTCGATGTACTTCCCTTCGAGCGCCTCGCAGAGGCGGCGCAGTTGGCCGATCGTCTGCTCCGCGCGCTCGAGCGAGTGGCGCAGGTCGTCGCGCGGGCTGAGCTCGCGACGCGTGGAGAGCGCCTGTCGCTCCTCCTCGAGCAGCGTCGCATAGCTGGCATCCGCACCCGTGAGTGTCTGGAAGAAGCTCTGCGTGGACGAGCTCAGGTCGAGCGCGACCGCTATGCGCCGGCCGCAGCGATCGACCTGCTGGAAGAACGCGAACGGTGACATCGCCGGATCGAAGGTCTCGTAGGCGAGCGTATCGAGCGCCATCACCGCGCGCTCGATGAACGCGAGAATGTCCGTGTCGCCCCGAACATCGATGCCGCGGCGCGACACCTGATCCGCGTAGCGCGCCACGGCGCGGTGGAGCTCCGCGAACTCGCCCGCGAGCAGCACGATCTCCGCCTGGAGCGAACGCCAGCCGGTGAAGAGAGAGCTGTGCGCCATCAGCGTCGCGCACGTGGGGATGAAGCGCGGGTCGAGCTCGAAGCCGAGCGTCTCGGAGGCGCGCCGCACCTTCCCGATCGCGAGCGAGTGCGGGAGCGCGTCGGCATCGACGCCGAGCGCGATCGTGTACCTGTTGCGCCGGAGCGCGGCAAAGTTCGGGTTGGCGTCATCGCCGCCGACGCTCTCCGGATCCTCCTCCTTCCCTTCGCCACCGACCAGGTACACGAGCAGCTCCGTGGCGCCCGCGAGATCGCCGCGCGAGAAGCTCTGGCGCACGATGCTGCTCTCATCGATGTCCACGATGTCCCCACGCGACGTGAGGCCGCGCGCCTGGCGCACGGAAACGCTCACCGCGGTGCCATCATCCTGCACGTCGATCTTCGGGTCGTGCACGCCGAGTCCGCGCTGCGCGGCCTCGAGGCGAACGCCGCCGCCCACCAGGCCGGCGGCGGTGAGGCAGTTGCGGAGCACCCAGCCCACCGCGCTGTCGATGTACCGGTCCTGCATGCGGAAATGCTCCGGCGTGAGCAGCATCCCGGTGGTCCAGTTGACCGACTTGAGCCCTTCTCCCGTCTCCTCCGGCATTACGCGGATCTCCTTTGCGGCGGTGCGCCAAGATAGCTGTTCACTCCCAGGACCGCTGCATCTTCGTTCGCTCCGGCGCCGCCAACGCGCGCGGGCTCGCTCGCCTCGCCCACGCGCCAGCGCTCGCGCACCGCGCGCGCGAGATGCATCGGCAGCACGAGCCGGTAGAGTGCAGCACGCTCCCGCTTCGCTCCGTCACCCGTGTGTGCGAGATACATCGCGAGATCGATCGGGCCGTAGTGCACCTCAATTGACGACTCATCGCGCAGTCCGGATCCGGCGATCGAATCGACGCCCAGCCGCGCGTTGCTCTCGCCCAACCGCGTGGGGCTCCCTCCGCCGAGCTTCACGAGCCCCGCGTGCATCGTGACACGCTCCACGGGCAGCGCGAACACGAGCCGGCAGGCAACGCGCAACGCGAGCTCGCGCCCCGCGATGCGGTGCAGCGCCGGAAGAAGCCTCGCGATTGCGAACCATCGCTCCTCGCTCCATCGCTCGGCCGACAGCTGGAAGATCTCCTCGATCCAGCGCCGGGTGCGCACCATGTCGTCCGGCGACGCGACGAAGTAGTCGCCGCCGCGGCGCACGCGGTGCGCGAGCTTGGCGAGCGGACTGTCGAACAGCGCGAACAAGCGGTCGGACCGGAACTCGTTCTCATCCTCATCGCGCATCGCGAACGGCAGCGAGTCGATCGCGCTCGGCCCCGCCACTCTGAGCACGACGCGCGTGCGAGCGGTGAGCGGCGTGCCGGCCGGCGGATTCTGCTCCACGATCGTTCCCGGCACCCATCCACGCCCCGCGCTCTCGATGACGACGCGCGCGTCATCCACTCCGAGCGCGTAGAGTGTCGTGAGCGCCGAGTCGATGCTCTGCCGCGCGAGGCGCCCGGCGCGCACGAGATCGGGCATGCCGCGCACTTCATCCATCGTTCAGCACCGTGACCCGCACGCCGCGTCCCATGATCACGCGCTGCTGCAGGTGCGTCTGCAGCAACATCGAAAGTCGCGGCAGCTCGCTCTCGGGATCCGCGAAGTCGCTGGACGCGACGCGTACATCGACGACATCCACCTGGCGTACGCCCTGCGGCCCGAGCTCGGACGCGGTCGATACCTCGACCCGCTTGATGCGGGGCTCGAACGCGCGCGCGGTGATCTCGACATCATCGATCGTGACGACGCGATCGCGCGTGCGCAGCAGCTCGGCGAAGCGCACCCGCGCATCGGCGAACGGCGGAGGCGCGCCTCCTCCGCGCGAGACCGCGAGATTCGCCACCTTCGCCGTGACGTTGGCGATGGGCGAGGCGATCCTCTTCAAGGATCCCACGTCGACCCCGTTCGCGCGAGCGCCGTCACAGAAGAGGAAGCGCGCCATGGCGTATCCGTCGAAGCGCCCCGTCGACTGGCGATGCGGGCGGCACTCGAGCTGCCCGCTGCGAAAGCGATAGCGGCCGGCGTCCGCCGGTGCCGCGATCGATGCATCATTCACGTAGGCATCGCCCTTTTCGCCGTTCACGCTGAGCAATCCGAGCAGGTATTGGTCGGTGCGACCTTCCGGGCGCAGCGTCACGGAGCTCCCCATGCGATCGAACTGAATGCGCTCGTTGTAGATCTCGACGTTGCTCGCGGTGACCGCGTGCATGGCGACGCGCTGCAGCTCGTCCGCGACGCGCGTGAGCCCCGCCGGCAGCGGCACCTGCACCCAGATGAGCGGCCGATTCAGCGCATCCTGCGACTTCTCCGGCAACAGCACCGCGAGCGCTTCGGCGAAGCGCGCCGGCGGAGCGGAGCGCGCGCGGCGCTCGGGGGGAACCGGCGGGAAGACGACGCACTGCCGGCCGTAGCTGCCGGCGGAGAGCTCGAAGGCGCTGGCGACGTTGGCCGCTTCGTCCATCGCGCTGCCCGCGACCGCGATGTCGTCGTCTTCCTCGCGCGGCGCGTCGTTCCAGACGAGCGTCGTCACGCCGCCACGCCCGCGCCGCGCGCGCAGCGTGCCGAGCTCGGACACGGCGCCGTTCGCGGAGAGAATCTGCCATGGACTTCGCGCAACGGCTTCGATCAGCGGGCTCTCGATGCTCGTGACATCGAGGAAGAGTCCGAGCCCGCTCAGGTGCGCCGCATCGCTGTCGAAGGCGAAGAGGAGCGTCGGGGGCGCGTGGCGCAGGGCGAGCGGGGTACTGTTGGGCAGAATGGGAGTCGAACCGGCGCGCGCGCCCGCGACCGAGTGCAGCTTGCCATTCTCGAAGGCGCCCGCGAATGCCAGCGATGCCGGCGAGATCTCGATCGATGCGTCGATCGTGAAGCGGATCTGTTCGCCGGCGGGCGCGTTCCCGATCAGCTCCGTGTCGAGCGCGAGGCGTTCGCGCTGGTCGATGTTCGTGAACGACACTACCGTTTGCGCGGGATGCGCAAGACGCGCGGGGAGCGCGAGCCCGTTGAGCAAATCGTCGAGCACCGCCACGGGAAACACGTATTCGGATTCCCGATAGATGCGCTCGAGCTGCACGGCGAACGCCTGGAAGAGGGCGCCGAGCACGGGATCGGGCTGCGGCTGCGTTCCGAAGCGGGTCGCCACCGCGGACTCGAACTCGCGGCGCATCTCCGCCGCGAGATCGGCTGCCGAGCGCGCGCTGCCGCCCAGCACCGAGGCGCGCGCGCCTGGGTCAGCTCGATGGCCCGTCGTCACGCGTCACCTTCATTCGCTCGGTCGGCTTCGGATTCTCCCGACCACCCCACGACGATTCGATGATCGGCGTGTTCGGGAAGCTCGCACCGTTGGGCGGCGGCACGACGAAGCCGGGCGGATTCAGCTGCACCATCATCCCCGCAACGGTGTTCTGCGCCTTGGCGGCCGAGCTGATGCCCACGCTCTGCGAAACGATGCTCGTCGCATCCAGCTCGATCGCAGTTCCGCCGACGAGCAGTGCGATGCGCGAGCCCGCGTCGTGAATGTCTCCGCCACCTGTCTGGGTGAAACGACTTCCGCTCACGGAGGTGTCCTCATCGCCGCCCACGAACTGCCTGAAATCCTCGTCGATCGTCGACACGAGATTTTTGCAGTGGATCTGCAGCGTTTCCTTGGCCTCGAGCAGGAGATTGCCTTCCGAGTGAATCGTCACTCGCGGTTTCCCGTCGATGCCGTTGCTCAACTGCAGCATGCACGAGCCGCCCGGCGTGAAAACCTCGATGACCCCGGAATCGTTCATGACGATCTGATTGCCCGCCTTGGTGATGATGCGCTTCGGTGCGGGCCCGGGCGATATGTCCTTGCCGTTCCACACGCTGCCCACGACGAACGGGCGCTCCGGATCTCCCTCTTCGAAGCCGAGCACCACCTCATCACCGATCTCGGGCACGAAGGCGATCCCCCGGCCGTTGCCGGCGAAGGGAGTGAGCAGGCGCGCGAAGAAGTGCGAATCCTCGTTCTCCGGGTTGATCCCGACTTCGCGCACGCGGATCCGCCCCACGTTCTGCGGATCATCGTTCCCCGTCACCTCGGCGGTGACCAGGCCGGTGACGACGCGCCGAGGAGCCTGCACGGCATTGCCGAAGTTCATCCACGGCGTCGCGGTGAAGCTGTTGGTGTACTGCTGGCCGTCGAAATGGTGCGTCAGCTTGATCAGCCCCACCAACCCGGATGCATCGCTCAGATCGAACGTACTTCCCGCCTGAATGTCCACAGTCTCGCCAACCGCGAGCTCGATGTTCGTGGACACTCCCTCGATCGTGACGGCGGCGCCAAGAGTGCGCTCGCTCTCGCGGAGCAACACATCGCGAAATTGGGCAATCGTAATGATACGCGCGGCGGACTCGATCACGTTCGGATCGAATCCACCATTGAGCGTCGCCGCCTTCTGCTTGACCGCATCGGTGATCTTCGTCGCGCCGGAGACGGGAGCGACCTGCTGCCGATCGCGCAGCAGCGCCTCCTCCTTTCTCCGATAATCGTAGAACGCGCCTTTCTCGCGAGGATTCACGGCCGCCACGCGCGTCGTCACGGATTGCAGATTCTTGCCGAACGTGAGCGGGTGCCGCTTGTCGTCGAATCCGTGGCGAATCTCGAGCCCGTTTTCCTTTGGGCGGACGAAGCACTGATGGTCGTCGGCGAGGCGCACCAGAAACGACAGGTCATCCTCCCCGGACTGCACGTAGTTCGCCGGACGGTCCACGGTTGGTGCGGCACCGATGCTCACTCCTTCGAAGTGTCCAACGACGTCGCCAAACGCCGCCGCGGGAAAGCGGCCGACGTGATGCCGCCGACTGTATTTCTCGGACGCAGACAGCGCGGTGAGCACGAAGCGCGATCCGCCATGCAGCTGGTGCTGCTCCTCGCAGCTCGTGCCCACACCCGCGAACGCCTTTACCGTGATCTTCGCAACGTCGTCCGTGAGCGACACGGTCACGGCTGGAGCCACGAAGTCGCCGAGCTGCAGTGGCTTGCTCGGATCACGATGGAACGTGAGCGACAGCCGGTGGTGATCTCCGAGCGACTGTGCGATCTCGAGCTGCTCCACCTCGCGGTCCCGCAGCGTGAGCGCCCCGATCTTCACCTCCATTCGGATCGCCATGCTAGCCCGCGACTGGTGAGCTGGGCGTCACCTTCCCGTACGCCGGCTTCCCATCGATCAGCAGGGTGATGTCGAAATTGCGCTCACCCGGCACGCGCGAGTGGGGCCGCCGCACGGAGGACACTCTCGCCCAATCGATGCCGAGCCCGGCGAACGCCGCGTTGAGCGCGGTGACGATGCGCGGATGATCCTGCACTTCGGCGCTCGCCTCCGCGAACAGCTCCTGCAGGCCGAACCAGGGTGCGTGCGGCCACGCCTGCCGCGACGTTGCGGCCATCGCCTGTACCATGCCCAAGAGCGACGTCACCGGATCCGTGCGCTCGAGCTGTCCCTCGGGCGTGATGCGGAGAGGGAGCGACAGCATGCGCGACGACGCAACGGGCGCGGTCACGAGGTGAGGGTGAGATTGCCGATGTTGTCGTCGTCGGTCACGACGGCGAACGTGCAATGCAGCAGCTGGTCGGCGCGGCCGAGCCGCGTGTTCGCGGACGCCTCCGTGGTGCCGAAGTCGCTGGCGCCCGTGATCTCGGGCCGATACAGCTCGTAATTGCAGCACCATCCCGAAAAGGAAAGCTCGCGCGCACGCGTGTCCGTGCCACTGTCGCCGGAGATCGGGTTGCGCCACTCGAGCTTGAACTTCTGCACGACGTCGTTCGCCTGAATCGAGATGTTGAAGAGCTTGGTGGGAATGTCCTGGCTGCGATTGACCTGCAGATCCATCACGATGTGCACGCGAATCTCGAGTGAGGAGCCAGTGCGTCGTCCCAGCGCGCTCACCTCGCGCGAGATCTCGACGCGAGCGTCCTCGACCTCGAAGAAGATGCCACCATCCTCGATGGTGAAGAAGATCGTACCGAAGCGGGTTTCGTTCGGGGACTGAGTCATCGCGTGCTCGAAGGCGAGGGTGAGCAGCTGCGCAGTGCGGCGGCTGTCGACGCACTGCGCGAGCGCATCACTTGGTGAACTTCAGCGCGCCATAGCCCTTGTCCGTGGTCGTCGCGGCGAACTGCACGACCATGATGTTCGACATCATCATGGCATCCGTGCGATGGTCGGAGATTGACATCCCGCCTTTCGCGGGGCCGTCCGTGATGTCCGAGGCCGGGTTGCCGGGATTGAAGAACTCGAAGCCGGTGACGCTCCCCTGGAACTCGAGGTTCGCGAGCACGTTCGCGCCCTTCGCCTCGTTGGCGAACCACGTGATCGACACCTTGCTCAACATCTCGTTCGCGAACATCGACTTCCACACTTCCATGAGCACGTCCTGCGTGATGCGGGACTCATCGCTCGCGTTGACCCACGCGCTGATCCCCTGGATCTGGTGCCGGCCCGTCGCCATACCCGTTGCGGCATCGCGAGGAGCGGCAATGCGCACGCGCGCCTCGTTCGGCCACAGGTCGATCCTCCCTGCCTCGATGTGACAGGCACCGTAAGTACGTGCAGCCATTGCCGTTCCTCGTGAATGGGTTCGTGGTAAACCGCCGGCGGCTGCCGGCAGGGTGAGTCAGGAAGCGGGCGACGCTCAGCGCCTCGAGAACAGCCCCGTGAGCCAGGACAAAGGGCCATCGGGATCGGCCGGGGTGACCGGCGCAGCGGAGGACGACTCGTCGGAAGGAGGCGCTTCCACCGGTGCCGCGGCTGGGATCGGCGCCGATTCCTCGGCCGCACTCTCCTCGCGCGGAAGCGCGCGCGCCGAGAAGTTGAGCTTCGACATGTTCGAATTCCATCCGCGGGCGCTCGGTCCCTGCGCCCGCAGGTCGCGCGACACGTGCACGCCCATGTCATCGTGCGATGTCACGCGCACGTCAGGCTTGGGAGGCGCCGGCGACTCGTCGTCGCTCTCCCCGGGCGGCTTCTCGCGGCCGGTGGCCATTACTTCGCTTCTTCCTTGGAGAAGTTCGGTGTGTCGATCTTGAGGTTGAATGTCTCCGCCGGCCCAACCGGCAGCACCTCGAGCCCCATGTCGAGCACGCCCATCGCGAACTTGTCCTCGGCCATGTCGATGTCGAGGTTGAAGTCGTAGATCGTGCCCTTCTGCTTCTCGCTGCGCAGGAACTCCTCGATCGGGTCGCGCACCTGCGACTTCACCAGGTCGCGCGTGAGGCGCTGCTCGGCCACGCGGCGCAGATACACGGCGATGCGGCGCTCGAGATAGCGCAGCACGCGATAGGACGTGAAGAACTTGAGCACGCCGTTCGGATCCTCGGCCTGCGACCGGCTGCCGACGAAGCAGAGATCGTTGTCCTCGTTGCGGATGATCGAGACGACCTGCCGCTCCATGGAGAGATGCTCCATCTGCGAGATGCGCGGCTCGATGCGGGACTTCTCGACACCGCGAATCTTGCCGAAGATCATGCCGACGGGGCCCTGGGCGATGCCGCCGCCCGAGGTGCGATCCGCGCGCGCGAGCGAGCCCGCGAAGAGCATCGATGCCGGCGCGTAGAGATCCGCGTCCTCCGAGTCGCCGTCCGGCTCCTCGAACCAGTGCTTCTCGCGCAGCTTCACGTAGCCGGCGATCACGACGTCGGATGCCGCCTTGTCTTCCGGACGCTTGAGGAACTCGTAGGCGCCCCCATCGGTGCGGAACTGATCGCTGAGCGTGCGGAAGCTCTTCTCATCCTTCAGATCGCCGATGAGGAGCATGCCCCACTTGTTCGAGATGTCCTCGAAACGCTTCCGCACCACATCCGGGATGTAGCCCGGCACCACGAGATTGCAGATAAACTGGCGGAAGTTGAAGCTGTCGTTGCGCCCCTGAACGAATTCGTCGAGGGCGACGATCGTCGAGCTGTCGACATCGCTCGCGATCGCCTTCGAGTCCGCGTTGAAGATGAAGAACTCGACGGGCGGACGCTGAACGTTGTCGCGCACCTCGGAGTTCTCGAAGAAGAGCTGGATCTGCTTGTAGCTCTTCTCGAGAGGGCGAATCTGCTTGTAGACCGCCTTGAGCACCTCGTCGCGCACCTTCTCCATGTCCGCGATCGCGGCGTCGAGCTTCTTGAGTGCCTGCGCGTGACTGTCGGACTGAGAGAGCAGCGCGGAGAAGCTCGCGACGCGATCGAGGAACTGGCCCGCCGACTCGGCGGTGAAAATCTCGCCCAGCGATGTCTTGGGCGGAGCGGGGTGAATGACGTTGAAGATCTCCTCGATCGCCTTTCCCGCGGACTTCTTCCCGATGATGTCGTAGGTCGTACGCGTCTTGACGTCATCGGTCATGAGGCTGCTCCTTCGCTGCCGGCAATGTTGCGCAGCTGCTGTTCGAATTCCGCGACGGCATCGATGATCTCCTTCCGCTGGTCCGTGTTCTCCCACGCCTTCTTCACCGAGAGCACGGCGAAGCGCTCGCGCATGCGGTGAAGCAGGTCGATGCGGCTCTGCAGATCGGCGAGATCGTTGCGCTTGCCCGGCTCCCGCGAGCGGATCTTCTTGGGGTCGAAGTCCTTGAGGCTCTTGAACTCGAGCTCGGCCACGAACTCGGTGCCCTCCTCGCCGACCGTGGTCTTGAAGTCGAGCTTCGGCTTGAACTTCTCGAATGCCTCGGCGAGGCTGCTCACCTTCGTCGGTTGTTCATCCTCGGAGCACTCCTGGCCCACGCGATCGACGGTCATGGGAAGCACGGCCGCCGTCGTATCCGTTGGTACCTCGCGTGGTGCGGAGCGGACACCCGCTCGCGAAACCTTCACAACTGGCATCTATCTCCTCCTCGGGATGTACCGCGCACCAAGCACCACGATCGGCTATCGCTATTTAACATCGGTTCGCTACTTCACCACCCGTCGCGCGAACGCGCCGGTAACTTCGGTGGGCTTACGCGGCGGAGCTTCGGTAACACCGCGACGAACACCGTTTGCTGCAGCGGCCTGCGCCTGCGCTGCCGCTTGCGGTGGGGCGCGCGGCGCGGGCGCTGATGCGGCGACCGTGCTCGCGAGCTTCACCGTTGGGCCACTCACTTCCGCCGGCTCCTCTGGCCAGAGCATACCGGGAAGCGCAAACCACAACACCAGCGCGACCAGAGCAAAGAACCCGAACACGAGCACGTTGCTTCCAATCTGCGCCCCGCCCTGCTCGTACGAGGTGATTGCCTGCGGCGCCGCTGTTCCGGAGTCCGCAACGCCGCTGAACGCAGGCAGCGCGTACAGTGGAGGCGTCCACCTTCCCGCAATCGCTGGCGCGCAGCAGCCACGACCGTCACCGCGGCTCACCGTCATCGGGAAAATCCCGCGCGCGAGTCGGGCGCGAGCCCAAGTGGGCGCAGGGTAAGTCAATGCGCGCGTGGTAAATAACGCGTCCCGAATTCCCGTAAACACCCGATGCAACAACAGCGGATCTTCGGCTACTAAATACCGCTCGCCATGGGTGCCCGCAAGAGCCTGCAGGTCGGCACCATCGGGCGCGCCGCCGATTCCCACGAGCCAGACGTAGCTCCCGCTGCTCGCGACGGCATTGATTGCCGCATCGCGTCCCGCGGCACCGGAGAGCAGTCCGGGATCGTCGCCCGCGCGGATATCGTTGCGTCCGTCGGTGATCACCAGCAGCGCACCCCACGCGTCCTTCGGCGCGCTTTGCAGCGCACCCTTGACCACCTCCGATCCGATCTCGACGGCGCTGTACAATCCCGTGTTGCCCTCGGGCTGCGGAAGCGCGTCCACTTGCGCGAGGGCGGACTGCGGATCGGTGAACGCAGCCGCGCGAATTTGCGGAGCGAGATTGCGGCTCGCGAACGGCGCGACGGCGATGCGCACGGACCCGCGTGGCAGCTCCGAGATGAAGGTACGGAGCGCCGATCGCGTGAGCTCGATCCCCTGCCCCTTCATGCTCCCGCTGATGTCGACGAGGACGAGCAGGGTGAGCGGATGCGCGAGCGATGCGGTGGAGCGCGCGATGCCGCC
>JAICLZ010000124.1 GCA_025929535.1 Gemmatimonadaceae bacterium
CGGAGTAGCCGATGATGACCATCGTCTCCCCTTCCACGACGTCCAGTGAAAATCCCTGGAGCACCTTCTTGTTGCCGAAGGATTTGTAGACGTCCATGAGCTTGATCATTCGGAAATGTGCCGCAATCGACATCGGCCGGCAACGACCGCGGAGGGCGGGACGAGACTCGCGAACGATCGAGTCGGCAACGGGTACGGGAGGGGCGGGGTGTGTGCGTCCATCCCCTCGGCAACGATCGCGACGCCGGATTCGTTTTAACTTGACTTCGCCATGATCTCGCGACGACACGCTCGTCGCGAGGCCTCCCCACTTCTCCGCGCATGCGCCGACTCGTCTACTTCGCGTTCTCGCTCATCACAGCCGCCACCTTCGTTCCGACGGTGGCGGCGCAGGTCATCCATCGCATCGGCAAGCCGGTGGCCGACACGACGTCCGTGCCCACGCGGCCGACGGAGATGCCGAAGCGGGCGGCGGCGCCGGAAGGACATCCGACTCTCTCCGGCATCGTGTACGACAGCCTGCACGACGAGCCAGTGCGTGGTGCGACGGTGATCGTGGCGGGGACGACGCGGCAGACGGTCACGGATTCCAACGGCATGTATCGCTTCGACGTCGACAGCCTTCCCGAGGGCGTGGCGACGGTGGGCTTCTTCATGGCCTCGATGGACTCGATGGGGATCACACCGCCGGTGCGGCAGATCGGTATTCATCACGGCGAGTCCGCGCTGCTCGATCTGGGAGTGCCTTCCATGCGCACCGTGCTGCGCGTGATCTGCCGCGACAGCGCGAGCGAGGGAAAGGGGCTGATGATGGGAGTGGTGCGCAACGCCGACACGGATGTGCCGCTGGTGGGTGCGCTCGTGGTGGTGATGTGGACGGAGATGAACATCGGCACCAGCTCACTCACGAAGCTGCCGAAGGCGGTGCACACGACGGTGGGGCCGCGCGGGGACTATCGGCTGTGCGGACTTCCGAACGGGGTCGCACTGCGTGCGCAGGCGCGGCTGGGCACGAAGGCGAGCGGATGGATCGATGTGACGATGCCGCCGGGCGGCGTGATTCAGCGTGACTTTCTCGTGGGCGAGCGCGTGGTCGCCGCGGCGCGCACGGATTCGCAGGCGGGGGGCGCGGCGGTGGCGCGCAAGCCGCTGGGCACCGCGCAACTGAACGGCACGGTAGTGGGGGCGGACGGGAAACCGCTCGAGGGCGCGCAGGTGTATCTCGTTGGTGCGGCCGTTGGCGCGCGCGCGGATTCGCGCGGCGTCTTTCATCTGAGCGGACTTCCCTCGGGCACGCAGACGGTGGAGGTGCGGCAGCTCTCGTACGCGCCGAAGCGCTACACCGTGGACCTCTCGCCATCGCGCGAGAGCCGGCTCACCGCGGTGATGGATGCGAAAGCGCAGGTGCTCGGCACCGTCACCGTGGAAGGCAAGCAGACGAGCGATATTCCGGGATTCGATGCGCGCGCGAAGCGCGGGCTGGGCACCTTCCTCGATCGCGACGAGATCGAGAAGCGGCAGTCGGTGCTGACCACGGATCTCTTTCGCACGATTCCGGGGCTGACGGTGGGCTTCGACGGGACGAACTACGTGGTGCAGTCCTCGCGCGGTCAAGGATGCCAGGTGCAGTGGTATCTGGACGGATCGCCGTTCGACAACTCGGACAACAGTCTCGATCAGATGATTCGCCCCGACGACATCGAGGCGGTGGAGGTCTACAAGAGCGCGAGCGAGGTGCCGGTGCAGTTCCAGGGTCAGAACGGCTCGTGCGGTACGATCCTCGTGTGGACGAAGCGATCGGCGGGGAGAGCGAAGTCGAACGCGGCGAAGCCGTCGAACCCGTAGCGGTTCGCGGCTCGCGAACAGCGATCAGGCGGCGAAGCTGCTGAGGGCAAGCCCCACCTCGCCTTCGCGCAGGCGCTTGAGCGCGCGGTCGCGGAGCTGCCGGACGCGCTCGCGGGTGACGCCGAGCATGGAGCCGATCTCCTCGAGCGTGTGCTCGCGACCGCCATCGAGTCCGAAGTAGAGGCGGAGCACTTTCGCATCGCGGGCGGGGAGTGTGGTGAGCGCGCGCTCGATCTCCTCGCTCACGAAGCGATTCATGTATTCGTCCTCCGGATTCGTGCCCTCTTCTGCAACGAAGCGCTCGATGAGCGAGCGATCGCTGTCGGGATCGAGGGGAGCATCGAGGCGAATGTCACCGCTGTTGAGCGCGGAGAGTGCCTGCACGACGTCGACGGTGAGACCGGTGAGCTGCGCGAGCTCTTCGGGCATGGGCTCGCGGCGGAGCTTCTGCCGGAGGATCTCCGAGCCCTTGATGATGCGGGAGAGATCGGAAGTGCGATTGAGCGGAACGCGGACGGTGCGTCCCTGCTTGGCGAGCGACGAGAGAATCGCCTGACGAATCCACCAGACGGCGTAGGAGATGAACTTCACGCCCTGATCGGGATCGAACTTCCGCGCGGCGGTGAGGAGGCCGACGTTGCCTTCGCCGATGAGATCGATGAGGGCCATGCCGCGGTTCTGATATTTTTTCGCGACGGAGATGACGAAGCGGAGGTTGCGCTGCACGAGCTCCTGGAGCGCATCCTGATCGCCGGCGCGGATGAGCCGAGCGAGATCGAACTCCTGCGTGCCCTTGAGCAGCGGGAAGGTGCTGACCTCCTGAAGATACAGATCGAGGATGTCGCGCTCCGGTTCGGTCGGCGCGATCCCGGATGGGGCTGCGCGACGGCGGGTGCGCTTCACTTCGGTCATGGATGTGGGTCCCGATTGAGAGTCGAGGTGCGAGAGCGTGCGACGAGAGCGTGCGCGATGAAGCGTGCGTCGTGCGGAATGTCGGCGGCAAAAATACAACTGGGGACAGGTCGCGCCAGCCCCAGTTTTGCTTGACTGCCCGATCACGTCCGACTAAGATTGTGGGCTCGCGGCGGAGCTTTTCGCCATGAGATTTCAGGGGGCGTAGCTCAGTTGGGAGAGCGCTTGAATGGCATTCAAGAGGTCAGGGGTTCGATTCCCCTCGCCTCCACCTGATCAGCGGTTTGATCACTGCGCACATCGCGGGAATAGCTCAGTTGGTAGAGCACAACCTTGCCAAGGTTGGGGTCGCGGGTTCGAGTCCCGTTTCCCGCTCTGTCGTGGTCTCGATCGCGACACGGTGATGTTGCTGAAGGATGCGCGGTGCTGGTGATCCGCGGCTTCACGAGGGCGGTTAGCTCAGTTGGTTAGAGCGCCACGTTGACATCGTGGAGGTCACAAGTTCGAGTCTTGTACCGCCCATGCCTCGCGGCTCTCGCGAGGCTTTTTTTCTTTAGGGATC
>JAICLZ010000009.1 GCA_025929535.1 Gemmatimonadaceae bacterium
ACGCGCACCCGCAAGCGGCGCATCGTGGTCGATGCGGGGCACGGCGGCGTGGACAATGGAATGCACGGGCCGATCGGCAGCCGGTGGACGATCTACGAGAAGAACATCACGCTCGCCGTAGCTCAGAAGCTCGATACCGCGCTTCGCGCGCGCGGCATGGACGTGACGATGACGCGCACGCGCGACACGCTGATCGCGCTCGACGACCGCGGCAGGATCGCGAACGAGGTGCACGGGGACGTCTTCGTCTCGATTCACGTGAACGCCGCCAACCTCGCCTGGTACAAGCCCGCCGCGGCCCGCGGCTACGAGACGTACTTTCTGGCCGAGGCGAAGACGGAGGATGCGAAGCGCGTCGAGCGGATGGAAAACGAATCGGTGCATTTCGAGACGAGCTCGTCGAGCGAGAAGGACGATCCGCTCACCTTCATCAAGCTCGACATGGCGCAGAACGAGCACCTGCGCGAGTCGAGCGAGCTCGCGGCGATGATCCAGCGCCAGCTCGGGACCATGGAGCCGGGGCCGAGCCGCGGCGTGAAGCAGGCGGGGTTCCGGGTGCTGGTCACCGCGTACATGCCTGCGGTGCTGGTCGAGATCGGCTTCGGAACGAACGCGGAGGAGGCGCGCTTCCTCAATAATTCGGCGAGGCAGCGCGAGATCGCGAATGCGGTCGCCACCGCCGTCGACGAGTATCTCGATCACTACGAGCGCAGGCTCGGCAGCACCGCCCCGTGACGGACGACCTCCTCGCTGTCGACGTCGCGGGGATCCGCTTCCAGAATCCCGTTTTGCTCGCCTCCGGAACCGCTGCCTACGGTCGCGAGATCGCGGGCGTGATCGATCTCGATGCCTTGGGCGGCATCGTGACGAAGGCGGTGAGCATGCTGCCGCGCAGCGGGGCTCCGCCACTGCGCGTGGTGGATGCGGCGGGTGGTATGCTGAATGCCATCGGACTCGCGAATCCCGGCGTCGCGAGCGTGCGCGAGCACGACCTTCCGTGGCTCGCGGCCACTCTCTCGCGCGCGCGCGTGCTCGTGAACGTGGTGGGCGACACCGTCGAGGATTATCCCGCGGTGATCCGCGCGCTGGAAAACGCGGCGGGGATTCATGGCTTCGAGCTGAACGTGAGCTGTCCAAACACGAAGGCTGGCGGCGTCGAGTTCGGAGCGGATCCTTGCTCACTGCGTGAGGTCGTGAGCTCGGCGCGGGCGGCGACGCGGCTGCCGATCTTCGTGAAGCTGAGCCCCGCGCTGTCGGACATTGCTGCGGCGGCAAAGATCGCGGTCGATGCTGGTGCGGATGCGATCACGCTCGTGAACACGCTGCCGGCGCTCTCGATCGACGTCGAGCGGCGGCAACCAGCGCTCGGCTTTGGCACCGGCGGGTTGAGTGGCGCGGCGCTGCTGCCCGTGGGCGTACGCGCGACGTGGCTCGTGCATCGCGCGGTGGACGTGCCGATCATCGGCGTTGGCGGAATCTCGCGTGGCACGGACGCGGTGCAGTATCTTCTCGCGGGGGCGTCGCTCGTGGGGATGGGAACGGCGGCGCTCCGCGATCCGCGCGCGCCGGAGCGCGTGGTGCGGGAGCTCGCGTCGTGGTGTCGCGCGCACGATGTGCGATCGGTGCGCGAGCTCACGGGCGCATTGGAGTGGAGCACGTGAAGGCACGCGCGATCGTCGCGATCGATGTACCGGGGAGCACGGAGGCGGAGAGTCTTCTCGAGCGACTCGGGCCCGAGGCGGATTTCGTGAAGATCGGAAGCGAGCTCTACACGGCTGAAGGGCCCGCGATCGTGCGCCGGATGCGCGCGGACGGGCGCGATGTGTTCCTCGATCTCAAGTGGCACGACATCCCCAATACGGTGCGCAGTGCCGCTCGCAGCGCCGCGAAGCTGGACGCGCGCCTCGTGACCGTGCATGCCTCTGGAGGCCGCGCGATGATCGAGGCGGCGGTGGAAGGGGCGGGGAACGGGTGCGGCGTGATGGCGGTGACCGTGCTCACCTCGCTCGACTCGGCGGCGCTGGGCGAGGCCCTCGGGCGTCCCGTCGTGAAGATGCAGGACGAGGTGCTCCGACTGGCCGATCTGGCGCGCAAGGCGGGCGCGCACGGAATCGTGTGCAGCGGCGCCGAGGCGGCGGCGGTGCGGGCAGAGTTCGGAAACACGCTGCGCACTCTGGTCCCTGGAATCCGGCTCGCAGGCGGCGCGAGGCACGACCAGGCCCGGGTCGTGACGCCCGAGGACGCGGTAGCCGCAGGTGCGCGCTACCTCGTGGTCGGGCGTGCGGTGACCGAGTCCACCGATCCCCGCGAGACCCTCGCCGCGGTCAAGCGGGCAGTGTCTCAGGTCGAGTGAGCTCGAAACGCTAAGACCGCGTCTTCAAAAGGGCGCCGGTAAGAACGGTGCCTACCAGGAGAATCGCGAGAGCTGATGCCAGGGGACCTACCACGAAGACCCCCGCCAACCCGCAGAGATTCCCTGCTGATGGACATGCCCACTTGATGCCAAGTTGCATTCCGACGAGATACGCAACGACCGCACACGCGAGGAGGATCGAGGCGTACGCCCCGCCCGTGAGGCGGCGCTCGGCTTCCGCCCGTCTGCGGCAATAGCGACCGTAGAAAACGGTCGCACAGACCGCCGCCAGTACCGGCGAGAGGAAGGCGAGCAGCCAAACGACCGAGAGCAGGGGTGCGAGCGATTTCATTGGCGACCTGAGTGTAAGGATCAACAACTTGGGGTCAGTAAATGGCGCGAGGGCACCGCCGGGAACCCGAAAGCGTTTACTCCAGCAGGAGCGAAGCAACCGCATTTCCCAGCTTGCCTTGCATGGCTAAGTCAGGTATATTGCGAGACTTGGCCGGAAATTTTTGACGTCACAACCGGAGCTCTTTCGTGAAAGTCCGCAGCAGCGTGAAGCCCATCTGTGAGCACTGCAAAGTGGTCAAGCGTAACGGCGTGACCCGCATTATTTGCAAGCGCAATCCAAAGCACAAGCAGAGGCAGGGATAAAGCATGGCGCGTATTGCAGGAGTCGATCTCCCTCGCGACAAGAAGGTCGAGATCGGACTCACGTACATTTTCGGCATCGGCCGTGAGCTCGCCCGCCGCATCGTCGAGAGCACCGGCGTCAGCGCCGACCTCCGCGTGAAGGATCTGAACGATGCGGATGTCAACCGTTTGCGCCAGGCGATCGAAAAGGACTACCGCGTGGAAGGCGCGCTGCGCACCGAGGTGGCGATGAACATCAAGCGACTGATGGACATCGGCTCCTATCGGGGCATCCGCCACCGCCGCGGTCTGCCCGTGCGCGGCCAGCGCACGCACACGAACGCGCGCACCAAGAAGGGCCCGCGTCGCGCGATCGCCGGCAAGAAGAAGATCACCAAGTAGCAGCCACCTTTTTTCTCGAGCTCTCTACCCAGCGCATGGCAACAGCGAAAACCGGCTCGGCCAAGAAGTCGAAGCGCGTCGTCGATCCAGAGGGGATCGCGCACGTCAACGCGACGTTCAACAACACGATGATCACCATTACCGACATGCACGGTAACACGATCTCGTGGGCGTCCTCTGGAAAGGCGGGCTTCAAGGGCAGCAAGAAGTCCACCCCGTTCGCCGCCACCGTCGCCGCCGAAGCCTGCGCGCGCGAAGCGCTCGGCCTCGGCCTCAAGCGCGTGCACGTGCGCGTGCAGGGCCCCGGGAGCGGGCGCGAGTCTGCCATCCAGGCGCTCGCCGCGGCCGGGCTGCAGGTGCGCTCGATCAAGGACGTCACGCCGATTCCGCACAACGGCTGCAGACCGCCGAAGCGTCGTCGCGTGTGATTCGAGAGCCGGGCTCAGTCGCCCGGCTCTTTGCAGGTGCAGTCAATCGTTCGGATGTAATCGCAACACTGGGTCGGGACCCTAATTCCCATACGAGTTCACCGCGCATTAGGGGCGGGGTGAAGCGTCGCCGGGCAACTCCGGTGAGACCAATCGAGGATATGCAATCATGGTTCAGGCAATCGATCTCACAGGGCTGGTTCGTCCGGCTCTTGTCGAAGCGACGAAGCGGGAAGACAATCCCAACGTCGCCGAATTCCGGATGCAGCCGCTCGAGCGTGGCTTCGGCCACACCCTGGGCAACGCGATGCGCCGTCTCCTCCTGTCGTCGCTCCGCGGCTCGGGCGTGTGGGCGTTCCGCATCGACGGCGTGCTGCACGAGCACCAGACCATCCCGGGCGTCGTCGAGGATGTGCACCAGATCATCGGCAACCTCAAGTCGCTCACGCTCCAGCTGGCCGATGATGTCGACGAGGCCGTGCTCCGCATCCGCAAGGCGGAAGCGGGTCCCGTCACCGCCGGCGACATCGAGCAGTCGGGCGTCGTTCGTGTCGGTGATCCCGGCCACCACCTGTTCACGCTGCAGGATGAGCGCGAGCTCAATGTCGAGCTCTACGTCAACAAGGGTCGCGGCTACGTCGAGGCGGATCAGCATCCGCTCGATCGTGGCCTGCCGGTGGATCTCGTTCGCGTCGACTCGATCTACAACCCGGTACGCCGCGCGAACTTCTCGGTGGCGGAGACGCGCGTCGGACAGCGCACCGACTACGATCGGCTGACGCTCACCGTGGAGACGAACGGCACGGTCACCCCCGAGGAGGCGGTGAGCTATGCCGCGGCGCTGGCGCAGACGCACTTCCAGTTCTTCGCCAACTTCGGCTCGCACGCGCAGGGCTCGGTCTCGTCGAACGGCGAGCACTCGGCAGACGGCTTGCGCCTGTCGCAGCTCTTCAAGACGCCGATCGACGAGCTGGAGCTGTCCGTCCGCTCGGTGAACTCGCTCAAGAACTCTGACATCCGCACTCTGGGCGATCTCGTTCGCCAGACGGAAGCGCAGATGCTGCAGGTGAAGAACTTTGGAAAGAAGTCGCTGCAGGAGATCGCCGATCTCCTCGAGCGTGAGGGGCTGAATTTCGGGATGCGCTACGATGACGGCGCCGAGGGCGTGCGTGTGTCCGATTGGGGAACGGCTCCCAGTCGCGCCGCCGCCGCTGCGCCAGACGACGAGGAGTAGACTGCAATGCGTCACAGAAAGGCGGGACGGCAGCTCCGTCGCACCAGTGAGCAGAAGCTCGCGCTCATGCGCAGCCTCGCGAAGTCGCTGATCGAGCGCGGTGCGATCGAGACGACGGAGGCGAAGGCCAAGGAGCTGCGGCCGTTCGTGGAGAAGTTGATCACCAAGGCGAAAACCGGAACGCTGCACGCGCGGCGTCTCGCGGGTCGTCACGTCCAGCATCGCGAGACCGCCGACACGCTCTTTCAGGAGATCGGAGTCAGGTACGCGACGCGCAATGGCGGCTATACGCGCATTCTCAAGGTCGGTCACCGCAAGGGTGACGGAGCCGAGATGGCGCGTATCGAGCTGATCGAGGGCTGAGTCATGGCGGGTAAGGAGTGCTACGTGTGCAAGAAGGGCGTGACCTTCGGGAACAACGTTTCGCACGCGAACAACAAGGTGCGCCGCGTCTGGAAGCCGAACCTCCAGGTCGCGCGCATTCTGGTCGGCGACAAGATCACGAAGATCAAGGTGTGCACGCGATGTCTCGCTGCTGGCAAGATCCAGCGTGCTCCACGAGGGACGCGCGTCGCATGAACGTCTGCCCATTCAGCAATGACAACAGGGAGCGCTTCGGCGGGCTCCCTGTTTTCATGTGCGCAGGCAGCTCGCCGAGGATCCCGCGATGAAGACGGCGCTCATCACGGGAATCACGGGACAGGATGGCTCGTACCTGGCGGAGCTCCTCCTCGAGAAGGGCTACAAGGTGTACGGCGTGGTCCGGCGCAGCTCCACCACTCCCTACGAGCGCATCGCGCACCTCATGGACCGTGTGGAGCTCCTCTCCGCGGATCTCCTCGACCAGCACTCGCTCGTGGATGCGATCGCCGCGTGCGCTCCGGATGAGATCTACAATCTCGCCGCGCAGAGCTTCGTCCAGACGTCGTGGACGCAGCCGGTGCTCACCGGTGAGTTCACCGCGATGGGCGTGACGCGCGCGCTCGAGGCGTTCCGCAAGGCCGCGCCGAATGCGCGCTTTTACCAGGCCAGCTCGAGCGAGATGTTCGGCCGCGTCGTCGAGACGCCGCAGACGGAGATGACGCCGTTTTATCCGCGCAGTCCGTACGGAGTCGCGAAAGTCTACGGGCACTGGATCACCGTGAACTACCGCGAGAGCTACGGGCTCTACGCCATTTCCGGAATTCTCTTCAATCACGAGAGCCCGCGTCGCGGACTCGAGTTCGTGACGCGCAAGGTCACCGATGCGGTGGCGCGCATCAAGCTGGGCCTCGCCACCGAGGTACGGCTCGGCACCCTCGACGCCCGGCGCGACTGGGGCTTCGCCGGCGACTACGTCGAGGCGATGTGGCGCATGCTGCAGCTCGATGAGCCGCAGGATTTCGTGATCGGCACCGGGCACACGTGGAGCGTGCAGCAGCTGTGCGAAACGGCATTCGGCGTGGTGGGCCTCGACTATCGGAGCTACGTGAAGCAGGATGCTCGCTTCATGCGTCCGGCCGAGGTCGACCTGCTCGTCGCAGATCCGACCAAGGCGCGAGCTCTGCTGGGGTGGACGCCAACCGTCTCGTTCGAGCAGCTGATCGAGATGATGGTCGAAGCCGATCTCACGCGACACCGGGCGCGGGGCTGACGTGCGGGCGCTGGTGACCGGCGCGGCCGGCTTCGCCGGCCAGTGGTTGTGTCGTGAGCTGCTGCATTCGGGTTGGGAGGTGTGGGGCACGCGGCTCGACGACGCGCTACCGCCAGGCGCGCTCGACTCCGGGACGGGCGACGCAGTGCGCTGGTGGGAAGGCGACCTGCGCGCTCCCACCGCGGCGCACGACGCAATCGAGCTCGCCGCCCCCGACGCGCTCTTTCACCTCGCGGGCATCGCGCACGTGCCCTCCTCGAACGCGGATCCTGCGGGCACGATCGAGGTCAACGTCATCGTCGCCGCGCGCCTGCTCGCGCACGTGCGCGCACGGCGCGCGGCGGGAACGCTCGATCCCGTGGTGGTGATGATCGGCAGCGGAGAGCAATACGGCCGTCACGAGCTGGCGGACATGCCGCTCGGCGAACGCGCGACGCAGCTGCCCATGGGCGTGTACGCGGCCTCGAAGGCCGCTCAGGAGGTGCTCGCGCTCGAGGCGCACCGCACCGGGGGCGTTCGCGTGATCGCGGTGCGCCCGTTCAATCACACCGGTCCCGGCCAGTCGCCGAACTTCGTGATCCCTGCGCTCGTGCGTCGTGCGGTGGCGCTGCGCGGCACCTCGAGGTCGCTGGTGATGGGCAACACCGACACCATCCGTGATTTCTCGCACGTCGAGGACGTGGTGCGCGGCTACGTGGCGCTCGCGGAGCGTGGCACGGCCGGCGAGGCGTACAACATCGCGAGCGGCGTCGGGACGGAGATGGCGGCGCTCGCGCGGCGCATCCTTGCCCTCGCCGGTGTAGACGCGAAATTGCAGACGGATCCCGCGCTCGTTCGCCCCGCGGATGTACCGGCGCTCGTCGGCAGCGCCGCCAAGCTGCGCGCGGCAACCGGCTGGGCTCCGCGTCACTCGCTCGATTCCATTCTCGAAGAGCTCATCCGTGCCGCGTCGCACTGACATACAGAAGATCCTGCTCATTGGCTCCGGCCCGATCGTGATCGGCCAGGGTGCCGAGTTCGACTACTCGGGCACACAGGCCGCGAAGGCGCTGCGCGAAGAGGGGTACACGGTCGTGCTCGTGAACTCGAATCCGGCCACGATCATGACGGATCCCGAATTCGCCGACCGTACGTACGTCGAGCCCGTGACGCCGGATGTGGTCGCGCAGGTGATCGAGCGCGAGCGTCCCGATGCGCTGCTCCCGACCATGGGCGGCCAGACCGCGCTCAACGTCGCGCTCGCGTTGGCGGACAGCGGCGTGCTCGAGCAGTACGGCGTGGAGCTGATCGGCGCGGATGCGCGCGCGATCCGGCTCGCAGAGGATCGCGAGCTCTTCGCGGATGCGATGCGCCGCATCGGGCAGCGCGTCGCGACCGGCGGGATCGCGCGCAGCTGGGACGATGCGATCGCGCTCATTCCCATGGTGAGCTTTCCCGCGATCATCCGTCCTTCGTTCACGCTCGGGGGCACCGGCGGCGGCGTCGCCTACAATCGCGAGGAGTACGAGGACATCGTCCGCCGCGGACTCGACCTGTCGCCCACGAGTCAGGTGCTCATCGAGCGCAGCCTCCTCGGATGGAAGGAGTACGAGCTCGAGGTCATGCGCGATCACGCCGACAACGTGGTGATCGTGTGCTCGATCGAGAACATCGATCCCATGGGTGTGCACACCGGCGACTCGATCACGGTGGCGCCCGCGCTCACGCTCACGGATCGCGAGTATCAGGCCATGCGCGACGCGGCGGTCGCGATCATCCGCGAGATCGGCGTCGAGGCCGGCGGCTGCAACATCCAGTTCGCCGTGAATCCCGTCGATGGCGAGCTGCTCGTGATCGAGATGAATCCGCGTGTGTCGCGGTCGTCCGCGCTCGCGTCCAAGGCGACTGGCTTTCCGATCGCGCGCATCGGGACCAAGCTCGCGGTGGGCTACCGCCTCGACGAGATCACGAATGACATCACGAGAACGACGCCCGCCTCGTTCGAGCCGGTGCTCGACTACGTCGTCGTGAAGTGCCCGCGCTTCGCCTTCGAGAAGTTCGCGGCTGCCGACCCACGCCTGACGACGCAGATGAAGTCGGTGGGTGAGTCGATGGCGATCGGGCGCACCTTCAAGGAGGCGTTTCAGAAGGGGCTGCGCGCGCTGGAAGTCGGGCGCTCGGGATGGCACGTGGGCGCGCGACTCACGGACGATCGCCTCGAGGATGACACGCTCGAGACGCTGCGCGGTGCGCTGCGCCAGCCCACACCGGAGCGCATCTTTCAGGTGAAGCACGCGCTCGAGCGCGGGCTCTCCGTCGACGAGGTGTACGAGCTCACGAAGATCGACCGCTGGTTTCTCGACCAGATGAACGATCTGCTCGAGGCCGAGCGCCGCTATCGCACGCTGGGTGAGATCACAGCGCTCGAGATGCGCAGCATGAAGCGCATGGGCTTCTCCGATGCGCAGCTTGGCGCGCTTCGCGGCGAGAGCGAGCAGGCAACGCGCGAGCATCGGTGGGCGCTCGGCGTGCGTCCCGTGTACAAGATGGTCGATACGTGTGCGGGCGAATTTCCATCGACCACGCCCTATCTGTACGGCTCGTACGATGAGGAGAGCGAGGCGCCGCGCTCCGGGAAGCCATCGGTGGTGATCCTCGGCAGCGGGCCGAATCGCATCGGGCAGGGGGTCGAGTTCGACTACTGCTGCGTGCGCGCGGTGCTCGCGCTGCGCGAGGCCGGCTACGAGACGATCATGGTGAACTCGAACCCCGAGACCGTCTCGACCGACTTCGACATCTCCGACAAGCTCTACTTCGAGCCCCTGAGCCTCGAGGACGTGCTCGAGATCGTGCAGCGCGAGCAGCCGCTCGGAGTGATCGTGCAGCTCGGCGGGCAGACGCCGATCAAGCTCACGCGTGCGCTCGAGCGCGCGGGCGTCACGATTCTCGGGACGTCGCCCGACGCGATCGACGTTGCCGAAGATCGGCGGCGCTTCGACAAGGTGGCGCGCGAGCTCGGCATCCGGCAGCCGCCGAACGGCACCGCGACCACGCTCGCCGAGGCGGAGGCGGTGGCGCTGCAGGTTGGCTACCCCGTGCTCGTGCGGCCGTCGTACGTGCTCGGCGGTCGCGCGATGCAGATCGTCTACGACCAGGGCTCGCTGCGCGGCTATTTCGAGACGGCGGCGCGCGTGTCGGAGGATCGGCCCGTGCTCATCGATCGCTTCCTCGAGGATGCGTACGAGGTGGACGTCGACGCGATCGGCGACGGCACCAACTACGTGATCGGCGGCGTCATGCAGCACATCGAGGACGCCGGCATCCACTCCGGCGACTCGGCGTGCGTGCTTCCGCCGTACATCATCCGCGAGGAGGATCTCGCGACGATGCGCACGCACACGCTCGCGCTCGCGAAGGCGCTCGGCGTGATCGGGTTGATCAACGTGCAGTTCGCGATCCGCGACCGCCTCGTGTACGTGCTCGAGGTGAATCCGCGTGCGAGCCGTACCATCCCGTTCATCTCCAAGGCGATCGGCGTGCCGCTCGCGTCGCTCGCGGCGCGACTGATAATGGGAGAGAGTCTCGAGGATGTGGGATTCGCGGCGGAAGTCGTGCCGCCGTACGTGTCGGTGAAGGAAGCGGTATTTCCGTTCAACAAGTTCCGGGGTGCCGATCCGGTGCTCGGTCCGGAGATGCGCTCGACGGGCGAGGTGATGGGGATCTCCGAGAGCTTCGGCAGCGCCTTCGCGAAGGCGCAGCTCGCGGCCGACAATGGGCTTCCGCTCAGCGGCGCCGTCCTCGTCACCGTCAACGATTCGGACAAGGCGCACGTCGCGCCGATCGTGCGCCGCTTCCAGGACATGGGCTTCCAGGTGCTCGCGACGCCGGGCACCGCAAAGTTCCTTCGCGCGCGCGGCATCGCGGCCGAGACGGTGTTCAAGGTGCACGAGGGTCGCCCGAACGGCGTCGACCTGATCGTCAACGGGCAGGTGCAGCTGCTGATCAACACGCCGCTGGGCAAGCACTCCCAGACCGACGATTACACGATGCGCCAGGCGGCAGTCGCGCACCGAATTCCGTACACGACCACGATGTCCGCGGCGAGCGCCGCGTGCGACGCGATACTCTCCCTCCGCTTCCGGCTCCCCCAGGTGCGCTCGCTACAGGAGTGGCACGAGGTGGCCCGCGCCGCCGCAGCCCATGCGCAGCGCGAGATCCCGACACCCATCGGAACCTGATGCCCGTCCCGCTGCTCGACCTGCGCGCGCAACACGCGCGAATTCGCGAGAAGATCATTCCGGCGATGATGCAGGTCATCGAGGACCAGAGCTTCATTCTCGGCAAGCCGGTGGAGGATTTCGAGCGCCAGGTAGCGGCGCTGTCGCACACGAGATATGCGATCGGCTGCGCGAATGGCTCGGACGCGCTCCTGCTTTCGCTGCGGGCGCTCGACATCGGCGCCGGCCACGAGGTGATCACGACGCCATTCACCTTCTTCGCCACGGCCGGCATGACGCACAACTCCGGAGCAAAGCCCGTGTTCGCGGACATCGATGCCGAGACCTTCAGCATGAACCCGGATGCGGCCGCCGCGGCAGTCACGAGTCGCACGAGGGCCGTGATGCCGGTCGATCTCTTCGGGCAGATGTCGCCGATCGAACGCTATCGCGCGGCGATGCCGAAACTCCCGCTCATCGAGGATGCGGCGCAGTCCATCGGTGCAAGCCGGAGCTTCGACGGCGAAGCGCGCATGGCAGGCGAGATGGCGACGATCGGCACCTTCAGCTTTTTCCCGTCGAAGAATCTCGGCGGCTACGGCGACGGCGGCATGATCGTGACGCAGGACGATCATCTCGCGATGCGGCTGCGCCGCCTCCGCACGCATGGTGCGATCAAGACGTACGTGCACGAGGAAGTGGGAATGAACAGCCGGCTCGATACCCTGCAGGCGGCCGTGCTCTCCGCCAAGCTCGCGTATCTCGACGAGTGGAGCGAGGCGCGTCGCAGGCACGCGGCGTACTACGATGCGGCGTTCCGCGATCTCGCGGAAATTCGCACGCCGGCCATCGACGAAGCGAACGAGTCGATCTATAATCAGTACACGATTCGAACCGAGCGTCGCGATGCGCTGCAGGAGCACCTGAAAGCGTGCGAGATCGGGACGGCGATCTACTATCCGATTCCGCTTCACCTGCAACAGTGTTTCGCCTACCTCGGGTACAAGCCGGGCGCATTCCCCGAATCAGAGCGCGCATCCAAGGAGGTCCTTTCGCTTCCCGTGTATCCCGAGCTCTCGCAGGCGCAGCAGGACGAGGTCATCGAGGCGGTCCGCTCATTTTTCGGACGTTGAAGCCGCAAGCAGCAGCGCTGGCGCTCGCGCTCGCCGTCACGGTCGCTGCACCGGCGCGTGCACAACACGCACTCGCCGGCCTTCCGCTCACCGATCCCGCGTACACGCAGCTCGATGGGCTGATGCGCCAGGGATGTGCCGCGGCGCGCGTGTCCCAGTTCCGTCCCTTTTTCGTCGGCGACATTCGCAAGGCGATCGAGGAGGCCGAGCGCGATTCGAGCTGCACCGGGAAGCTCCTCACGGCGCTCCGCGCGCGTTTCCCGGCGGACACCGCGCCACGCGACACATCCCGCAGCCGGCTGTCATTCGGCGCGGCCGGCACGCTGCAGGGCACGGGACTGAAGAACGGGGCCTTCCACCCGCTCTGGGAAGACGTCCGCCCCACATCCGAGGGCGAGCCCGCGATCGTCGGCATCGGCCGCATCCGCCTCACGTACGATGGCGGACCGCACGTGCTTCTCGTGTCCGAGGCGTTCGGGCAGACGGACGTGCGCAACGATCCGCACATCCGCGAGTCGCCCTTCCGCAACACGTCGGGAGTGGTCGGCTTCCAGGACGCGTACATCAGCGCCGAAGTCGGCAAGCTCATCGTCTCGCTCGGCCGCGCGCGCGAGGCATGGCTCGGGGAGGGAGAGGAGTCGATGGTACTCTCCGCAAACGGACCCGCGTTCGATCGGCTGCTGCTCGCGCTCCGCTTCTCCAAATTCGAGCTGCGTGCCTTCGCGGCCACGATCAACGATGTCGTGCTCGACTCCACCCGCGATGTGCTCACCGCGGGCGTGGCGCAGCAGCGCTGGCATCGCTTCGCGTTCGGGCACGGGATCACGTATCACCCGACGAAGAAGATCGAGCTCACGCTCGGTGAAACCGCGGTCGTGCAGCGACAGGGCTTCACGGTGGACCTGGCGTACCTCAATCCGCTCATGATTTACCAGACCACGCAACACGATACGAGCCAGAGCGGAGCGGGGGACGCCAACCTCACGGGGTTCTTCGCCGCCCGCGCAACCGCGGGCCGCGCGACGTTCTCCGGCGAATTTCTCGTCGACGACATCCAGATCGATTCGAAGGATCGCGCGAACTATCCGAATCAGCTCGGCTGGAACGTCGAAGCGGCGTACGCGCTGCCGATCATCTACGTGTCGTCGTTGGGCGTGCAGTACCGACGCATCGACAGCTTCACCTACATCGGACAGGTCGACTACTCCAAGGTCTACCAGAACTTCGACGCGCCGCTCGGCTCCGAGCTCGGCCCCGACGCCGACATGGTCCGCGGCTACGGTGAGCTCTGGGCCTCGGGAAAGCTGCGCTTCGTGGGCGGCATCGCGCGCTGGCGGCATGGCGCATACCGCATCACGGACCGCCCGACACTCAACCGTCTTGGCCACGCGAACGATCCCTACCCGGACACCACGGCAGACCGTCCCGATCCGCAGCGCGCATGGATCGGGGATCTGTCCGCCGAGTGGCTGGACGGAATCATCCCGATCACCGCCAAGCTCGAGGTAGCGCGAATCACCAACGTGAACGACGTGCTCACGCCGGCAAAAAATCTCGCGAGACTGCAACTGATCGCGAGCTATCGCTTCCGTTATCCCTGATCCCCGGATGCTCTGGTCGAACCGCCCCTCGGGCAGGCTCGAACACGTGAAGGCAGTCACGGACGGATCGAACGAATTGAACGACGAAGGCAGTGGGAGAGCCTCCCTGCGGCTGCTTCAGTTCCCAACCAAGCCGTCGTACGCTCCAGGCACACCGCTCATTAACCGCACCGGTCCGACCTGGCAAACGCCTTTCTCCGTTTGTGTCTGCCAGCCCCGACCCTCATTGCCCCCCTCCAGCAGTACAGCTAACTTCAATGGCTGTATCGTCTTTCAGCTCTTTCCTTCGCTTTCCTAAACGAATCCCGCATGCGCATCACCGTCGTCGGAACCGGCTACGTAGGCTTGGTGGTGGGTGCCTGTCTCGCTGAGACCGGCAATGATGTTCACTGCGCCGATGTCGATGTCGCCAAGATCGAAGGTCTGAAGAAAAACGTTCTGCCGATCTATGAGCCCGGCCTGGACGAGCTGGTCGAGCGCAATCAGTCGCAGGGACGGCTCGAGTTCACGACCAACGTGGCGGAGGCCATCACAGGCGCCGAAGTCGTGTTCATTGCCGTCGGTACCCCGCCCGATGAGGATGGCTCGGCCGATCTGCGTCACGTGCTCGGCGTTGCGGAGCTGGTCGGGAAGCACATGACGCGCGAGGTGGTCGTGGTCACCAAGTCCACGGTTCCCGTGGGCACGGCTGAAAAGGTCGAGAACGCCGTCTCGAAAAACGCGAAGTATCCCTTCCATCTCTGCAGCAACCCGGAGTTCCTGAAGGAAGGCGCCGCCGTCGACGACTTCCTCAAGCCGGACCGTGTCGTGCTCGGCGTCGCGACCGACCATGCGCGCTCGGTGATGGCGGAGCTCTATGCGCCGTTCGTGCGCACCGGCAAGCCGATCATCTTCATGGACATCCCGTCCGCCGAAATGACGAAGTATGCGGCGAACGCGATGTTGGCGACGCGCATCTCGTTCATGAACGAGGTCGCGAACCTCTGCGAGCGAGTGGGCGCGGATGTCGACATGGTGCGCAAGGGCATCGGCAGCGACGACCGGATCGGGCCGTCTTTTCTCTTTCCGGGCCCCGGCTACGGCGGCTCGTGCTTTCCGAAGGACGTGAAGGCGCTGCTTCGCACGTCGCAGGATCGCGGCGCGCAGCTGTCCGTGCTGCACGCGGTCGAGGAAGCGAACGATCGCCAGAAGCACGTGCTGTTCTCAAAGCTCAAGAGCGTGATGGGTGACGCAATTCGCGGCGCCCGCATTGCGGTGTGGGGGCTCGCGTTCAAGCCGCAGACCGATGACATGCGCGAGTCGCCGGCGCTCACGTTGATCGACCAGCTGCTCGAGTGTGGCGCGATCGTCGTGGCCCACGATCCCGTCGCGATGCACGAAGCGCGGCGGCGCCTCGATGACAAGGTGACGTACGCGACGACGAACTACGATGCGCTCGACGGCGCATCGGCGCTCGTCGTCGTCACGGACTGGAACGAGTACCGACATCCGGACTTCTCGCGCATCAAGAGCGCGCTGCTCCGCCCGATCGTGATCGACGGCCGGAATCTCTACGATCCCAACAAGATGAAGAATCTCGGCTTCACGTACCGGTCGATCGGCCGCGGGGTGAAGTCGTGAGAGTGCTGATCACCGGAGGCGCCGGCTTCCTTGGCTCGCACCTCACCGACCGGTTCCTCGCGGACGGACACCAGGTGATCGGACTCGACAACTTCATCACCGGTCATCCGGACAACATCGCGCATCTGGCGAGCGAGCAGCGCTACGAGTTCATCCAGCACAACATCTCGACGTACACGTACGTGAAGGGGAAGCTCGATGGGGTGCTGCACTTCGCGAGCCCCGCGAGTCCGATCGATTACCTCGAGCTGCCGATCCCCACGCTCAAGGTGGGCGCACTCGGCACGCACAACGCGCTCGGGCTGGCCAAGGAGAAAGGCGCGCGCTTCTTTCTGGCGTCCACGAGCGAGGTGTACGGCGATCCGCTCGTGCATCCGCAGCCGGAGACGTACTGGGGAAACGTGAATCCCGTCGGGCCGCGCGGCGTGTACGATGAATCGAAGCGCTTTGCCGAGGCGCTCACGATGGCCTATCATCGCTACCACGGGCTCGACACACGCATCGTACGCATCTTCAACACGTATGGTCCGCGCATGCGTCCGCGCGACGGCCGCGTCGTGTCGAATTTCATCGTGCAGGCACTGCGCAACGAGCCGATCACCATTTACGGCAACGGATCGCAGACGCGAAGCTTCTGTTATGCGTCCGACGAAGTGGAAGGCATCTACCGGCTCTTCATGAAAGGCGACAGCGATCCCACCAACATCGGCAATCCGGACGAGTACACCGTTCGCCAGCTCGCGGAGATGGTGCGCGAGCTGACGCAGACGTCGGCACCGTTGGTCGAACGTCCGCTCCCCGAGGACGATCCCAAGATTCGCAAGCCCGACATCACGCGCGCGCGCATGATGCTCGGCTGGGAGCCACAGGTCGGCGTTCGCGAGGGCCTGCAGAAGACCATCGACTACTTCGCCGGCCTCCCCGAAGAACGGATGCAGCCGCGTGCCTGAGAAGGTCATCGTCACGGGCGCGGCGGGGTTCATCGGGTCACATGTCGTCGAGGCGCTGCTCGCCCGCGGCGACATCGTGGTGGGGTTCGACAACTTCGACTCGTTCTACGATCCCGATCTGAAGCGCGCCAATCTCGCGGAGGCGATGCTGCATCCCTCCTTCGAGCTCGTCGAGGGAGATGTGCGGGATGCAGCGGCCATGCGGCGCGTGATCGACGCCTTCCGTCCCGACGCGATCGTGCATCTCGCCGCGCGCGCAGGCGTCCGGCCATCGATCCAGGACCCCGCGCTGTACGCCGCCGTCAACGTGCTCGGCACGACGGTGCTGCTCGATGCGGCTCGAGCCGCGAAGATCTCGCGGCTCATCATCGCCTCGAGCTCGAGCGTGTACGGGAACGACGCGACGCCGCCCTTCCGCGAGGACGAGCCTGCGATCCACCCGATCAGCCCCTACGCCGCGACCAAGCGCGCCGCTGAGCTCATGTGCGAGACGTACGCGGCGCTCTGCGACTGGATGCGCATCATCTCGCTCCGCTTCTTCACGGTGTACGGGCCTCGCCAGCGCCCCGACCTCGCGATCCGCTCGTTCACGCGCAAGATCATTGCCGGCGATCCCGTTCCGTTCTTCGGCGACGGCACGGCGGAGCGCGATTACACGTACATCACCGATACCGTGCAGGGCGTGCTCGGTGCGATCGATCGCACGCGCGCGCAGGCGCCTGGACACGAGATCTTCAATCTGGGCGAGTCGGCGTCGACCTCGCTGGTCACGCTCGTGACTCTCATCGAGAAGGCCGTTGGCAGGCGAGCGACGTTCGAGCGGCTGCCGGTCCAACCCGGCGATGTGCGTCGCACGCTTGCCGACATTTCCCGGGCGCGACAGCACCTGGGGTACGCGCCGTCGGTGCAGGTGACGGACGGCATTCCACGGTTCGTGGCTTGGTTCCGCGAGAGCGGCATCGGCGCCGCGTCAGCCATTACGGCCGCGCGCGGCTGAACCCGCCGCCCTTTTCGGGGTAACACACCGCTCATGCAATTTCTCAGACGAACGCGTGTCAGCGCCGTCGTGGCCGCAGTTCTGGTCGCCGGCTGTCACCACAAGGGTTTTCAGCCGCTCAAGTTTCCTTCGCACCAGGCACTGTACGATGCCTCGCTCGGTGAGCTGAAGAAGCACAAGTGGGATCACGCGATCGCCGGGTTCGAGAAGCTCACGACCGATCTCCCGGCGCGCGATCCGCTCCTCCCCGAGGCGTACTACTACCTCGGCGAAGCGCACATGGGGAAGCACGAGTACATCCTCGCGGCGCAGTCGTATTCCCGTGTGGCCGAAAACTTCCCCGAAGACACGCTCGCGGACCGCGCGACCTACAATACGGGTGTCGCCTACAGCAAGCTGTGGCGGCGTCCGTCGCTCGATCCGCAATACGGCGAGACCGCGCTCTCCACCTTTCAGAGCTTTCTCGCCGCATATCCCGACTCGCCGCTGCGCGATTCCGCCCAGAAGCAGATCGACAGGCTCGATGAGTGGTTCGGCACCAAGGGCTACAACAACGGTGTCACGTACTACAAGCGGAAGGCGTACGATTCCGGAATCATCTATTTTCGCGATGTCGTGAAGAACTATCCGAAGACCGACGCCGCGCGGAAGGCGCAGATCAAGCTCGTGCAGTCGTACCGCGCGATCAAATACAAGGAAGACGTAGCGGAGACGTGCGGCACCCTCGAAAAGAACTATCCATCGGGCAAGGACGTCCGGAAGGTGTGTCAGGGAGTGAAACCCGTGATGGTCGCGGATAGCACGGTGAAGCCTGCTCCCGGCGCCGCCACGGCTCCGGGCGCGGTGCCGAATCCGCCGGTGCCCGTCGCGCCGACCTCGCCAACGCCGGTGCCGACACCGGGCGCGCCCGCGCCGGCGACCACACCTCCCCGAGGCTGAGGCCACCGTGCGCCTCGGCGTCCTGGGCGGGACGTTCGATCCTCCGCACGTTGGCCATTTGCTCGCCGCCAGCGACGCATTCGAGGCGCTCGCGCTCGACAAGCTCCTCTTCGTCGCGGCGCAAGTCCCGCCCTTCAAGTCGCGCACGGTGCAGGCGACCGCGGACCAGCGACAGCAGATGCTCGAGCTCACCGTGGGCACTGACCGCCGGTTCGAGGCGAGTCGCATCGAACTCGATCGGGACGGGTTATCTTTCACGGTCGATACGCTCGAGGCGCTCGCCGGCGAGACGCCCGGAGTTTCGCTGTTCATGCTCATCGGCGAGGACCTCGCCACGCAGATTGCGAGCTGGCGGGATGCCGCCCGAATCGCCGAGCTGGCGACGATCGTCGTTCTGGTTCGGGCGACGCTGGAGGGCCGCAGCGTGCTCGAGTCCACGCTGCCGATGACGAGACTGGCGACGCGGCGGATCGAGGTCTCGTCCACCGAGATTCGGGAGAGGGTGAAGTCGGGGCGCTCGATTCATGGATTCGTGACCGATGCCGTAGCCGCGTTCATCGACGCGGCCGGCTTGTACCGATAGAGGCAACGGATGCTCAAGCAAATCGCGACATCACTGTTCGGCACCAGACACGCGCGCGAGATGAAGCGCGTGCAGCCGATCGTCGATGCGATCAATCAGGAATACGAGCGGCTCCACTCGGTATCCGAGGAAGAGCTGCGCGGACAGACCGCGAAGCTGCGCGCGATCGTGGCCGAGCGCGCGAAGCCGCTCGAGGACAGGATCGCGGCGCTCCGCGAGGAGAAGCACTCCGCTCCGGATGCATCCGAGCGCGAACGCATCGATCGCGAGATCAGCGGCGCGGATGGCAAGGGCGGGCTCGAGGCGGAGCTTCGCGAGTCCATCGCCGAGTCGCTCGACGAGATCCTTCCCGAGGCGTTCGCGACGGTGCGCGAGGGTGCGCGGCGCCTCCTCGGCACCATCGCGATGGTGGCCGGACACGAGACGCCGTGGACCATGGTGCACTACGATGTGCAGCTCATCGGGGGCATCGAGTTGCACTTCGGCAAGATCGCGGAGATGGCGACGGGCGAAGGCAAGACGCTCGTGGCGACGCTGCCGCTCTATCTGAACGCGCTCGCGGGCCGCGGCGCGCATCTCGTCACCGTGAACAACTATCTCGCCCGCCGCGATTCGCAGTGGATGGGACACGTGTACAACTATCTCGGCCTCACGGTCGGGTGCATCGACGACACGGAGCCGAACACGGCCGAGCGCAAGGCGGCCTATCTCGCCGACATCACGTACGGCACGAACAACGAGTTCGGCTTCGACTATCTGCGCGACAACATGGTCGTCTCGCTCGATCAGCGCGTGCAGCGTCCGCACTGGTATGCGATCGTCGACGAGGTCGACTCCGTGCTCATCGACGAGGCGCGCACGCCGCTCATCATTTCGGGACCTGTCGGCGACGAAAGCGATCTGCAGTATCGCGAGTACAACGCAACCGTCGCCCGCGTCGTGCGTGCGCAGTCGGACGACGCGAACCGCCTCGTCGCCGAGGGCGAGGCGGCGATGGGGAGCGGTGACACGAACACCGCCGGACTGCGCTTCTATCAGGCGCAGCTCGGCGCGCCAAAGAACAAGCGCCTGCTCAAGGCGCTGCAGGAGCCCGGCGTCAAGCAGCTCGTGCAGCGGATGGAGCTCGATCACATCTCCGATCGCAAGCAGCCCGCCGCGAAGCAGCAGTTCCGCGACATCGAGGAGCGGCTGCTCTTCGTGCTCGACGAGCGCGGCCACACGGTGCACCTCACGGATCGAGGCGCGGATCTGATGTCGCCGGGCGATCCCGACGCGTTTCTCCTGCCGGACATCTCGGAAGAGGTGCATCGCATCGACCACGACCAATCGCTCTCCCCGCAGGAGAAGCTCGATGCGCGCGCGGCCATCGACCGCGCCTACGCCGAGCGCAGCGAGCGGCTGAACATCGTGCACCAGCTGCTGCGCGCGCACGCGCTGTACGAAAAGGATGTGAACTACGTCGTGCAGGACGGGCAGGTGCTCATCGTCGATGAGTTCACGGGGCGCACGATGCCGGGGCGGCGCTGGTCCGAGGGGTTGCACCAGGCGGTCGAGGCCAAGGAAGGGGTGCAGGTGAAGGGCGAGACCCAGACCATGGCGACGATCACGATCCAGAACTACTTCCGCATGTACGAGAAGCTCTCCGGCATGACGGGCACGGCCGAGACGGAGGAGACCGAGTTCCACGACATCTACAAGCTCGATGTCGCGGTGATTCCGACGAACAAGCCCGTCATCCGCGATGACCGCCAGGACTGGATCTATCGCACGCGGCGCGAGAAGTACAACGCGATTCTCGAGGAGACGCAGCGTCTTCACGAGCTCGGCTATCCGGTGCTCGTGGGAACGGTGAACGTCGACGTGTCGGAGACGCTTGCGCGCATGTTCCAGCGCGCCGGGATCAGGCACAACGTGCTCAATGCGAAGTACCACCAGCGCGAGGCCGAGATCGTGGCCGGGGCTGGGCAGCCGGGCGCCGTGACGATCGCGACGAACATGGCCGGCCGCGGAACCGACATCAAGCTCGGTGAGGGCGTGACGCAGTCGAAGCCGTCGAAGGTCAAGGATCCCGACGGGAAGGAGATCGAGGTGATGGAGGACGGCGGGCTGCACATCATCGGATCCGAGCGCCATGAGTCGCGGCGCATCGACCGGCAGCTGCGCGGACGCTCGGGCCGTCAGGGTGATCCGGGCGCGACGCAGTTCTTCCTCTCGCTCGAGGATGATCTGATGCGCCTCTTCGGCTCCGAGCGCATCGCGAAGCTGATGGACCGCCTCGGCGCGCAGGAGGGCGAGGTGCTCTCGCATTCCCTGATCACGCGCTCGATCGAGCAGGCGCAGAAGCGGGTCGAGCTGCAGAACTTCCAGGCACGCAAGCGGCTGCTCGAGTACGACGACGTGATGAATCAGCAGCGCGAGGTGATCTATTCGCTGCGGGCCTTCGCGCTCGAGGGCGGCGAGGAGCTCAAGGGCGAGGCGCTGAAGATGGTGGAGCGCGCGATCGAGCGTCGCGTGGAGCAGTCGCTCGAGGGCTACGATTCCGAGAGCGAGTGGGAGTTCGCAGTGCTGCGCCAGGATCTCCTGATGCATTATCTGCTGTTCGTGCCGGAGCTCGAGGATGGCGCGGCCGAGAAGCCGGGAACGATCGCCGAAGCGAAGGAGAAGGCGCGGGCGGCGGCAAACGCGGCGTTCACCGCGAAGCTCGCGTCGCTCGACATCTACTCCGACGCGCTCCTGTCGCGCGTGATGCTGCACGTGCTGGACGAGAAGTGGAAGGATCATCTCTACGATCTCGATCAGCTCCGCAACGCGATCCACTATCGATCGTGGGGGCAGAAGGATCCCCTCGTCGAGTACAAGCAGGAGGCGTACACGATGTTCGTGGATCTCATGTCCGACCTCTACAACACCTTCGCCGAGCGGTTCTTGCGCGCACAGATCGTGATCGAGCCGCCGCAGGGACAGATGGGCGACGGCGACGGGTCGAACGGCCGCAGGGGTCCTCGCGTGCCCGCGCCCGCAGCGCCGACGCGGCGCTACAACGCGCTCGGCATTCTTGAGGATGTGCCGTCGAGCGACGGAGGCTCGGACGTGGCGATCGCGCCGGGAGAGCCCGAGGGCAACGTGGACATCGGACCCGATGAGGCGCCCAAGCGCGATGTCGCGGCGCGAAAGGACGTGCGGATCGTGGGGGCGGGTCGCGGCATCGACGGTCTCGCGGCAAAGTCCGCGGGCAACACCGACTGGTCGAGCGTGGGACGAAATGATCCGTGCCCGTGCGGCTCGGGGAAGAAGTTCAAGAAGTGCCACGGAGCGACCATGTAGCCCCGGGAAGCTCGGGCGGTGCTTCTGCCGCAGTCGAATGGAACCGATGTCTCACCGGACGCGCGCCCCGCTATCTAGGGCGCGCGGTCTTTTTGCGGGCCGCTTCCTTCGCGAGGAGTGTTCGCCCGTGTCGCCTTCCGCTTGCCCTGCCGCCCCAGTTGCAATGAGTATCAGAGAGCTTCCGCGGTCCGAACGGCCGCGCGAGCGATTGCGCGACCTCGGTGCGGCATCGCTGAGCGCGGCCGAGCTGATCGCGATCGTGGTCGGAACGGGCGGCACGGGCCGGTCCGCGATCGCGGTGGGTCAGTCGATACTCGAATCTGCTGGCGGATCGCTTCGCCGAATCGCCGCGCAGCCAGTCGCGTCGCTCACCCTCATGCGCGGCGTGGGCTCGGCGCGCGCCGCGACGGTGCACGCCGCGCTCGAGCTGGGGCGCCGCATGGCGAGCGAGGGGCGCGATGAGGGCGCTCCGATGCGGTCACCGCGCGAAGTCTACGCCGCCTTCGCATCGCGGCTGCAGGATCTGCCGGTCGAGGAGTTCCACGTGGCGGTGCTCGACTCGCAGCACCGGCTCGAACGCGACATCGCGGTCACCAGAGGCATTCTGAACTCGTCGCTCGTGCATCCGCGCGAGGTCTTCCGGGAAGCGATCGCGGAGCGTGCGGCCGCGATCATCCTGGTCCACAACCACCCGAGCGGCGACCCGACACCCTCCGCGGACGATCGAGTCGTGACGGACCAACTGGTGGCTGCGGGCCGGCTGCTGGACATCCCCGTACACGATCACCTGATCGTGGGGCGAGGCCGCTACGTGAGCTTCGCGGAGGCCGGACTGCTGTAGGGCTCGGGCTTCGCCTCGAACTGCAACTGCGGATCACGAATCGAGCCAATCAACTACAATCGAATCAGTACACTCCCGGCGTGGTCGCACCGGAATGGAGCAACGGTTCCTTTGTTGGCAACGGCAGGCGTGGAGAGAGGAGTTCCTGCAGTTCCTTCAGTTGCCAACCAAAAAAATACCGCTCTCCATGTGCAGCGTCCCATCGCCGAGCACGGAAGCAATCCGTTTTCTCATCCGTTCGATCCGTTCCATTCGTAGTTCCAAAGCAGTTAGCGCTGAGTACTGCTTGCCGCTTGCCCAAAACGGCAACAGCCGCTCGGGCTGGCTCGAACATTTTTGAGATACGGATGAAAAAACGGATGGAAACGGATTGAACGGATACTACGAACCTCGTTCCCCGCATCATTGCGCGGGAGCAAAGATATCCGATTCGAGTCGCGCGGGCCGGACCACACGGCAACAACAGGGGCAACGGCAACTGGGGAACGACCACACAAACGGATGCTGACGGACACCAACGGAAACGGCGACAACCCTGACCGCGTGATGCTCGCTCTGGAGAGAAGCAACCGATCTTTGACTGGAAACGGCGGGGTGTAGAGCGATTCAGTTCCATGCGTAGCGCCCCTCTCCCTGCGCACCGGTTCGATTCGTTTCATTGATTCGATTCGTGATCAGCCGTTGCAGTTCTCAACGCCGGCACCGCCCGGCCCCTCACCGCGTTAGTCACCTGCCTACCCATTCCCTCATATTTCGGTTTAGGTTGCGAAGCGGCCCCAGGCCATGACAGGACATCGATGACGGCACCAACGCTCAAATCGATTCTTCCCGAGCTCAATCTCGGTGACGCCCGCCTCGAGCGACTCGACGCGGACCTCATCGCGCGCGCGTTCAAGTTCAGCGAGCGCGCGCACTACGGGCAGAAGCGATCCTCGGGCGCGCCATATCTCCATCACTGCGTGGAGGTGGCGAAGATCCTGGCCGAGCTGCATCTCGATTCGAGCACCGTCGCCTGTGGGCTCATTCACGATGTCGTCGAGGATACGGCCGTCACCGTGGCGGACGTCGCGGCCGAGTTCGGGAAGGAGATCGCCGCCATCGTCGATGGCGTCACCAAGATCGGAAACATCTCCTTCCAGTCGCGCGAGGAGCGCCAGGTCGAGAACTACCGCAAGCTCCTCCTCTCGATCGCGAAGGACGTTCGCGTCATCCTGATCAAGCTCGCGGACCGCCTTCACAACATGCGCACCCTCGACTATCTCCCCGAGGAGAAGCGACGCCGCATCGCGCAGGAGACGATGGATCTCTACGCACCGCTCGCGCACCGCTTCGGAATGGCGCAGATGCGGTGGGAGCTCGAGGACCTCTCCTTCAAGTACATCGAGCCGGCCGAATACAAGGCGCTGGCGAAGCTCGTTGCCCAGAAGCGCGATCTGCGCGAGCAGCTCATCACCCAGTTCTCGGAGCCCCTGGACCGCGAGCTCGAGCGCGCCGGCATCAAGGACGTCGAGGTCGTCGGCCGTCCCAAGCATCTCTGGTCCATCTGGAAGAAGATGAAGTCGCGCGACAAGCCGTACGAGGAGATCTACGACCTCATGGCGGTGCGCGTGCTCGTCAACAGCGTGCCCGAGTGCTACCACGCGCTCGGCGTCATCCACGACGGGTGGACGCCGCTCCAGGAGCGCATCAAGGATTACATCGCGCAGCCCAAGTCGAACGGCTACAAGTCGCTGCACACGACCGTGTTCGGGCCCGGGCGGCAGCTCTACGAGGTGCAGATCCGCACGCGCGAGATGCACGATACCGCCGAGTACGGCATCGCGGCGCACTGGCTGTACAAGGAGAATCGCTCGAGCGCGGACAAGGCCGAGCAGGACATGAGCTGGCTGCGCCAGATCCTCGAGTTCCAGCTCGACGCGAAAAATCCGGATGAGTTCCTCGAGTTCCTGAAGCTCGATCTGTATCAGAAGGAGATCTTCGTCCTCACGCCCACCGGCGACGTGATCGAGCTTCCCGAGGGCGCGACCCCGATCGACTTCGCCTTCGCCGTGCATACCGAAGTCGGGCTGCACTGCCAGGGCGCGAAGGTGAACGGCCGCATCGCGCCGCTCTCGCGCGAGCTGCGCAGCTCGGACACGGTGGAGATCGTGACGTCGCCAACGGCGCGCCCGAGCCGCGACTGGCTCGCGCACGTGCGCACGGGACGCGCGCGCCACAAGATCCGTCAGTGGATTCGTGTCGAGGAACAGAACACGTCGGCGAAGATCGGTCGCGAGATGCTCGACCGCGAGCTGCGCCGGCGCCACGTGAAACCGGATGACGCACTGCTCACCCAGGCCGCGAAGGCGCTCGGGCTCAACGACTCGAAGCATCTGATCTCGTCGATCGGACAGGGTGACATCGCGATCGCGCAGGCGCTCCGGATCATGTTTCCGGAGGAGTCCACCGAAACCCCTGCCAAGGCGAGCACGATCGAGCGGCTCGTGCGCCGCATGCGCGGGCCCGCGCGCGGCGTGCGCATCCAGGGCGTGGACGGGCTCATGGTGCGCTACTCGCAATGCTGTCAGCCGGTGCCGGGAGATCCGGTGGTCGGTTACGTCACGCGCGGCCGCGGGGTGAGCATCCATCGCGTGGACTGCCCGAACGTGCTCCTGCTCGCCGAGGAGCCGGAGCGCCGCCTCGACATCGACTGGAAGGAGCAGGAGGGCGAGCTCTTTCTCGTGCGCCTGGCTCTCGAGGGATCGGACCGCCGCGGACTCTACGCCGACGTCGCCGCCGCGATCACGGAAAGCGGCACGAGCATCAAGAGCATGGAGCTCAAATCAGGGCTCGGGGGCAACGTGTCCGGATCGGTGCTGCTCGAGGTCGAGAATCTGGCGCATCTGCAGAAGCTCACCAGGCTCATCCGTAGAGTGAAGGGGATCTCCAGCTGCGAGCGCCGCGAGCGCACGGAGAAGCACTAGCGCCGCACCCCCTCCTTCGGCGTCGCGCCGGCGAGCCGAAGAGCCACCGAATCGTTATATTTCCGCATGGCCGAATTCGATCTGCAGGCTCCGTTCAAGCCCGCCGGTGATCAGCCGCGCGCGATCGCCGAGCTTTCCGCGGGACTCGAGCGCGGCGATCGCTTCCAGACGCTCCTGGGCGTCACCGGCTCCGGGAAGACCATGTCCGTCGCCAACGTCATCAAGGCGCATGGACGCCCCACCCTCGTGCTCTCGCACAACAAGACGCTCGCGGCGCAGCTGTACGGGGAGCTCAAGAGCTTCTTCCCGCACAACGCGGTCGAGTACTTCATCTCGTACTACGACTACTACCAGCCGGAAGCGTACGTCCCGACGACCGACACGTACATCGAGAAGGACGCGTCGATCAACGAGGACATCGACCGCCTGCGCCTCCGCGCGACGTCGAGCCTGATGGAGCGCGAGGACGTCATCATCGTCGCGACCGTGTCCGCGATCTACGGCCTCGGTGATCCCGTCGAATATCGCGCGCGCATGGTGAGCATCGCGCGCGGCGACGTGCGCGGCCGCGATGACATTCTGCGCGCGCTCGTGGGCATCCAGTACTCGCGCAACGATGTCTCCTTCGAGCGGGGCACCTTTCGCGTGCGCGGCGACACGGTCGAGATCTTTCCCGCGTACGAGGAGCAGGGCGTGCGCGTCGAGATGTGGGGCGATGAGGTCGAGAAGATCTCGAAGATCGACTGCGTCACCGGCGAGACGATCGCCGATCTCGAGCGCGCCGCGATCTATCCCGCCAAGCACTTCGTGACCTCGCGCCCGACGCTCGAGCGCGCGATCGCGCTCATCCGCGCCGAGCTCGCCGAGCGGCTGACGGTGCTGCGCGAGCAGGGGAAGCTGCTCGAGGCGCAGCGGCTCGAGTCGCGCACGAACTTCGATGTCGAGATGATGCTCGAGGTCGGAACGTGCGCCGGGATCGAGAACTACTCGCGCCACCTCTCCGGTCGCGCCGCGGGCGAGCGTCCTGCGTGTCTCTTCGACTTCTTCCCCGAGGATTTCCTCGTGGTGGTCGACGAGTCGCACGTGTCGCTGCCGCAGATCGGCGGCATGTTCAACGGCGATCGCGCGCGCAAGCTCACGCTCGTCGACTACGGCTTTCGCCTGCCGAGCGCGCTCGACAATCGACCGCTGATGTTCGACGAGTTTCTGAAGCTCACGCCGCGCGCGCTGTTCGTGTCAGCAACGCCGGGCGATCTCGAGCTCCAGCTCTCGGAGGGCGTGGTCGTCGAGCAGATCATCCGACCCACGGGACTCGTCGATCCGGAGATCGAGGTGCGTCCCGTGCGCGGTCAGGTCGACGACCTGCTCGGCGAGATCCGGCTGCGCGAGCGGCGCGGCGAGCGCGTGCTCGTCACCACACTCACGAAGCGGATGGCGGAGGATCTCACCGACTATCTGCAGCAGATGGGCGTGCGCGTGCGCTACATGCACTCGGACATCGATGCGATCGAGCGCGTGGAGATCATCCGCGGTCTCAGGCTCGGCGACTTCGATGTGCTCGTCGGCATCAACCTGCTGCGCGAGGGACTCGATCTCCCCGAGGTGTCGCTCGTGGCGGTACTCGATGCGGACCAGGAAGGATTTCTCCGCAGCGACCGCTCGCTCATCCAGACCACCGGACGCGCGGCGCGCCACGTCGAGGGTCGCGCGATCTTCTACGCGGACAGAGTCACCGGCTCGATGGCGCGCTGCATCGACGAGACCAGGCGCCGCCGCGAGATCCAGCGCGCGTACAATCTCGCGCACGACATCACGCCGACGACCGTCGTCAAGAGCACCGAGCAGGTGCGCTTCATCACGCGCGTGGCCGATGCGCGCGGCGAGCGGGATGACAAGGGCAGAAAGGTCGCGGAACAGGTGGCGACGTATGCCAGCGAGATGGACACCGCCACGCTCATCGAGCTGCTCGAGTCGCAAATGAAGGAAGCGGCGGCGAATCTCGATTTCGAGTCGGCGGCGGCGCTGCGCGATCAGCTGCTCGAGGTGAAGGCGAAGGGGAACGGCAGCGCCGCTGCGCTCGGATCGAGACGTGGAGAGGGGCTGAGCCGCATCCGGGCGCCGCGCTGATGGATGTGCACCACCACATCGTGCCCGATGCGGCACCCCGCGGCCACATCGCCTTGACGCGCGCGGAGCTCGTCGCGTGGGGCGAGCGCTTCGGCAAGTCGGCGCACGCGCGGCTCGTCGTCGCGATCGCCGGCGATTTGGGCGCCGGAAAGACCACACTGGTCCAGGCGATCTGCCGGGGCGCCGGCGTGACCAGCGAGGTCACGAGCCCGACGTACGCGCTCGTGCACGAGTACATGGGCGATCGCTTTCCGATCTATCATCTCGATCTGTACCGGCTCGAGAAGCCCGAGGAGCTGACGAATCTCGGCTGGGACGACATGCTGCGCGCGAACGCGCTCGTTCTCGTCGAGTGGCCCGAGCGCGGCGGGGATCGCATTCCGCCAGACGCGGTGCCGATCGATCTCGAGCTCGATCCGGCGGACGAGGAGCGGCGTCTCCTCCTCGCCGGATGACCGGCATGCTGACGCTCGCGCTCGAGGCGGCGACCTCGATCGGCTCCGTCGCGGTGCTGCGCGACGGCGAGCTGCTCGCATCGCGCGAGGTCGCGATGCGCAGCGGCGCCGAGGAGCACCTGCTGCCCGCGATCGACGAGTCGCTGCGCGAGGCGGGTGCGACTGTGCATGATCTCGCGCGCGTGGTGTGCGGGGCGGGGCCGGGGAGCTTCACGAGTCTCCGCGTGTCCGCGTCACTGGCAAAGGGGATCGCGTTTGCGCAGGGCATTCCGCTGTACGCGGTGCCGTCGCTCGCGCTCATCGCCGGCGAGACGTCACTCGCCGACGGAGTGTATCTGGTGGTGCTCGATGCGCTGCGCGGTGATGTATTCGCCGCGGCATACTCGCGCGCGGACGAGGCGGTGGAGGAGCTGGCGCCGGTGCGCCTCGTGGCGCGCGATTCGCTCGCGCGCGAGGCGGCGCGATTGCAGGCGACGGTGATCGGCCCCGAGGAGCGTCCGCGCACCAACCCGCGCGCCGCCAACGTGGTGCGCCTCGGCGCCTGGCTGGCGCAGCCGCCGGTTCCGTTGGCCGCCTGGGAGCCGGACTACGGACGACTGGCCGAAGCGCAGGTGAAGTGGGAGCAGGCGCACGGGCGCCCGTTGCCGGTGTCGTAGCATGCGCATCGGCGAGGACGCGGGCACGGCGAAGACGGCGAGCGACGACGCGCGCGCGCATGTCGTGCTGCGCCCGGCTCGCGAGGAGGATATCGAGGCGGTGCTCGCGATCGAGCACGCATCGTTCGGCGATCCATGGAACCGGAGTGCGTTCGCGGATCTCATCGATGATCGGCGGGTCGCTTTTCTGATCGCGGATTCCGCGGGAGCGGTTTGCGGCTACGTCGTCGCGTGGTTCGTGCTCGACGAGGGAGAGATCGGGAACCTGGCGGTCGCGAGGGACGCGAGACGCCGAGGCATCGGCGCGCTGCTGCTCGACGGCGCCATCGCGGCGGTTCGCGAGTCGGATGTGGACACGCTCTATCTCGAGGTGCGCGATTCGAACGCGGCTGCGCGCGCGCTGTATGCTTCACGGGGTTTCGTGGAGGTCGGCCGCCGTCGCGAGTATTATCGCAAGCCGAAGGAGGATGCGATCGTGCTTCGGCTGGATCTCGCGCCGGCCGCACCGGCCTGAGGCCGAGGAGCATGCAATGAAAGGAGAATGGCCGCGCCGGACCGTTGGCGCGCTTCACGCAATCGCTCTATACTCTGTCAGGCGAGTGAACTCGCCAACCGCCAGGAGATGCATATGAGTCGCAGCCTGAACAAGGTCACCCTGATCGGCAATCTCGGCGCCGATCCCGAGGTCCGCTCCACCACCGGCGGCAATCGCGTCGCCACGTTCTCGCTGGCCACCAGCCGCAGCTGGAGCGGGCCGAGCGGAGACAAGCAGGAGAAGACGGAGTGGCATCGCTGCGTCGTCTGGAACAGCAAGGCATCCACGCTGGCGGACATCGTCGAGCGCTACCTCAAGAAGGGCGACAAGATCTACGTCGAGGGGCGCATCGAGTATCGGCAGTGGCAGGACAAGGAGAACCAGACGCGCTACACCACCGAGATCAACGTGCGCGAGCTCATCATGCTGAGCGGCAAGGCGGGTGGCTCGGACAGCTACGACAGCGAGTCCGCCGGTGGCAGCAACTCGCGGCCGCGCGCAGCGGCCACGGATCGCACGCGCGGAGCCGGCGCGGGCACCGCCGCGGCGGGCGGGGACTTCGAGGATTTTCGGGGGAATCTCGACACCGAGGACGACGACCTGCCGTTCTGACGAATCGCGGAGTGCCGCTCGAGACTTCGAGTGCACTGTGAACGGAAGTACCGGGGCGGCGCGGGCGAAATGCCCGTGCCGCCCGCCTGTTTTCTATACTCCTGCGCGGGCGTCGCGTGATTTTCGCTCTGATCATTGCCGTTGGATCGATCCTCGCCGGCGCCATCGCATCGATCGCCGGTTTCGGCATTGGCAGTGTGCTCACGCCACTCTTCGCGGTGCGCGTGGGCACCCAGCTGGCCGTCGCCACAGTGTCGATCCCGCACCTGTTCGCCACCGCTCTGCGGTTCTGGCGGCTGCGCGCGCACGTGAATCGCCGCGTGCTCGTGAGCTTCGGCATCACGAGCGCAGTGGGCGGACTCGCGGGAGCGCTGCTGCACACCTACTCGAGCAATCGCTCGCTCGCGATCGTCTTCGGCGTGCTCCTCCTCTTCGTCGGCGTCAGCGAGCTCACGGGCCTCGCCCGTCGCATGCGCTTCGGCGGGCCCGTCGCCTGGATCGCTGGAGCGATCTCCGGCGTCTTCGGCGGGCTGGTGGGAAATCAGGGCGGCATACGCTCGGCCGCGCTGCTCGGATTCGACCTCGACCGGCAGGCCTTCGTGGCGACGGCCACCGCGATCGGTCTGGTGGTGGATGGTGCGCGCATGCCAGTGTACTTCGCCACGCAGATGGCTGCGATCGCGCGCGTCTGGCCTCTCGTGCTCATTGCCACGGTGGGCACGCTCGCAGGCACGATTCTCGGCGTTCGCACGCTGCGGCGCATTCCCGAGACGGTGTTTCGTCGCGTCGTCGCGATCCTGCTGCTTCTCCTTGGCACCTACATGCTGCTGAGGGGCTGAGAGTCACTTCGCGCGCAACGCCTGGCCGATCGCCTGCTCCACGAGCGGAGTCATGATACGGTAGCCGGCTTCGTTCGGATGAACTCCGTCGGAGGAAAGCCCGCTCCGCATTCCGCCCTGCGCGTCCGCCATCGCGGAATGAAAGTCGGCGTAGATCGCGCCGTGTTGCGCGGCGTAGTCTTTCATCCACGCATTGAGCGCAATGATCTTCGGTGCCGGCTCGAGTCCGGGCTTCCACGGATAGTCGCGGACGGGCAGCACCGATGCCAGCACGACCTCGATTCCATTCGCCCTCGCCATCTCGGCCATTGAGGCAATGTTGCCTTCGATCATCTCCAGCGTGGCGGGGCCGGTGTTGCCGGCGATGTCATTGGTGCCTGCGAGGATCACGACGACTGCGGGCTCGAGTGCAATGACGTCCTGTCGAAAGCGCACGAGCATTTGCGGTGTGGTCTGACCGCTGATGCCGCGACCGATGTAGGGTTTGCCGGGGAACATCGATGCGAAGTACTGCTGCCAGTTCGCCGTGATCGAGTTGCCCATGAAGACGACGCGGTTCTCGTTCTTCATCGGGGGCGGGAGCCTCTCGTTGGCGTCCCGAAATCGTGCGAGATTCGCCCAATCCGTGCGGAGTGGGCCAGGCGCCGGCTGAGCAGGATGCGCCGAGGCGCAGGCGGTGGCGAGTGCGAGCAGGGCGAAGCCGAGATGACGTTTCACGCTGCCGATTCCGGGAAGCAGTTCCCGTTCTCATGCCCGTTCGCGACCACGCTGTCAAGAGGACTTGCGCCACATATATATGAGACATATATATTGCGCTCATGATTACCCTCGAGCTCAAGAAGGGCAGCGCCGACTTCCTCATCCTCTCGCTCCTCCGTGACGAGCCGCGCCACGGCTACGAGCTGAGCAAGCTCATCGAGTCCCGCTCCGGCGGTGTCGTGCAGTTCCAGGTCTCCTCGCTCTATCCGCTGCTCTACCGCATGGAGGAGCGCGGGTGGATCAGGGGCAAGTGGATCGAGAAAGCAGGACAGCGGCGTCGGCGCTACTATCACATCACCGCCGCGGGTCGCGAGGTCGTGAAGGAGCAGCGCGAGAGCTGGCTGGAGTTCGTGCACGCGATCGGACAGGTCGTTGGACCGGCGCATGCCTGACTGGAGCGCGGAGATCCTCGCGCGGCTCGCGCCGCTCGGGCTGAGCGCCGAACGCGAATGCGAGATCGCGGAGGAGCTGGCGCAGCATCTCGAGGAGCGCTTCGCCGATCTGAGCGCGCACGGGGCGGGCGAGGCGGACGCGATGCGCGAGGTGCGCGACGAGCTTCGCCACGGCGCGCTCCTCGATGCCCTGGCGCGAACGGAGCGTCGAGCGCCTCGCGACGCGAGTCCACCGGGCGCGCCCTCCGCCGGCTCGCGCTTCTCGACGCTTTGGCGGGACGTGCGCTACGGCGCGCGCTCGCTGCGACGTGCGCCCGGCTTCACCACCGTCGCGACGATCACCCTCGCCCTCGGCATCGGTGCCACCACCGCGATGTTCAGCGTGCTCGATGCCGTGCTCCTGCGCCCCCTTCCGTTCGCGCACCCCGACCAGCTCGTGCGCGTCTTCGCCACGTACGGGTCGACACCGGGCACTCTGCAATCGCTTTCCGTTGCCGACTTTCTCGCACTGCGCGACGACGCACGCGCATTCTCGTCCATCGCGTCCTTCCGCGTGCCGAGTGATGGGTTTTCCTACCTTGCCGCGGATCGACCCGAGCGCGTCTACGGCAGCATCGTCAGCGCAGACTTTTTCTCCACGCTCGGCGTGCAGCCGGCAATCGGCCGCGCCTTTCGATCGGGAGATGACACGCAGGGCGCACCGCCGCTCGTCGTGCTCAGCGACGCGTTCTGGCGCCGGCGGCTCGGCAGCGATCGGGCGGTCATCGGGAAGTCGCTGGAGATTCAGGGGCGCCCCACCACCGTCATCGGCGTGATGTCGCCGAAGGTCTGGTACCCGCGCGGCGATCGCGCGGAGCTCTGGCTCAACGACACCTTTCCGGCGCCGCAACGTCGCGGCCCGTTCGGCCTCGCGGTTCTCGCGCGCGAGAAGCCTGGCGTCACCGCAGCGCAGCGCCACGCGCTGGTCGCACAGGTCGCGGCAGAGGTGCGCGCGCGTTTTCCGGGAGGTCCCGATCGCTGGACGTTCGTGGAGCAGTCGCTGAGCCAGCGCTTCAGCGGTCCGCTGCGTCCTGCTCTGCTGATGCTCATGGGCGCCGTGGTCGTGGTGCTCCTCATCGCGTGCGTGAACGTGACGAATCTCATGCTCGCGCGCGCCACCAGCCGCGAGGGCGAGCTTGCAGTGCGCACGGCGCTCGGCGCGAGCCGTGCGGTCCTCGTGCGCCAGCTGCTCATCGAGGGCGCGTTGCTCGCACTTCTGGGAGGCGCGCTCGGCGTGCTCGTGGCGATCTGGGGCGTTCGCGTGCTGACGTCGGTCGCGCCGGACAGTCTCTTCGTGCTGCGCGACTTCGACACGGGAGTGGACGCGCGCGTGCTCGCACTCGCCGCGGCCGCGACGCTCGGAAGCGTGCTTCTGTTCGCGCTGGCGCCCGCCATTCTCGGCGCGTCCGCGCGCGCGATCGGAGTCGTGCGCGAGGCCGTGCGCGGCGGTACCGACGCGCCCTCGCGTCGCCGGCTGCGGAGCGCGCTGGTCGCCGCCGAGTTCGCGCTTTCGCTCGTTCTGCTCGTTGGCGCGGGGCTGCTCATCCGCAGCCTGTCGAAGCTGCGCGATGTGGACACGGGCGTACGTGGCGACGGCGTGGTGACGGCGTCGATCGCGCTGCCGGCCGTTCGCTATGCGGGCACGCCGCAGATCGTCATCTTCCATGATCGACTGCTTGCCGATCTGCGCTCGCGCCCGGGCATGGAGAAGGTGAGCGCGAGCGTCGGTCTTCCGCCGGACCTGTTCGGCTCGAGCTCGGATTTCTTCGTGAGCAGCCGGCCGCCGGCGGACGGCGAGAGCTCGCCGCTGGCCGACGTGCTCGCGGTGGACGGGGACTACTTTGCCGCGCTCGGAGTTCCCCTGCTCAGCGGGCGCATTTTCGATGCGCGGGACGACAGCGACGCGCCGAACAGGGTGATCGTGAGTGACGCGCTCGCGCGAAAGTATTTTCCCGGCGCCAATCCCGTGGGCGAGCGCATCAACGTGGGCGGACCCGGAGATGGCAACGCGTACACGATCGTCGGCGTCGTGGGCAATGTGCGCTACGATGGCGTGGCACAGGCGCCTTCCGAAGCGATCTATTTTCCGTTCGTGCAGGGAGGAATGGGCGCGACCCCCAGCTTCTCGGTCGTCGCGCGTACGCGCACGAGCACCGACGATGCCGGACGGCTCGTTCGCGAGGCGGTGCACCGCATCGATCCCGAGCTCGCCGTCGCGAACATCCGCACGGTGCACGAGCTGGTCGAGGCGAACGTGGCGGCCGACAGGTTCAGAACGACGCTGCTCGCCGTGTTCGCGGCGCTCGCGTTGGTACTCGCGGCTGTGGGCATCTACGGAGTGATGTCGTACGCGGTCGGCCGCCGCTCGCGGGAGATCGGCATTCGACTCGCGCTCGGCGCACGTGCCGGCGCGATCCACCGCCTCGTGCTGGGCGAAGGGCTCGTCGTCGCGGGAATCGGGATCGCGCTCGGGCTGCTCGCGAGCGCGGCGCTCACGCACGCGGTGTCGACACTCCTCTTCGAGGTGAGCGCGACGGACGCGGCGACGTTCATCGCCGTGCCCGCGCTGCTGCTCGCGATCGCGGCGCTCGCGTGCTTCGTTCCCGCGCGCCGCGCCGCGCGAGTGGATCCGAGCGTCACGATGCGCGCCGACTGACGCTCGTCATCTGCGCCGCAGCGTGTGCTCCTCGTCCAGCGTCAGCTCGCCCGATGAGTCATCGTACGTGAACAGCTCGGCGTAGCGCCCCCAATCCACGGCGGTCTCGAACTGGCGCCGCGCTTCTTCGCCGCTGAAGCTGTGCTCCAGCTCGTCGATCACGCGCTCCGCGTCGAGCGTGTGCGTAGGCGCCGTCTCGAGATCGCGCACGATGTGATGGAGCAGAGCGATGTGGTCCAGCGCCTGCGAGCGGAAGATCGCCTTCTCCTCGTCCAGCTCCGCATCGGCGAAGCGTGCGCCGATGGGCGTGAGCGCGACCTGCCGCTCGTGCAGCGCGCCGAAGCCGAGCAGGTCGGTGGCCTCGACGATCGCGAGAAGATCGTCCGCGCGCATCTGCAGGTCGCGCGCGAGGTCCTGCACCGCGGCGTGCCCGCCGATGCCGCCCAGATACTGCACGAGTCCCGTGAGATCGTCGATGCTCACCTCCGGCAGCACCTGGTATCGTCGCGCGCGCGCGCCCGTCGTGCGCGCCGAGTCCCGCGCCACGGCCGGCCACGTGCGCCCCTGCAGACTCTGCTCGACGATCGCAATCGCGTCATCCTCCGGGTTCGTCATGATTCGGTAGATGAGCTCCACGAGCCGCGCGCGGGGCGCGCTCTTCTCGCTGCGATCGGATTGCGAGAGTCCCTTGAGCTCGACCCGGATGTGCCCCGGGTTCGCGCCGAACACGAGAATGCGATCCGCGAGCGACACCGCCTCGTCGATGTTGTGCGTCACCATCACGACGGCTTTCGTCGGCATCGTCTTCGCGAGCCAGAGATCCCGCAGCTCGGAGCGAAGATTTTCCGCCGTCAGCACGTCGAGCGCGGAGAACGGTTCATCCATGAACAGCACCTCCGGCTGCACCACCAGGGCGCGCGCGAACCCCACGCGCTGCTTCATTCCGCCGGAGAGCTCCTTGGGAAACGCCTCCTCGAATCCATCGAGGCCGATCAGGTCGATGGCCTCGAGCGCGCGACGGCGCCGTTCGTCGTCGGACACGTCCATCGCGAGCAGCCCGAGCTCCACGTTCTGCAGCACGTCGAGCCAGGGAAACAGCGCGAAGCTCTGAAAGACGATCGCCACGCTGGGATTCGGCCCCTCGAGGGGCGAGCCGTGTACGAGCACCTCGCCGCTCGATGGCTCCATGAGCCCCGCGAGAATGCGCAGCAGCGTCGACTTGCCGGAGCCCGACGGCCCGAGCAGCGCAACGAACTCACCCTCGTTGAGTTGCACGGACACGTGCTCGAGCACCGGCCGCCGGTCGTCTCCGAAGTACTTCAGCACATCGCGCGCGGCGAGCAGCGCGGCGGCCGCCGTGCCGGGGGTCGCGATGATCGTGTCCGTTCCCGTCATGCGCCTGTGCTCATGTGTGCATCATCAGCCGAGACGATACCGCGCTTCGGCGAGCGCGTAGAGGCGCCGCCAACCGAGCCGGTTGCTCGCGATCACGATTGCTGCCATCACGAGCGTTCCGGCGAGAAGCAGGCGAAAATCGCTCCGCTCCGCGGCTTGCGCGATCAGTGAGCCGAGCCCGATCGTGCTCTCCTTTCGCCCCGCGAAGGTGACGTACTCGGAAACGACGCTCGCATTCCAGGCGCCGCCGGTCGCCGTGATCATCCCCGTCACGAGATACGGAAAGATCGCGGGAAGGATGAGCGTCTTCCACCGTCGCCACCCGGTGATGCGATACGTGGCCGCGACCTCGCGGAGATCCGCCGGGATCGCCATCGCGCCCGCGATCACGTTGAACAGCAGATACCATTGCGTGCCGAGCAGCATCAGGGCGACGGCGGCGATGTTGAGCCCGCCAGGAAGTGAGAGCAGCGCGAGAAGGAGCACGGGGAACACGGCCGTGGCGGGAACGGACGCGGTGATCTGCACCAGCGGCTGGGCGCGTCTCGCCCAACGCGGATTCGTTCCGATGGCCACTCCGACCGGAATCGTCCATGCCGCCGCGAGCACGAGCGCGATGGTCGTCCGCAAAAAGGTCGCGGCGGCGCTCACGACCACCAACTGCCAATCGCTCCGCGCCATCCCTGCGAGCGCGCCGATCGTAGCGATGGCGCCCCAGATCACCAGCACAAGCACGGCCACCGCGGGCACCCAGACCGTGAGCCGCGTGCGCAGATCGTGTCGTTTCGGACTCGTGCGAGGCTCCGTTCGTGCGGCCGATCCCAGTTTTCGATCGAGCGCGCGCGCGAGTGGCCGTGTCACGCGCGAGCTCACCCACTCCAGCATCGCGGACCCGCGCAGTGCGTCGAGCAGGCGAGATTCGGGCGCGTCGCCGCCCGACTGCTCGATCTTGAACCGATCGGACCAGGCGACGAGCGGACGCCAGATCAGCTGGTCGAGCATCACGATCACGAAGACCAGCGTGCCGAGGCCGAGCGCGAGGGCATGCGTGTCGCCCGCATCTGCGGCCGCTGCGAGATAGGAGCCGAGCCCGGGGAGACGCAGATTGCTCGATCCGAGCGTGAATTGCTCCGACGCCATCAGAAAGAACCAGCCCCCAGCCCAGCTCATCATGCTGTTCGCGATCAGCGAGATCGCACCGAACGGCAGCTCGAGGCGCGTGAATCGCCGCCAGAATCCGAGTCGGTACACGGCGGCGGCTTCGCTCAGCTCGCGGGGCATCGTGAGCAGCGATTGATGAAAGCTGAAGGCGAGATTCCACGCCTGGCTCGTAAAGATGAGGATGATGGCCGCGATCTCGAGCCCGAGCGTGCGCCCGGGAAACAATGCGGCGAGTCCGAGCACGACGCCGGGCATGAAGGAGAGAATCGGCACGCTCTGCAGAATGTCGAGCAGCGGCATCATCAGGCGTTCGGCCGCGCGACTCCCCGCGGCGATGCGCGCGTACGCGATGCCGAAGGCGAGCGAGAGCAGGTACGCGATCGCCATGCGGAGCGTGGAGAGCCCCGCATAGGACGGCAGCTGACGCGCCGCGAGACTCACGCGCACGTTCGGCGACAGCGGCGCACGCCACTCGGCGGCCGCGCGCATGATCCCGTACGCGACCGCGGCGAGGACGCACAACATCAGGGCATCGATCCATCGCGGCGTCGGCGGTGACCTTGGCGGCTCGCTCGGCTCGCCGCCGGTGCTCGGCGCCCGCACGGGAATGATCGGCTGTGCCATGCGGCGAGCGTGGAGTGGGAACGGAACGGAGGGGGCGTACACGACCAGCCGTTGCACGCGCGATGCCTAAGCTAGCATCGCACCGGAAGCCGGCAGGGTGGAAGTGCCTCGCGGAGCGCGATTTGGGTGACGCACGGGACGGCCGCTCCCGGTTACCCTGCGCTCGCTCAGGCGTCGTCTGGGGGTAGCCCGGCGGCGCGCTCCCGGGCGCCCAGCGGGTCTCTTCCCTTGTGAACACAGGACTGTCTACACATGCGCAACGTACCGTTCCGTCGCGGCGGTCTGCCCGCAGCGCTGCTCGTCGCGGCGCTCGCCTCCGCGCCGCTCGCCGCGCAGGACTCTACGCAAAGCCAGCCAGCGCCGGGCGGGACGCACACGGTGAAGAAGGGTGACACGCTCTGGGACATCGCCCACCAGTATCTCAACGACCCGTTCCTGTGGCCGGAGATCTATCGCATCAACACGGACGTGGTGGAGGATCCGCACTGGATCTATCCGAACGAAGTCCTGAAGCTGCCCGCGAACATGGTCGCGACCACACCCAACGGCACGGAGGTGACCACGGTCGTCGATGATCGCATGTCGCCCATGCCCACCACGTCGCTCGTCGAGGCACCGCGAGCCACGGGATCCACGGTGTTCTCGCTCTCCGCGTCGCGACGCGTCGCGACGGTCTCGCGCTTCGGTGCCTCCGCGACGGCGTTTCCGCATCCGGCTGTGCGCGTGGGCGAGACGTTTGCCGCGCCGTGGCTCGATCGCCCAAACGGGCCGAGTCAGCAGGGCACGATCGTCGGCAGCGCGGAGCTCTCCGGCATCGCCACGACCACGCCACGATCGCGCATGCTGAACGAGGAGCGCGCGTACATCACGCTCCCGAAGGACATCGTCCCCGCTCGCGGCGACCGCTATCTCGCCTTCACACCAGGACCGGTGCTCGAGGACGGATCGCAGATGATGGAGCCCACCGGCGTGGTCGAGGTGGAGCGCGCGGAGAATGGTGATGCGTCCACGGTCCGCATCATCACGCAATACGGCAACGTCGAGGCAGGGCAGGGGATCATTCCGCTCGATCGCTTCACGCTCGGCAACGACGCGCGCCCCTCGCCACTCATGCTGGGCACGGAAGGCAAGGTCGTCTTCATCTCGGATCATTCGGTGCTCCCATCGATGCAGACGTACGTCGTCATCGATGTCACGGCCAAGGATGGCGCAAAGGTCGGCGATCAGTACACGCTCTACGTGCCGCGCCGGTCGGTGCTCGTGAAAGGACGCGGCGATCAGATGGCAACCGTTCCCGAAGAGCGCGTGGCGCTCGGGCAGGTCGTGAAGGTCACCGATCGCGGAACCACCCTCATGCTCGTCGACCAGCAGAATCCATCGGTGAAGCTGGGCACCAAGGCACGGTTGACGGCGCGCATGCCCTGAGCATTTGGTGCGCTCGCGCACGAAACGCAGGATCGAACGGGGCTGCGCACGGGCGCGGCCCCGTTTCGCATCCCTCACGCCATCTTCGTTCCTCGCTTAGATTTGCGGCTGCATGCTCGTCATCGCTCACGCCATAGCCATCACCTGCTACCTGCTGGCCGCGGGACTCGCGGCTACACCGTTCGCGCGCCCCATTGCGGCGCCCGTGCGCGGCGTGATTGCGCTGCTGTCCGCCAGTGTCGCCGTTCACCTCGCGGCACTGCTCGCTTATACGTGGCAGTTCGGCGAGCCGCCGCTCACGGGACTCGGACCGGCACTCTCGAGCGCCGCGTTTCTCGTGGCCGTCACACTCCTGGCGGTCGAGGCGCTCGCGCGCGAGGTGAGTCTCACGCTCGTGACCGCGCCGCTCGCCGCGCTGGTCACGGTGGGCGCGCTCGCATCCACGCTGTCGCCGGGCCCCGCCGCCGCGAGTGCCGGGGCGCTCTGGCTGCACCTGCACATCGCGCTCAGCCTTCTCGGCTTCGCCGCCTTCGCGACGGCTGCCGCGTCCGGCGCGATGTATCTGCTCGAGCGGCGCGAGCTCAAGTCGCGCCGGTTCGGCGCGATCTTTCGTTTCTTCCCGCCCCTCGAGACGCTCGATCGTGTGAACCATCTCGCGATCGTGTGCGGATGGATCGCGCTCACACTCGGCACCGCACTCGCGGTCGGATACTCGCTCGTCTACGCCGACGCCGATCAGCTGAAGGTCATCTGGGGCGTCACCGCGTGGCTCGCGATCACCGCTCTCACCGTGGGACGCGTGGTCGCGGGCTGGCAGGCGGCGCGGGCGGCCATCTGGTCGAGCGCGTTCTTCGTGGCGGTGATCACGCTCTACGTCGCCTTTCGCGCCATCGGTCCCCGCTCCGGAGAGTTCCTGTGAGCGAGCTTCCCATCATGCTGCACGGCGAAGCGATCGAGGCGCTCATCGTGGGCGGCGGCTCCGTCGCGGCACGCAAGGCGCGCGCGCTCCTCATTGCGGGTGCGCGCGTTCGCGTGGTTGCGCTCGAGATCGGAGCGGACTTGCGCGCGCTCGCGGACGCGCATCAGAAGCTGCACCTCGAGGAGCGCCCGTACGCGCCCAACGACATCGGGAACGCGCAGCTGGTGCTTGCGTCGACGAACGACCGCGCCCTCAACCGGCAGGTAGCGGATGATGCCCACGCGGCGCACCGGCTCGTGAACGTCGCGGATGATCCGGCGCGCGGAAACTGCCGCACGACGGCCACGCATCGGGCGGGCGACCTCGTGATCGGAATCACCGCCGGTGGCGTTCCGAGTGCTGCGGTACGCATTCGCGATTCGCTCGCGGCGCGATTCGATGACCGGTACGCCGATGCGGTAGCGACGCTCGCGACGCTCCGCCGCCGGCTCCTGGACTCCGGCGCCGCCGAGGAGTGGACCCGCGCCTCGGAGGCGCTCCTCGACGAAGGCTTCTGCGAGCGTGTGGAGCGCGGAACGATCGAGAGCGAGGCTGCGCGATGGGGCTGATCGTCGCCGGCGTGAGTCATCACACCGCGTCACTCGGGCTGCGCGAGCGGCTCATGGTCGGTCCGTCGGACACCGATGCCGCGGCGCGTCGCCTCCTCGCCGCCGCGCACGCGCGCGAGATCGTGCTGCTTTCCACCTGCAATCGCACCGAGGTGTACGCCGTCGAAGGCGAGGCGGATCCGGTGCCCGCGATCTGGAATGACTTCTCCACGCTGCTCGGCGAGGACGTCGCTCCGTTCGGCTACGTGCGCCGCGACCGGGACGCGGTGTCGCATCTCTTTCGCGTGACCGCTGGCGCCGACTCGATGATCCTCGGCGAGGCGCAGATTCATGGTCAGGTGCGCGACGCGTGGGAGCGGAGTCGCGGTGCATCGGGCGCGGTGCTCAGCCGGCTCTTTCAGACGGCGCTCATGGTCGGCGGTCGCATACGCAACGAGACCGGCATCGGACGCGGCGCGGCGTCGACCAGCTCTGCCGCCGTGCAGCTCGCGTCCAAGATCTTCGGCTCGCTCAACGGGCGCCACGCCATGGTGCTCGGCGCCGGCGAGATGGCGGAGCTCGCGCTCGAGTGCCTCGTGCGCGAGGGCGTGCGCACGGCGGTCGTCGCGAATCGCACGCACGAGCACGCGCTCGCACTCGCCGAGCGCTATCGGGCGCAGGCGCTGCACTATGACGAGTGCTGGGCGCGGCTGGCCGATGTCGATTTGCTCATCTGCTCCACGGCCGCACCGCACGCGATCGTGGGTGTCGAGCACGTCGTCGGATCGCTGAAGGAGCGCGGCGATCGCCCGCTCTGCATTCTCGACATCGCCGTCCCGCGCGACGTCGATCCGGCCGTCGGAGCACTGAGCAACGTCTTCCTCTACGATCTCGATGATCTGCGCACCGTGGCGACGGCGAACATCGAGCGGCGCCGCGACGAGATGCCCGCGGTGGAGGAAGTCATCGCGCCGGAGGTTGAGAAATACTGGGAGTGGCTGGCGGGACTGGCGGCGGTCCCGGTCTTGCGCACGTTCCGCACCGAGATGGACCGGCTGCGCGAGGCGGAGCTGGCGGAAGCGATGCGAAAGCTCGAGCATCTCTCGCCGCGCGACCGCGAGGCGATCGAACATTTTTCGAGGGCGTTGATGAACAAGTTTCTCCACGAGCCGAGCGTGCGGCTGCGCGCCGCGGCAGCGAACGGCAGAGGGCTGGGCGTAGTCGACGCTCTGCGCTACCTCTTCGACCTCCGTGCCGCGGACGCCTCGAGCGCCGACGGCGCCGCGGACACCTCCTCCACCGAGGAGCGCTGAGATGCCGAAACGCGCGCTCGTCACCGGCGGGGCCGGGTTCATCGGCTCGCACGTCGCCGACATCCTCATCGCGAACGACTACGCGGTGACCGTCGTCGACAACCTGTCCAGCGGGAAGCGCTCGCAGGTCCCGTCCGCGGCCACGTTCGAGGAGCTCGACATCTGTTCGAGCGAAGCGGCGGCCCTCGTGCGCGGGGGAAAGTTCGATGTGCTCTGTCATCTCGCCGCCCAGATCGATGTGCGCAAGAGCGTCGCCGATCCTGCCGCGGATGCGTCGCTCAACATCGGTGGCTCGCTCAATCTGCTGGAAGCCGTGCGGCAGTCGGGACACGCCACACGATTCGTGTTCTCGAGCACCGGCGGCGCGGTGTACGGCGATCTCGTCCAGGCACCCACGGCGGAAGACGCGCCGAAGGATCCGCAGTCTCCGTACGGCACCGCCAAGTTCAGCGTCGAGCTGTACATGGGCTATTTCGCGCGCGTGCACGGCCTCGACTGCGTCGCGCTGCGCTACTCGAACGTCTACGGTCCACGGCAGGATCCGCACGGCGAGGCGGGTGTGGTCGCGATCTTCTGCGATCGCCTCATCGACGGCACACCGCTCACGATCTTCGGTGATGGAGGCCAGACGCGCGACTACGTGTACGTCGGTGACGTGGCACGGGCGAATCTCACGGCGGCCACGGTGAAGCTTCCGCCCGCGACGGTGGTCGACAGCCGCGCCTTCAACATCGGCACCAGCATCGAGACCGATGTGGTGCAGCTCGCGACGCTGCTCAAGGAGGTATCCGGCGGCTCGTCGGAGCTCGTGCACGCGCCCGCGCGCGCAGGCGAGCAGCGCCGCTCCGCGGTGCGCATCGAGAAAGCCGGACAGGTGCTCGGCTGGAAGCCGAAGATGTCGCTCCGCGACGGCCTTCGCGTGACATACCAATGGTTCGCGGGCCGCCGCGCTGGAGAAACCGCATGACGCACGGAATACTGATGCAGGTGGGCGGTGCCGTTCCGACTTCGGCGATCGACATGGTGCGTCAGGCATCACTCGTCACGAGGATCGTGCTCGTGTTCCTGCTCGTGCTCTCGCTCGTGAGCTGGGCCATCATGCTGGCGAAGTGGATCGAGTTTCACCGCGTGACGAAGCGCGGCCGCGAGTTCATCTACGAGTTCGAGCGCACGCCGTCGCTCGATGCCGCGGCAGGGTTGACGCGCCGCGCGAAATCCAATCCGTTCACGCGCGTCTTCACCCGCGCCGTGAACTTCTTTGCGGAGATGAAGCCGGGGGCGCTCCGCGAGGCGTCGGCGGCGCCGCTGCGCGGATCGCAGGTCGAAGCGCTGCGGCTCGTGCTCGAGTCCGAGAGCGCCGCGCAGCGCGATCAACTCTCCTCGTACATTCCGTGGCTCGCGACCATTGGCTCCGTCAGCCCGCTGGTCGGCCTCCTCGGCACCGTGCTCGGGGTCATCGATGCGTTCGTCGGCATCGCGACCAAGGGCTCGGGGAATCTGAGCGCGGTTGCGCCGGGCGTCGCGGAGGCGCTCACGGCCACGGCCGCGGCGCTGGCGGTGGCCATTCCGGCGGTGTTCGGGTACAACATCTTTGCGGCGCGGCTGAATCGTCTCGAGAGTGAGCTCGAGGGATTCGGAACCGAGATTCTCGCGATGATGGTACGGGAGGGACGCATCTAGATGAGTCGCCGCTCGCGCGCGGGACAGCTCCCGCTCAATGCCGACATCAACGTCGTCAGCCTGATCGACGTCATGATGCTGCTCATGGTGATCTTCATGATCACCGCCCCGATGATGCAGGGCGGCGTCGACATCGCGCTTCCCCAGGCGCAGGCGCGTCCGCTCGAGGCGAAGAACGGACTGGTGGTCACGATCGATCGTACGGGCACCATTCTCGTGGACGAGAACAAGCTTCGCTACGATGAATTCCGCGCGAGCTTCAAGGCGCTCGCGGCGCAGCGCGGACACGGCGGGATCTATCTGCGCGCGGACAAGGGCGTACCATACGGAACGGTGGTGCAGGTGCTCGCGGTGATGCGGGCGGCAGGCGTCGGCGACGTGGGGCTGGTGGCGGAGCCCGAGGCGATTGCACGGTGAGCGCAGCGCGCGCCGAGGGTCGCTCGCGGCTCGCACTTCCACTCACCTTCTCGACGCTGGGCCACGCGGCGGTCGTGGCGGCGCTGATCTTCGTGCATCCCGCGCCGCCCAAGCCGATGCCGCCGATGTACCGCGTGAGCATCGTGGCGGCGCCGCCCGGCCCGCGCGCCGAGGGAATCGTTGCCCCGCCGGCGGCCAAGCCGCCCCCGCCGGCACCTCCTGCGCCACCGCCGCCGCGCGCACAGACGCCGCCCAAGGCGATGCCGATGCCCACCAAGGTGCCGACGAAAGCCGTGCCTCCGGCGACGCCCACTCCCGTACCCACCGCTACGCCGCCCAAGACGCCGAGCAGGCCCGCGGGTGGCGGACCGACCGGTGACAAGGGCACCGACGTCGCGACCGTACGCACGGAGGGGGTCGACTTTCCCTTTCCTGGCTACCTCGAGAACATCGTTCGCCAGATTGCGAAAAATTTCGGGGAGCACAGGAACACCAATGCGCGCGCGGAAGTACAGTTTCTCATTCGCCGCGACGGATCTGTGAGCGCGATCTCTTTTATTACCCGCTCGGGCGACTACTCATTCGACCTGGATGCACAGGGCGCCGTGGAGTCGGCTGGAAACGCGCACGCATTCGGCCCGTTGCCGAACGGTTTTTCCGATGACGTCCTTCCGGTCATCTTCAGCTTCGACCCCACGGTGGTCCATTGATGCTCGAATCGAGATCGTTCCCGCGCTCACTGTCATTCGCACTCGGCGCCCTGCTCGCGGTGCTCGCCTCGCCCACCGCGGTACGCGCGCAGGACACCACGCACGCGGTGCGCATCGGGCTCACGTATCAGGCGGGAACCAAGCCGGGAGTGGTGGTGCTCGCAGTGACGGGCGCGTGGGGCGACAGCATCCAGGCGATCATCGCGCGCGATCTCGACTACGGCGATCGCGTGAACGTGATCGGTCTTCCGGGAACGCCGGCGGCGGGCTCGCTCCAGTCGCTCGGCCCGAGCGTGAGCTATCCGCTGTGGAAATCGCTGGGTGCCGCCGCCGTGGTGCAGGCCACCGTGACGAGCGGCGGAGTGCATGTTGCAGTACATGATGTGACGGGCGCCAAGATAGTGCAGGTAGCGGACTTTCCGCTTCCACCTACCGGCGGTTCCGCGGAGTGGCGGCTCGCGGTCCACGGTGTGGCGGACGAGGTCGAGCAGTGGATCACGGGCACACACGGCGTGGCGCAGACGCGGCTGCTGTTCGTGCGCGGCGGGCGCGTGTACGTGGTCGACAGCGATGGATGGGGCGAGCGGCCGGTGAGCGACGCCGGGCTCGCGCTCTCGCCGGCGTGGTCGCCGGACGGCCACACGACCGCGTACAGCATTCTCGGAAGCCGCGGCTGGAGCATCGTGACGAAGGACGTGACTGGCGGGGCGGCACGCACGCTTCCGTCGACCACCACGGGGCTGAACACGACGCCGGCCTTCTCGCCCAACGGCAGCTCGCTCGCGTACTCGCACGGAGACGAGGCGGGCACCGACTTGATGCTCGTCCCTCTCGGGGGCGGCGCGCCCAGTCGAATCACGGTGGGCCACGGATCAGACAACACGTCGCCCGAGTTCAGCCCCGACGGACGACGAATCGCCTTCACATCGGGTCGCGCGGGGCATCCGGAGGTATACATTATGGATGTGGACGGCTCGAACGTCGAGCTGCTCACGCCGTTTAACTTTGGCGATCAGAACTACCGCTCGAATCCCGACTGGGCTCCGGACGCGCAGCGCATCGCTTTCCAGTCGCAGATCGGCGGCATGTTCCAGATCATGGTGATCTCGCTGCGTGACCGCTCCGTGAAGCAGCTGACGAGCGAAGGCGTGAACGAGGATCCAGCGTGGGCACCCGATGCGCGGCATCTCGTGTTCACGTCATCGCGAACGGGAGTCAAGCAGCTGTTCATCCTCGACTCGGAGTCCGGGCGCGCCCGTCAGCTCACGCACGCGGGGGGCGCTCGTCTGGCGGCATGGTCCCACTCGCTGGGACACGTCCGCTGAGCACGCACCGCGCGTCGTTGGGCGCGCGTACCGCACTTGATCTCGCACCTGATCTCGCACCTGATCTCGCACCTGATCTCGCACCTGATCTCGCACCTGGTTTCGCTACGATGCACAATCGTTCCTTCTCTGGAGAGTCCCCACTATGAACGCACGCTCGCTGTACGCTGTCTCCTCGGTTGCCGGCGTACTGGCGCTCGGCGCTTGCCACAAGAAGGTCGCACCAGCGCCGGCGCCCGCGCCGGCAGCTGCGCCCGCGCCCGCGCCGCCGCCACCTCCGCCGCCGCCGGCTCCGGCGCCCACGAACGATGACGCCGTCGCGCGCGCGCGCGATGCCGCACGCGCATCGCTCACCGCGCCGATCTACTTCGATCTCGACAGCGACGCGCTCTCCGATGCCGATCGCGCCGCGCTCGACGCGAAGGTCGGCATTCTGAACGCGAGCAGCGGCGTCAAGATCCGCGTGGCCGGCCACACCGACGAGCGCGGCTCCGACGAGTACAACCTCGCTCTCGGACAGCGCCGCGCGGCAGCGGCCAAGCGCTACCTGACGCAGCACGGCGTTCCCGATGCGATGATCGACATCATCAGCTACGGCGAGGAGCATCCGGCCATGGAAGGACACGATGAGGCCGCGTGGTCGAAGAATCGCCGCGATGAGTTCGAGATCACCGCGGGCGCGGACGCGCTTCGCCCGGCCGCACAATGATCCGCGGCGTGCGGTGCCTACTGCCCCTCGTGCTGCTCGCGACGGGCGCGTGCTTCGCCACACGGGAAGATGTGCAGGCATTGCACGCCGATGTGCAGTCGCTGCGCGCGGACAATGCGCGCAGCGACTCCGCCCGTCGCGCCGCGCTCGATCGCGTCGTGACGTCCATGAACATCGTTCGCGATTCGCTCGGTCTCCTGAGCGCGCGCGTGTTCAAGATGCAGGGCGATGTGCGCGGCGACCTGTACAACGTCGGACAGCAGCTGCTGCAGATTCAGCAGCTGACCGGCCAGAGCCAGCAGCGCGTGCAGGAGCTTCGCGCCGCGCTCGAGGCGCGACAGTCGGACATGCAATCCTCGAACGCACAGCTGGGCGCGCCGGCACCGGGCGCGGCGGGCACGACGGCCGTTCCGCCCACCAGCACTGGGGCGACGACGCCCTCGAGCGCGAGCCCCTCCACGCGCCCGGGTGCGACGACCACGCCCGCTCCGGCGGGCGGCGCAACGCCCGGGCCGAACCAGCTCTTCCAGATCTCGCTCGAGCAGCTGCGGCGCGGCTCGCCCGGCGCCGCCCGCACCGGACTCCAGACGTTGCTTCAGCAGTACCCGACGTCCGATCTGGTTCCGGACGCGGAGTTCTATCTGGGGGAGGCCTACCATCAGGAGGGGAATGCCGCGGGAGCGGATTCTGCGTATGCTGCGGTCGTTTCGAATTATCCCACGTCTCCCCGCGCACCCACGGCACTTTATAAGCGTGCCCTAGGTATGGAGGAGAAGGGAAACGTCGTCGGCGCCCGCGGATTGTTGAACGATCTCGTGACGCGCTATCCGCGCTCGGATGAGGCGGCACTCGCGAAGGAACGGCTCCGGACGCTGAAATAGCGTTCACGTAGCGCTCATCTGGAACCAGATGCAGGAATCTCGACCGGCCGCAAGCGATGAGATGCCGTTCCTCGATCATCTCGAGGAGCTGCGGTGGCGCATCATCTGGTCGCTGGCGGCGCTGGTCGTGTGCGTCGGCCTCTCGTTTTTCGTGTTCACGCAAATGGATGTGATCGGGCTGCTGGAGCGGCCCATCCTGCCACTGCTGAAAGGGCACAAGCTCATCTACACGCATCCGGGCGAGGCGTTTTCCATCGTCCTGAATGCGGCGATCGCGCTGGGATGTGTGCTGGCGCTTCCGGTCGTGTTCTACCAGCTCTGGTCGTTCATCGCACCGGCGCTGCACCAGCACGAGAAGAAGCTCGTCATGCCGATGATTTTCTTTGCGATGTTTCTGTTCGCGTGTGGTGTGAGTCTCTCCTGGTTCGTCGTGCTGCCGCTCGCCGTGGAGTGGCTCATGGGCTTCGGCGGCCCGTCGCTCGAGCCGCTGATCTCCGCGCAGGAGTATTTCGGTTTTGCGATCAGCATGACCCTGGCGTTCGGCATCTGCTTCGAGCTGCCGATCGTGATCGTGACGCTCGCGCTGCTGGGGCTCGTCACGCCGCAGTTCCTGAACAAGTTCCGCCGCCACGCGATCGTCGTCTGTGTGATCATTGGAGCTTTCCTGACACCTGGTGATCTCGTCTGGACCACTATCGCGATGTCCGTTCCCCTCTACCTGTTGTACGAGGTGAGCGTCGTGCTGACGATGGTTATCTACCGCCGGCGGCTGCGCCGGCAGGCGGCACTCGAGGCGCAGGCCACGGCGTGAGCGTACGGTGGATCGTGTGCGCACTCGCGCTCGCGGCAGCGCCCGTGCTCGCGCAACAGACGCCTCCCCCGATCACGCTCCCGTCGCAGTACCCGGGCGATACGGGATACGCGCGCAGCCGCCGCATGCGGCCTTCGCGCAACCCGGCGGACTCCGCGCGCGCGGACAGCCTGCACGCGCCGCGTGTGCTCGTCGAGTGGCCCGATCCCGACTCGACCATGGCGGGGCTGCTCCAGCGCACTGGCTATACCATCACGCGTTACCAGAGCGTCAACGCGCAGCTGAACTCGAACCGCCACGAGCTCAAGCTCAGTGGCAAGGCGGCGGTCGAGCGCGTGCAGACGACGCTCGTCGCCGACACGATTCTCTACAACGACTCGCTGCGCATCATGCGCGCGACCGCGCCGCTGACGGACACCATCTATCTGCGCGATCCGTCACAGGGCACCGCGGATCTGCTGGCGATCGGACGCCTCGAGTACGACCTGCGGCGACACTTCGGACTGGTGAACCAGCTCAGCACGTCCTCCGCGCAAAGCGGACAAACGTGGTACATCTACGGGCACGCCGCGGCCGTAAAGGGCGATACCACGGGCAAGGGACACAGCATCTCGTACGCACAGGATGCGTCGATCACGAGCTGCGATCTGCCGGACCCGCACTACCATTTCCAGTCCTCGGACGTGAAGATCATCAGCAAGACGCTCATGGTCGCACGGCCGGCGGTGCTCTACGTGGGCGACATCCCCGTGCTCTGGCTGCCGTTCATCTTCCAGGACATGCGCTCGGGCCGGCGCAGCGGCATCATCCCGCCGCGCTTCGGCATCACGGACATCGTGCGCACCTCGCCCGACTACGTGCGCTCCGTCGAGAATCTCGGCTATTACTTCAACATCAACGATTACATGGATGCGCTGGTCTCCTACGACTGGCGCAGCGGCACGAGCGACCGCGAAGGAGACTTCGGTTACAACAAGTTCAACGGCGAGTACCGGTACCGCTGGCTCAATCGCTTCGTGAGCGGCGGCATTCGCGCGAGCTACTGGACGTACAGCGACGGCAGCAAGACGGTCGGATTCAACTGGGCGCACTCGCAGCAGTTCTCGCAGACGAGCAGCCTGAACATGAATCTGAACTATTCGAGCAACACGCGCGTGTATCAGCAGGATGCGCTGACGGTCGCGCAGGCGCTCGCCGCCATCTCATCCCAGCTCTCGCTCACCCAACGGCTCGGCCCCTTCAACGTCACCGCCGGCGGTTCGCGCTCGCAGTACGCGGGCCGCGATCTCGTCAATCAGGACTTCCCGAATTTCTCGGTCACACCGAAAGGACCGATCAATCTCGCGTCATGGCTCGAGTGGACGCCCACGCTCTCGGTGGACAACAATCAGGCGTTCAACCTCGATAACAGCTCGGTGTTCCGATACAGCGATTCCGCGGGAGTGCTCGACAGCTCGAAGGTGAAGGCGAACACGCGCAACACCACGGCCAACTTCCAGACGCCATTCCGCATCGGCCGCTTCGCCCTGAACAACACCGTTCGCTACAGCGATCAGCTCAACGATCTGCCGACCACGGTCACGCAGTTCGACTTCATCACGGGCGCGCAGACGGGCTCGCGCACGTACGCGAATTTCCGCAAGACGCAGCTCGACTGGGATACGCAGTTTTCGCTTCCGGGAATCCTCCAGGGCACGTGGAACGTCGCGCCGTTCGTGTCGCTCGCCAATGCTGATGGCAGCTACTCGTATTTCGTGCGTACGACGCTCACCGATGGCCAGTGGGTGCACCAGTCGAAGCGCGTGCAGACCGGCATCTCGGCGGCACCGACCTTCTTTGCGTTTTTCCCCGGCTTCGGGCCGTTCTCCCGGCTGCGTCAGTCCATTCAGCCGCGCATCTCGTTCGCCTACGCGCCGGCATCGGTCGTGAGCGATGAGTTCCTGATGGCAACTGGCCGGACGCGCGCCGGCTATCTGGGCGGCCTGCGTCAGGAAACGATGCAGATCCAGTTCAACCAGACCCTCGAGGCCAAGCTCCATTCCAAGTCGGACACCGCCCCCGATGCCGGCGACAAGATTCGGCTGCTCACCATCAACGCCTCACCCATCGACTACGATTTCGAGGTCGCGAGACGCACGCATCGCTTTGGCGTGACGACCAACACCTTCAACTACACGCTGCAGTCGGATCTCCTTCCGGGCTTCGACTTCTCATCGAACTACTCGCTCTTCCAGGGTGACCCGTTGAGCGACACGGCCAAGTTCAAGCCGTTCCGCACGGGGCTCACGGCTACCTTCTCGATCGGCAAGAACAGCAATCCATTCAAGACGCTGCAGCGCATCTTCGGAGGCGGCTCTCCACGAGACACCGCGCCCGTGGGCTCGAATCTCACGGGCAACAACATCAACAACTACGATGAGACGGGGATCAATGCGCTCCCCGCCACCGCGGGCTCGGTGGGCTCGCGATATCCGTACGCGATCAACGCGAATCAGGGGTGGAATCTCCAGGTCAGCTTCACGTCCTCGCGCTCGCGTCCGATCTCCGGATCGAACGTGCGGGTGCTCGACGTACGCGCGCTCTGCCGGCCGTTCCTGGTGGATCCGATCTCGTACCAGCGATGCATCTCGAATCCGCCGCCCACGGATTCGGTGAATGCACTCGTCGGCGGCGCCACGCAGTACGTCAGCCCATCGCAGAGCACGCTGCGCGGAAATCTCGCCTTCCACATCACGCCGCGCTGGTCGATGCAGTGGACCACCGGGTACGACTTCGAGCTGCACCAGTTCTCGGACCACGTCGTGAGCCTGCAGCGCGACATGCACGATTGGCGCGCGATCTTCGCCTTCACGCAGGCGCCGAACGGCAACTTCGCATTCAACTTCTACATCGCGCTGATCGCGGAGCCGAATCTCAAATTCAATTACGACAAGCGCACGTACAGGCCACAGGAAACTCCGTAGCGATCGCTTCGCGCGCGAGCAAGTGTTTCCTTACACGGGCACGAAAGTGTCCCCGCAAGTGGACACTTCGACTGCCCTCTCGAACGTAACCGACGCTGCCATATAGTGTTAGTCGCGCGAAACCATTGGCGCGTCGCGTGCAAATAGGAAGGGCATCATCTCCCCCGGAGTTACTGATGCGCCCCGCGCTCGCATTTCCCCTTGCCATACTCGCGCTCGCCGCCTGCTCGTCGGACCGGAGCCTCGGTCCCCGCGGTGGCGTGCTCGACACGCCCGAGTCGCTGGTCTCGGTCTCCCTGAATACTGCAGTTCAGCTTTCCTGGAGCCCGAATGCCCGGCTCGCTGATCCGAATCGCTTTTCCCATTACGACGTCTACTCGACCTCCTACGACCTCGACAACGGGGTCTGTGACGACAATGGCTGGGCACTCGAGGGCACATCGGTGTCCGAGGACTTTCTCGTTTCCGGCCTCACGAATGGCGTGCCACTCTGTTTTGCGGTGAGCTCGGTGAGCACCGGCGGTGACGAGAGCGATGTGTCCGCGTACGTGAACGACACGCCGCGCTTCGACTCTCGCAACGTGCTCGTCTCCACCGCGCAACACGACATTTCCACCAGCGGCTTCCGATTCGACTTTGGGCCGTCGTCGCAGCTGGGAGAGGTGGTCTCCGGCGATCGCACCGACATCGACTTTCGCGTGGATCGACACAACGATGGCTCCATCTGGTTGACGACCGTTCGGGACGGCACGACCGTCGTGCTGTACAGCCAGGATCCGGTAGATGATCTCACATCGATCGACATCGCGCCGCTCAACGGCTACATCACGGGCTCCATCGAGGCGGTGCCGGGATTCGCCTACGTGTTCGAGACGCAGCTGAGCGACGGGCTGCACTACGGCGCGGTGCGCATCACGTCCACGACACAGGATCACGTCATTCTCGACTGGTCGTATCAGACGGATTTCGGCGACCCGCAGCTCAGGCGCGTGCGGTAGCCGGCGGGGGGTCCTCGCCCGTAGCTTTGGCGCATGACGCAGCGCATTCGGCTCGACGGGGACTCGCTCACGCTGCGCGATGTGTGGCTCGTCGCGCAGGGCGATGGAGAGGTGGAGCTGGCGCCGCATGCGCGATCGAAGGTCGCGCAGCGGCGCCACTTCGTCGATGAGATCGTGCGCCGCGGCGAGGTCGTCTACGGCGTGACGACGGGATTCGGCAAGCTTTCGGAGATGTCGATCCCGCTCGATCGCCTGAGCGAGCTCCAGGTCAATCTCGTTCGCAGTCACGCCGCCGGCGTTGGCGCGCTCCTCCCCGAGCGCGAGGTGCGCGCGATGATGCTGCTGCGCGCGAACGTGATAGCGAAGGGATACTCGGGCGCGCGCGCCGAGCTGATCGATCTGCTCGCGGCAATGCTCAACGCGGGACTCTATCCCGAGGTGCCGGAGCAGGGGAGCGTCGGCGCGAGCGGCGATCTCGCGCCCCTCGCGCATCTCGCGCTCACGCTCATCGGCGAGGGTGTGCTGCGCCGCGGCAACGACGCCGGCACGGCCGCAGCGATGCTCGAGAGCGCCGCGCTCGCGCCCGTGGTGCTGCAGCCGAAGGAAGGGATCACGCTCATCAACGGCACCCAGGCCCACACCGCCGTCGCCGCGATGGCGCTGATGGACATTCAGCGCATCTGGCGTGTCGCGCACGCCGCGGGCGCCATGACGCTCGAAGGATTGATGGGCACCCCCGATGCCTTCGACGAGCGCATCCAGCGCGCGCGCGGGCAGGTGGGTCAGCAGCGCTCCGCCGCGCTCCTTCGTCTGCTGCTCGCCGACAGCGAGATCCGCGAGTCGCATCGCACGGGTGATCCGCGCGTCCAAGACGCGTATGCGCTCCGCTGCATGCCGCAGGTGCACGGCCCCGTGCTCGATGCCATGCAGTTCGCGGAGTCGCTGGTATCGCGCGAGCTCAACGCCGCCACGGATAATCCTCTCGTCTTCGATGACGGCACGCTCATGAGCGGCGGCAACTTCCACGGTCAGGCGGTGGCGCTCGCGCTGGATGTGCTCGCGATCGCGCTGACGAATCTCGCCACGATCGCCGAGCGGCGCATCGATCGCCTGGTGCATCCGGACTTCAATCAGGGGCTTCCGGCGTTCCTGAGTCCCGAGGCGGGCGTGAACTCCGGCTTCATGATGGCGCAGGTGACGGCGGCGTCGCTCGCGAGCGAGTGCAAGGTGCTCTCGCACCCGGCGAGCGTCGACACGATTCCGACCGACGGCAACAAGGAAGATGTGGTTCCCATGGCGATGGGGGCTGCGTGGAAGCTTCGGCGCGTGGTCGGCAACGTGGCGCACATCCTGGCGATCGAGTTGATGTGCGGTGCGCAGGCGATCGATTTTCGCGCGCCGCTCCAGCCCGCGACGCGCGTCGCTCGCCTGCACGCGCACGTGCGCGAGCTCGTCCCGCACCTCAACCGCGATCGCGTGCTCAGCGACGACATCGCCACCCTTCGCACCGCGATCGGCAACGGCACCTTCGACGGCGTGACGCGCGCCACCGATGAGCCGCTCCCCTCCACCTCGATGTTCGTATGAGTGCAATCATGACGGACGCGCCGGCCGGTGCGCGCCCCGTGCGCGCCCCGCGCGGCCGCACCCTCTCCTGCAAGGGATGGCAGCAGGAAGCCGCGCTCCGCATGCTCATGAACAATCTCGATCCCGAGGTCGCGGAGCGGCCGGATGATCTCGTGGTCTATGGCGGCACGGGAAAGGCCGCGCGCAACTGGGAGTGCTTCGATGCGATCGTGCGCTCGCTTCGCGCGCTCGAGAACGACGAGACCCTGCTCGTGCAGAGCGGGAAGCCGGTGGCCGTGTTCCGCACGCACGCGGGCGCGCCGCGCGTGCTGATTGCCAATAGCAATCTCGTGGGACGCTGGGCGACGTGGGATGTGTTCCGCGAGCTCGAGCGCAAGGGGCTCACGATGTACGGGCAGATGACCGCGGGCTCGTGGATCTACATCGGCTCACAGGGCATCCTCCAGGGAACGTTCGAGACCTTCGGCGCCGTCGCGCGCCAGCACTTCGACGGCTCGCTCGCCGGCCGCTTCGTGCTCAGCGCCGGGCTCGGCGGCATGGGCGGCGCGCAGCCGCTCGCCGCCACGATGCAGGGCGCGGCGTTCCTCGGAGTCGAGGTCGATGAGGCGCGGATAGCCAAACGCGTCGCGAGCGGGTACTGCGATCGCAGCACGCGCAGCCTCGACGAGGCGCTGGCGTGGATCGCGGCCGCGCAGCAGTCGCGCGACGCACTCTCAGTGGGGCTCGTCGGCAACGCGGCCGAGGTGCTGCCCGAGCTCGTGCGACGCGGCGTGACGCCGGACGTGCTCACCGACCAGACGAGCGCGCACGACATGCTGAACGGCTACGTGCCGAAAGCCATGTCGCTCGCGGACGCGGCGGCGCTTCGCGCGAGCGATCCCGCCGCGTACCTCGCGCGGGCGACGGCGAGCGTCGTCGAGCACGTCTCCGCCATGCTTCAGATGCGTGCCCGCGGCGCGATCACCTTCGATTACGGCAACAACATCCGCACGGTGGCGCACGACGCCGGGCTCGCGCACGCCTTCGATTTTCCGGGCTTCGTGCCGGCGTACGTCCGGCCGCTCTTCTGCGAAGGGAAGGGTCCGTTCCGCTGGGTCGCGCTGTCCGGCGATCCGAAGGACCTCCATCGCACCGACGAGCTGATCCTCGAGCTCTTTCCGGATGACCATCAGCTCGCGCGCTGGATCACGCTGGCGCGCGAGAAAGTGCACTTTCAGGGACTCCCCGCCCGCATCTGTTGGCTCGGCCAGGGCGACCGCGCGAAGTTCGGCGCGGCGCTGAACGATCTCGTGGCGAGCGGCGAGCTGTCGGCACCGATCGTCATCGGCCGCGATCATCTCGATACGGGATCGGTGGCATCGCCGTTCCGCGAGACCGAAGCGATGAAGGATGGCAGCGATGCGATCGCCGACTGGGCGATCTTGAACGCGCTGCTCAACGTCGCGAGCGGCGCGAGCTGGGTGTCGTTCCATCATGGCGGCGGAGTGGGCATCGGGAACTCGCTCCACGCGGGCCAGGTGATCGTGGCCGACGGCACGCCCGAGATGCGCGAGCGGCTCCAGCGCGTGCTCACGAACGATCCCGGCATCGGCGTGGCCCGTCACGCCGACGCGGGCTACGGGATCGCGATCGAGACGGCGGCCGCGCACGGGATCACGCTCCCGATGCTCGCTCCGCGCGAGTAGCGCGCGGCGCATGCTCAGCGCGCGCTTCAAGCCGTGGCACGTGCCGCTCTTCGCGGCGAAGTACGCGTACCTGCACGTGCGGCGCTTCCCGGTGCTCGTGCACTTCGAGGTCACGATGCGCTGCAACGCGCGCTGCGACTTCTGCGACTACTGGAAGAACGGCGCGGATGCGACGCGAAGCGATGCGGCGAGCTACGCCGAGGCCGCGCGGTACTTCAACCCGGTGATGATCACCTTCACGGGCGGCGAGCCACTGCTGCGGCGCGACCTCGAGGAGCTCATCTCCGCCGTGGCGCGGGCGATTCGCGTTCGCTACCTGGCGATGATCACGCATGGCGCCATGCTCACGCCCGAGCGCGCGCGATCGTTGTGGGACGCGGGGCTCAACCAGTTCAACATCTCGCTCGACTACCTCGACGAGCGTCACGATGTGGCGCGAGGCATCCCCGGGCTCGCGGCGAAGATTCTCGACACCGTGCCGCGGATGCGCGCGAGCGGAATCGATGGCATTCGCTTCAACACCGTGATCAAGCGGTCGAATCTCGATCAGCTCGTGCCGATCGTGCGCTGCGCCCAGGAGCTCGGGATCGGCGTCTCGTTCAGCACGTACACCGACGCGAAGAACGGCAATACCAGGCATCTGGTGACCCGCGGCGAGCAGCAGCATCTGGAGGAGGTCGTGCGCGAGTTGCTGGCGTTCAAGCGCCGCAGGCGTGGCGTGATCGTAAGCTCGGATCATTACCTCGAGCAGGTGCCGCGCTATTTCAGCGGTGAGATGAACGATTCGTGCAACTCCGGCGTGCGCACGATTCACATCGATCCCGCGGGGCAGGTGCGGCGCTGTCCGGATTTCCCGGCGGACTTCCACTGGCGCGACTTCAAGCGCTACACGCCGATTCACTGCAACGCGTGCTACTACGCGTGCCGCGGCGAGGCGCAGGCGCCGCTCACGATTGCGCGCGTGCGCGACGTGATGGCGACCGCGCAGTGATGCTGCCGTGACGCTGCTCTTCGTCAATGCGAAACAGGTCGTCACGTGCACGGGCGCGCCGCGCGCGCGCGTGGGCGCGGAAATGCGCGACTGCGACGTGCGTACCGGAGTGGCGGTCGCGGTGGAGGGCGAGCGCATCGCGGCGGTGGGCCCACGCGCGGAGATCGAGCGCGCGTGCGCGGGAGCGTCCGTGATCGATTGCGCGGGCGCGGTGCTCACGCCCGGACTCGTGGACTCGCACACGCATGCGATCTTCGGAAGGGCGCGCTACGAGGAGCAGGAGCTGCGCGCCGCCGGCGCCGACTACATGGCGATCGCGCGGCAGGGCGGGGGCATTCACGCTTCGGTGCGCGACCTGCGCGCAAGGGATGCGGGCGAGCTCCTGGCCCTGGCGCGGCCGCGCCTCGAGCGACTCGCCTCGTACGGGACGACCACGGTGGAGGTGAAGTCGGGGTACGGTCTTTCGATCGAGGACGAGCTCAAGATGCTGCGCGTGATCGGGCGGCTGTCGGCAGAGCTGACGATGCGAATCGTGCCGACGTGGCTGGGTGCGCACGAGATCCCGAAGGAGGCGCGCGCCACCCCGGTCGCCCGAGCCAGTTATGTCAAAATGCTTCGCCGAGAAATGCTCCCGCTCGTCACGAACGAGCACCTCGCGACCTTTGCCGATGTCTTCTGCGAGCCCGGCGTCTTCACCATTGCCGAGAGCCGCGACCTCCTCATCGCTGCGCGCGACGCAGGGCTGAAGCTCAAGCTTCACGCGGATGAGCTCGCGCCATCCGGTGGCGCCGAGCTGGCGGCCGAGCTCGGGGCCACCTCCGCTGACCATCTTGCCGCCATCTCGGCCGCTGGCATCCGTGCGCTCGCGTCGTCGGGGACGGTCGCGACGCTTCTCCCCGGCACGATGCTCTTCCTCGGGAAGGGCACTCGTCCGCCCGCGCGTGCGTTGCTGGACGCCGGTGCGGCGGTCGCGCTCGCGACCGACTTCAACCCTGGCACCTCTCCCACGCCGAACCTGCCGTTCATTCTCACGCTCGGCGTGAGTGAGCTGCACATGAGCGTTTCGGAGGCGGTGCTCGCGGCGACGGTCAACGGAGCGGCGGCGCTTGGGCTTGCCGCGGAGACCGGTCAGCTCGCGCCCGGCTACTCGGCGGACCTGGCGCTATTCGAGATCGAGGACATCCGTGAGTTGCCGTATTGGTATGCAGACCGTCGTTGCATGGGGACGTGGGTGCGTGGCAAAGCTTGTCACTCTAGCCACTTACCCATAACTTGATTAGGCTGCCGCGCCCGCGGCGCGAAGCGGCCGCCCTGCCTTGGAGCTCTCCACGCGCTGATGCCTGACGTCGCCAAGCTCAAGAAGCGAGCGCTCGAATACGAGCAGAAGAAGCAGTTCGACAAGGCGCTGGACACCTATACGCAGGTCCTGGCGGAGCTGGATGAGCACGTCGACGAAGCCGACGTTGCCCTCTACAACCGTGTGGGAGATCTGCTGTTGCGGCGTGGCGACGTCAGCGAGGCGGTGGATCACTACGAAAAGGCCGTCGACCTGTACACGGATGGCGGGTTCTTCAATAACGCCATCGCCCTCTGCAACAAGATCCTGCGTAATGCCCCGGGCCGGAACTCGGTCTACTACAAGCTCGGCAAGATCAGCGCGCGCAAGGGGTTCATCAACGACGCCAAGCAGAACTTTCTCGAGTACGCCGACCGGATGCAGAAGTCCGGTCAGCTCGAGGAAGCCTTTCGGGCGCTCAAGGAGTTTGCGGATCTCTGTCCCGATCAGGACGACATCCGCCTGATGCTCGCCGACCAGCTCGTGCGCAAGGATCGGAAGTCCGAGGCGATCGAGCAGCTGCACGCGCTCTACGAAAAGTTCTCCGCCGAAGGTCGCAGCGCTGAAGCGCGTGCGACCGTGGATCGCATGAAGGCGCTCGACCCGGAGCTCGAGCCAAAGGAAGCGGTGCGCGCCCCGCCCGCGAAGGGGCGCGATCTCATTTTCCTCGATGTGAACTACGATGAGCCCGCGCGCCCGATCACCTCGAGCGTGCCGGTCGTCGCTCCGGAAAAGCCGAAGATACAGTGGACGGTCGAGCATCCGACCACCCCCTCGGCCACGCCGGCGGTCGCCATCGAGATGCCGAAGATCGAATCCGACGAGGACATTCTCATCGATCTCGACCACGCGCCGCATTCCGATGTCGTGCCGCTTACCGGATTGTCGCCTGGTTCACTCGTGTCCGATGGCGATGCGATAGGCGGGGAGGACTTCGTAAGCAACGTGGATGTGGGCTTCATCACGGGCTTCGAGGAGAGCACGCTCGCTGACGACCTGTCCGGCGCGCATGTCGCCCCGCTCGAAGGTCTGGAGCCGAGCTCGCAGCTCGATCCGTCCGCTGCCGATGCGCCTTCGCCACCTGCCGACGTTCCGTCGATGCTGGCGGGGATGGAGCTCGAGAGCGTGCCGCTGGAGCTTCCCTCGCTCGAAATCGAAAACGTGACGCCCTCGGGCGGCGAGCTCCCGATGCTCGACGTGCCCGTCGACGAAGCGGGGAATGAAGACGCTTCGCCTGGCGGCTCGCTGACCTTCCTCTCGATCGATGCCGGATCGGAGGTATCCGCACTTCCCGAGATCGAAGGCGACTTCGGCGATTCGTCGCTCGACGTGGAGCGCTCGCCGACACTCGAGCTGGATCCAGTCGTTCCCGATGGCGGGCCGCCGCTTCCCATGCTCGACATCGATGCGGCGGACACCGCTGCATCCGATCGCGAGCATGCGCTTTCTGGTCTCCCGATGCTGGACGAGGAGGAGCCCGCACCGGCGCCGGCGGAGTCGCTTCAGATCGAGGAAGATGCAGAGGACGACGATACCGTCGAGCTGCTGTGGCAGACCGAGGCCGCTGATTCCCCGCAGCCGATCGTGCCGCTCGTGCCTCGCGCATCGCCGACGCCGGCGCCCGCGGCGCCCGTGGTGCCCGTGGTGCCGGTGCTCAGTCGTGCCGAACAGCTGCGGCTCGATGTCGCGCACGCGCCGGCTTCGTGGGATCTGCACCGTCAGCTCGCGGAAGCGCTGCTCGAGCAGGGCGACAGGGCGGGAGGCATCACGGAGCTCGAGGCCACGATGTTCGGCTACGAGCGCGAGGGGAATCTCGCGGCGGCGAGCCGCAGCGCCGATGAGCTCATTCGCGTCGAGCCGGACTCGGTGCGCTACCACCAGAAGCGCGTCGAATACGCCGTGCGCGCGAACGACAAGGCGCAGCTCGTCGATGCGTATCTCGCACTCGCGGAGAGTCTCTTTCGAAGCGGGCAGCTCGACAAGTCGCGCGCCGTATACGGGCGAGTGCTCGAGCTCTCGCCCGCGGATGCGCGAGCCTCGTCCGCGTTGCGCGAGCTCGGCCTCGACATGGACGCGCCGGAGGTGGTGAGCGTTGCCGCCGAGAAAGTGCCGGAGCCGCACGTCGAGTCGCGGCACGTGGCTCCGGAGCCAGTCGCGCCGGAAGCGCAGCACGTGCCGCTCGCGATCGAGGTCGAGCGCACGTCGAGCACGCTGCCGATCGACGAAGAGCTCTTTGCAGCGCTCGAAACGGCACTCCCCGAGCCGCCGCGCACGTCCGCACCGGTGCCGCCGCAGCGGCCGCCGATCGCACCTTCCGGAGATGAAAGCTTCGTCAATCTTTCGGATTGGCTGCGCGACGAGGAGCCGCCCAAGAGCACGCGCATGGTGTCCGCGGGTGAAGAGGAGCCGCAGGAGCAGCAGGACTTCGCGGAGATGCTCACCAAGTTCAAGCAGGGCGTCACGTCCAATGTCGACGACACCGATCACGAAAGCCACTACGACCTCGGCGTCGCCTACAAGGAAATGGGACTGCTCGATGAGGCCATCAGCGAGTTCCAGAAGGCGTTGCGTGGAACCGAGCAGCGCGTGCGTACGTACGAAGCGCTGGGGCAGTGCTTCGTCGAGAAACGGCAGTATCAGATTGCCATGACGATCCTGCTGCGTGCGCTGAACGACGCGGGCGCCAGCGACGACACGCTCGTCGGCGTATTATATCTGCTGGGCTATGCGTCCGAGTCGCTGCAGAAGTGGGAGGATGCGGTGGGCTACTACGAACGTGTCTTCACCGTGGACATTCAGTTCCGCGACGTCGGTGATCGCCTGTCGGCCGTCGAGCGCAAGGCAGGGAGATGACCGCGTTCGTTCCCGCGCGTCCGACGCTCACGCCCACGCTCGCCGACATTCAGGTTCCCGTTCGCGCGCGCCTCGATCGCGTGACCGAGGATCTGCGGCGCATCATCCTCGCCCAGCTGCCGCTGATCGATGAGGTGAACAGCCACCTGTTGCTGATGAAGGGCAAGATGTTTCGCCCGACGCTGGTGCTGTTGGCGAGTGCCGTCGAGGGCAGCGAGGAGCCCCGTGCGACGACGCTCGCGGCGATTCTGGAGCTCGTGCATCTCGCCACGCTGGTGCACGACGACTCCGTGGATCATTCCGCGCTCCGGCGGGGCATGCCCACGGTGAACTCGCTCTTCAGTCACCAGGTGTCGGTGATCATGGGCGATTTCCTCTACTCGCGAGCGGTGGTGGAGCTCGTGCGCGCGAGCGATCTCGAGGTGTTGCGCGTGCTCTCGGATGCGACGAATGCGATGACCGTCGGCGAGATGCGCCAGCTCACCGCGCTCGATGCGCTCGGCTTCACGGAGAATGACTACGAGACGCTCATTCGCTCGAAAACGGCGTCGCTCCTCTCCGCCGCGTGCGAGATCGGAGCGCTCGCGGGTGCGCGCTCGCGGCGCGCCGCGCTCGCCCGCTACGGCGAGCGGCTCGGCATGGCATTCCAGGTGGCTGACGACCTGCTCGACTACACGTCCGACGAGCGCGTGACCGGCAAGCCGTGCGGACTCGATCTGCGCGAGCACAAGGTCACGCTGCCGCTGATCGCTGCGCTGCGAACGATGTCCGAGCCGGAGCGGCGCGAAGTGGACGCGTTGTTCGACACGCCCGAGCCGCGCGAGGAGCAGATCGCCCGCGTGGTCGAGATCGTCAGCGACCGCGGCGGGCTCGACTATGCGCGCCGCCGCGGCGACGCGTATGCTCGCGAGGCGGAGTTGGCGTTGGTTGATCTTCCCGATACCCCGGCGCGCGGCGCCCTGCACGACGCGATTGCCTATGCCCTCGACCGAAGCCAGTAATGCCCCCACGTGGATCTTCCAAGCACCGCCCAGGGTTTCATGCAGTCGTACTTGTCATAGGTTTCATTGTTGGTGGGCTGATGACGCAGGTTGCCCGCCGCTTCCTTCCCGCCGGTGCGGTCAAGGAGTTTCTCACATCAGGGGTCACACCGCAGGTGGGTGCGGTTCCGATCGATCTGATCATCATAAAATTCGCCATCGGGCCAGTGGCGCTGGACGTGTCTCTGCTCAGCTTTCTGGGAGTGCTCGTGGCCTATCTCATCGCGCGTTCGCTTTTCTAGGGGGTACGTATGTTCGGTCAGCTGGGCTTCGGCGAGATTCTCATGATCATGGTCGTCATCCTCCTCCTCTTCGGCGCGAAGAGGATTCCGGAGGTGGCGGCATCGTTCGGCAAGGGCATCAAGGAGTTCAAGAAGAACATCAACGACGTCACACACGAAGTGACGACGCCGGCGCGCACGGACACGCTTCGCGCCGAGGCGCCGCGCCCGATCGAGAACGCGCCCGTCGCGGATGATCATCCGGAGCCGCGCCGCCTGATTCAGTAGCGGAGCGATCCTCGGATGCGGAGCGGGGCGGCACCAGTGTATCGGCGCCGCCCCGCTGCTTTTTCATCGCGCGACGAGCGCGCGCTCCTGATGCCGGGTCAGCTCGTGGCCTGACGCGCGCTCGCCTTGATGATGCGGCGATTGTCCTCGATCCTCGCCGCGTCGTGCAGAGCGGCCAGGTACTGCTGCACACGCTGCTGCCGCACCCGCTGCATCATCTGATCACGCTGCTCCTTTTTCTGCTTCTCGAACGTGGCGCGATCCGCTTCGGTGCGCTTGTCGACGCGGAGCACGATCACATCGTTCTGCCCCTTCACCGGCGGTGCCACGGAGCCAACGGGAGCGCCGAACGCGGCACCGATCGCCTCCGTTGCCTGTCCGAGACCCGGCACCTGGGTGGTGCGCGCGAAGGTGGGACTCTTCTCGACCTTGAGGCCGGCCGCCTGGGCCGCGGCCTCGAGTGTCTTCCCGCTCCGCACGGTCGACACGAGCGACTGCGCCTTCGGCATCAGCATCTCGAGCTTCTTCGCGCGCAGCAGCTCACGGCGAATGTCGTCGCGAGAGGCATCGAAGTCCGCCTTCCCGCCTTCCTGCAGCGAGTCGAGGCGAGCCAGGTAGTAGGCGTCATCGGCATCGATCAGATCGCTCGTCTCGCCGACCTTTGCTCCGCCGAAGGCCCATGCGGAGCCGCCCGGCACGTAGCGCCCGTCCCACGTGAGGGGGTCGGATTCGATCGCGACGACGTGCCCGATCTTGAGCCCGAGCGCGTGCGCGACGCTGTCGAATTCCGCGGGCTTGTCGATGTTCGCGGCCTTCGAGAGGGAGTCGGCTTTGCGGTCCGTGAGCGACGCGGACGAATCGCTTTGCGCGATGCGCACGAGGATGTGGTGCACGGTGATCGAGTCGCCCTTGCGCTCATCCAGCCGGATGATATGGAAGCCGAAGGGGGTGAGCACGGGCTGGGACAACTCGCCCGGCTTGAGCGCGTATGCCGCATCCTCGAAGGGCTTCACGAAGGCTCCCTTGCCCACCTTTCCGAGCGATCCGCCATTGGCGGCGGAGGCCGAATCCGCGGATTCGCGCTTCGCCACGTCCTCGAATTTGGCGCCGTGCGCGATCTCCGCGCGCAGTGAATCGGCCTTTGCGCGCGCGGCCGCGGTGTCCGCCGCGGTGATCACGCGTGGAATCGCGACCACCGACAGCGCGGCCCGGCCCGGCCGATCACCGAACGCCTTCTTGTGGCTCTCGAAATATGACTTGAGCTCCGCGTCGGTAATGTGAACGGCCGAATCGGGAATCGTGGCGGGGTCGTACTCGACGTACGAGACCAGCGCCGAGTCGTGTGCATCCTGGTACGCGCGCCAGAGCTGTTCGTCGGTGACGAAAACGGGGCCGGCGATCTGCTCGAACAGCTTCCGCTTCGGAATCTCATCCCGGTAGTACTGCTCGAGCTGCGACAGGAGCCCCTGCTGCTTGGCCACGGGACTCGTGATGAAGCGGCGGTACTTCTCGAAGTCGAACTGTCCCTCCGTCTGGAGGTCGGGACTCTGCATGAGCTGCTGGGGCGGACTGGAGAGGGCCGCCGCCCGGATCTCGGCGTCCGACACCGAGATGCCTCGCTTCGCGTATTCCTGCGCGAGGAGGATGTTCGTCACCATCTCGTTGAACGTATCATCCTCGATGCGGCGCTCCTGATCCAGCGTCAGCGACTTGCCGGAGCCCGCCTGCTCGTCCCGGGTGCGAAGCTGCGCGCGGCGCTCGAGGTCGGCGTAGGCGATCGGAGTGCCATTCACCTTCGCGACCGTGCTGCCCGCGGTGACCTTTTCTCCAGAAAGACCGGACTGCTCGTAAAAAACGAAGCCGACCAGGAAGAGGATGGCGATTGCCCACCAGATCCACTTGGCGGCGACCCGCATACTTTGGAGCACTGTACCTGACTCCTTGCAACCACGTGAGAGAAATGGGCGGGCTGAGCCACCAAAGTTATCGGATCGTGGGGCGTAAAATCAAGGCAGCGTATGACTTCCGATTGACTTCGATCGTCAGATTCATGTATCTTCACCGACTCTCCGCCGCCACTCGCTGCGCGGCCTCCCCGAGGGCTTGAATGGCCAATCCCGCCCTGATCGAAGACCTCCGCAAACAGTTTGCAGAGAACCCACGCCGGGTTTTTGCGCGACTTGCGAATGAATATCGCAAGTCCGGCGATCTCGATGTCGCCATCGAGATCTGTCGCGCACACGTGCCGCTGCAGCCCACCTACATCAGCGGCTACATCGTGCTCGGCCAGGCGCTCTTCGAGCGCGGACAGCCGGACGAGGCTCGCTCCACATTCGAGACCGCGCTCACGCTCGATCCCGAAAATCTGATCGCGTTGCGCCAGCTCGGTGACATCGCGCGCGCGAGCGGAGACCTGGACGCTGCCCGAGGATGGTATCACAAGCTGCTTGAGGTCGATCCACAGAACGACGAGATCTCGGCGCAGCTCGAGGCGCTGGATGCGCCGGCGCACGGCGGCGCCTCGCCGGCACCCCCAGATGTGGCGCCTGCGCAAAACACGACGGTGAGCTGGAACGACATCCATCCGGACAGCGACGAGACCGTCACCCCGCTGTCACCGCAGGCCACGCAGCCCACGCGTCCGCGATTCACCATCGGTGTGATTCCGGAGAACCTCGCGGCCGCGAAAGAGGAATCGCGCGCGCCCGAGCCAGCGCCCGGGCAGAATGCAGCCCCCGCGAAACTGCCGGAGTTCTTTGGTGGCTTCGACCGGCACGCACCAACACCGCCAACGTCGGCTCCCGCCGTGCCGGATTATCCGGACACGGGAGAGGTGACGTTCGATGTCACCGAGATGACTGCGGACGCCGCGAAGGCGTCCGTGCCCGAGCTCATGGACATCTCCGATCTCGCACCGGAAGCGCCCGAGGCTTTGGACGCGGATACGGCGGAGCCCGAGCCGCCGGTGGCTCCCTCTGCGCCGGAGATCGCAGCTGCGCCAGCAGCCACGGCCGCCGAACTGGCGACGCTGTTTGCGGGGCCCGAGCTCGAGACACCGCGGCCATCGGACGATGCCGGTGAGGCGGAGCAATCGAAGGCGACCTTCGAGGAAGAGCCGTACGATCCGACGATCGGCCGCATGCTCGAGCTGAGCCACCGCACATCGTCGGATGCACTGCTTCCAGACCTCATGATGACCGAGTCGGGGGCCGAGTTGCTGCGGGAACAGGGGCACATCGATCAGGCGATCTACGTCTATCGTCATCTGGCCGCGAAAAATCCGGAGGACAGCTCTTACGCCGAGCGCATCGCCGCGCTGGAGCGCGGGGCGCACTCGAGCATCCCGCTGATCGCGTCGATCTCGGAGGACTTCATTACCGCACAGAAGAATCGTCCGTATTCGACGCAGTCGATCCGGACCTTCTTCACGTCGTTCGCCACGCGCCGTCCGCCCGGGGCTGCCGAGAGCGAAGGCGAAGCGGCGGTGCAGGCCGGCGAGCGATCCAGCGAGCCGTCCAGCGAGCCGTCCAGCGAGCCATCCAGCGAGCCATCCAGCGAGCCGGCGCCGCAGGAGACAGCGCCCACGCCGCCCGAGACCATGAGCGACGAAGATCGCTCGGCCCTCGAGACGCTCTTCACCGGAAAGCCGAAAGCCGCGGCGACCGATGAGCGGGCGGCAACCGCTCTTGCGAGTGCGTTCTCCGAGGAGTTCACGGCCGAGACTGCCGGCCCCGCGGGCCAGCCCACGCGCGCTGCCTCCGAGGCGCTTTCGCTGGACGCGGTGTTCCAGGCCACTCGACCGCGCACCGACGGTGAGCATCGCGCCAGCCAGCCCGCCGTCTCCTTCGACGAGTTCTTCGCGAATCGCGAGAACGGCAACGCGGCTGCGGAGGGAGGCGCGGATGCCGCGGTCGAGACCGCGTCGCACGCGGACGATTCGCAGTCCGATCTCGAGCTGTTCCACGAATGGCTTGACGGATTGAAGAAATAGTGAGGATCGCAGTGCTGAATGGACCGAGCCTCAACCTCCTCGGCACGCGCGAGCCAGCGATCTACGGCACGGAAACCCTCGCGGACATCGAGGCGCGACTTCGCCGCGTGGCGAAAGAGCTCGACGTCGAGCTCGAGTTCGCGCAGAAGAGCGGGGAGGGCGAGCTCGTCGATGCCATTCTCGCGCTGCGCGGGCGCGCGCAGGGCGCGCTGATCAACGCCGGCGCGTACTCGCACACGAGTCTCGCGATTCGCGACGCGTTCGCCGCGGCACAGGTGCCGTTCGTCGAGCTCCATCTGTCGAACATCTTCGCGCGCGAGCCCGAGCGCCGGCACACGGTGCTCGCGAGCAGCGCGGTGGGACTGCTTTGCGGCTTCGGCCCGATCGGGTACGAGCTCGCGCTTCGTGGGCTCGTGGCGCGGCTCGAGCCCCGTGGCTGACCGCCGTCCCGAGCGACGCATCGCGCTCCGTGAAGCGCTGCTCGCCGCGCACCTGGATGCGGTGCTGCTCACCAGTCTTCCGAACATTCGCTATCTCACGGGCTTCTCCGGCTCCAGCGCGCTGGTGCTCCTCACCGCACGCGAGACGCTCTTCATCACCGACTTCCGCTACGCGACGCAGGTGCGCGACGAGGTCGGTGATTTCGCTCGCGTCGCCATCGAGCCGGCGAGTCTCTGGACGGGTCTCTGGCAGCTGCTCCCGGAGCTCGCCGGCGTCAAGCTCGTGGGCTTCGAGTCCGCGCATCTGCTGCACCGTGATTTCGAGCGGCTGCTGAATGCCGGCGCACGATGGCAGTGGCGGCCCACGAGCGATCTGGTCGAGACGCTGCGCGAACGGAAGGATCCACAGGAGATCGAGCGCATCCAGGAAGCGGCCGACGTCGCGCACCGCGCCCTCGAGCGTACGATCTCGCAGCTGCGCGCCGGGATGACGGAGCTCGCGATCGCGGGAGTGCTCGAGCAGTCGCTTCGCGCGGAGGGCAGCGAGGGATTTCCGTTCGAGACGATCGTCGCGTCCGGGCCGCGCTCGGCGCTGCCGCACGCGCGCGCGGCCGATCGCGAGGTTGCCGGCGGCGACTTTCTCCTCATCGACTACGGCGCGATCGTGGGTGGCTATTGCTCGGACGTGACGCGCACGTTCGTGATCGGCCGCGCGTCCGATGAGCAGCGTGATGCGTACGACATCGTTCGCGGCGCGAACGCGCATGCGTCGGCGAACGTACGAGCGGGAATGTCGGGTCGAGATGCCGATGCGCTGGCCAGGCAGTACATTGAACAGCGCGGCCAGGGCGACGCGTTCGGACACAGCCTCGGCCACGGCATCGGTCTGGAAGTGCACGAAGCACCCCGATTGTCGAAGACCGCGGAGGCGCCGCTGCCCGCTCAGGCGGTCGTCACGATCGAGCCAGGTATCTATCGGGCCGGCTGGGGCGGCGTACGCATCGAGGATGATGTGGTGCTCGACCCTGCAGGACCCCGTTTACTGACGTCGTTTCCGCGCGACCTGATGGAAATCGCGTGACGAGCACGCGAGCGATCACCCGAATCGGACTATGATCGACTTACGCTACGTAAAGAAGATCGTCGAGCTGCTCGACGGTTCATCGGTCGACTCGATCGAGATCTCGACGGACAAGGGAATGAAGCTGCGCATCTCCAAGACCCCGCAACAGCGCGGAGCCATGGTGACGCCGGCCGTCCCGCTTCCGGCGATCATCCCCCAGGCGGTTACGAACAGCCGACTTACACCGTCGGAAGGGGTACCCCTCTCGGCCGAAGAAGAGGGATCCGCCAAGGTGGAAGCCCCGAAGGCGAAGCTGCTGGAAGTGAAGTCGCCCATGGTGGGCACCTTCTACCGCTCGCCGGAGCCCGGGATCCCGCCGTACGTCGTGGAGGGGGCTCGCGTCGAGAAAGGGCAGATTCTCTGCATCATCGAGGCGATGAAGATCATGAACGAGATCGAGTCCGAATACTCGGGCGTGGTGCGCGAGGTCCTCGTGGCGGACGCGCATCCGGTCGAGTACGGGCAGGTCCTCTTCCGTGTCGACCCGAATGGCTAATCCGACAGTTCTGCCGAAGACGACCGAAACTCCATCGACGCCCACGCCGCGTGTGCCGGCGCAGGTGGACATTCCGGTTCCCGCCGCAAACGCCACGTTCAACTTCAAGGCGGTGCTGCAGCGGATGATTCAGCAGAATGCGTCCGACGTGCATCTCAAGGTGGGTCGGCCTCCCGTGCTCCGCGTCAACGGCGACCTGATGACGCTCGAGCTGCCGCCGCTCAAGCCGGAGGATCTGAAGTCGCTGGCCGAGCAGATCATGACGCCCAAGCAGGTAAAGGAGTTCGCGGAGGCGAAGGAGGCCGACTTCGCGATCGGTGTTCCGGGCATCGGGCGCTTTCGCGTGAACGTCTACCAGCAGCGCGGCACCATCGCGTACGCCATGCGCGCCGTGCCGTATCAGGTGAAGACGGCGACCGAGCTCAATCTGCCGAAGATCGTCGAGGACATCGCGCTGCGCCCGCGCGGGCTCGTGCTCGTCACGGGCGTCACGGGATCGGGAAAGTCCACCGCGCTCGCGGCGATGCTGCAGCACATCAACGACAAGCGCCACGCGAACGTGATCACGATCGAGGACCCGATCGAGTTCCTCCATCGCGACATCAACTCGAGCATCAATCAGCGCGAGGTCGGCGCGGATACGGGCAGCTTCGGCGTCGCGCTTCGCCGCGTGCTCAGACAGGACCCGGACGTCATCCTGATCGGCGAGATTCGAGACACCGAAACGCTCGAGGTCGCGCTCAAGGCGGCGGACACGGGGCACCTCGTTTTCTCGACGCTCCACACCACGGACGCGACGCAGACGATCAATCGCGTGCTTTCCTTCTACGCGCCGCACCAGCAGAACGAGGTGCGCTTCACGCTCGCGAGCGCGCTCGCCGCGGTCATCTCGCTGCGTCTCGTGCCCCGGTCGGACAAACCCGGTCGCATTCCCGCGGTCGAGATTCTGATCAACACCGCAGCCGTGCGCGATCAGATTCGCGACATGACGAAATCGCTCGACATTCCGGATCTCATCAAGGAAGGCACGGTGCAGTACGGCATGCAGAGCTTCGATCAGTCGCTCATGCAATGGTACACGCGTGGTGTCATTACCTACGAGAACGCGTTATTCTTCGCCACCAACCCGAGCGAGCTTGCGCTCCGTGCGCAGGGTGTCGAGGGATCCAGCGACACGAGTTGGGACGACTTTCAACGCGATGGCGATGGCTGACAGCACGGCTGGCCAGTCTCGCCGCCACGCCGGGTACACCAACTGATGTTCAAGAAAGTTCTGATCGCCAATCGCGGCGAGATCGCGCTTCGCATCATCCGCGCGTGCCGCGAGCTCGACATTCAGACGGTGGCCGTCTACTCCGAAGCAGATCGCGAGTCGCTCCACGTCCGCTTCGCCGACGATGACGTCTGCATCGGCCCGGCGCCGGCGCGTGAGTCCTATCTGAAGATCCCGCGCCTGATCGCGGCAGCGGAGATCACCGGCGCGGATGCGATCCATCCCGGCTATGGCTTTCTGGCCGAGAACGCGGAATTCGCGGAGACGTGCGCCGCGTCCAACATCACCTTCATCGGACCCACGGCGGAGCAGATCCGGCTGATGGGTGACAAGGCCACCGCGCGGCGCACGATGGCCGACGTGGGCGTACCGATCGTGCCCGGGACGCCGGGACCGGTGGAGGATGCGGACGAGGCGCTGGGCTTTGCGCGCGAGATCGGCTTTCCGGTGATCATCAAGGCGGCTGCGGGCGGCGGCGGGAAGGGGATGCGCGTCGCGAACGATGCGGACGATTTCGCGCGCGCCTTCCAGCTCGCGCGATCCGAGGCACTCTCCGCGTTCGGCAGCGGCGATGTGTACGTCGAGAAATATCTCGCACGTCCCCGGCACATCGAGTTTCAGATTCTCGGCGACTCGCACGGCAACGTGATTCATCTGGGAGAGCGCGACTGCTCGGTGCAGCGCCGCCACCAGAAGCTGATCGAGGAGGCGCCGAGTCCGGCGATGACGCCGGAGCTGCGGCAGCGCATGGGCGACGATGCGGTGCGCGGTGCGAAGGCCATCGACTACGTGGGCGCGGGCACGATCGAGATGCTGCTCGACACCGATGGCTCGTACTACTTCATGGAGATGAACACGCGCATCCAGGTGGAGCATCCCGTCACGGAGATGATCACCGGGGTCGATCTCGTGAAGGAGCAGATTCGCGTCGCGGCCGGCGAGCGGCTGTCGGTGAGTGGTCTTCCGCCGCTGCGCGGGCACGTGATCGAGGTACGCGTGAACGCCGAGGACCCGGCGCGCAACTTCCAGCCGTCTCCGGGGCGCATCGAGGTCTTCAACCCGCCGGGCGGCCCGGGCGTACGCGTCGATACGCACATCTATACTGGCTACACGGTGCCGCCGTATTACGATTCACTGCTGGCCAAGTTGATCTGTCAGGGCGGCACGCGGATGGAAGCGATCAAGCGCATGCAGATCGCCCTCGACTCGTTCATCGTCGAGGGCGTCACCACCACCGTTCCGTTTCTCGGCCGCGTGATGCAGAATCCGCGCTTTCAGGCGGGTGAAGTGGACACGAAATTTCTGGAGCGCGAGAGCGATCTGCTGCGGGAGCCGTAATGCGCATTGACGTAGTCTTTGGGCCCACCACCGCCACGCCCGCGCTCATTGCGGGGCGCGTCGTCGCGGTGATCGACGTGCTGCGTGCATCCACGAGCATCGCCGTCGCGCTCGGAAATGGCGCGCGAAACATCGTTCCCCTCGAGAGCGCCGACGAGGTCATCACCCGCGCGAAGCAGTTCGCCAAAGGCGAGGTACGCCTCGCGGGCGAGCGGAAGATGCTGATGGTCCCGGGCTTCGATCTCGGAAACTCTCCGGCCGACTTCACCCGCGATGCGGTAGAGGGGAAGACGGTGCTGCTCACGACCACGAACGGCACCGCGGCCATGGTCGGGTTGCAGGGCGCGCGCGATGTGGTGGTCGCCTCCTACGTCAATCTCGAGGCGGTTGCGGTGCTCATGCGCACCGCCGCGCGCGCGGGAACGGACATCACGCTGATCTGCGCTGGCCGCGAGAAGCTGTTCTCGCTCGAGGACGCCGCGTGCGCCGGCCGCTACGTTCGCGCGGTCACGAAGCGGCTCGCGGACGTAGAGCTGGGCGACGGCGCCTTCGCCGCCGCGGTGCTCGACCGCAAATACGCCGACCGCCTCGATCTGCTCTTCGCGGATTCCGAAGCGGGGAAGGCACTCGCGGAGGCGGGATTCGGCAAGGATCTCGAGGAATGCGCGAAGATCGACTCGTGCCCCGTGATCCCGATTTTCCAGGATCGGCAGATCACGCTGCTGGGTCCGGACCGGGAGCGATAGGCTCGATGGCCGAAGGGCAGCTCAACCGGGAGCTCGTCGGCGTGGTCCTGCTGGTCTTCGCGCTGTTCCTCGCCGCCACGATTCTGGTGGGTGGAGGATCGCCCCTCGCGGGCGCTGGGGGCGACGTACACGGCCTCATGGGACCCGTGGGCTCGTGGCTCCGCCACTGGATGCTCGGCGTGCTCGGCCTTCCGGCAACACTGCTGCTGCCGCTGGTTCCCGCGGTGCACGCGCTCCGGCTCTTCGGCCGGATGCGCTCGGACACCGATCGCTCGTGGATGCTCTTTCTCGCGGGACTCGTGCTGCTCGTGCCGATCGCGTGCGCGCTCGCCGTCGAGCAGGGCGCGCGCACCGTGTCCGCGGCTGATGGGCTCTGGGGATCGTTCGTCGCCTACTACCTGTACGCGTTCTTCGGGCCCGTGGGCGCGTGGCTCGTGGTGTCGATGCTCCTGTGCGCGCTCACGGTGCTCACGCTCGCGTGGAACCCGATCCGTGTACTGATCGGCGTCCGCGTGCAGCACGTCCGGGTGTTCGAGCCCGTGGCCGCCGAAGCGCGCGCGAAGGGACGAAAGAAGCGCAAGGGGATCGACGCCGTGGAGGTGCCCGCCGCGCTTCTCGAGCCTCCCCCGGAGGAGATGCCGCAGATCGATCCCGCGCTCATGCAGGCCAGCGCGGGCGACATCGCGGACGATGGCGCCAAGGGAAAGAAGAGAAAGAAGAGTCGCGCGGAGCTTTCGGTCGAGCAGGACGAGCGCATCGCTGCCGCGATCGACGCGACCGATGAGGGCTCGCTCGGCGACGACGAGCTGCCTCCGCCCGAGCTGCTCACCCCTGCGGAGCCGCGCAACGTGGAGCTCGGGAGGAAGGATCTCGACGCGATGGGCGTGAAGCTCGTCGACGCGCTGCGCACCTTCCGCGTGGAAGCCGAGATCACCGGCCGCACGACCGGCCCCGTGGTGACGCAGTTCGAGGTCGAGCCCGCGCCCGGCGTGAAGGTGCGGCAGATCGCGAATCTCTCCAACGATCTCGCGCTCGCGATGCGCGCCGCGAGCATTCGCATCGTTGCGCCGATTCCTGGGCGCGGCGCGGTCGGAGTAGAAGTTCCGAATCCCACCTCCGAGATCGTCGCCTTTCGCGAGCTGATCGAGTCCTCGGAGTTCAAGACCCGCGTGGCCGCCCTTCCGATAGCGCTCGGCAAGGATCTCGAAGGCAAGCCCGTGATCGCGGATCTCGCGAAGATGCCGCACCTGCTCATCGCCGGTGCGACCGGATCCGGCAAGTCCGTGTGCGTGAACACGATCATCACGAGCCTCATCTACAAGCACACGCCGAAGACGCTGCGCTTTCTGATGGTCGATCCGAAGATGGTCGAGCTGTCGGTGTACAACACGCTCCCGCACCTGCGGCACAAGGTGATCACGGACAGCCGTGATGCCGCCTCCGTGCTGAAGTGGGCCGAGATGGAGATGCAGGAACGCTACGAGCTGCTGGCCGCCAACGGCTGCCGCAACATTCAGGACTTCAATCGCCGACTGAAGAGCGGCGAGAAGCTCAAGGTGCCGAAGCAGAAGGATGTCGCGTTCGAGAGCACCGAGTACACGGGCAAGCATCTTCCGTACATCGTGGTCGTGATCGACGAGCTGGCGGACCTCATGATGACCGTGCAGGGCGAGGTCGAGCCGCCGCTCGCGCGGCTCGCGCAGAAGGCGCGCGCGATCGGCATCCACCTGCTGCTCGCGACGCAGCGGCCGAGCGTCAACGTCATCACGGGATTGATCAAGGCGAACTTCCCGAGTCGCATTGCGTTCCGCGTTGCGTCGCAGGTGGACAGCCGCACGATCATCGACGGCATGGGCGCGGAGTCGCTCCTCGGCAACGGCGACATGCTCTTCATTCCGCCGGGGAAATCGGAGGCCGCGCGGCTGCAGGGCGCGTATATTTCCTCCGAGGACACCGAAGAGCTGATGAAGTGGTACGAAGGACAGAAAGAGAAGCGCAAACAGGTGTTCGAGGCCCAGGGACTGATCGTCGAGGAGCTGGTGTCGTACGAGCCGGACATTCTCGAGGAGATGCGGAAGCGCGAGGCTGCCTCGAGCGGCGAGCCCGCGGATGCGGAGATCGCGGGCGAGCGCGACAAGCTCTTTCGCGAGGCGGCGGAAGTGGTGGTGCAGAATCAGCTCGGCTCCACCTCGCTGCTCCAGCGCCGGCTCAAGGTGGGCTACGGGCGCGCGGCGCGCATCATCGACCAGCTGCAGGACGCGGGGATACTCGGCCCGGCAGATGGATCCAAGGCGCGCGACGTGCTCGTAGGACTCGATGACATCGATCGTATCTGCGGCCCTGCGAGCTAGCGCGCGGGCCGAGTGGTTTGAAACCGTGGAGGAAATCGTGAAGGGACTGCGTCATTCCGTTGGGGGTGTTGCATTCGCGTTTGCGGGCGTGCTCGGGGCGTGCTCGCACCGGGCGAGGCCGGAGACCGCTGCCGCACCGGCTGCGACTGCGGATACGGGGACGGCAACGGCCACGGCAACGGCATCGTCCGCTGCGCCACTCGTCACGCCCGCCAACGTGAAGCTCAAGCCGTCGAAGATCACGTACCTCGCCCGGATCTTCTCGCAGGGGCAGGCGCACAAGCTCGGCTGGCGCACGCTCGAGTTGTCCGAGACCACGTACGACGGCAACCCAGTGTGGCTGCTCGCGGAGTCGCGCAAGGTGAACACCGTGGAGCTCGCCGAGTCGCTCTACGTGGCGAAGGTGAGTCTCGAGCCCGTGCATCGCGTGGTGCACACGGCGGACATGGACATCACGACGCACTACACGCGCGACAGCATCCTCACGAGCTTCGAGGGCGACAGTGGCGGCGGCGTGACGGTGGCGGTGCCGAACGAGCGCAATCTCGTCGGCAACATCTACTGGATCGAGCCGCTGCTCGCGTCGCTGCCGCTCGGGCCGGGGTGGAAGGGAACGGCGACCACGGTGTTCGTCGGCCCGCACGATCACGCCCGCGTCGCCATGCAGCTCGCCGTGATCGGGGAGGACAGCGTGCAGGTGCCCGACGGAACCTTCGACTGCTGGAAGCTCGCGCTGCAGGTGGGCCAGACGGAGGAGCACCTGTGGGTGCGGAAGGCGGATCGCGTGATGCTCAAGGAGGACACGCCGGTGGCCGGGATTGCGGCGGCGAAGGTCGAGCTGCTGATCGGGGAAGGGCAGACGCCCAAGCTGTGATCGGCTGACCGTCCGGCGGGTGCGCCCGCGGGATGAGGAGAGAAATGGATCGATGCGGGCGTCCGGGAGGGCGCCCGCATCTTTGCGTTCATGACGGCGGCGTCTCAGATGCTGGGCGAGAAAGGTGAGCGAATCGCCGAGGCGTGGCTGGTTCGAGAGGGGTGGCGGATCCTGGACCGGCGGTTCCGGAGTGGCCACCGTGACCTTGACCTCGTAGCGGAGCGGAGCGGGGTAGTGGCGTTTGTGGAGGTCAAGGCGCGGCGTGGCAAGACGTTTGGGCATCCGGTGGAAGCCGTGAACTGGCGCAAGCAGCGAGAGCTGACGCGTTCGGCGTCGGTGTGGATCGCGCGGTTCGGGGGCGCAAAACAGTCGTTTCGGTTCGATGTGATCGGAGTGCTGATTGACGAGTCCGGTACTCGAATTCGGCACGTCGAGAACGCGTTCACCGCAAAACGGAGCGGTTGACAGGCGGGGAGGGGTTTCGTATTTTGTTCGGGGTGTAGGAATGGGTCGTCGCGGCGATAGATTTTCTAGCGCCGGGCCAGATTCGGTAGTCTCACGATATCACCACAGGTTGGGTGACCGCATGGCTGTCTCCACAGGACAGGACGAAAAGAAGAAAGCGCTGAATCTGGCGATCGCGCAAATCGAAAAGAGCTGCGGCAAGGGATCCATCATGAAGATGGGTGCCGATTCCGCGAAGGTGCGAATCGATGTCATTCCCACCGGTGCCATCAATCTGGATGCGGCCATCGGTGTCGGCGGGATTCCGCGCGGCCGCGTCACGGAGATTTACGGACCGGAGTCCAGCGGCAAGACCACGCTCTGTTTGCACGTCGTCGCGAATGCGCAGCGAGCCGGGGGTGTCGCCGCGTACATCGACGCCGAGCATGCGCTCGACACCGACTACGCGCAGAAGCTCGGCGTCGACATCGAGAATCTTCTGGTCTCGCAGCCCGACACGGGCGAGCAGGCGCTCGAGATCTGCGAGATTCTGGTGCGCTCGGGTGCAGTGGACATCGTCGTCATCGATTCCGTGGCCGCGCTGGTGCCCAAGGCCGAGATCGAGGGCGAGATGGGCGACTCGCACGTCGGACTGCAGGCGCGCCTCATGAGCCAGGCGCTGCGCAAGCTCACCGGTGCGATCGCGCGCTCGAAGACGTCGGTGGTGTTCATCAACCAGCTGCGTGAAAAGATCGGCGTCATGTTCGGCAACCCGGAGACGACCACGGGTGGAAAAGCGCTCAAGTTCTACGCGTCGGTTCGTCTCGACATTCGCCGCATCGGCCCGGTCAAGGAAAAGGAAGACGTCATTGGGTCCCACGTGCGCGTGAAGGTCGTGAAGAACAAGGTTGCGCCGCCGTTCAAGCAGGCCGAATTCGACATCATGTATGCGGAAGGCATCAGCCACACGTCGCTTCTCGTGGATATCGGCTCCGAATCCGGAATCATCGAGAAGTCCGGCGCCTGGTACAGCTATCAGGGCCAGCGCATCGGACAGGGACGCGAGAACGCGAAGATGTTCCTGAAGGACAACCACGGCATGATGCTCGAGATCGAAGAGAAAGTGAAGGGCGTCCTCGGCATCAAGAATGCGGACCAGCTCGTGGAAGAGGTCGAGAGCGACGACTAGGCAGGCGCACGTCGGCGAAATCGTGCCGAAGGGCGAGGTGGAGTGGCGAAGGCACCCGGAAACTGTCTTCGTCGCACCCTTCCCCTTCGGCACTTCGTGCATCCAGGTCCTGGTTGCTGTCCGTCACTGTCGCATCTCGACGAGTTGACACCCCGCCCGCCCGATCACGGTTGTTCATCCTGGACCCTGCATGACCGAGCTTTCCGCACCCTCGCTCGCCCTGGGCGATCTCGCCACTGATTCCGTAGGCGCCGAGTCGCTGCGTCAGATCACCGCCATCACCGCGAACGCCCGGCACGCCGGCCGGTTCGAGATTCTCGTCGACGACAAGGTCGTCGCGATGCTCTCCCTGGACGGCATCGAGCGTCTCGGGATTCGCATCGGCGCGCGCTATTCCGAGGCGCTCGCGAATCGCGTCGCGAACGAAGCCACCGCGCTGCACACGTTCGACCGCGCGCTCGCGATGCTCGCGGCGCGCCCACGGGCGGCGCGCGACCTCGAGCGCATGCTCGTGCGGAAGGGAGAGCCCGCGGAGCACGTCGCGGCCGCCATTCAGCGACTCATCGCGCTCGGCATCCTCGATGACGCGCAATTCGCGCGGCAGTTCATCCGCGCCAGAATCGCCGGCGCCGGACTCTCGCGTCGACGACTGAAGTCGGAGCTCTGGCGGCGCGGCGTGGATCGCGACGTCATCGATGCCGCGCTCAACGAGGTGATTGCGGAGGACGAGGTAGATGAGGATGCGCAGATCGCCAAGGTGGCCGCAAAGAAGTTGCGCACCCTGCGCTCGGCGGATCCCGCCGTTGCCCGGCGGCGCCTGTACGCATTTCTCGCGCGGCGCGGCTACGAGGGCACTGCGATCCGGCGCGTGATCGACTCGCTTCCGGCGAGCGCAGAGGACGAGCCGCTCGGCTAGCGATCCGATCGACCAGCGATCCGCTTGACCGTGCCCGGTGCCTCCAGGCGCGGTATATTGTGAGCCTTATGCGCGCATCCGAGATTCGCAGCCGTTTCCTCTCGTACTTCGAGCGCAACGCGCACGCGGTGCGCCCCAGCTCGTCGCTCGTTCCCGCGGGCGATCCGACGCTGCTCTTCACGAACGCCGGGATGGTGCAGTTCAAGCGCATCTTCCTCGGTCAGGAGCGTGCGGGCTTCGGCCTGCGCGCGACCACCGCGCAGAAGTGCGTGCGGGCAGGCGGGAAGCACAACGATCTCGAGCAGGTCGGCCACACGGCACGGCACCACACGTTTTTCGAGATGCTCGGCAATTTCTCGTTCGGCGACTATTTCAAGCGCGACGCCATCCGCTTCGCGTGGGAGTTCGTCACGAAAGAGCTGGGGATCCCGAAAGAGCATCTGCGCGTGACGGTCTACGAATCGGACGACGAAGCGCGCGCACTCTGGAAGGAGATCTGCGGGCTCCCGGACAGTCGGATCTACGGCCTCGGCGAGCGCGACAACTTCTGGCAGATGGCGGACACCGGACCGTGCGGCCCATGTTCCGAGATCTATGTCGATCTCGCGCACATCGCCGCCGACTGGGAGGTCCCCGAAGGTGCGACCGGCGAGTGGACGGAGACGGCGCGCACCGAGTTTTCGCGCGATGCCTTCGTCGAGGGCGCCGAGGCGGGGAGATTTCTCGAGATCTGGAATCTCGTGTTCATGCAGTTCGATCGGCAGCCGGATGGCGAGCTTCGACCCCTTCCCAAGCCGTCGGTCGACACGGGCGCAGGGCTCGAGCGCATCGCGGCGGTGTTGCAGGGCGTGACGAACAACTATCACACCGATCTGTTCGTGCCGCTGATCGCCAAAGCCGAAGCGGTGATCGGTATGTCGTACGACGATCGGCCGGATGCCGGAATCGGGTCCGCGGTCTGGCCTTCCGTTCCGCCAAAAGGAAACCGGCCGGCGACGTACGATGCGGTCTCCTTCCGCGTCCTCGCCGATCACGCGCGCGCGATCGCGTTTCTCATCGCCGACGGTGTCTTCCCATCGAACGAGGGACGCGGCTACGTGCTCCGCCGGATCCTGCGTCGCGGCGTCCGCCACGCCTGGCTGCTCGGCCGGCGCGAGCCGACGCTCGACCAGCTCGTGAGCGCGGTCGTGGATGAGATGCAGGACGTGTATCCGGAGCTCGCCCAGCGCCGCGCGCTCATCGTCGACACGACGCGGGCGGAGGAGGAGCGTTTTCTGGACACGATCGAAGAAGGGATGCTGCGCTTCGATCAGATCGCGCCGGTGAGCTCCACGCAGGGCTCCAAGGCGATCCGCGGCACTATCAGTGGCAGCGATGCCTTCAGGCTCTACGACACCTTCGGCTTTCCCATCGATCTCACCGAGCTGATGGCGCACGAGCGCGGCTACACGGTGGACATCCCGGGCTTCGACGAGGCGCTGCAGGCACAGCGCGCGCAGTCGCGCGAGGAGCGCAAGGGCAGAGAGCTCGGCGTCGCAGACGAGGGGCTCGCCGATTTCGCGACGTGGGAGAAGAGGCCCGGTGCGTCATCGACGAGCTTCGCCGGCTATGGCGCAACCGATATCGACACGGAAGTCGTCGCGGTGCGCCGTCTGCCCGGCAATCGCGTTGCGGTGGTGCTCGCGGAGACACCCTTCTACGCGGAATCGGGCGGGCAGATCTCGGACGTGGGCGAGATCACGGGCGATGGCTGGAGCGTGGCCGTGAACGAGGTGAAGAAGCTCGACGGACGGCACGTTGCGATCGGCGAGCTCTCGGGCGAGCTGCGCTTCGGTCGCGTGCACGCACACGTTCCGGCGGACCGTCGTCGCGATACGGAGCGCAATCACACGGCAACGCATCTGCTGCACGCGGCGCTCCGCCAGGTGCTCGGCGAGCACGTGACGCAGGCGGGCTCGCTCGTCGCGCCGGACCGGTTGCGCTTCGACTTCACACACCACGGTCCCGTGTCCGCCGAGCGGCTGCAGCAAATTGAGGAAATCGTCAATCGCGAGATCTGGCGGTCGAGTCCCGTCACCTACAAGGAGATGCCGTTCGCGGAGGCGCGCGCGACGGGCGCGATGGCGCT
>JAICLZ010000114.1 GCA_025929535.1 Gemmatimonadaceae bacterium
CCGGCGATTGTCCGACGGCGAGGATGAGCAGATCGCCCGCGACGATCGAGACGAGCAGCGCCACGAGCGGCGGCAGCACGGCTTCGAGAAGCCCGTCGAGCGCGGTGCGCACGGGCGTCAGCGCGGCGTCGGTCACGAAGTGCTCACGAGGTCATCGCGCCTGTCATGAGCGGCCCGAGCGACGCTTCGCTCGCCTCGGTGCGGGGAACGATGGCGACGATCCGTCCGCCGTACATCACCGCCACGCGGTCGGAGAGCGCGAGAATCTCCGAGAGCTCGGCGCTCACGAGCAGGATCCCGGTGCCTCCGTCGCGCGCCGCGCGCAGGCGCGCGTGAATGAGCTCGATCGCGCCCACGTCCACGCCGCGCGTGGGCTGCGCGGCAACGAGCACGGAAGTCTCTCTCGCGAGCGCGCGCGCGATCACGATCTTCTGCTGATTGCCGCCGGACAGCGCGCGCGCGGGAAGCATTGGATCGGGCGGGCGGATGTCGGCGCGCGCGATCGCCGCGCGCGCGTCCGAGAGAATGCGCGCGCGATCGAGCACTCCCCGGTGCTCGTACGCGCGCTGGCGGCCGAGGATGAGATTGTCGGCTACCGGGTAGTCGAGCACGAGACCGCGACGATGGCGGTCTTCGGGGATGTGCGCGAGCCCGCGCGCCTCGCGCTCGCGCAGCGAAAGAGCTGTCACATCGGCGCCCGCGATGTAGATCTCGCCGCTCTCTGCTTTGCGAAGGCCGACGATCGCCTCGATGAGCGCGCTCTGGCCATTCCCTTCCACGCCGGCGATGCCGAGGATCTCGCGGGGCTGCACCGCGAACGACACATCATCCACCGCACGCGCGCGCCGCTCGCCCGTGACGACGAGGTTGCGCACCTCGAGCGCGGGCACCTCCGCGGGCGACGCCGCATCCGTGCGCGCGATCTCCGCCTGCGCATCGCCCGCGAGCACCACATCGCGTCCGACCATCGCGCGCGCGATGGTCGCGGGGCTCGCGCCAGCCGTGGGAAAGCGCGCGACCGTCCGCCCGGCGCGCACGACGGTGATCGTGTCCGAGATCTCCGTCACCTCATCGAGCTTGTGCGTGATGAGAATGATCGTGCCGCCATCATCGCGCAGCGCACGCAGCACGCGCCAGAGCTCCTGGACTTCGGGAGGGGAGAGCACGGCGGTCGGCTCGTCGAGAACGAGAATGCGGGCGCCGCGCAGGAGCGTCTTCAGGATCTCGACACGTTGCTGCTCGCCCACGCTGAGCTCGCGTACGTACTGGCGCACGTTCATCCGGAAGCCGCTGCGCTCCGCGGCCTCTTCCACTTCGCGTTGCGCTCGCGCCATGTCGATCGCGAGCCCGCGCGTGGGCTCGCGGCCCAGGATGACGTTCTCGGCGACGGTGAGCGTGGGAACGAGCATGAAATGCTGGTGCACCATCCCCACGCCAGCCTCGATCGCCTGCGCGGCGCTCCAGCCGGTGACCACACGGCCGAACACTTCGATCGTCCCGGCGTCGGGCGGATAGATGCCCGCGAGGATGCGCATCATCGTCGACTTCCCGGCGCCGTTCTCGCCAACCAGCGCGTGGATCCCGCCCTGCGTCACCTCGAGCGAGGCGTCCCGCACCGCCTGGCAGTCGCCGAAGCGCTTCGCGATGTGCAGCATGCGCACGGCCGGCGCGCCGGCGAGCGGAATCGTCATCGCGTGGCCGGCACGGTGATGCGCCCAGCGACGATGTCGCGCCGGATCTGCTCCACGCGCGCATGTACGCTGTCCGGAATCAGCGCGCGGTTGTGCGCATCGTACACGTAGCCTACGCCGTTTCCGGCCAGCCCGTACTCCTGCACGCCACCGTGGAAGGTGCCATCGCGCACTCGCGTGATCTGATCGAACACGACGGCGTCCACGCCCTTCACCATCGAGGTGAGGATGTGGCCCGGCGCCTCCGCGTACTGATCCGCATCGACGCCGATCGCGAGCTTTCCGGTCTGGCGCGCAGCCTCGAACACGCCGAGCCCCGTGGAGCCGGATGCGTGAAAGATCACGTTCACACCGGATTGATACTGGCTCAGCGCGAGCTCCTTGCCGCGCCCCGGATTGCGAAATGCCTCCGGCGTGACGCCCGCGTACTGCGCGATCACCGTGCAGTCCGGGCACACGTACTTCACGCCTGCGCGGTAGCCCGCCTCGAACTTGTGGATGAGCGGAATGTCCATCCCGCCGATGAAGCCGAGCTTCTTCGATTTGCCCACGAGCGCGGCCAGCGCGCCGACGAGAAACGATCCCTGTTCCTCGCGAAACTTGAGCGCGGCGAGATTCGGCGGCGGGGGACTGACGTTTCCGGCCGAGTCGAGTGCGAGCGCGTAATCGACGCCCGCGAAGTCCGTGCTCGGGTATTCCTTCGCGAGCGCGGTGAGATCGTCGGTGAAGATGAAGCCGACGCCGATCACGAGCTTCATGTGCTCCGCCGCGAGCAGACGCAGGCCGGCCTCGCGGTCCGATCCTTCACCCGGCTCGATGAAGTGCACTCGGGCACCGAGCTCCTTCTCGGCGCGCTCTCCGCCGCGATATGCACCGTCGTTGAAGGACTTGTCGCCGCGTCCGCCAACATCGAACACGATGCCGATGTCGAGCCCGCCAGTGCTCGACACGGGCACGGGCGGCGCGGGTTGGACGAAGAGCAGCGCGATGTGGGCGAGGAGAAGCACCCCGACGAGGAGGAGCAGAGACCGCACGAGCAAAAGCTCGCGCGCTGTCCGAACACCGGCAAGCACGCGACTGTGCCATCGGCCGGTTGCGCGACTCTCCCGGTTCTGCGACTGTTCGTCCATGCGCGATCTTTTGGCCGCCCGCTCGCAGATGGGAATGTCGCTCGCATTCCACATTCTGTTTGCGGTGGTCGGCATCGGCATGCCCGCGCTCATGGTGATCGCGGAACATCGCTGGCGGCGCACGGGGGACGCGGGCTATCTCGAGCTCGCGAAGCGCTGGTCCAGGGGCACCGCGATTCTCTTCGCGGTGGGCGCCGTTTCCGGCACGGTGCTGAGCTTCGAGCTCGGGCTGCTCTGGCCCCAATTCATGAAGGAGGCGGGCCCGCTCATCGGCATGCCGTTCTCGCTCGAGGGCTTTGCGTTCTTCACCGAGGCGATCTTCCTCGGCGTCTACCTCTACGGATGGGATCGCATCTCGGCGCGAGCGCACGTGTTTGCGGGCGTGATGGTCGCCGTGAGCGGCGCGCTCTCCGGAATTTTCGTAGTGATCGCCAACGCGTGGATGAACACGCCGCGCGGCTTCACGCTGATCGATGGGAAATTCACGGATGTGAATCCCATCGCGGCGATGATGACGCCGGCGGCCTTTCCGCAAACGCTGCACATGACCCTGGCCGCGTACGCCGCGACTGGATTTGCGGTGGCGGGGATCCACGCCGCCATGCTCCTTCGTGATCCCCGCAATGCGTTTCACCGTCGCGCGCTCGGCGTCGCGCTCCTGGTGGGTGCGCCTGCAGCGCTCGTCCAGCCGCTCGCGGGAGACATCGAGGCGCGGTACGTCGCGCGGCAGCAGCCGGCAAAGCTCGCGGCGATGGAAGGTCTCTTCCAGACGATGCGCGGTGCGCCGCTGAGCATCGGGGGGATCCCCAACGAGAACGAACGACGCACCAAATATGCGCTCGAGATTCCGCACGGGCTGTCGCTGCTCGCCTTCCACGAGCTCGACGCCGAGGTGAAGGGGCTCGATGCGTTTCCGCGTGACGAATGGCCGCCGGTCGCGATCGTGCATCTCGCGTTCGACACCATGGTCGGCCTGGGCTCGTTCATGGCGATCGTGTCGGCCGCCGTGCTGCTCATGCTCTGGCGAAAGCGCGACATCATCACCCTTCGCTGGTTGCTGATCGCGGTCGTGCTGTGCGGGCCAATGGGATTCTTGTGCATCGAGGCCGGCTGGACGGTCACGGAGGTGGGGCGCCAACCGTGGGTGATCTACGGAATTCTGCGCACCGCGGACGCAGTCACCCCGATGCCCGGCCTCATCGTGCCCTTCCTCACCTTCACCGCGCTCTACTGCTTCCTCGGCATCATCGTCGTGCTCCTGCTCTA
>JAICLZ010000093.1 GCA_025929535.1 Gemmatimonadaceae bacterium
CCATGAAGAAGCAGGAGAGCAGCATCAGTCGCGTGTGGTACTCGCGACGGCGGCGTAGCAGCAACGCGGCGCCAATCAGCATGGCGAACACGAGGAGCGCGGCGAGGAGGAAGCCCATGAATGCCAGCGCCGGAGGGCCGGAATGCCAGCGCCGGAGGGCCGGCCACTTGCGGCTTGTTCATCTCGCGTGCGCCGAAGCGGAGCGCCACCGTGACGCCGACGACGACGATCAGCGCCGCCAACACCGCGCCGAACACGCCGAGCCGCCGGTGGATTCGGACCCGGTGCGATGCGACGAGATACGTCTGCGTGAAGAACAGCGCGAACCACGAGGTCATCAACGCTGACCGCCACGGCGGGAGCCAGGACGGATGCATCGCGCGGAAGCGGTGTAGTCATGTCGCCCCTCCCTTCCAGGATGTGAACGAATCCATGATGGCCGTCGCGACGCCGTGATCCGGGAAAGCTGGACTCACCACAGCCTTTCGCGTGTTCATCACAGCCGCCGCAGCTCGACGCGCCGGTTCTTCGCGCGCCCTTCCAAAGTCGAGTTCGTCGCGATGGGCTGGCCGCCGCCCGCGCCGCGAGTCGCGAGCCTTCCCGCCGCGACACCGTAGCGGGTCGTGAGCGCATTGCTCACCGCTGCGGCGCGCCGAGCGGACAGTGCCATGTTGCCGGCTCCGGAACCGCCAATGCTGTCGGTGTGTCCGACGATGTCGAGCCGCCAGTCGGGATGCCGGCGCAAGACGTCCGCGATGTCTCGTAGAGCGACGTTCGACTGCGGCGTGATCGTCGCCTCGTTGTAGTCGAAGTAGATATCGTAGACCTCGGCCTGCCGCTTGCTGGCAAGCTGCTGCTCGAGTTCGAAGCGTGCGGTGGAATCGGGGTAGGTGATCTTGATGACGCGACCGCCCTCGCCACCCACGGCACCGGATTGAAGCACGATGGGGAGCGATGGATCATCGAGGACGTAGAGCTCGATGTTCATCGAGTCGCCTTCGGCGACGACCATGCCTCGCGCGTGAATGGCCGCGACGGAGGAGGGATGCCCGTTGATCAACAGTGTGAACGGTACGGCCGCGGGCTCGATGCGACGGAGTGTCCCCGTGTACGGCGTGCCCGTGGATGTGCTGTCCGAGAATACGGCCTTTGCGATCACGCCCATCTGATCGAGCATGGACCCACTCTTGCCGCTGCCGGTATTGGGAATGATCGTCATCTTCGTGCTTCCCTTCGTCGCAAGCTCGTTGAGCAACGCCGACGACACCATCATGCTGGTAGCGCCGGTGATGACCTCCGGATCGGCTGTGGTCCACACCTCGCGATAGGTGCGCGCGTCGCGCATCGTGGTGCGCGCCATTCGCGTATCGATGTCGACGTGCAACGCGCTCGAGACGAGCGTCACCGACTGGTCGTCCACCGCATCCACGCGAATCGACCCCTCGTAGTCGCCCTGCGTCGGGCCGCCTCGTTGGGCGCGCCAGATCGTGAGGTCCTTGACCAGCGGAATGCGCGGTGTTTCGCCAGCCGACATCCCCATCACGGCCACGCACGCTACGGCCGCCCGCATCGCGCGCCTCACTTGCTGCACCCCGGATTGCAAAGCGTGAGGTGCATCGTGTAGTGGCCGAGGTTCTGCGGGCCCGAATGTCGAGTGTCGAAGGTGCGATCGACCTTCATCGCGTGTGCTCCGCTCGACACGGTGAGATGGGGGGCGCCCTTCTTGAAGTCCATCGCGCTGTACACGATCCAGTGCGCGTCCTTGTAGGGGAGGCTGAAGTGGCCATACACGGGGAGCATCAGTGTCGATGGCGCGGCCACTCCGTACACGGTATGCGCCTTCGTGTACGTTGGGTTGAAGTCCGTGCGCGCATCGCCGAGTGTGAGCGAGATCGCACCGTCCGCGAACTGACCGGTGACAGGGATGAAGAAGGCAGTCGGCGAAGTCAGCGAGTTGACCATTCCTCCGCGCGCGTTGTCGGTTGCGGGCGGCGGGACATCGATGACGTACACCTTTCCTCCCTTGACCATCTTTCCATACAGATCAGAGTTGAAGACGTCTTCCTTGTACGTGAAGCGCGTTGCGCCACCTTCGATCTGCCCGCTCAGCGCTACCGCCTTTCCCGCGGCGCTCTTCGGATATCGCAAGACCATTTTGCCCGCGATCGTCGTGGTGTAGCTCCACCACTCGGGCGTGCTGCCATCGGGCTGTGGCTTGCTGTAAAAGTGCGCTTCCATGGTTGCCGTGAACGGCCCTTCGAACTTCTCGCAGTAGTGCGCGAACAGCTGATCGTTGGCGTAGGCCGCGATGTCGCCGGCGAGGTTGGTCACCTGATTGAACAGGTGAAGCGAGCCATTGCGCTCGCCCAGGCCATCGACGATGGAGGGCAGGAAGGTTTTCGATTCGGCGACGACGAATTTGTATCCCGGCATGCTTCGCACTGACTCGGGTATGCGATCGACGAGTCGCTCGGCGATCTCGCTTTCCGATCCGAGCTCGATCTCGTTTTCCGCCAGCGACTCCGTCGGTTTTCCCGCTGCCTTCGGTAGTCCGGCCGCCAAGGCGCCGCCAGCCGCGATCGGTCCCTCGGCGCCCGGAGGCGCGACCGAGGCAGCCATGCTCGTGAAAAAGGCGAGGGCGAAGTCGAATGGCCGCTGTGCGATCTTGATCATTTGTGGTACCGCCTTGAGTGCCTGGGTGGCGTGATCGATCGCATCGCAGGCGGCAAGCGACTTCTCGCTTTCGGCGATCTGTCTATCGATGTCCTTTCGATCCACCTTCGCTCGCTCGTCGAGGTGAGCGAGGTGATCGAAGAAGGGCTGTAGCGCGGGCGCGGCATCGGAATGCGCCGTCATCATCTGTTTCACGTTTGCCAGCGCCTGGGCGAGCTTCGCCGACTGCCCCGGGAGCCTCGCCGTCTCCGTTTCGAGAGACGCCAACTTTTCTTCCATGCCCGCGCGTGCGGGTGAATCAGGCATGTTGTCGACTCCCTTTTTCACAGCATCAACGAACGACGCCGTGGCTTCGAGGAAGGCCTTGTTGTCGGCGACGTCCTCATCGATGTCGACGAGGTAACCCCGAACCGTGAACGTAGAGCGCGCCGGCGCGCCCTTCGCACCGGCCTGGACGCTCACCCTGTACTCACCCTCCGCCGACGTCTTCGAGAACGTCGACGTGTATCGCCCGGAAGCATTGGGTGTGAGATCGACCGTCGTCGCCGCGCCGGACGGCGACGTCACGGTCAGGCTGATTCTTCCGCCCGGCTGTGGATAGGCGAGACCGGAGACGTTCACCGTACCGTTTGTCGAAATCGCCTGTGGCGTGACCGAAATGGTCGCCGAGGCATCGCTCGTGTCGGGCGTCTGCGCGGCGAGTGTGCGCGCAAACACGCACGCGATGACGATCAAGAGATATCGCTTCATCACAGTTGCTCGCACGCGGCGGCGAGCAGCGCCTTCGCCTTGTCGTAGTCCGCCATGGGGGTCAGCGGCAGCTGAACCATCACGTTGTGTTTCGTCGCAACGAGCTCACCAGAGACGAGCCCCGCCGCATCCCACGGTCCGGTGAGCGAGCTGTCGCTCGCGGGGTGCATGAGCCCAGGAGCGCCGAGGGCTCCGCCGGACATCTTCGTGATCTGTCCGATCATCTGCTGAGCTGCCTTCTGGGCCTCCGGTGGCAACGTCGGCGCCACTCCGCCAGGCATGCCGAGCGCAGTCGATGCGGCGCCCACGCTGCCCTTCAAGTGCGCGAACTCTCGAGCTCCGTTGATCCACCTGAAGTCGAGCGGATATTCCTGCGCGCCGCCGGCGGTCGCGACGCGATAGGTGCACGTCGCTCCCGACGAGCCCCGCTCCGGCTCGCCGGAAAGTGAGCCGATGGCCTGCTCGACTCGCACACGGGGGATGAGATCGCAGGGGTTTGCCAGCGGCGCGCGAGGCTTGGGGGCCAGCGTAGCCGCGTGCGCACCATCGTACTCCAGCGGTTTGCCCAGTCGTGCCAGTGCTTCGCGTGCGAGCGCATACGCGCCCTGCTCACCCGCATTCGACGCGAGTACGTCGATGACTACGCCGCTGTCGCCCTTCACCGCCTGCAGCGTTCCAATCACCGGCATCCATTGGGCGTTGTCCCAGGGACCCTGTTGTCCCTGTTGCGTGATGGACGCGGGCACGCCCTGCAGATCCCCGTGCCCTGTCGCCTTGAGCATGCGTCCCATGACGCGCGGCACGCCCGCAGTCACCGCAGCAGTCATCCGCGCTCCGCCGGCGAGCACGTCGACCATGATCTCGCGCCCATTGCGACCGCGATACATGCAGTGACGCCCCTCGACGTCCGGAGCACCGGTCGATTCGTCGAATCGGAACGGGGGAGTCGCGAGAGGGCCGACGTACGCCTCGGCTTCCGTGGAGGCGAGATAGACGCACGGATCGTTGCCCCTGTTCGCCATCAGGCTGGCCACTGCGGCTGCGCCCGTCGACCGTTCGTCCTCGGATTTCTTGCACGCAGCAATCGCAACGACGAGCGTGACGGACAACATCATAGTACGGCTTGGCATGGCTCGGCCCCCGGAATGGTGAGGCGGCCATGTTACGAGGATGTCGTCTTCGTCGTGTCGGTCCGTCCGTCTCCGGACTATCCCCGCGGGAAGGTCACCGCGCGGTAGTCGGCTCGAGAAGTGAGGCGGTGAAGAATCGGATCGATGTGAATCCACATCGGCCATGCTCCGCGCTCCATGCTCGTTCGCACGAGCGCGACGGCCGCGTCGGGGTGGCCGAGTATCGTCGCGACGCGGGCGCGGTAGTACGTCGGGCCCCAAAAGTCAAAGTCGGCCGTCCGTCGCGCCAGCCACGCATCGAGACGCAGCGCCGTCGCAGTGTCCCCTCGCTCGGCGGCCAGGCCGGCCATGATTCCGCGAAAATCGACGCTCGATGAATCCTCTTCCACCAGTGAGCGCATGATCGTCTGCGCGCGATCGAACGCTCCGGATTCCTCCAGGAACAGTGCCTCGAAGTACCGAATTTCGGGTGCGCGCCGATCGTGCGCGGGCTGGCGATCGCACCACGCCGCGCCATGGGCCGCGGCAATCCGAGCGGCACCCACATTTCCATGAACGTCGAGCTCGCGCATCGTCCACAGGACGACCCACGCTGCGGACGATCGGTATTGCTCGCGCCCGTCCATGTTCGGCGCCATGCCGTTCGAGAGATCGGGCTCCCACGGACGGGCGAGCGACGAATCCATCACGCGCAGCGCATCGCTGCCGCGGCCGAGGCCGGCGAGCGCCTCGGCGCGAAGCATCATCCCGTTCAGGTCATCGGCGCGCTCGAGACGACGTGTTGCCGCCAGCTCCTCCCCGTGCTTGCCGAGCAGATGGTATGCATTGAGCAGGTTGCCCCAATAGTCCGGACGGTTGGCATCCGGCATCCAATCGAGATCGACGGACGGGTCGATCCGCTCGAGCAGACTGGCTGCTTGCGCAGGATGATTGGCCCACATGGCGGCGCTGGCAGCCGAGATCTGGTAGGGCGACGTGGCGGAGACGAGGCGCGCTCGCTGTACGTCGAGCCGATACATCTCATCGTTGTGGCCATGACAGTGAGCGATGGCAATGCGGAGCGTGAGGTAGTCGACCCTTCCGAGGGCGCGTCGTCGCGCCGACAGCGCCTGGTCGAGCGAATCGACCGTGCGGCACTCCGCGTTGTTGGAGGCCGTGGTGGCGAGCGCGATGGCTGCCGCGTCGAAGCCGGAATCCCTGCGCGCCGCGAGCGCGAACGACGATTCCGCTCGCCAGAGCTGGCCTGACCAGAATTCGTCGAGCCCCTTCATGTATGGGAGATAGGCCTCGTACGCCGGGGGGTCTCGGCCGGCGCGCCACGCTACGGCGAGACGAGGATCGATGACCGACGCCAGTGACATCATCACGCGGGCGCGCGTCGCTTCGACGCCCGCGGTCGGATTCGACAGCGCCGTCGACAACGGGCCCACGCTGCGCAGCACCTTGCCCTGTGCATCGAGCAGATTTGCAGTGAAAGTGAGGGAATCTCCCGAGCGATAGTAGCTCCCGTCGATCGTGATGTCCGCGCCGTTGCGGCGTGCGAGAGTCACCGCATCCACCGGTTGACCCGTCGAATCACGTCCTCGCGCGTACAGCGCGCGCGGATCGACGACGTCCACGGCGCGCTCGGAGAGCAGACTTCGAGTGACCCAGTCGATCATCATGTCCGCGATCGGATCGAGGCTCGCGTCGCCGGTGCGATTGGCGAAGACTGCCACGATCACGCGCCGGCGCGACGTTGGTTGCGAGTGGGGGCGCGCAAGGACGTACAGTGCGCCGGAGGCGAGGAGGAGCGCGGCTGCGAGCGCGGCGTAGCGTGGTGTGCGAGAGCGATGCGCGCGAGTGGGCGGAGGTGCGGGCGGCGGCGCGGGCGCGGACTCGATCGCCGGCGTCGGTGCCGCCAGCGCAAGGGGTGCGGGAGAGGAAACGGCGAGCGGGATCGGCTCGGCTCCTGCTCGCAGGCGATCGACGAGGGCGACTGTCTCGGAGTCGGGAGCCGCGTCGAACTCGGAGGCGAGCTTGCGCACGTAATTATCAAAGAGGGAGAACGCGCCGCCGCGATCGCCGCTCGCATGGAGCGCGGCGACTGCGCGTCGCACGCACGCCTCGTCGAAGGGAGCGAGCTGCGTCGCGCGCACCGCCGCCTGGGCCGCATCGGCCAGACGTCCCGTAGTCTCGTACGCGTGACCGAGATGCTCGAGGGCGCGCAGCACGCGCTCGAGCGCCTGTGCGCGTTCCCGCACGAGCCAGTCCTCGAACTCTTCGCCGACGCCGCTCACGTGGACGCCTTCGAGCAAATCGCCGCGATAGAGCGCGACCGCTTCGTCGTACCGTGCGGCGGCAAGCGCTTCGCCCAACGCTGGAACATCGCACCAGAGCTTGGCGCGATCGATCATCAACTCGTCGTCGCCGCGCGCGATGAAAACGTCCTCGCCGAGCGCGAGTCGTAGATGGTAAAGCGAGTTTCTCAACGCTCGGCGCGCCGCGAAGGTGTCGAGCTCGGGCCAGAAGACCGCGAGCAGCGTGTCGCGTCGATGGAATCGGTCGGCGCGACAGGCCATGTACGCGAGCAGCGCGAAGCGCTTGGGCTGGGCGAACACCGCGCTCGCGTCAGTCTGGTCAGCTCGCTCGAGCTCCCGGGAGCCAAGAAGACGCAGTCGGAGCATAGGCTTCCCGAAGGTACGGGGGAAGCCGATGCGCGGCAACGGCGATCACATCATGGTGGTCGTGCTGAGACGTTGATAAGCATGCGTTACTCGTGCGGGAGGTATTGAATCGTGAGATCGCCTCCAGCGATAGACACGGCGCCTTGCGCGCTGCCTTTTTTGAAGCCGATCGCGCCCATATAGTGTGGCGTCGTCACCTCCTGCGCGCCGGGAAGCAGCGTGTAACCCGCCTTTGGGAGTGCCTCGTGGTAAAAGGTGTAGATCGTGTGCCCATCCACTCCGTGCCATTGGCAGATGATCTGCCCGCCCACCACGATCGGCTTGCAGGCGCTCAAGCCGGGTGCGAGCGGGAAATCCGCCGGGAGTCCCGGTCCGGCAGTCGCGGCCGGACCCGACGCGGATGTCGAGGTGGCAGTGGCGTTCGCCGCGCTGTTCGTCGATGCGGAGGCACTGCTGTCCTTGCTGCACGTGGGCCGGGCTGCTGCTGTCGCGAGTGCGAGACTCACCGCACCGATGGCATGAATGATGGAAATCGTCATAGGTCGGATCCCGGATTGGGTTGCGAGAGAGGGCTCAGTTGGCGGGTGCTCGAACGTCGGCACCGTAGCTGAAGAAAGTCGAGCCGCTGGCAGCGAATTGCCCTTTTGCCCGGTCCACGTCCCAGCGGAGGGGGAGGCCGCTCCTGGTAGCGATCCAGAGTTTGTCGTGACTCTGTGCTTTCGGATTTTTGGATTCTACGTGTGCCTCGAACAGGCTCGCGTTCTCGCCATGCACGGACTCGCGACCGATCACCTGACAGGTGCTGAGGGTCAAGCCCCTCTCCACGTCGGCTTGCACCCGTTCTGCCACCGTCAGCGGGGTCTTTGTGTGTCGTGAGGTAGTTCCGGAATAGAGCGTGTCTCCGACATATATGTGTTCAATGGAGACTGGTTTGCCGTTGAAAGTCGTCATGGACATCCGGACGCGGTCGGCATGGGCAAGCGCGTTCAAGGCGGCTCGCACGGGCTGGCACGAAGCATCCGTCGGAGCAGCTTGTCCGAGCACGGTCGCCGTTGCTCCGGACAAGAGCGCAATGGACGCTCCAAGCAGGGAGGGGATTTTGCGCATGGCACACTCCTCGTGAGGTTTGAGCTGAAGGAGTGTCGAAGATCAGCGAGCGTCGTCTCCGGATTGTCCATCCAGATGTCTTCGGGCGCTCTTTTTCGTCCGCCGCTTTTCTGCGACTGCGCGTCAGGCGACCCAGCTCACCAGCCAGGTTGCGAAGTGCGTCCAGATGGGCGTGGACAGAAAGTGCCAGATGAACGGCATGTCCAACGCGGCGAGCAGGGGCACGCCGATCGCAAAGGCCGGGTGCAGCCTGCGATGGCGCCAGGTGTCCCACGCGACACATGCATAGACCGGGAGCAGATCCAGCCCAAACAGGCCGGCCGGACCGCCGGTTTTCAGAAACGCCACGACGGGGAATTGTTCAAACGGAATGCGGGCCAGTGCCGGCCCGACCATGAAGAAGCAGGAGAGCAGCATCAGTCGCGTGTGGTACTCGCGACGGCGGCGTAGCAGCAACGCGGCGCCAATCAGCATGGCGAACACGAGGAGCGCGGCGAGGAGGAAGCCCATGAATGCCAGCGCCGGAGGGCCGG
>JAICLZ010000084.1 GCA_025929535.1 Gemmatimonadaceae bacterium
CTCGGACGACTACTTCATCTCGCGCAAGCTCTACCCCAACGTCGACTTCTACACGGGGATGATCTACCGCTCGATGAAGTTCCCCATGGACTTCTTCACGGTGCTGTTCGCGATCGCGCGCACGGCGGGATGGCTCGCGCAGTGGGAGGAGATGCTCCTCGACAAGGAGCAGAAGATCGCGCGGCCGCGACAGATCTACATCGGCCCCGGCGAGCGGGACTACAGGAGCACGCTCAGATATTGAGCGAGCGCGATCACGTCGTGCAGTCCACGCTCGCCGGCGGAACGTTGTCGCACTCGATCGATTCGGCCATCCCGCGCGCGATCGGGCCGCAGGCGGTGGTCTGCGCGGACCTGGCCGCTTCCTTTTCCGACGCGGCGGAGGCGTGCGCGCAGTTTTGCGCGCCGCGATAGCTCACGCACACGTTGCACTTGGCCTTCTGCGCCGCGAGGGTGGACCACAACAGGAAGGCGGCGAGCACGACGATCGCGAACACGGTCAGGCGGGTGGCAGGCTTCATCGATGGCTCCGGTGTGATGCGCGTGAGTGCATAGCATACTCGAAAGTGCGCGCGCTGTCATGTCGCGCGCGCGAGTTGCGTTGCACCTGCGCACTGTCAGCGATCACCGGGCTCCGTTAAGCTTCCATGATGTCCTTCTCGGCACTCGGTCTCGACGCTGCTCTCGTGCGCAGCGTGAAAGAGCTCGGCTTCACTCGCCCAACGCCGATTCAGCACGACGCAATTCCGCCCGCACTCGAAGGCCGCGATGTACTCGCGTGCGCGATGACGGGAAGCGGCAAGACCGCCGCATTTCTTCTGCCGATCATGCACCGCATCATGGGCAAGACGCGCGGAGTCACGCGCGCCCTCGTGCTCACGCCCACGCGTGAGCTCGCGGCGCAGATCGAGCAGCACCTCGGCGAGCTCGCGACGCACACGCCCATCTCGGGCGCCGCCGTGTTCGGCGGCGTGGGCCTGGGGCCGCAGGAGCATGCCTTTCGCAGCGGCGTCGACATCCTGATCGCCACTCCGGGACGCCTGCTCGATCACTTCCGTCATCCGTACGCGAAGCTGGACAAGCTCGAGGTGCTCGTGCTCGATGAGGCGGACCGGATGCTCGACATGGGATTCCTTCCCGACATCCGCCGCGTGCTCAAGCATCTGCCCGCGAAGCACCAGACGCTCTTCTTCTCGGCGACGATGCCCGCTCCGATCGTGACGCTCACGAAGGAGATGCTGCACGCGCCGGTCACGATCAATCTCGAACGCCGCTCGCAGCCCGCGGTCGGGATCACGCAGGCCGTGTATCCGGTGTCGCAGGAGGCGAAGCCGGCGCTGCTCCGCGAGCTGCTCGGCCGCAACGCGATCGGCAACGCGATCGTGTTCACGCGCACGAAGCATCGCGCGAACCGGCTGTTCGAGAGCTGCGAGAAGGCCGGCATCTCCGTCGCGCGCATCCACGGCAACCGCTCGCAGTCGCAGCGCACCGATGCGCTCGAGGGCTTCAAGTCGGGGCGCTATCGCGTGCTCGTCGCAACGGACATCGCGGCCCGCGGCATCGACGTCGAGGCGCTGGACCACGTCATCAACTTCGACGTGCCCGCGATGCCGGAAGACTACATTCATCGGGTGGGCCGGACGGCGCGCGCCGAGCTCACGGGCGAGGCGTACACCTTCGTGTCGCCGGAAGAGGAGCGCGACCTGGGCGCGATCGAGCGTGCCGTTGGCAAACGGCTGCCGCGGGTCGTGCTCCCCGACTTCGACTACAAGCAGCGGCCGGTGGAGCGCTTCGAGGTGCCGATCGGCGAGCGGATCGCTGCGATCCGGAGCCGCAAGGCGGACGATCGCGCGCGCGCGAAGGCCAAGCTGGAGCGCCGGAACGGAGGCGCAGCCGCGGGGAGTAGCACGCCGCCGCCGCGTCCGCACCCCTCGCGCGGGCCCTCGGCCCCGGCTAGGGGAGACGGGCAGGGTGCGGGCGGTGCTCCGCGACGCCCGTCCGGCGGCGGGAGCCGGCGTTCGGGCGGGGGGCATGGCGGACGAGGTCAGGGTGGCTCGGGGCGGGGCGGCGGCTCGGCGTTCCGCGGTTGATCGTTCGGGCAGTTTGTAAACTTCGCATCCATTGGCGCGTCATTGCCTTACCTACCGTGGCGCACTATGCTTCAAGCTTGTCTCCAGTACCCTTTTGATGAGGATCTCACGTGGTTGAAGTGATCATCGGCGAGAACGACCGGCTCGACTGGGCGCTCAAGCAGTTCCAGCGCAAAGTGATTCGCGCAGGCGTGTTGAAGGATGTTCGCAAGAAGCGCTTTTACGTGAAGCCCAGCGAAGCCCGGCAGAAGAAAGCCGTCGCGGCGCGGCAGCGTAGCGCGCGGGCAGAGCGCAAAGCGCGCTAGTCGCGACCACTGCCATGTCGAAGCAAGACGCGATCGAGCTCGAGGGGACGGTCATGGAAGTGTTGCCCAACGCAACGTTCCGCGTGGCCGTGAACGAGCAGCACAACGTGCTCACTACCCTGGGCGGCAACATGCGCCGGTTCCGCATCCGCGTGCTCGCGGGCGACCGCGTGCGCATCGAGGTCTCTCCCTACGACCTCACCCGCGGCAGAATCATCTACCGCCACAAGAACTAGCGGTCAACGAGCGCTGACGCACTCGCGCTACCCCGCGAGCGCATCCATCGCCGCATCCGCAACCGCCGGCAGCCCGAGCCTGAAGACGCTCCCGCCGCCCTCGCGATCCTGATACGTCAGCGTGCCGCCTTGCGCCATCGCGAGGCGCAGCGCGATCGAGAGTCCGAGCCCCGCACTCCCTGCGTCCGGCGTGCTGCGTTCCGGGCGATAGAAGGGCTCGAAAATGCGCTCCCGTTCCGCCGCGGGTACGCCGGGACCGCGATCCGCCACCGAGATCTCGATCATGTTGCCCGCGCGCGAGAGCTCGATGTCCACCGGCTGCGTGCGTGGTGAATACTTGTGTGCGTTCTCCAGCAGATTCACGAGAATGCGCAGCGCGTGCACGAAGTCGAAGCGGCCCACGAGCACGGGCTCCGACCACGCGATCGACGTGCGCAGCTCGCGACCTCCGAATGCTCCCGAGACCTGCTGGATCGCCGCGCCCACCACATCCTCGGCCGCGTTCAGTTCCGCGCGCACGGGGAGTTCGCCCGCGTTCAGCCGTGAAAGATCGAGCAGGTCGGCCACCATGCGATTGAGCCTGTCCGCCTGCTGCTCGATCGTCGCGGCGCGTTCGTCGCCGTCGCCCGCAATGTCGTGCGCGAGCGCCTTGATCGTCGTCAGCGGCGTGCGCAGGTCGTGCGACACCGACGCGAGCAGCGCATCCTTGAGCCGGTCCGCCTCGCGCAGCGCCTCCGCGCGCTCCGCTTCCGCCACCAGCCGCACGCGCTCGAGGCCGAGCGCGGCGTAGTATGCAAGTGCGGAAAGGAAGCGTCGTGCACCCGCATCGAGCGCGATCGCCTCGTGATGCCGGAGGGAGAGCATTCCCACCGAGCGCGCATGCACCTCGAGCGGCACGAGGATCGTGCGTGGATCCGGATTCTCCACGCCGGCGAACGCCTCGGGCGGCGTGCCCACCGGTCCCTCGCCCGCGCGCGCAGCGAGCTCCGGCTTCTTCATGTCCCCGTCCCGCACCCAGATCTCGCAGGCATCCGTGCCGATCGTATCGCGCACGACCGTCGCTATCGCGGTGAGCGCGTGCGATGCGCTTCCGGTGCTCAGCGTCTCCGCGCCGAGGGCGGCGAGCCGGTCGATCTCCTCCGCGCGCCGGCTCGCCTCACGAGCTTTCTCGTTCGCGCGCGCGAGGAGCTGGGTCGCCACGAGTGCCGTGGCCATGAAGGCGATCAGCACCAGCCAGTCGGGCCGCTTCGAGATCTCGAAGCGGCCGTACGGAGGCTGGAAGTAGAAATCGATCGCGACGAACGCGAGCGCCGCAAGGGTAAAGCCGAGGGCGCGTCCGCCGCCGGAGCTGCCACCGAGAATGACGAGGAGGTACACGAGCGCAACGTGCGCCTCCGTGATCTCTCCCTGCACACCCGCCATGATGTACGTGGCGAACAGGAAGAGTGCCGTCCAGACGAGCGCCGACGTCCATCGGCGTTCGGCCACTTGCGGCATTCAGCGCGGCAGCTCGAAGCGGTATCCGACTCCGGGCTCGGTGACGATGAGCTGCGGCCGCACCGGATCCGTTTCGATCTTGCGGCGCAGATTCGCGACGTGCACGCGGAGATACTGCTGCGGATCCCCGAACGCGCGGCCCCAGACGGCGTTGAAGATCTGCTGGTGCGTGAGCGTGCGTCCGGCCTGCGTCGCGAACGTGCGCAGCAGCTCCCACTCGATGGGCGTGAGATGGATCGTTTCCGAGCCGCGCCGCAGCACGCGCGCGGTGAAATCCGCGACGAGTGAGCCGATCTGCATCGGCTGCACCGACGCCGCGATCTGCGATGCCTGCGCGCGACGGAGATTCGCTCGAATGCGCGCCGCGAACTCGAGATTGCTGAACGGCTTGGTGATGTAGTCATCGGCGCCCGAGTCGAGCAGCGACGCCTTTTCCTGGTCGGAGTGGCGGGCGGAAAGCACGACGATCGGCGCCGCGGACCACGAGCGCAGCGAGCGGCACACGTCGATGCCGGCCATGTCGGGCAGCCCGAGGTCGAGCACCACCAGCGTCGGCCGCTCCGCGTTCGCCATCGCGAGTCCCTGCGCACCATCGCCGGCTTCGAGCACGGAGGAGACTTCGTTCACGAGCGCGTTCTTCACCACGCGACGAATCTGTGGCTCGTCGTCGATGACAAGTATCGTGTCAGCTAGCATGGATTTGGCCTGGGAGTTGAGGGCGAGAACCAATATTGCGTTGCGGATGCGGAAGTAAAGCAGTTGAAGCGGGTGTGGAATGATCCGTATCGGATGCTACCCTGGGAGCAGACGGACGCTCCCCCGGGCCTGTCCGACCGGACAGGGTAAAGTGCGCCGGGGCGATTTAGACTTCCTGCCCGCACCCGGTGAGTAACGCACGAGTGCACGATTCGCTGCAAGTATGCCACAGCCGCGCCGCTGCGGAGCACCGCCAACGACATCCGGATTCGCTCCGGTGAAACCACAGGGAGTTTGCGATGAGCAATGTCAGTTTCGCCGCCGAGGCGAGCCAGCTGGAATCGAGGTGGGCCAAGGACCCGCGCTGGAACGGGATCGAGCGCACCTACACCGCGGAGGACGTGGTTCGTCTCCGCGGCTCGGTGAAAGTCGAGTTCTCGCTTGCAAAGCGTGGAGCGGCGAAGCTGTGGGAGCTGCTGCACAGCAAGGAATACGTGCACACGTTCGGAGCGCTCACGGGCGCTCAGGCCGTGCAGATGGTGAAGGCGGGGCTCCAGGCCATCTACATGAGCGGATGGCAGGTTGCCGCCGACGGCAACCTCTCCGCTCAGACGTATCCCGATCAGAGCATCTATCCGTCGAACAGCGTGCCCGCTCTCGTGCGCAGACTCAACAACGCGCTGATGCGGGCGGACCAGATCGAGTGGAGTGAGGGGAAGACGGAGCGCGACTGGCTCGTGCCGATCGTGGCCGACGCGGAGGCCGGCTTCGGCGGCCCGATCCACGCCTTCGAGCTCATGAAGTCGATGATCGACGCCGGTGCGAGCGGTGTTCACTTCGAGGACCAGCTCGCCGCCGAAAAGAAATGCGGACACATGGGCGGCAAGGTGCTCATCCCTACCGCGTCGTTCGTGCGGACGCTGAACGCGGCGCGTCTGGCAACGGATGTGCTCGATGTGCCAACGGTGATCGTGGCGCGCACGGATGCCCTCGCGGCTACGCTGATCACGAGCGACATCGATGAGGCCGATCGCGCCTTCACCACCGGCGAGCGCACCACGGAGGGCTACTTCCACATCCGGAAAGGGATGGACGCCGTGGCCGCACGCGCGCTCGCGTACGCGCCCTATGCCGATCTGCTCTGGTGCGAAACGGGAACGCCCGACCTGAACGAAGCGAAGAAGTTCGCCGAGTCGGTGCACGGACATTTCCCGGGGAAGATGCTCGCCTACAACTGCTCGCCGTCGTTCAACTGGTCGCGCAATCTCGACGCGACCACGATCGCGAAGTTCCAGCGCGAGCTCGCCGCGATGGGCTACAAGTTCCAGTTCATCACGCTGGCCGGCTGGCACATGATCAACTACTACTCGTTCGATCTCGCGCATCGCTACAACACCGAAGGGATGCCCGCGTACGTCGAGCTGCAGAACGAGGAGTTCGCGCGCGAGGCCGATGGCTACACGGCCACGAAGCACCAGCGCGAGGCGGGAACGGGCTACTTCGATCAGGTGCTCATGGCCGTCACGAGCGGCCAGTCGGCAACGGCGGCGCTTGCGGGCTCCACCGAAACGGAGCAGTTCCACCTGGCGCACAAGTAAGGCACACCCGCACGAAGAACACCGGGCCGCCGCTCCACATCGGAGCGGCGGCCCTGTGTGGTGCGCTTACGCGCTCGCCTGTGTCACCGGCGCTCCTGCGAGCGCCTGGTGCGACTGCTCGTAGCCCATCTCCTTGAGCCGGGCGATTCGCGTCGGCATGGGCGGATGCGTACCGAAGAGCTCCGCCACGCGTCCCTCCTCGCCATTGAGCGGTCGGCCGAGCGGATCGGCGATGCAGAGGTGAGCGGCGCCGCCCTTGATGCTCCGCGTAGGCTCCGCGGCGTTCTCGATCTTCGTGAGCGCGCTCGCGAGCGCGAGCGGGTTGCGCGTGAACTGCGCGCTCATCGCATCGGCGAGATACTCGCGCTTGCGGCTCACGCCCAGCGCGAGCAGCCGCGTGATGAAGGGCGCCAGAATCCAGCTCACGACCCACACGATGAAGAGGACGATCACCAGCGGGCTGGAGCCGCCGCCGCTGTCGCGATCGTTGCTGCTCCGCCGTCCCCGGCCAAAGCCGCCGTTGAACATCACGCGGCCGGCGCCGTCGGCTATCAGCGTCACCGCGCCAACGAGCGCCGCGAGCAGCGTCATCAGGCGCACGTCGAGATTCTTGATGTGCCCCATCTCGTGGCCGATCACGGCCTGCAGCTCGTCGCGCGAGCAGATCGCCACCAGCCCCTGCGTGACCGCGATGTTGGCATCGCTCTCGTCGTGACCGGTCGCGAACGCGTTCGGATCGGGATCGTCTATCAGCCAGACGTGAGGCTTCGTGATCCCGGAGGCGATCGACATCTCCTCTACCACGTTCACGAGCTGCTTCTCGGTGGGCGTTTGCGCATCGACGATCTCGCGCGCGCCCGTGGACTTGAGCACGTTCACCGGCCCCGTGCTGAACGAATACCTCGCCATCCCCGCGCCGAGTGCGGTGAGCACGATGCCGAACCATGGAAAGACGTGGTGATAGGCCCCGGGCGGCGCGTGCGCCGTCGCGAGATAGGCAATGAAGTCGCCGCCGAATCCCAGCCACGCGAAAAACAGGATGAAGCCAATCACCAGCCATCGAGAGTGCCGGCGATTGGCCTCCTGCTGCGCGAAGAGATTGACGTCCTCGCTCACGTCCCGGTCACTTCCCGGCGTTCAGCGAGAGATCGACCTTCACGACCTCACGCTCCGAGGCATCGGTGATCTCCCAGAGCTGCGCCGGGGTCGCTCTCGCGAAGCCCGCCACGAGGCTGCCGGGAAACTGCTGCTGGCGCGTGTTGTAGACGGTCGCCTGGTCGTTGTAGAGCTGGCGGGCGAACGCGATCTTGTTCTCGGTGCTCGTGAGCTCCTCCTGCAGCTGCGCCACGTTGCCGGTCGCCTTGAGATCGGGATACGCCTCGACTACCGCGAACAGCCTGCTCAGCGATGACGAGAGCTGCCCCTCGGCCGCCGCCGTTGCCTGCACCTGCTGCGGCGACGGAAGCTGGGTGGTGCTCTGCGTCGCCGCGATTGCCTGGTTGCGCGCGGCGATCACCGACTCGAGCGTCCCCTTCTCGAAGTTCATCGCGCCCTTCACGGTCTCGACGAGATTCGGAATGAGATCGTGCCGGCGCTTGAGCTGAACATCGATCTGCTTCCAGGCGTTGAACACCTGGTTGCGGAGGCTGATGAGCGAATTGTATACGCCGACGAACCAGAACGCTGCGACGGCGATGATGACGAGCAGAACGATGCCGATCATGTGTCTCCTTGACGGTGTGCACCGTGACGAAAACGCACCGACTCCACGATGGACGAGCGGGACGAAACCGAAGCCTCGTCCCGCACATTAATACGACAGTTCGATATGAAAAGTGTCAGCGCGCGGGGGGCACCCGTTTCTTGCGGATCATGTTCCAGACGGAGTTGCCCAGCAGGGTGAATAGCGGCGTGATCATCATGCCGAGCAGGGAATTGATCCAGATCAGCGCGATGTAGAAGCAAACGAGACCAACGCTTACCCAAATGACGCCCAGGGGGCCGTGTGTTTCCACCGAGTTCCTCGTCGAGTGAACGTTCAGAGCGGAATCTATGGTGCACGCGAGGCGCGAGCCAGTGGAGTTAGACTCCGGGATGGACGATTCCCTGGAAGGGGACGTGGCAGAGCAGTTGCGCGCGCGCCGGGCGGTGCTCGCGGTGTCGGGCGGGCGCGACTCGATGTCGCTCATGCACGCCGCGGCCGCGAGCGCGCGCGGCAACATCGCCTGCATCGCGAGCTTCGATCATGCGACGGGCGCGCACTCGGCGCGCGCCGCGGCCCTCGTCACGCGTGTCGCCGGTGAGCTCGGGCTGCGGGTGATCGCCGCGCGTGCCTCCACGGCGGGCCGCACCGAAGCCGACTGGCGGACGCAGCGCTGGAGCTTTCTCCGCCGGGTCGCCCTCGAGCACAGCGCCCACGTGGCCACCGCGCACACGCGCGACGATCAGATCGAGACCGTGCTCATGCGCGCGATGCGCGGTGCGGGCGCGCGCGGGCTCGCGGCGCTCGAGGCCGGCAATGCAAGCGACCACGCCGTGCTGCGTCCGCTGCTCGCCCGATCGCGCGCGGACGTAGCCGCCTACGCCGCGCGTACGCGCCTCGAGTGGGTGGAGGACCCGTCGAACGCGCGCGCCAACCACCTCCGCAACCGCGTTCGACACGATCTGCTGCCTGCGCTCACGCGCGCGAGAGCGTCACTTGCGAACGAGCTCCTCTCCATCGGCACGCGTGCCGCCGCGCTCCGCGCCGAGATCGAGCGCTTCGTCGACCGGGAGCTCGATCTCGAGCTTCGCGGGGGGTCGATTCTGATTGCTCGTGAGAGCATGCTACGCTATGATGCGGAAGGGCTTGCGCTGCTGTGGCCGGCTGTCGCCGCGCGCGTGGGAGCGACGCTCGACCGAAGGGGAACCGAGAGGCTCATCGCGTTTACCACAGAGGAGAGGCGTGGCGCGCGGATGCAGCTGTCCGGCGGGTTCGAGGCAGTGTCGCATCGGGGCGTGTTGATCGTGCGCAGGATCGACGGGGGGGTGCCAAGCGGCACACTGGGGCTTTCGGCAGGAGTGCAAGTGGGCGGTTTTCGTTTCGACGCGCGGGATGAAGACGTCGTCTCGTTATGGAGCGCGAAGCTGCCGGTGGGCAAGGCACTCACGGTGCGCACGTGGCGTCCCGGCGATCGCATGGTGCCCGCCGGAGGAGATGCACGGCGCGTCAAGGGACTTCTCCGCGATGCGGGGATCGATGCTGCGAGCCGTGGAAGCTGGCCGGTGGTGCTTGCTGGCGACGAGATCGTGTGGGTTCCTGGAGTCCGCCGCAGCTCCGCGGCTTCTGTCCGGTCCGGTCGGCCGGTAGTGACCTATCACTGTGAGCGCCTGCGGTGACGGCACGAATTGCTGATCCACGACTCGACGGTCGCGCGGTCAAGCGCATCGCGTACGAGGCCGGGACGATCGCCGCACGCGTGGGCGAGCTCGGCGCCCAAATCAGCGCGGACTATCCCGACGGCGACTTGCTCGTCTTGGGACTGCTCAAGGGAAGTTTTATATTTCTGGGTGACCTGGTTCGACACATTACCCGCCCCATCCAGGTAGATTTCCTCGTCGCCTCGAGTTACGGCTCGGATACGACATCCAGCGGCGACGTGCACATGGTCTACGATCCGGAGACGGTGCTCGAAGGGCGCCACATCCTCCTGGTGGAGGACATAGTCGACTCCGGTCGAACTCTCAGCCGGCTCATGGACCTGCTCTCGGTCCGGCGTCCGCGATCACTGGCGATCTGCGCACTCCTCCACAAGCACCTTGCCGAGCACCTCCGTTATCCTGTCCGGTACGTGGGATTCGATGCGCCGCACGAGTTTCTGGTTGGGTACGGATTGGATCATGCGGAGAATTTCCGCCATCTCCCTTATATCGCGAGCTTGCAGTAATGGCTGACCGCACACCTCCCCCGAAGCGCGACTTTAGCTGGGGCAAGATCTCGAAGACGCTCTCGCTCTGGATCATCGTGATTCTGATCCCGATCGTCTTCATGCAGGTCAATGGTGCACGCGACCAGACGACCGAGATCGACTACTCCACGTACAGCCAGCAGCTGGATCAAGACAACATCCAGAAGATCTCGATCCAGGAAGGCAAGGTCATCACGGGCGACTTCAAGCACAAAGTGCCGAACGTCGCGGCCGGAAAGGATGTCCTGCACTTCTCGGTGCGGCTGCCCGTTGCCAACGATCCCAAGGAGGTCGAGCGTCTGCGCGCGAAGGGCGTCGAGATCAGTGCCACCGATGCGAAGGTGTCGATCCTGGGGCAGCTCCTCGTGTATCTGCCGTTCCTGTTCGTCGTAGGACTGTTCTTCTTCATCTTCCGCCAGATGCAGGCGGGCGGTGCGAAGGCGTTCAGCTTTGGCAAGAGCAAGGCGAAGCTGCTCACGGGCGACACACCGAAGGTGACGTTCGCCGACGTCGCCGGCGCGGATGAAGCAAAGGAAGAGCTCGAGGAGATCATCGAGTTCCTCCGTGATCCGCAGAAGTACACCCGGCTCGGCGGGCGCCTCCCCAAGGGCGTACTGCTCGTTGGTCCTCCGGGCACGGGCAAGACGCTCCTCGCGCGCGCGGTCGCGGGCGAGGCGGGGCGTCCCTTCTTCTCGATGTCCGGCTCAGACTTCGTCGAGATGTTCGTGGGCGTCGGCGCGAGCCGCGTGCGCGATCTCTTCGAGCAGGGGAAGGCGCACGCGCCGTGCATCATCTTCATCGACGAGATCGATGCCGTGGGCCGTCACCGCGGCGCCGGACTCGGCGGCGGTCACGACGCGCGCGAGCAGACGCTCAACCAGCTGCTCGTGGAGATGGACGGCTTCGCGTCCAACGAAGGCGTGACTCTCATCGCGGCGACGTACCGCCCAGATGTGCTCGATCCCGCGCTGCTGCGCCCGGGCCGCTTCGAATTTCACCTGCACATTCCTTACCCCGAGGACGAGGATCGCAAGGCGATCCTGCAGATTTACGACGAAAAGATGCGCTTGCAGATGTCGCCCGAGGCGCTGGA
>JAICLZ010000073.1 GCA_025929535.1 Gemmatimonadaceae bacterium
AGCGCGCGCACGGCCGACGTGAGCATCAAGATCGACCCGCGCTGGATCGCGACGGTCGAATCGGTGACCGTCCACGGCGATTCGGCGCTCTCGCCGGACATCGCGAAGAAGATGGTCACACTCCAGCCGGGGAACATCTACAAGCGCCAGGATGTGATCCAGAGCCAGCAGTCGCTCTACAACTCCAATCTGTACCGCCGCGCCACGATCGTTCTTCCGCCACGAGGAGACAGTGCGAAGCTGATCGACATCAACCTCACCGAAGCGCGCCTGCACAGTGCGCGGCTCAGTGCCGGCTTCAGCACGATCGACTTCATCCAGACCGAAGGAAAGTTCACGAACTACAACTGGCTGGGAGACGCGCGCCGGCTCGATCTGCATCTCGTCTTCTCGAACCTGCTCGCGCCCGCGCTCAACGGCACGGGGATCTTCCGCGACGTGCTCGCCGACAACGGGCTGCCGGGTACCTCGGGAAACGGGTTTCTCAGCCCGAACTATCAGGCGAGCATCGATGTCACACAGCGATGGCTCGGCGATCCGCGCAACACGGCTGGCCTCGGCCTCTTCTCGCACCGGACGAGTCAGCCGGGCATCTACATCGACAAGGGATACGGCGCGAGTCTCTCGTTCACGCGCAACGTCACGGCGCGATCGCCGCTCAGCCTCGTCTATCGCTACGAGCTCACCCAGGTGAACGCCGGGGACGTCTATTTCTGCGTGAACTACGGCGTCTGCGAGCTCGCCACGATCGGGCTGCTGCGCGATCGCAAGGCGCTCTCGCCGCTGGCGCTCGACTACTTCATGGACCGCACGGACGTGACGCTCAATCCGACGAACGGCTACACCGCACGCGCCGACTTCGAGCACGCGTCGAAGTACACGCTGTCGGATTTCCGTTACAATCGCGCCACCGCCGACGGAACGATCTACCGCCCGCTCGGCCATGCGGTGATCGCGGGGCACCTGCGCGGCGGCTGGGTGAGGTCGCTGTCATCCGCGGGCACGCCGGGATTCGATGGGCTGGACAACGTGCTGCACCCGCGCAAGCGCTTCTACGCGGGCGGCGCGAACTCGGTGCGCGGGTACGGCGAGAATCAGCTCGGGCCGCGCATCCTCACCGTGGATCCGGCGAAGCTGATCGCCACCGGATGCACGACTGCATCGATTGCGAACGGCACGTGCGATCCCTCCACGGTGAACGTGAACGACTTCACCGCCCTTCCCACGGGCGGCACGACGCTGATCGAAGGAAGCGTCGAATATCGATTCCCCTTTCTGATGAAGAACCTGCAGGGCGCCGTGTTCGTCGATGCGGGGTTCGTGGGCACCGGCTCCTCCATCATCGCCAATGGCAAGGGCGCGCTCACACCCGGTTTCGGCGTGCGCTACCTCTCCCCTGTGGGGCCGATCCGCGTGGACCTCGGCATACGGCCATCACTCACGGATTCGCTCACGGTGATCACCGAAGTCGTGGCGGCGGATGGGTCGCACAGCCTCGTGCAGCTGAAAACACCTCGCAACTACAACCCCGTGGAGGGCGGCAGCGGGATCAAGAAAGTGCTGAACCGGCTCGCGCTCCACCTCTCGATCGGACAGGCCTTCTGATGTGGAAGATCCTCAAGATCGCCGGAATCACGATTGCCGTCATCGCGCTGCTCATCATCGGAGCGGTGCTGGGGCTCACGAACACGGACTTCGGGCGTGAGCGCGTGCGGCGGATCGCCGTGAGCGCGATGAACAAGAGCATCCATGGCGTCACGCGCATCGGGCGCGTCGATGGAAATCTTCTACGCGGCATCACGCTCCACGATCTCTCGATCACCGACAGCGCGGGCGCGCCGTTCTTCTCGGCGCCGCTCGTGCAGGCGCGGTATTCGATCGGGAATTTCCTGTCGAAGCACATCATCATCGACGCGCTCGGCGTCACCAAGCCGTCGGTGGTGCTGGACAAGAAGCCGGGGCAGGACTGGAATTTCGCGAAGCTGTTCGCAACGGCCGACACGACGAAGAAGGATACGACGCGCGGCTTCGGCTCGTGGATCACGCTGCACAACGTGCGCATGTCGGACGGACACGTTCTCGTGCGCATGCCGTGGACACCCGGTGATTCGCTGCCGCGGGCGGTGCGCGACAGCATCGTGCGCGTCACGCTCGCCGGGAAGGCGCGCCAGCGTGTGATCGAGGTGCCCAGCGGCTACCAGAGCGTGATGGAATTCAGCACGCTGAACGCCTTGCTGCCGCGGATCCGCCTCGCCGATCCCGACAGCACCACGCGCATCTTCCAGGTGGGCTCGCTGGCCTCGATCGCGGCGCTGTTCAATCCACCGGACGCGGACATCCGGGACATGCGCGGCACGATCTACATGTCCAAGGACTCGCTCTGGTTCCGCGGGCTGTCGGCCGCGCTCCCGGGCACGCAGCTGCGCGGCGACGTCACGTACATGCTCGACTCCGGCGATCTCGACGCACGCTTTCACGCATCGCCACTGGCGCTCGCCGATCTCCGTTTCGCGTATCCGCATCTCCCCGCGAGCGGCGGCGGCTCGATGGATCTCACCGCCGCACTGCGCCACAAGGGCGAGAGCGATTACGTGGTGCGCAACATCGAGCTTGCCGTGCAGGGCGGAGCGTTGCATGGCCAGCTCGGTCTCGCCATGGGCCAGCGCGCCGGAGAGCTGCGCATGCACGACACGCAGCTCTCGTTCAACTCGATCGACACGCGCACGATAGAGCAGCTCGTGCCCACCGTGAAGATCCCGCGCCGCGGGCTGATCACGGGCCGCGCCACGCTCGCGGGCACGCCGGCGGCGATGCGCGTCGACGCCGACGTCGCCTTCGCGGATCCGCGATCGGGAACGAGCCGCGTGCTCGTGGTGGGTGTTGCGGGCTCGGGGAGCCGCGGATTCAGCGCGAAGGATCTGCGCATCACGATCACGCCGCTGCAGATGGGACTCGCGCGCGTGTTCGATCCCTCGCTTCCGATCGGTGGCGTGCTCACCGGCACCGTCATGGTGGATGGCTCGCTCGCGGGACGCATGACCGCGCGTGCCGATCTTGCGCTCCACGAAGGGGGCGAGCTCACGCGCATGGTCGCCAACGGCGAGGTGATCGACGCGGGCAAGCGTGGCGTGACCGCGGACATGCGCTTCGATCCGATCTCGCTCATCACCGCCGGCAAATTCGCTCCCGCACTCGGACTGCGGGGCACCGCGAGCGGAACGGTTCACCTCGGCGGCTCGATGCACGCGCTCGATCTCGCGGCCGATCTCCATCTCCCGGATGGCGGCGAGCTCGCGACCACGGGCAAGCTCGATCTCGAGAGCGCGCAGAAGGGATACGATCTCGACACGCGCCTGCGGCTGTTCAATCTGCGCAGCGTCGCCTCGCGGGGGCCGGTGACGTCGCTCACCGCCACCGCGCTCGCGAAGGGACGCGGCTTCGATCCGAAGACGATGCAGGCGGCGTTCTCCGCCAACGTCCAGCACTCCGCGGTGGACAGTCTCTCCGTCGACTCTGCGAACATTCGGGTCGCGGTGGATGGCGGGATGGCGACGATGGACTCCGTCACGGTTCACACGCCATTCGCGCAGCTCTTCGTGGACGGCAAGATCGGGACGGCGCCGGGACGATCCGGCGATCTGAGATACATCGTGTCCGTGGATACGCTCTCGGCGCTGCGGCGCTGGATCGCGAATCCGGACAGCAGCACCGTGCCCATTCGCCCCGCTGTTCTCGCGGCGGCGCTCGCGCGCGCCCGGGCCGATTCCGCGCGTCAGGCGAGCCGCAACGAGGTCGCGTTCCAGGCGACGGGACGCCCGCAGCCGCCGATCAAGCTCGATTCGCTGCGTGCGCTGCGCCGCGATTCCGTGGATGGCGCCGTGCGCACGGCGGGCATCGTTCACGGAACGATCAGCGACTTCGATGTGCGCGGCAGACTCTCGGCCGAGCACATCATCGCGCGCGGGAGTGGACTGAATCGCGCACGTGTGGAGTATGCGGTGGCCAATGGCGGGACGCCGCGCATGAAGTACGTCGTGGGCGGCTCGTTCGATTCTCTCTCCGCCAGCGGTTTCGCACTCGACTCGGCGACGCTCCTGGCGACGTACTCGAAGCCAGCGGGCACGGTGGAGCTCGCGGTGTTCCAGGATTCGGGCTACGTGTATCGCGCCGGCGCGGACTTCCTGCTCAGTCTCGACAGCAACCAGGTGCGGTGGCGCGCGCTGTCGCTGCAGCTGGATACGGCACACTGGGTGTCCGCCGTGCCGGGGTACGTGCAATGGGGAAAGCGGGGCATTCTCGTTCACGATCTCGACCTGCGCAATCGCTCGGCGGGCCGCATCTACGCCAACGGCGCGCTGCCCGTGAGCGGGCCCATGAGCTTCGAGCTCGACGTGCGCGGTCTCGAGATCGGCAATCTCGTTGGCCTCGCCGAGAGCGATCTCTCGGCCACCGGAACCATCGACCTGCGGGCCAGGCTCGGAGGGACGCAGCGCGCGCCGGAGCTTCGCGGAGCATTCAGCGTGATGAATGCGTCGTACCGCGGCGCCGCGCTCCCGGATCTGCGCGACGGCTTTCAGTACGCGAACGAGAAGCTCGTGTCGCACGCGGACATTGTGCGCAATGGCGCGCAGCCGCTCGCGCACATCGACGTGGACGCGCCCATAAATCTGGCGCTCGCGGGAGCAACCTCGCCGCGTGTGCTGGACCGCCCGCTCAAGGTGGACTTCGTGGCGGACTCGCTTCCGCTCGATGCCCTGCCGCGATTCACCGATCAGGTGTCGGATGTGCATGGGCGCATCATCGGTGCGATCGCGGCGCGCGGCACGGGGAGAAAGCCGGTGATCCTCGGGCAGCTCGGGCTCGACTTCGCGACGTTCAAGCTCACGGCGCTCGGCGTGACGGCGCGCGACATGGGCGGGCTCATGCACATGACGGGGAAAGAGATCATCATCGATACGCTCGGAGCGAAGTCCGGGGAGGGAATGCTCCGGATTGCGGGCACGATCGGCATCGAGAATCCAGCGAATCCAAAGTTCGATCTGAGATTCGACGCGAGAGACGCCACGGTGCTCGACAACGACATGGGTGAGCTCCATGCGAACGCCGACATTGCCGTGAAGGGGCCGTTGGACGGCGTTTCGGTGACGGGCCGGGCGCGCATCGTCCACGGCACGGTCTACATCCCGAATGGAAGCGGTCCGCGTCAGGTGAGCACGGATGATCCCGCGGTGCTCGGCGTGGTGGACACATCGGATGTCGCGATGCAGAAGATCGTGACCACCGAATCGCCGATGATGGCCAATATGAAAATGGACGTTCGGCTGAGCGTCGCGCGTGACACGTGGGCGCGGTCGCCGGATGCGAACGTCGAGTTCTACACGCAGGGACCGCTCACGATAGTCAAGAGTCCCGGAGACGAGGGTATCTCGCTGGATGGCGTCGTGAACACCGAGCGCGGAGAGTATCAGTTCCTCGGACGGCGATTCGTGTTGTCGCAGGGAACGGCGATCTTCACGGGCACGCCTGACGTCAATCCGCTGCTGCAGTTGGGCGCGCAGTACACGATTCAGCCTACCGGCCGGCCCGCGTTGAACATCAACATCGCGATCAACGGAACCGCGCGAAAGCCGGTGATCGTACTCTCCAGCGATGCGCAGCCGCCGTTGTCGCAATCCGATCTGCTGAGCTATCTCGCCTTCGGGCAGTCATCCACGTCGCTCGTGAGCTCGGCGGGCGGCAGCTCGTCCGGCGGTGGCTCCGCCAGCGGCGGTCTCGTGGGCAGCGCAGCGGCCCTGGCAACGCGCCAGCTCACGGCGACCGCGTTGGGAGTGATGACGCGCGAGTTCGCGGCCACCGCGGCGCGGTCGCTCGGGGCCGACGTGTTCACGATCACTCCGGCCGAGATACCCGACCAGGGAGTCGAGAAATACGGAGTGCAGACCATTCTCGCGGGTACGCAGGTGGAGGCGGGAAAATACGTCGACCGGCAGACCTACGTCGCGACGCAGATCCGTGGGTCGGGCACCACGCCCGGATTCGTCGTGCAGCGGCGGCTGTCGAAGGGCTATCGCATCGAGGCGAGCGTGGACTCGCGCTACATCGTCAACCAGCCCACGCTCTCGACGAACGTTCCGATTCGGTCGGAGGCGACGTTCGGCGCCTTCCTGATCCGCGAGTGGAAGTTCTAGCGACTGCTCACGCGCGCGCGCCCGCGGCGATCTCGTCCCACAGACTCGCCATCGCGCGCATCCCTTTGGTGAAGTTCTCGTCCGCGAACCATTCGTCGGGCGCGTGCGCATTCTCGCCCGGAAGGCCGAAGCCAACGAGCAGGACGGGCGCGCCGAGCAGTCGCTGAAAGTCGCTGACGACGGGAATGGAGCCGCCCTCGCCGATGACCACGGGGTCGCGGCCGAACGCGGCATTGAGCGCGCGCTTGGCCGCATCGTACAGAGGTCCTTGGAGCTCCGCGCTCCAGGGTTGGCCACCGTGAAGCATCTGGATCGTGACCTTCACTCCGGCGGGTGCCACGCGCGTGATGTGCTCGCGCACGAGTCTCTCGATCTCCGCCGGATTCTGATCGGCAACGAGCCGGCAGCTCACTTTCGCCATCGCCTTCGATGGCAAGACGGTTTTCGATCCCTCCGCCGTGTAGCCACTCAGAAGTCCGTTCACCTCGCACGTCGGGCGCGACCAGAGGCGCTCGAGCGTCGAATAGCCGGCCTCGCCGCCAAGTACGGACACGCCGACTTCCTTCTTGAAATTCGCTTCATCGAACGGAAGCGCCTTGATCTGCGCACGGATTTTCGGATCCCACTCGCGAACCTTGTCGTAGAAGCCCGGGATCGCGATGTGGCCGTTCGCGTCGAAGAAGGTGGCGAGAATGCGCGCCAGAGCCATCGCGGGGTTCACGACCGCGCCGCCGTAGCTTCCGGAGTGAAGATCGCCCGCGGGACCTTCGAGATCGATCTGGAAGTACGCGAGACCGCGCAACGAGGAAAGAATGGATGGCAGGCCGGGCGCGAACATCGATGAATCGGAGATGACGATGTAGTCGCACGCGAGTCGCTTCGCGTGCTTCGTCACGAATGCCTCGAGGTTGTCGCTGCCCACCTCTTCTTCCCCTTCGGCGAGCACGATGATGTTCACGGGCAGCCGGCCGCGCGCACCCAGGTGAGCCTCGAGTGCCTTCATGTGCGCGAACAGCTGGCCCTTGTCGTCGACGGAGCCGCGCGCGTAGATGCGCCCGTTGCGCATCGCCGGCTCGAAGGGGGGCGACGTCCACAGCTCGAGCGGCTCGGCGGGCTGCACATCGTAGTGGCCATAGATGAGAACCGTCAGCGCCCCCGCGGGCGCCTTGCGCCATTCGCCGAGCACTACGGGGTGACCGGGCGTGGAAAGGATCTCGGTGTCGAGACCTGCGGTGCGGAGGTTGTCGGACACCCACTTCGCGGCGCGCTGCATGTCGGCATCGTACTCGGATCGCGCGCTGACGCTCGGTATGCGCAGGAAGTCGAACAGCTCGTCGTGGAAGCGACGATCGTTGTCGTCGAGATAGCGCGCGAGATCGCTGGCGAGAGTGGCCGGCATTGGGTGGTCCGGTGAATGGGAGGTAAGTACTTCGCACAGGGAAGTTCGCGAGGGATACGCAGCAGTCGCAAGCGTGTTTTGCGGGCGTATCAGCGGGCGAGCTCTTGCGGCCAGCCACCGCGCCAGCCGTCGAGCACCCAGATCCGTCGCGAAGCGCGCACGATCGAGCCGCGGCGCAGTGCGACGACCTCTCGCAAGGAGACGTGCGCGAAGTGCGGCGTGAGCGCGGCGATCACGGGATCATCCTGCGCGCGCGTGTAGAGGCCGAGCACGAGCACGAGGCGGTCGCCCGCGCGCGCGCGCGAGGCGAAGGATGGCCAGAGGTCGTACTGATTGGGCCTGCCCTGCACATCGATTGCGAAGGTCACGGGATGATCCGGGAGGTGGAAGGCGAGCTCCGATGCCTCCTGGTACCGCTCGCCGCCGATCCACGCGGTCACGTTGCGCGGCGCATCTGCTCGTGCCGCATCCACACGCGAGGCGAGAGTACCCCATCCGAATCCGGCTTCCGTCGGGTCGAGCGCGGGATTCACGGGCACGAATGGAACGATCGCATGCGCGTAGATGACGAGCGTGGTGAGCGCGGCGAGGGTGAGCGCGGTGCGGAAGAAGGCTCGGGATCGTTGCGCGCGCGAAGATGCCGCGAGCACGATGGCGGAGAGATACGCGGGAGCCTGCCAGTTGGGCTCGACGGCGGCGCGCAGCGCAGTCGCGACGAAGAACAGCCAGGTGACACTCGCGATGATCGCGAAGGCGATGCGCAGCGGGTCGTTTCGTAGCCGCAGCGCCTCGTACACGGCAGCGCCGAGCATGGCGAGCAGCAGAGGAGTGACGAGCCCTACCTGCGCGCCGAGCAGCCGTAGCTCGTGTTGGAGCGCCGTTCCGCGGTGTGCGACGAGCCCGTGCGTGAACTGATAGTCGAACGACACCCAGCCGTGCCGCGCATTCCACATCACGTTTGGCGCGAAGACGAGCAGAGCGATCGCGAGCGCCACGCATGCATCCGGTCTCGCGAGCCCGGGCCGAAGCGCGCGTTGCGCGACGAGCGCTATGGCGAGGCCGGAAGCGAGGAGGAGCGCGGTGTACTTGCTCGAGAGTGCACAGCCGAGCGCGAGTCCGAGGAGCGCCCAGGCGAGCGCTCGTTCGCGCGTCGTGCTCTCGCTTTGCAGCGCGGGGATGAGCGCAGCGAGCGCGAGCGACCAGAAGAGGAGAAGCGGTGCGTCGGGGGTGGCGAGCGCGAGCCCGATCTGCGCGAGGGGCATGCACGCGATGATGGCCGCCGCGCGGAGCATCGCGCGGTCGCCGCCGAGCGCGCGTGAGGCGCGCACGAGCACGACGGACGCGAGCGCTCCGGCGAGCACGCTGCCGATGCGCACGCCCAGCCGCGTCGCGCCGAGCACGAGCGTGCCCGCGTGGACGAAGAGTGCGATGGCCGGCGGATGATCGAGGTATCCGGCTGCAAGCCGGCGCGACCATTCCCAGTAGTACGTCTCGTCCGGCGCCAGCGGCACGAGCGCCGCCGCCGCCACGCGCACGGCGATCGCGACCGCGAGCACGAGCCATGCGTTGCGCCATGCGATCGGGTCGGATTCATGCGTGGACTCGTGCGTAGGCATCGAGGTGAACGATAAGCGCATGGTAGCTTTCGCTCTCACCATTCAACGATGGAGACGCGAATCGTGAACGCGCTGGCGGGCGAAACGAGCCCGTATCTGCTTCAACACGCGAACAACCCGGTGGACTGGCAGCCATGGGGCGAGGCGGCCTTCGCCCGCGCACGGGCGGAGGACAAGCCGATCCTCCTCAGTATCGGCTACGCTGCGTGCCACTGGTGTCACGTCATGGCGCACGAGTCGTTCGAGGACCCCGCAACGGCGCAGCTGATGAACGAGCTGTTCGTCAACATCAAGGTGGATCGCGAGGAGCGCCCCGACATCGATGCGATCTACATGAGCGCAGTACAGGCGATGACCGGTCAGGGCGGGTGGCCGATGACGATGTTTCTGACGCCGGAAGGCGTGCCGTACCACGGGGGCACCTACTATCCGCCCACGGATCGCTATGGAATGCTTTCCTTCGTGCGCGTGCTCCGCTCGGTTGCGGACGCGTATCGCACGCGGCACGGCGATGTGATGGAAACGGCGAAGCGCGTGCGCGGGCTGTATGCGGCCGCGCAGCAGGCGGCGGTGAGCGCGGGCGAGCTCACCGCGGCGCAGCTCGACTCGGCCGCGCGCGCGATCGCGGCTCGCTACGATGCGCGCAACGGCGGCTTCGAGGGCGCACCGAAATTTCCGCAGAGCATGGCGCTGGATTTTCTGCTGCGCCACTGGAAACGGAACGGCGCACCGCGGGAGCTCGAGATCGCACGCGATTCCCTCGTGAAGATGGCGCGCGGCGGCATCTACGATCAGGTGGGTGGCGGCTTCCATCGCTACTCGGTGGACGACCACTGGCTCGTGCCGCACTTCGAGAAGATGCTCTACGACAACGCGCTTCTCTCGCGATTGGGCGTGCACCTTTGGCAGGTGACGCGCGACCCCGAGATCGAGCGCGTGACGCGCGAGACCTTCGATTGGGCGCTCCGCGAGATGGCGGCGCCGAGCGGCGGGTTCTACTCGTCGCTGGATGCGGACAGCGAAGGCCAGGAGGGGAAGTTCTACGTGTGGAGCGCGGAGGAGCTCGATGCGCTGCTGTTCGAGAACGCCCCGGTGCTGCGCGAGCTCTGGGGCGCGAGCACGAGCGGCAATTTCGAGGGGCGGAACATCCTGCACGTGCCGCGCTCACCGGCGGAGGTGGCGAAAACGCACGGGGTCGCCCTCGAGGAGCTCGAGGCTCTCGCGTCGAGCGCGCGCATCACGCTCTGGTCTGCGCGCGAGGCGCGCGTGCATCCTGCGCGCGACGACAAGATTCTCGCGGGCTGGAACGGGCTCATGGTGCGCGCGCTCGCGGACGGCGCACGCGCGTTCGACGATGCACGGTGGCGAGCGGAGGCCGTGCGACACGGCGACTTCCTCTTTCTCCAGCTCGTCCGCGACGGACGCGTGATGCGCGTGCACAAGGACGGCGTGACGAAGGGGGCGGGCTTCCTCGAGGACTACGCGGCGGTGGCGCTCGCGGCGCTCTCGCTGTACGAGCTCACGCTCGACGAGCGCTGGCTCGCACGTGCGAGGGAGCTGAACGAGTCGACCGTCCGCTTGTTCTGGGATGACACGATCAGTGGTTTCTTCGACACGGCGCATGACGCCGAGTCGCTGATCGCGAGGCCGCGTGAGCTCACCGACAACGCCGTGCCGGCGGGCAATTCACTCGCGGCAGAGCTGCTCTTGCGACTGGGGGATCTGATGGGAAACGAGGTGGACATCAAGCGCGGCAAGTGGGTGCTCGAATCGCTGGGCGAGCCGCTCGCGCGGTATCCCTCGGCCTTCGGGTACGCGCTCGGCGTCGCCGAACTGGCGGTGCACGGCGCGACGGAGGTTGCGATCGTGGGCACGGAGGGCGAGCCGGGATTCGATGCCCTCGTGCGCGAAACGGCGTCGCGCTATTTGCCTTCGCTCGTTCTTGCTGCGGGATCGAATGGATCGATCCCGCTACTGCGCGGTCGCGGTCTCATCGATGGCAACGCGGCTGCGTACGTGTGCCGCAGCTTTGCGTGCGACGCGCCCACGGCGGATCCGCGCACGTTGGGAGCGCAGCTCGAGCGCGCCGCGGGGCCGCCGGATCGTGGCGAGAGCTCATCCGACAAATGACATCGAGCCCGGCGCGCGGGCGTACGCGTGGCTTCGAGCATCTTGCCTTCAGTTCGCCGCACGATGCAGGCATCAACCATTTTGGACATACGGATCGAACGGATTTGACGGATGAGAAACGGATCACACCGGTGCGCCGCGATGGCACGGTGCGCATGGGGAGCGGTGCTTTTTTGGTTGGCAACCGAAGTCACTGAAGCGCTCTACACCCCTGCCGTTTCCAGTCAAGGATCGGGTGTCGTTGCTCCCGCGCGGTGATGAAGGGAATCGCGGGGGTTTGTCGTCTCCGTTCGATCCGTTTCAATCCGTTTGTTCATCCATATCTCAAGATGTAAGAGCCAGCCCGAGCGGCTGTTGCCGTTCCAGGCTAGAGGCAAGCAGTGCTCAGCGCTAACTGCTTTGGAAGGACGAATGGAACGGATCGAACGGATGAGAAAACGGATCGTGACGGGGCTCGGCGACGGGGCGGCTCGCATGGGGAGTGTTGATTTCTTTGGCTGGCAACTGATGTAACTGCAGCAGTTGCAGTCGAGCCAAACGCGCCGCCCGTCACGCTACCGCCAGCGGCCTTCGATGTAGTACCAGCCGTTGCGGTCGTGTGCCCAGCGGCCGTCCACCCAGGAGTGGCGGCGGCCTTCGGGGCGCATCCAGCGGCCGGGCACCCAGGCGTAGCCACCATTCCGCCCGTAGATCCAGTGGCCGCGGATGTAGACATAGTCGCGGCCCGGTCGCTCGACTACGACTTCGCGACGCACGGGCGGTGGTCCCTCGCGAACGTATACGCGATCATAGCGGGCCGGTGCGCTGGCGCACGCGGCCAGCGGCGCGGTTGCGAGTGCGATGCCCAGCAGGGCGACCTTCCAACTGTGTAACATGTGCTCCTCCGTGAGTGCTCCACTATCCAGCAGACGTTGGCCGACGCCATTCGTTAAGGCTGCCGGAGAGGGGGTCGGCTGTGCTCTCACGGTGCCTCGGCGCTCTGCATTATCTTAGGCGAGCTTCCACACGAGGTTCCTTCGTGAACGACCTGCTCCTTCCTGCACAGCTTCACGCGGCGCTCGGCGACGTATACGTGCTCGAGCGTGAGCTGGGTGGGGGTGGGATGAGCCGGCTGTTCGTTGCGACCGAGCGGTCGCTGAATCGCCAGGTCGTGATCAAGGTGCTGCCGCCGGAGCTGGCGAGCGAGGTGAGCGCGGCGCGGTTCAAGAAGGAGATCGAGGTCGCGGCGCAGCTGCAGCATCCGCACATCGTGCCGATCCTCGCATCCGGCGCCGGAGATGGGCTCCTCTGGTTCGTGATGCCGTTCGTGCGCGGCGAGTCGCTGCGCCACCGGATCAAGGCCGTCGGAAAGCTGCCCGTGCGCGACGCGGTGCGGATTCTCATCGAGGTTGCCGATGCGCTCGCGTATGCGCACCGGCAGGGGATCGTCCACCGCGACATCAAGCCGGAAAACATCCTGCTCGAGGAGGGACACGCTGTGCTCGCGGACTTCGGCGTGGCGCGCGCGATCGTGGCGGCGCGCACGGCGAACGTAGCGGAGGCCGGAAACATCACCGGCACCGGGATCTCGGTGGGCACGCCAACGTACATGTCGCCGGAACAGGCTGCAGGAGACAGTCACGTCGACGCGCGCGCGGACATCTACGCGCTCGGGCTCGTGGGCTACGAGATGCTGGCGGGGCAACATCCGTTCGGCGGCAGTGGATCCGTGCAGGGCATGATCGTGGCGCACCTCACGGAGCCGGCGCCGCCAGTGGCGAAGCTGCGTGCCGACACGCCGCCAGCGGTGAATGCCGCGATCGCGCGCGCGCTCGCGAAGACACCGGACGAGCGCTTCCGCACGGCCGAGGAGTTTCGCGATGCGCTGGAGGCGGCGCCGGCGAAGGCGCGGCGCTCGCGTGAATCGCTCGTCGCCATCGGGGCGGCGGTCATCGCCATGCTCATCGTTGCGGGGATCCTCATCTCGCGGCGGGAGCGCGCGCTGCCGCTCGATCAGGATCTCGTCGCGGTGGCACCGTTCGACGTCGTGGACGCCGACCTCAAGCTGTGGCACGAAGGGATGGTCGACGTGCTGTCGCGCAATCTCGACGGCGCCGGCCCGCTACGCACTGTGCCCCCGACCGTCATCGTGCGGCGGTGGACGGGTCGTGCGGACAAGCAATCGGCGCTCGCGCTCGGCAAGGCAACCGGTGCACGCCTGGCGGTGTTTGGAAGCCTGATTCGATCGGGAGCCGACTCGGTGCGCGCAGCCGCATCGGTGATCGACGCGAGCTCGGGTCGCGTGCTCGGCGAGGTGGAGCGCCGGGACGCGCTGTCGCGCATGGATCGCCTGTCGGACTCCCTCACGATCGCGCTGCTTCGCGAGCTCGGAAAATCACGCGCGCTGGGCGGCGCGCAGATGTCCTCGGTGGGCACGACCTCGTTGACGGCACTCAAGGCATTTCTGCAGGGGCAGCAGTACTTCAGGCAGAGCGCGTGGGATTCCGCGGTCGCCAACTACGATCGCGCGATCGAGAGCGATTCGACCTTCAGCATCGCGCTCATGTACGACGGCCTGGCGCACGGCTGGGTGGGCGGTGCGAACGACTCTCTGGCCGTCGCGTACCTGCAGCGCGCAGCGAGGTTCAACCACGGTCTCTCTCCGCGGGACAGCCTGCTCGTCGTGGCGAACGGCGCGTTTGCCCAGCTGGCCGCATCCGGGAGAGCGGTGCCATTCGACGCGCAGCAACAGCTGTTCGCGACGCTCCACGAGGGCGTGCGGCGGTACGCGAACGATCCGGAGATGTGGTATGCGCTCGGGGACGCGGAATATCACTGGGGTTGGGGAGACAAGGTAGGCGTGCCGGAATCGGAGGTCATGCGCTCCTTCGATCGTGCGATCGCGCTCGATTCGGCGTTCACTCCGGCATACATCCACCCCATCGAGATGGGCTTTCGATATGGCACGCCGAACGGGCGTCGCTATCTCCTCGCGTATCTCGCACAGGACCCGACCGATGATCAGGCGGACGGCATGCGCCTGGTCGAACGGCTCACCGATCCGGCGCGCGCGAGCTCTCCGGAAACTCAGCACATACTCGACACCGCGTCGGTGGAGCTGCTGCAGAGCGCGGCGCCGGCACTGGTCGAATGGCCCGACTCCGCCGAGACGGTTCTGCGGGTAGGGCGACCGTATCTCACGGCCAAAAGCCATTTCCATGTCGTGGATTCCGTTGCGCGGCGCAGACGAATCTCCGGCGCGATGGCCATTCGCGGCCACCTCCGCGAGGGCCTCGCATTCCAGAAGACGCCGGGGCTCGTGATGGCCGCGCTCATGGCCGGTGACACGCCCGTTGCGGCAGCCGACAGCCTTCTGACAAGGGAGATCTCGAGCGGGCGAGCCTGTGGGGCATGCGCCATCAGCGTGTGGGGGATGATCGGAGATACGCTGATGATTCAGAAGATGCTGC
>JAICLZ010000120.1 GCA_025929535.1 Gemmatimonadaceae bacterium
ACGCCTTGAGGAACACGGTGTCAGCGGGGTAGGGACCCTTGCACGCAATGCCGCGCTTTGCGGCGGCCGTAATGGCAGGCGCGATGATGTCGATTTCATCGCGACCGAAGAGACCGCCTTCGCCGCCATGCGGATTGAGCGCGGCCACGGCGATGCGCGGCGTCGTGAAGCCGGCCGCGCGCATCGTCGCATCGGCAAGCGTCAGGGCGGCATCGATGCGTGCCGGCGTCAGCTGATCGAGCGCCGCGCGCAGCGACACGTGCGACGTCGCCCGCGACGTCCAGAGGTCGTCGAGCACGTTCATCTCGCCGAAGTAGCCCACGTGGCGCGTGAGATGCGCGAACATCTGGTGCTCGTCGTTGAAGCGCCATCCGCCGGCGTGAAGCGCGGCCTTGTTCAACGGCGCGAACACGATGCCGTCGAGGCGTCGCGCAAGTGCCAGCTCCACCATCGCGGCCAGCGTGTCGCCGCTCGCCTTGCCCGATGCCGGCGACATCACGCCCCGCGGCACGCTGGCCGGATCGAAATTGTGCAGATCGAGGAGCGGCACCGCCCGATCGTCCCATGCGGCGTCCTCGGGTGCATCGACGCGACGCCATGCGAAGTCGACCCGCGCATCGCACATTCCGAGCGCGAGCACGCGCGCGTCTCCAACCACCAGGAGCCGTGCGGTGTCTTGCATCCTGTTGTCGGCAAGGATGCGCGCGCATTGCTCGGGCCCGATGCCGGTCGCGTCACCCAGCATCAGTCCAAGAACGGGAAGAGGGTGGCCATTCGTCATCGAAGTCTCGCATTGGTGAAATGGTGAACCACCGCGATCAGCACGAACGTGATCGCGAGCATCGTCAGCGACAGCACGGCGATCGGTCCCCAGTCGTTGCTCTCGCGGAGGTCAAACATCGTGACGGAGATCGTCTTCGTGCGTGCGGTGAAGAGCAGGATCGTCGCCGACAGCTCGCGGATCGAGCCGATGAAGATGAAGATCCACGTCGCAATGACGCCGTTGCGGATCAGCGGCGTCGTGATGTCGAACAAGGCACGCAATCGCGTCGCGCCGAGGATCCGGCTTGCATCCTCGAGCTCGGGGTGCACGGCGCGAATCGAGCTCGTGACCTGCTGGTAGCCGACCGGCAGCTCCTTCGTCACGTAAGCGAGGAAGATGATCGCCAGCGTGCCGTACAGCACCAGCGGCGGGTGCGTGTAGCTCAGGAACAGCCCGACGGCGAGGACGATGCCCGGAATGGCGACCGGCGCCGTCGCGAGAAACGCAAGATAGCGATGTCCCCGGACGAGCCTGCGCAGGCTGAGATACGCCACGAGCGTCACCAGGATCGTGCCCGCCGTCGCCGCGCTCACGCCGAGGACGAACGTGTTGAAGAGCGCGAGCCGTGTCTGGCTGAACTCGAGAAACACGAAGCGCCAGTGCTCGAGCGACAGGTTGCCGGCGAGCGGCGCCGACCAGTTGCGCAGGAACGCGGTACGTGCGAGCACACCGTACGGCAGGAAGATCGAGCAGCCGAGCACGAAGACGAAGAGCGCCACGCCAGGCACCGTGAAGCCGCGAAGCCGCACGGCCTGACCCGCGCTGCCGCGCTTGCCGCCGATCACCGAATAACCGCGCCGGCCCACGATCGCCGCCTGCGCGCGCAACAGCACGACGGTGATGACGAGCAGCGGCAGCGACGCAGCGGCCGCGAGCCCGAGCTGCGGAGGAAACTGGAACAGGCTCCAGATCTTGGTCGTCATCGTGTCGACGCCCGCGGGCAGCGCGAGAATCGCCGGCGTGCCGAACAGCGTCATCGCCTGCAGGAACGCGACGAGAAAGCCGCCGAGCAGTGCCGGCAGCACCAGCGGCAGTGTGATGTGCAGCGCCGTGCGCCATGGTGGTGCACCGAGGATCGCCGACGCCTCCTCGAGATCGCCCGGTATTGCATCGAGCGCGTTCGCGGCGAACGTGAACACGTAGGGGAACGTGTAGAGCGCCATCACGAACACCATGCCCCACGCCGAGAAGATGTCGACAAGCGGCGCGGCGTCGAACGGCTTCACACCGCGCAGCGCGTAATACGCCTGGTTGATGAGGCCCGCGTTGGGTCCGCCGAGCAGCACCCACGCGAATGCGCCGAGGAACGGTGGCGTGACGAACGAGGCGAGGATCAGCGTTCGCCATGTGCGCTTGCCCGGCAGGTCGGTGCGCGAAACGAGCCACGCCATCGGGGCGGCGGCGCCCACGCAGCCGAGCCCGACTGCGGCCGACGTCCACAGCGTGGTCCATAGCGGCTTTGCAAATGCGGGATCGGCGACGAGCTGCCGGTAATGCGCGAGCGTGAATGCCTTCGCGTCGTTCGAAAAACTCGTGACCGCGAGCCAGAACAGCGGCATCAGCACGAGTGCCGCGAGCAGCAGCACGATCGCGGCGGAGACGGCCGTGCTCGCGTCGAACGAGGCCCTGCGGACGGCGCTGCTAGTGGACTGTAACAACCATTTATAGACTATAATGGTGTTCATGCCGAACGCCATCAGTCTGACCAAAACGGAACGAATGGCTCTCTCCAGACAAGCGACCAGTCGCACTGGTCGTGCAGAAGATGCGCGGCGCGCTCGACTGGTGCTGCTGTTGGCTGAGGGCCATACGTGGGATGACATTTGTGATCGCTTGCCGTGCAGTCGAGGCTTCATCGATAGCTGGAGCAAGCGCTTTGCCGCCGAACGCGTGGCCGGGTTGTACAGCCGGCATCGCGGCCAGAACGCGACGGTGCTGACGCCGCGCTTGGAGGCGCGGATCCTGGAATGGACCTTGAAGCGCAAGCCCGCCGATGGATCGACCCAATGGAGCACACGCAAATTGGGAGCGGCGATGGGGGTAAGCCACATGATGGTGTCGCGGGTATGGACGAAGCACGCGCTGAAGCCGCACCGAGTTGACGGATACCTGGCCTCCAACGATCCCGAGTTCGAAGCGAAGGCCGCGGACGTCATCGGGCTGTACCTGAATCCGCCGGCGCACGCGGCCGTGTTCTGCGTAGACGAGAAGACGGCAATCCAAGCGCTTGACCGCAAAGATCCGGTCTTGCCGCTGTCGCCGGGGCGCGCCGAACGACACGGCTTCGAGTACTACCGCCACGGCACGCTGTCCCTGTACGCCGCGTTCAATACCAAGACCGGAGAAGTGTTGGGCAAGACGGCGGACCGGCATACGTCGGCGGAGTTCGTGGCGTTTCTGACCGACATCATCGTGAACCAGCCCAGAGGCAAAGAGATCCATGTCATCGCCGACAACCTTTCGGCGCACAAGACCAAGCGCGTCGACGCGTTTCTGGCTGAGCATCACAACGTTCATCTGCATTTCACTCCCACCTACTCCTCATGGCTCAACCAGGTCGAGCTATGGTTCGCCAAGATCGAGCGCGACGTGATCTCCCGCGGGGTGTTCACCTCAGTGCCCGACCTCAAGCGCAAGCTCATGCGCTACATCCGTCACTACAACAAGGCACCCAAGATCGTGAAGTGGAAATACTTCGATCCATCGCGCCGGATCAGTTCTGAATCAGTTGTTACAGTCCACTAGT
>JAICLZ010000052.1 GCA_025929535.1 Gemmatimonadaceae bacterium
GAGCACCGAGAGGTGCTGCACGAACGACGGGAGTTGCATGTCGAACGGAGCCGCCAGCTCGCTGACGGTGGCTGGTCCGGCCGACAGTCGCTCCAGGACCTTTCGCCGAGTCGGGTTGGCCAAGGCGTGAAAGACTTCGTCAGCGGCTGCGGATCGAGCCATTTCCCACTCCTTCCAAACGCTCGGGTGATCCGGTCTGCGCGTGGAATCCTACAGCCGTGCAATACTATTGTAAATACCTAAGTATTGGCCGCGGTGGAAGCGACGGGCCCCTCACACGCGGACGAGCGGCGGGCCCGACGAGCGATCCCCGGATTTGCGCGAGCGTCGTTCGCGCTTCTTATCTTATTAGAGAAGCACGCAGGTCAGCCAGCACAACAGGCATCCTCATGCTTCCGAGGCAGGGATGGATCTAGATGCACCGGGGAACCCAACTCCCGCTCCACCGCGATCCGGAGACCGTCGATGAGTGCGTCCTCGTCCGACAGCATCATGCCCGGTGTCCTGATCGTGCTCGTCATGCTTCCGGTGCTCTACGGAATCGGGCGAGCGGGCACCGCGCTCGGGAACGTCTGGAGCGGCTACCTGCTCGCGCCGCTTGCGCCGGCCATCGGAGGGCACGTCGAGCGAGGGCGCCTCGTGGGTACGTACGAAGGACTGCCGGTGCAGGTCTCCTTCGATCCGCGGCGCAGTGTGGGATCCTCGGGCAATGCGTCGTCCACGTCGTCGCGCATGAACGCGTTCTCCATCTCGATCCCGGAGCTGCCGGGCGCCGCGGACTGGCGGCTCCAGTTCCACGTCACTGGAACCTTCGGGCAAGGCGGCCGGGAGCTCGGATTCGGAATGGCCGACGAGTCGTTACGCCGCCGCCTCGACGAGGCGGGCGTGATCGCGGACGTGGGTGCGGTGAGCAGTCCGACGCTCTCGTACGTGACGGTGCAGTACGAGATGCGCTCGCGGACTCTCACATACACCGACGATGTCTCGCCGTCGCGCGTGCCGAACCTTGCCCGCTTCGCCGTGCATCTCGCGCTCGTGGCGCGCCTCGCTGCGCTCAATGCTCGCGTCAACGCAGCCTAGTTGCAGTAGCCGGCAACACGCCCTGCGGGCGCCGTGGGCGGAGTCACGTACGATTTCGATGATGCAAGCGCCACATGGTCATTTGCACCTCGGCTCCAGGAGACGACGATGCTCAACTCGAAGGCAATACCTGCAGCGCTGGTTGTTTGCACTCTCGCATGCGGCGGCGAGAAGCACGCCGAATCGGCATCCACGAATACGAATGCGGCGGCCACCACCCGGAGCGCCGGGGGTGCCGCCAGCCTCCCTGATCCGTGTGGCCTCGTGACCGACGGTGAAGTCTCGGAGTTGCTCTGGCGCGGCATGGCATCGGGTCAGCGAGTGGCACTCCAGGCGAAGAACGCGAAGCATGTCTTCACCAAGCGCGTCGAGAACGTGGAAATGCCGGCCGGCCGGACGTGCCATGTTCAGTACAAGCGGGTCGTCGGGGACAGCGTCATGGGCGAAGGCGATTTCCAATTGCGGACGCTCGCCAGGGAAACGTTCGACCTTTTTGCCAAATCTTCGAAATCGCAGCACGCGATACCCGGAATCGGCGACGAGGCATTCTACATGTCCAACGCCGCGTACGGTCGAAGCGGAAACGTCGGAGTCGAAGTGGTCGACTTCAATTCCAGGGACCTCGAGATCGAGCTGCTCAAGGATGTGGTCGCGAAGTTGCCGAGTGCTGCCAGCTCGAGCGACTAGTCGCCGTCAGCGTCAATGTGCTGAAGCTTTTCTCGGGACACCTGTCACGACAACAGGGAGAGTGGGCATGAAGGCCACGTGGCTCGCATTAGCCGCCGCGCTAGCGCTATCGACCACGGCTTCGGCGAGGAATGAAGCAACGACTCGATCTGCCGCCACGCCTGCCACGTTCGTCGGCGCAAACGAGATCAACGCAGCGATTGAAAGGGACAGCGCCGGCGCGTTTTCAGATTCGCCACTCCGTGTCGCAGCGATAGAGTCGAAGTACAACGTCGGGATCGCCGTGGTTCGTCGCACCAGGGTCACGGGACGCATGCTGCCCGATGCACTGGTCCACGATGACGTCGCCGAGGTCTATCACATAATCGAGGGGGAAGGGGTTCTAGTCACGGGCGGAGCGCTGCGCTCGGGAAAGCCCGTGACCGCCGCTCGAGTCGTTGCGGAAATCGGCCCGAGCTCCGCAGGGCAGTCCATAGCGGGGGGAACAACGCATCGCGTAGCTCCCGGCGATATCGTGATCATTCCCCCGCAGACTCCGCACGGTTTCGCCGACATCACGACGCCGCGCATTGTCTACACGATCATTCGCATCGACCCGCAGCAGGTACTCGAGCTGCGCAGCAAGCCGTAGTCGAGGCGCGCCGCAGGCCGACGGGCGGCTCAGGGGCGGATCAACGTGGCGGCGGGCGCGGCGACTTCACCCATCCCCGCAGCCTGTCGCGTCACGTCCGTGAACCTCGAGATGCAGGTCGGGCTTGTGTCTACTACCGTGACGGATGTATATATCCACCGCGGATATATCCCGGCCCAGGCACAGATGACCAGAAAAACTCCCGAGAGCCTCCTCCCGCTCACGCCCGCCGTGCTTCACATCCTGCTCGCCCTGGCCGATGGGGAGCGGCACGGCTACGCGATCGCGCAGGAGGTCGAGGCCATGAGCGAGGGGCAGGTGCGCATGGGTCCGGGCACGCTCTACGGCTCCATCCTCCGCATGACGAGCGCGGAGCTGGTGGAGGAGGTGGTGACGCGGCGGCGAGAGGACGGTGACGAGCGCCGCCGCTACTACCGACTCACTCCGTTCGGCAGGCGCGTGCTCGTGCGCGAGGTGGCGCGACTCGATGCGGTGGTCGCGCTCGCTCGGCGGAAGTCGCTGCTGCAGTCGCCCGCATGAGCGATCATCCGCGGCCGACACGGCGATCGCGCCTGCTCGCCTACTGCTATCCGCGCGAGCTGCGCGAGCAGTACGCCGACGACATCGCGCGCTTCATCGACGATACGCGCCTGGATCCCCGCTACCGGGACGATCCGTTCGGACAGCTGCGCGTGATGGCGAGATTGAGCGCGGATGCGCTGGCAAGCCTCTTCTCGTCACTGCGCAGCGGCGCGCCTCGCCCCATCCGCGTCGCGTCAGCGGAGCCATCGCTCACCCAGCGGATCAGGAGCATCACCATGGATGCCTTGATGAAGGATGTTCGATTCGCGCTCGGCGGCTTCATCCGGCGTCCCGCATTCACCGCGGTCGCACTCGGCACGCTCATGCTCGGCATCGGCGCGAACACGGCGATCTTCACGCTCGTGAATGCGCTGCTCCTACGGCCACTTCCGTATCCGCATCCGGAGCAGCTCGTGAGCATCTGGGGAACGAGCGACGCGCAGAGGCAGATGCTCATGTCGCTTCCGGACATTGTGGACCTGCGCCAGCGCAACCACACCTTCTCCGACATCGGAGTGGTGCGCACGATCAGCGTCAATCTGACGGGAGGCGACCGGCCCGATCGCGTCATCGGCAGCTTCGTCACTGCATCCACCCTGAAACTTCTCGGTGCGAAGACGGCGGCGGGGCGGCTGTTCACCGACGACGAAACGACGCTGGGCGCCGGGCAGCAGGTGGTCGTGTTGTCCTACGCCGCGTGGATGGCGCGTTTCGGCGGGCGCCGCGACGCACTTGGCAAGACGATGGTTCTGAACGGCCGCCCGCACGTCGTGATCGGCGTGACGTCCGCGGACTATCTCGATCCATTCGAAGCCGAGCTGTGGCTGCCCGTCACGTCGGCGCCGAGTCGCGAATGGTTCGATCGGTCGAACGCGTCCGTGTGGGCCGTCGGCCGGCTCAAGTCCGGATTCGCGCCGAGCGATGGGCAAAAGGATCTCGCATCGCTCGAGGCGCATCTGCAACGCGAGCATCCGCAGAGCGGCGCACGGCCGAGCGTGAGCGTACTCGATCTCAGGGAGCAGCTCGTCGGCAACTCGCGCTTCATGCTGTTCGTGCTGTTCGGTGCCGCGATGGCCGTGCTGCTCATCGTGTGCGTCAATCTCGCGAACCTGCAGTTGATTCGCGCGTCCACGCGCGCGCGGGAGATCTCCCTGCGCGCCGCGCTTGGTGCGAATCGCGCGCGCCTGGCTTTTCAGGTGATCGTGGAGAGCCTGTTGCTGTCGCTCGCCGGAGGCGTTCTCGGCGTGCTGCTCGGCACGTGGGCGGTGAAAGGGCTGGTCGGCATCCTGCCGATCGCGGACGCCACCCCCGTGCACGTCGACGCGTGGGTGCTCGCGTTCTCCTTCGCGATTGCGGTGTTGACGGGGCTGATGTTCGGTGCGCCGGCCGCACTCTTCGGCTCGCGCGTCAACCTGCAGGACGCGTTGCGCGCTCGCACCGAGAGCGCGACGGCGCGGCGCTTCAACGCTCGAAACGTGCTCGTGGCTGCGGAGCTGTCGCTCTGCATCGTCCTCCTTGCAGTCGCCGGGCTGCTCACGCGCTCGCTGGTGCGGCTCCAGCACGCCGACACCGGATTCAACGCCGATAACGTGTTGACGGCCGAGTTCCGGCTGCCGTCGGCGAAGTACGACGACAGCGCGAAGGTGACGCTCTTCATGTCGGCGGCGCTCGAGCGGCTGCGCGAGATACGCGGCGTGGCCTCCGTCGCGCTCGTCGACGCGATTCCGCTGAGCGGCAATTACGGCATGGTCAGCTACGTTGCGGAGGGTCACGCACAACCGGCCGCAGGCGCCGAGCCCGTTACGCAAGTCACGAACGCGAGCGACGACTACTTCCGGACCATGCGCATCCCGCAGCTCGCCGGACGCGACTTCGATTCGCACGATCGGGTTGGCAGCGAGCGCGTCGCCATCGTCAACGAGGCGTTCGCGAGGAAGGAGTGGCCGGGCGAACCGGCCGTCGGAAAGAGCGTGCGCCTGATCGGGCCGCCCGACCAGATCGTGCGAGTGGTGGGCGTCGTGGGCGGCGTGAAGCAACTGACGTTGTCCGAGCACGATTCGCCGCAGCTGTACCTGAACAAGATGCAGGTGTCCGGAATATTCGCGAGCGTGGCGATGCGCACCGTCGGTGATCCGGAGTCCATGGGCAAGGCACTCCGCGAAGCCATCTGGTCGGTCGATCCCGACCAACCGGTGTGGAAGATTCGCACGATGAGCGCACTCGTGCGACGCGACCTCGCGCCAACGAAGCTGTCCGTCAGGCTCATCGGAGCCTTTGCTGCGCTGGCGATCGTGCTCGCGGTCATCGGCGTATACGGCGTGATGTCGTTCAGCGTCGCGCAGCGCACGCGTGAGGTGGGCATCCGCATGGCGCTCGGCGCGCGCGGCGGCCAGGCGGTTCTGATGGTGCTCCGATCGGGACTGGAAGTGGTGATCGTCGCCGTTGCGGTTGGCGTCGCGGGTGCTCTGGCGGCGGGACGCTATCTGGAGTCGCGGCTGTACAACGTCGGTGCGAACGATCCCGCGACGATGATGATCGTTCCACTCGTTCTTGCGCTGGTCGCGCTGCTCGCGAGCTGGCTTCCGGCGCGCCGCGCCGCGCGCGTGGATCCGGCGATCACGTTGAGGGAGGAGTAGATCGCTCGCCGCAAACGGCATGCAAGAGCGCGCTACTCCTGTCGCATCGCCGTCACCGGATCGATCGCCAGCGCCTTCCGCGCCGGCGACCAGCTCGCGATCAGCGCCGTTCCGAGCAGCACGACGATCACCTCGGCGTACGTGCCCGGGTCGCCCGGCGTGATGCCGTAGAGCTGCGCCCGCAGCTGGCGCGTGAGCAGCGCGGCCGCGATCGTGCCGATGATCACACCGCCGCAGGCGAGCGCCATCCCCTGGCCCAGGATCATTCGCATCACCGAGCTCGCAGGAGCGCCGAGTGCGGAGCGCACGCCGATCTCCTGCTTGCGCTGTGTCACGGCGAACGAGAGCAGGCCATAGATGCCGAGCGCGCCGAGCACCAGTCCCAGTACGCCGAAGATTCCGAGTAGCCACGCGAGAAGCTTCTGGCGCGACACCGCTTTCCCGAGCACGTCCTCCATCGTGGTGACCTCGGAGATCGCCTGATTGCGATCGACGGACCAGATCGCGTTGCGGACATCGCCGGCGAGGCGCATCGGGTCGCCTTTCGCGCGCACGACGATGCTCATTCCCGAGCGCAAGTTCTGCAGCGCAGGGATGTAGATCGTCGGCTCGGCCGGCTCACCCGGTCCGGCCTGGCGTATGTCTCCCACGACGCCGACGATCTGCAAGTCGGTCGAGCCCGCGTGCAGTACCTGTCCCACGGCATTCTCTCCGGGCCAGTACCGCTTCGCGAGCGCCTCGTTCACGATGAGCACGATCGGAGCGCCGCGGCGATCCGTCAGCTGAAAATCGCGTCCGCTCAACAGCTGTGCGCCAATCGCCTTGAAGAAGTCCGGACTGATGTGGTGCATGTGGATGATCGCATCGGCATCTGCATCCGCCACAGGAAGGCCAAGTTGAGAGGCGCGCGGCGTCTCACCCTTGCCGCGCGTGGGCAAATCGCGAATCGATCCCGCGGCATCGACGCCCGGCAACGCTCGAATCGCGTCGAGCACGTTTTCATAATACGCGGGACCGCGCACGCTGTCCGACCACTCGGGCGGGATGGACATCCGGACCACGAGCGCGTGCTCCGGGCGAATTCCCATGTTCACCGAAAGGAGGCGCGCGAAGCTCTTGGCCGCGAGCCCCGCGCCTGCAACAAGAATCACCGCGAGCGCGATCTGGCAGATCACGAGCGCGCCGCGCAGCCGCCGCGCCCGCGCACCGCCGCCCATCGACCCTCGCGCGCCGGTGCGCAGCTTGTGCTCGAGCGCCGGTCCCGCTGCGCGCATCGCGGGTAGCGCGCCGAACAGCAGGCCGGCCACGAGCGAGACGAGGAACGTGCACGCGAGCACCACGCCATCCACGTGCAGGTTGCCTCCGCGCGGGAGCTGGACCCCGCCGCTCGCGACGAGTGCATGCACGGCGACATAGCCGAGTGCCGCGCCCATCACGCCTCCGAACAACGCAACCGTCAGGCTCTCGGTGAGGAGTTGGCGCACGATGCGCCCGCGCCCCGCGCCCAGCGCGGCGCGCACGGCCAGCTCGCGCTGGCGAGCGGTCGCGCGCGCGAGCAGGAGCGAGGCGATGTTGACACACGTGATGAGCAGCACGAGCGCCACCGCCGCCACGAGCACGAGCAGCGGACGCCGCACGTCTCCCACGATCGCCTCGCGAATGGTCGCCACGCTCGCGGCGTCCCATCCCGAGTTCTCCGCGTAGTTGCTGGAGAGGCGTTTGGTGATCGCCGAGATCTCGGTCCGAAATTGCGCTGGCGTGACGCCGGGCCTCAGGCGAGCGATCACCGACAGGAAGTGCGAGGCGCGACCGCGGCCGATCGCGTCCGGACCGAAGTACGAGAGCGGAATCCAGACATCCAGCTCCTGCGCCGCCGGATATGCGAACTCCCGCGGCAGAACGCCGACCACGACGAACGGGTCCCCGTTGAGCGTGATCGTCTGACCGACGATGTGCGGGTCGCCGGCGAAGCGACGCTTCCACAATCCGTAGCCCATGACGGCGACGTGATTGCGTCCGGGCGTATGTTCGTCGGCGGAGAGTGTGCGGCCGATGAGGGGTCGCGGCCGCAGCGTCTCGAAAAATCCGGGCGCCACGAGCGCGGCGGACAGCCGTTCGGGCGTGCCGCGCTGCGTGAGATCGACGCCCGTCAGATTGTCTGCGAAGAAATAGCCGCCGATGCTCTCGGCCAGACGGCTCTCGGCACGAACGTCGAGGAAATCCGGCTCGGAGAACGTTCCCTGCGGGATGCCCAGCGTCTTGCTGGACTCCCAGACGCGCACGATGCGATCGGGCGTGGCAAAGGGCAGCGGCGCGAGCAGCACGCCGCGCACGACGCTGAAGACCGCGGTGTTCGCACCGATGCCGAATGCCAGTGTGGCGAGCGCTATGAGCGTGAAGCCTGGTGACGCGCGCAGTGCGCGCAGTGCGTACGTCACGTCGTGGCGGAGCTCCTCGAACACGATCATGCGGCTCTTCTCCTTCTCGCGTCTGAAGTCCTCGGAACGGCAGTACTCTCTGGTGAGCTCGAGATCCCCGAAGCGGCGGCGGGCTTCGGAGGCGGCATCCGGCGGTGACCAGCCTTCCTGTTCGAGGCGGGCCGCCACCATCGCGAGATGCGACGCCAGCTCCTCGTCCACCTCGGAGGCGATTCTCGACCGCGAGCGAAACGGAAAGCGAAACGTCGGCGACATGCGACGGCGCTACGCGGGCTCGAGCACGCGGAAGAGCGCGGCCATGTACCGCCGAAGCTCGACGACTTCGCTGCGCAGCTGCTTGCGACCATCCGACGTGATCGAGTAGATGCGTGCGCGACGGTTCGACTCGGAGACGCCCCACTCCGAATCGACGAGCCCTTTTCGCTCGAGCCGGTGCAGGGCCTGATACAGGGCGGCATCCTCGATGGAGAGTTCGCCGCCGGTTTGCTGGCCGATGAACTCCGAGATGCCGTAGCCGTGGAGCGGCTTCCTGCTGAGCGTCTTGAGGATCAGGACATCGACGGTGCCCTGGAGCAGTCCGAGTGCCTGGCGTGGCATCGCATTACCTCACGGGATGAGTACTCACCATGTGAGGGGAACGATAAGGAGCGGCTTTCGCGTGGGCAAGTGCGGCCGGAGCAGGTGTGGGTCATCATTGCGCTGGCAACTGCCCGGGTTCATGTTCTTCGACCGTCTCCCTCATTTCCGGAGTAGCTGCCGATGTTCACCGCCGCCCGTTTCGTCATCGCCGCCGTGACCGCACTTACCCTCGCTGCCGTGCCGATCTACCCGGGCGCGACGTACGATGCGGCAGCGTCCAAGGAGGCGAGCGCGGGACACCCGAACTACCCGTACAAGGTGTACGTGACCCCCGACTCGTACGAGAAGGTCGTCGCCTTCTACAGGAGCAAGGGCGCACAGCAGTCGATGCCCGTGTCCGTCGGGAACACCGAGCATCAGAAAATGGCGATGTTCTCCACGAGCGACAGCACGATCGCCATCAACTGGCCCGCCGACATCAAGGACAAGAGCGGCAAGGTCGTTGCGAGAACGGGCACGAGGATCGCCATCGGGAGCTGACCGGCCTTCAGGCCGGGGCGCGACCTCTGAACGCACGAAGGACTGCCGTCGCGTGACGGCAGTCCTTCAGGGAGAAGCGGCCCGCCGACTACGGCTTTTTCGCGTCCGCCGCGTGATCCGTCTTCTTCACGGTGTCCGTGTGAATCGTGGTGTCTGACTTCACGACTGTCGTGTCGCGGACTTTCGTGCTCGTCACCATCGTGTCGACGCCTTTCGCCGTGTTATCGCCGGCGTGATCGCCCTTGCACGCACTGGAGAGGACGATCGCTCCGACCGTGGCGACCATGGATGCTAGCTTCAATGCGTTCATCGAACCTCTATGACGGGGTAAACGGAACAGCCACCACAGTACGCTTGCATGGGTTGTGCCCAGCGCCTGGCCGTTGCTCCGCCTGACTCCGCTAACGCCCCGTACCGGAGTGCAGCCGCGCCAACTCGTTCTGCGCCGGCTCATAATCCGGATTGTCCGACAGGAGCTGCTCGAGCGTCGCGATCGCCTCCTGAAGGCGTCCGGAGTCGCGCGCCTCGATCGCTCGCGCGAACGTCAGCGTCGCGGCGCTCGAGCCCTTTCGCGCCAGCTCGCGGCCGCGCCTGCTCTCCTTCGGCAACTCCGCCAGGCGCATGTCGTGACCGACGCGCTCTGCGAGCTGTACGATCAGCGCGGCGACATTCGCCTCCTTTCCCTCCGCGCTCGCACCGTGCTCCACCTGTCCGGTCCCCACATTCACCATTGACGCCGCGACCCGGATCGCGCCGCGGCCATCGCTCGTGAAGGTGCCGCGAATCACCCACTGCGCGCCCAGAATGCGCCCGACGTGCGATGCGGCTTCGTCATCGATGCGCTGTTGCCGATCGAGCTTCTGCGATGCGAGCACGCGGCGAACGCGCGCAGGCTCCACGACGTGAACGGCGGGATGGCGCGAGAGCTCGATGAGCAAAAGCTCCGGCACGCCGCTCACGAGCGGATCGAGCGCCGCTCGCTCGTCACCGACGACGCTGTTCGCGAAGGGAAGGGCGGCTACCAGCGGAGACGAGTCGTGCTGTTGCGCCTGAAGCCGCGCCGCGCCGGCGCAGATCGTTGCCACCAGTAGTGCGGCCGGAAAGAAGAAGGAACGACGGCGTCGCATGCTCTCTCCCTGCTACACGGTGAGCGTCGTTCCCTCCGTCGCAGCGCGCACGTCGAGACGACCGCCCTTCTCGCGCACTCGCTGCTGGCATGCTGCCACCCATTCGCTCAACGCGCTGTCGGAGCGTTCGGGATGGTGATGAAAGAGCACCAGCCGCTGCACTCCCGCGTCGAGCGCGAGGTCCACGACGTCTTCATACCGCGAGTGGCCCCATCCACGGTGTCGCTCGTACTCCTCGGCCGAATACATCGCATCGTGTACGAGCAGCGATGCGCCACGCGCGAACGACGCGAGCGCGTCACGCCACTCCGGTGCCGACGCATATCCCTCGGCGTGGCCGAGCTCGTTGTCTGAAATGTAGACGAGTGCGGGTGCTCCGGGGTTTCCGCCGGTGATGCGATAGCCGGTGGCCCCTCCCGGGTGCCGCAGCGGGTGCGTCGTGAGCGCGTAACCCTCGCCGTGCTCCACCTCGCCGAGCGCACGAAAGTGTACCTTGGCACGGTAGGCGTCGAACGAAACGGGGAACACCGCCTGCGCCATCTGCGCCCTCAAGGCGTGCTCGATGCCGCTCAGCGCTTCCGGCGCACCGCGAATCGTGAACTCGTGTCCTTCCTGGAAGAGCGGGGCGAAGAACGGAAGTCCCTGAATGTGATCCCAGTGGGTGTGGCTCAGCAGAATTTCGGCAACGATGGGCTTGTCGCGCGCGCTCTCGAGGAGTTGCCGGCCGAGGTGGCGGATGCCGGTGCCGGCGTCGAGAATCAGGAGCGCGTTCGTGCTCGTGCGCACCTCCACGCATGGCGTGTTGCCGCCGTAGTACGCGGTGGACGCACCCGGCGCCGGCACGGATCCGCGCGTTCCCCAAAAGGTGAGCGTGAGCGTCATGCCGCGCTCACACGCTCAGACTTTTACTCGTGCCAGTGCTTCGAGCCCTTCGCGGTTGGCCACCGAGATCTGGCGGCGCTGCACGTCGATCAGTCCGCGGTCCTGAAAATCGCGCATCGCGCGCGAGACGGTCTCCCTGCTCGCGCCGATCATCTGCGCGATCGTCTGGTGCGTGAGACGCTTCTCGATCACCGTGCCGCCGCTCTCACCCGCGGCGTCGAGCAGGAGCCGCGCGATTCGCCCGTCCACGTCGAGCAGCACGAGCCGGCCGATCTGCTCGTCGGCGCGCCGCAGCCGGCGCGAGAGCTCCTGCAGAAGCGCCCACGCAACCGCCGGCGACTCGAGCACGCGGCGCCGGAAGTCGTCGCGGTGCAGCACGAGCAGCGTGGCATCTTCCATCGCGATCACGTGTGCCGAGCGCGGACGGCTGTCGATGAGGGAGAGCTCGCCGAAGTGATTGCTGACGCCGAGGATTCCGAGAATGACCTCGCGCCCATCCTCGCCGATCAGGACGACTTTCACGCGTCCGGAGCGGACGATGAACAGCGAGTCACCGGGATCGTGCTCGAAGAGAATGACGCTCCCCTTGGGATAGCTCCGTTCGCGCGTGACTTCGGCGAACTTGGCGAGCTCGGTGGCGTCGAGGCCACCGAGCAGGGGGACGGTGGAGAGGAAGTCCGCTGTTTCCACGGGCACGCAGGAGAAAGGAGCGATTGGCCGGTCACGGCGGAACGGCGCCAGGCGGGAAGCTAGAGCGATGGAAATGCACTGTCAAACGCGAGGTGAGCTAACGCAACTGATAGAGGTAGGCCGCGATGTCTCGCGCTTCGCTGGGCGTCACGCCGAGCACGGGCATGGCGGTCTTCGGCTCGATCGACGGGGGGTTCACGATCCACTTCACGAGGTTGTCCGTCGTGTTCGGCACCTCCCCCGCGATGAAGGAGCGCTGCGCGAAGTGCTCGAGCGATGGCCCCACCATTCCTCGCGCGTTCACCACCCCCGGAATCATGTGGCAGCTGCCACAGCCTGCGGCCTCCATGTAGTTGCGCCCGTTCGTCGCGTGCCCACCAGGCACCTGGCGCGCCGAAAAGGTCTCGTTCCTCGAGTTGCAGGCGACAATCGCGAACAGCATCAGCGCGATCCCCGCGCCGGAGCGAGCGCGGCGGCTCAGCATGGGAGATTCTCCCGCGTCATCTGCATGGCGCGAGCGTGAGGATGAAACCGGCGTGGATCAGGATGCCGAAGATCGTGAGCCCGCTCGCGAGGATGCCGCCGAGCGCCATGAAGCGCACGCGTCCCGGCGGCGCGGCAGCCTCCACGAGATCCACTCGCGCGCTGCCGAACTCGCCTCCGGCCACGCGCCAGCTCCGCAGTGCCGTGAGCAGCGCAGCGATCGCCACCGCGAGTGCGAGCGCGCTCACGATGATCACGAGGAGGTGCAGCGAATCGATCGTGGGCACGATCCGCTTCGCGGCGTCCGGAAAGCAGTAGTGCGCGACCAATGGGTAGTCCACGAGCAGCTGGAGCGTCCACGCGACCGGACCGCCGAGCACTCCAAACCACAGCGGGCCGAGCCCCACGGGCGCCCCACGTCTGTCCTCTGCCACGAGCGGAGGCGCGGTCATGTGTGCCCCCAGATGCGAGGCGAGAGATAGAGCGAGGCGAACACGAAGAGCCACACGATGTCGACGAAGTGCCAGTACAGTGCCGTGTTGGTCACCGCGAGGTGATGCCGCTCCGTGAAATGACCCAGCCACGCGCGGAGCTGCGTCGTGAGCATCATCAGCACCCCCACCACCACGTGCGCGAAGTGAAACGCCGTGATCGTGATGAAGAGCGATCCGTACGCGTGCGAGGAGGCGGTGAACTTCAGCCCCGCGTACTCGCGGCTCTGGATGACGAGGAAGACGATGCCCATGATGGCGGTGACGAGCAGCCCTATCCTGAGCCGCATCTGCTGGCCCGCCTTGATCCCGCGCTCCGACCACCACATCACGAAGCTGCTCACGATCAGGATGATGGTGTTGGGCCCGGCGAGCCTGAGCTCCGGCAAACGATTGGGCGGCCACTGCGGCGCCATCGATGCGAGATAGAAATAGCTGAACAGGAAATAGGCGAAGAGCGCGCCTTCCGTGATGATGAGGCACACCATCGCCCACCAACCCGGCGGATGCTCCCGGGTGGACGGTGGAAGCAGGTGACGGCTGTCCATGCCGATGCTCGCCGCCATGCTATCCCTCCTCCGACAGCGGCGCGTGCCTCTTCGGCCAGAGCCAGATGTTGATCACGACGTACGCTCCGAATAGCGCCACCCCCGCGAGCCACCATGCGCGAAGCAGAAGCCCGTAGAAGAGCACGAGCATCACGAGCGCGAGCACGAGCGGGATGAGCGTGTCCTCCGGCATGTGCAGCACGCGCGCGAGCTCTGCATCGAGCGGCGTGGTCGCCAGGGTCTCGCGCCCCTCGGTGAGCGTTGGCCCCTCGCGAACCGAGCTGCGCTCGGGCAACGCGAGACGATCCTCCCACAATGGATCGCGGCTGCGCACGGTCGGAATGACGAGAAAGTTGTACTCCGGCGGCGGTGAGGGCACCGACCACTCGAGCGTGCTCGCGTCCCACGGATTGTCGCCGGCGATTGCTCCGTCACGACGACTCTTGATGACGTTGATCAAGAAGAGCAGCACGCCGATCGCGAACACGTAGGCACCGATGCTGGAGATCATGTTCGCGGCATCCCATCCAAGGCCGCCGGAATAGGTATAGATGCGGCGCGGCATGCCGAGCAATCCCGAGATGTGCATCGGGAAAAAGCCGAGGTTGAAGCCGATGAACATGACCCAGAAGTTCCAGCGTCCGAGTCGCTCGCTCATCATCCGGCCAGTCATTTTCGGGAACCAGTAGTACACCGCCGCGACAACCGGAAAGAGGTTGATGCCGACGAGCACGTAATGAATGTGCGCGACCACGAAGTACGTGTCGGTGAGCTGCCAGTCGAAGGGAAGGGCAGCCGTCATCACGCCGGACACCCCGCCGATGACGAACAACAGCACGAAGCCGAGCAGAAAGAGCATGGGCGTTCGCATGACGGGCTTCGAGTCCCAGAGCGTCGCGATCCAGGCGAACACCGTGACGGCGCTCGGAATCACGATCGTCAGGCTCGCCGCGCTGAAGAAGCTCATCGCCATGGGCGGCAGCCCGGTCGCGAACATGTGATGCACCCACACGCCGAAGCCGATCAGCCCCGTCATGATCGTCGACATCACGACGTAGCCATACCCTGCGAGCGGGCGCCGGCAGAACGTCGGGATGATCATCGAGGCCATGCCCATCGCCGGGAGCACCACGATGTAGACCCACGGGTGACCGAAGATCCAGAAGAGGTGCTGCCACAGGAGCGGGCTCCCGCCCTGCGTGCTGTCGAAGAAGTGCATGGCGAGGCGGCGATCGAAGAACAGGAAGACGCACGCCGCCGAGAGTGATGGAAGCGCGAACAGCGCCATGAGCGAGATCGTCGCCGTGCTCCACGCCATGATCGGCATCCGGTTGATCGACATTCCCGGCGCGCGCATCTTGAGCATCGTCACGACGAAGTTGATCGAGCCCACCGTGGTCGAGATGGTGATGAACAGAATGCCGAGCGCGTAGAAGTCCATGTTCAGCGCCGGCGAGTAGCGAAGCTCGGTCATCGGCGCGTAGGCGAACCATCCGCGATCGGGCATCTGTCCGACGAACGCGCTCGAGTAAAGGAAGATGCCCGAGAAGAGAAAGAGCCAGTAGCTCAGCGCATTGATGCGCGGCAGCGCCATGTCGCGCGAGCCGAACAGCAGGGGCCAGAGATAGTTGCTGAACCCCGAGAGAATGGGCGCGGCATACCAGATGATCATGGTGGTGCCGTGCATGGTGAAGATCTGGTTGTAGGCCTCCGCCGAGAGCAGGTGCAGGTTCGGCTGCGCGAGCTGGGCGCGCATGATCGCTGCTTCGAGACCGCCGAGGATCAGAAAGACGAAGGACGTGACGAGATAGCGGATGCCGATGATCTTGTGATCGACGGTGGCGAGGCGGCCGTAGAGCGTGTGCGGCGTGTGCCAGATCTCGTCGAGGTGCGCGGCGGTCTCGGCGGTCGGTGCGGAGTAGGGAGCAGTCGTGGCCACTATAGGTCTCCGATGCGACTCAATGCAGCGTCGCGAGATATGCCGTGATGGCGTGCAGGCTCGCCCCGTCCAGGTACATCTGCGGCATGTCGTTTCCCGGCTTGATCGTCTGCGAATTCATGATCCATCCCGCGAGATGTCCGGGTGTGTTCGGAATCGTTCCGGCAGCCAGCATCAGGCGGCTCGCAACGTGAGTGAGATCGGGCCCCATCTTTCCGTGAGCGCCCGTTCCCTGAATCGCGTGACAGAGGGCGCACGCCTGATGCTCGAAGGCGTCGCGTCCCGCGCTCGCGAGACTGTCGGTGGGAGCCGGTGCGGGAGCTCGCTGCTGCGCGACCCACGACTCGAACTGCGCGCGCGGCTGCGCGACCACCTGAAGCGCCATGTGCGCATGCTGTATCCCGCAGTATTCCGCGCACTGCCCACGATACACGCCGGCCGAATCCGCGCGAATCCAGAACGTGTTCGTCTGCCCGGGAATGACGTCGATCTTGCCCTGCAGCTGCGGTACCCAAAAGCTGTGAATGACGTCGGCGGACTTCACGCGCAGCGCAATGGGCTCGCCCACCGGTATGTGAATCTCGTTCGCGGTCACAAACGTCTGCTGCGGATCGGGGCTCGGGTAGCGCACCTCCCACCACCACTGGCGGCCCGTTATCTCGATCATGAATCGCGCGCGCGTTGGCGGGTGCGATGTTTTCGAGAGCGTCGCCGCAGTCACGGCGAATACACCGATCAGGATCACGAGTGGAATGGCGATCCCGCCGATCACGATCCATCGCTCGCCATCGCCGCTGTGCACTGGCGGGATGGCCCCTGCGCGCCCCGCGCGCCAGCCGCGAATCCCCGGAACGAGCAGCAGTACCGCGATGATCACGATCACGATCGAGCCGACGATCGTCAGAAGCCAGCCCAGATTCGCCAGCTGCGACGCCGGCTCGCTGCCGGGGCGCATCGGTGAAGGCGACCCCGCGCACGCAAACGCGCTCCACGCAACGAGCACCGCGGCCAGCGGGCCGAGGCCACGCGTGCGGCGCCCGCGCGATGTGACGATCCTCATCGATTCGGCTGTGTCGCAGGAGGCGGCGGATCAGGCTCGGCCTTGGTACGAAGCGTCCGGATGTAGCTGATCAGCTTCCAGATCTGATCCTCCGGAATCTTCCCGCCCCACGTCGGCATTCCGCCCGGCCGTCCCTCCGTGATCGTTCCGAACAGATCGGCGTCCGTGTTTCCGTAGATCCACGCACTGTCGCGCAGGCTCGGTCCCATGCCGCCGCCCGCGCGCCCACCATGACATCCCACGCAGTTGTAACTCAGGAAGAGCTGACGTCCATCGTGCTCGGCCTGCACGTTCCCCTCGTACGGATTGCGAAGCGCGCCGTACGAGACCCGCGAGTGGATGCCCGGCATCACGCCGCCCGCGGTGTCGGACACGGCAGTGATCGCAATGCCCGTTGGCGCCCCGTGCGGCAGCTCGCGTCCCTCATCGCGCTGGCATGCGGCTACGAGTGCCGCCGCGCATCCGGCAATCACGAGTGCGCGCATCATAGGCCGAACACGAAGAGCATCCCGCCCGGCGCGGTGTAGCGCTTGAGATCGGGGGCTGCGCCCGTGGCGCCGAGCGCCGCTGTGGGATCGTCCGGGGAGAGATTCGCGGAGGCGATCGCACCCATCCAACCGCCCACGCCGGTGTAGATCGCGATGTACTGTTTGCCGTCCGGACCCACGTAGGAAATGGGGTTGCCGATCACACCCGAGCCGGTCTTGAAGCTCCAGAGCAGCTGCCCGTTTCGCGCGTCCACCGCCTTCACCCAGCCATCCATGGTGCCGTAAAACAACACATCACCACCGGTCACGAGCGTGCCGCTCCAGAGCGGGAAGTTCTCCTTCACTCCCCACACTTTCTTCCCCTGCGCAGGATCCCACGCAACGAGCTCGCCGCGATTGCCGCCCGGCCCCGCGTACATGCGAACATCGGCGCCGAGGTATGGAGTGCCCGCGATGTAGCTCACGGAGGTGCCTTCGTAATCCATGCAGTCGTTCGTCGCCGGGATGTACCAGAGCTTCGTGCGCGGCGACCACGAGGTGGGCTGCTGATCCTTTCCTCCGGTGGAGGAGGGGCAGATGTTGCGGATGACCACGCCCTGTCGCGTCATCTTGTCCGGGACATATTTGGGCCGCCCGGATTGCAGATCGATGCCCGTTGCCCAGTTCGCGAACACGAACGGTTGCGCGTTGATCACCTGGCCATTCGTGCGATCGATGACGTACGCGATTCCGTTACGATCGGCGTGGAGCAGCACCTTGCGCGGCTTGCCGTCGATGTCGATGTCGGCGACGATGCTCTCGTTCACGCCGTCGTAGTCCCACCCGTCGTGCGGCGTCATCTGATACGCCCATTTCGCCGCGCCCGTGTCCGGATCGCGCGCGAAGATGGTCATCGACCACAGATTGTCGCCGGGGCGAAGATCCGGATTCCACGCGCCGGGGTTTCCGGTTCCGTAGAAGATCAGATTCGTCTCCGGATCGTACGTGATCCACCCCCACACTGTGCCGCCGCCGAGCTTCCACTGGTTTGCAGGCCACGATTTCACGCCGAGATCCGTGCCGCGCATGAACGCGTAGAACGGCTTGAAGTCCGATCCGATGAGGACGTCCTTGTCGCTGCCGGTGCTGTACGCCTTCCACACGAGGTGGCCGTCGCCGAGATCCAGTGCGGCGATCCATCCGCGCACGCCCATCTCAGCACCGCTCACGCCCACGAACACCTTGTTCTTCACGATGAGGGGCGCCATGGTAATCGTCTCGCCCTTGTTGATGTCGGCGAGCTTGGTCTTCCACAGCTCCTTTCCGGTTTTCGCATCGGCGGCGATCGTGTTTCCGTCGAGCATGTTCCACACGATCTTGCCGTCGCCATAGGCGGCGCCGCGATTGACCACATCGCAGCACGCCTCTCCCTTCGATGCGGACACCGTGGGCGGCGCCAGCGCCCACTTCGCGGGCGCGTGCGCATCGGCGAGATCGAGCGCGTAGGTGATGTTGGGCCACGGCGTCGTGACGTACATCGTGTTGCCCACGACCAGCGGCTGCCCTTCGTGGCCGTTGAGCACACCGGTCGAGAACGTCCACGCGACCTTGAGATTGGCGACGTTCGCGGTGGTGATCTGATCGAGTGGGCTGTAGCGCGTACCGGCGTAGTCGCGACCCGCGCGGGTCCACTCGCCAGGAGTGTCGGCGCCGGGCTGGGGAAAGATCGTGCCCGCGGCGGATGCGGGCGTGCGCTCGTGTGCGACGGCGACGGGCGTTTCCTTCTTCTGCGAGCACGCGGCCGCGAGCAATGCGAGCACGGTGGCGGGGACGAGAGTCACTGAGAGGCGTCGTATCAAGTGTCGCTGCTCGGACCGGGAAGTCTCGCGCATTCATTCCTCGCATTGTTTCGAAAACGAATCCAGCCGGCGTCGCGGGATTTCGCATTTCCCGTGCGAGTGATGCACATCACGCGCGCGCATCTCACATCCCCACGTCAGCCTGAGCTCATTCTGATGTCGCATTCGCATGGGCTGGATCGATCATGCGGCATTTCGGTATCTTTGTACGCAGGTCGTTTCACCTGATGCGAACCCGAACAGGCGTTCGCGAATGACGGGCGACGAGCTCCGCACGCTCTATGATTACGAATACTGGGCGAACCAGCAGCTGATGTCGGTTCTCGCCGGGCTCACCGAGGAAGAGTTCACGCGAGTGCTGGCTGGCGGTCATGCGTCGGTTCGCGGCGCGCTCGTGCACGCGATGGGCAGGCTGCGCTCCTCCTGCGCTCGCTCGGCCATGCGCCCGGCAACTTCGACATGCTCGAGTACTTCCAGCGGCAGCCGTAGCCTGGTGCGGGCGTCCGGGTGGCGGAACTATCGCCCTCCCGGCGCGTTAAGTCTTTGTCAGCTTGTCTTTTACCAGTCGGCTGACTTATATTTCAAAGCTGTTTCCGATTCCTTCAGCGCGACCGAGGCGACCGCCATGAAAGCCGATATCCATCCGACGTACGCGACCGCCACGGTCAAGTGCGCCTGCGGTAATGAGTTCACCACTCGCTCCACACAGTCCGAGATTCACACCGACATCTGTGGCAACTGCCATCCGTTCTACACGGGCAAGCAGAAGCTCATCGACACCGCCGGCCGCGTCGAGCGCTTCCGCCAGAAGTACGGGAAGCCCGCCTGAGCATCAAGGATCGGCTCGATGAGGCGCTCGCCAGGTTCGACGAAGTAGAAGGCGAGCTTTCAGCCGCTCCGAACGGGCGAGACCCCTCGCGCTTCGCCGAGCTGGGGCGAGAGCACCGGCGGTTGGCGCCCGTGAAAGAGCTGGCCACCCAGCTTCGGAAATTCGAGAGCGAGCTCGCGCAAACACGCGAGCTCGTTTCCGTAGATGACCCGGAGATGGCCGCGGAAGCGCGCGCGGAAGAGGAGCGCCTCACCGCGCAGATCGCGCATCTCGAGGCCGAGCTCACGCCGCTGCTGCTGCCGCGCGATCCGCTCGACGATCGCCCCGCCATCGTCGAGATTCGCGCGGGCACCGGCGGCGATGAGGCCGCGCTCTTCGCGGCCGATCTCCACCGCATGTACACGCGCTACGCGGAGCATCGCGGGTGGCGCATCGAGACCATCTCGCACTCCGATGGCACGCTCGGTGGATTGAAGGAGGCGATCTTCAAGGTCGAGGGCGACGGCGCGTTCGGACGGCTGCGATGGGAGAGCGGTGTGCATCGCGTGCAGCGCGTGCCCGCGACGGAAAATCAGGGGCGCATCCACACGTCGGCGGCGACCGTGGCCGTGCTTCCGGAAGCGGAAGAGGTGGACGTCAAGATCGAGGAGAAGGATCTGCGCATCGATGTCTTCCGCTCGTCGGGGCCGGGCGGGCAGAGCGTGAACACCACCGACTCCGCCGTGCGCATCACGCACATCCCCACGGGCATCGTGGTGAGCCAGCAGGATCAGAAGTCGCAGCTGCAGAACAAGCTGAAGGGGATGCAGGTGCTGCGCTCGCGCATCCTCGACGCGCGGCTGGCGGAGATCGAGGCGGCGCGCTCACGCATGCGCAAGACGCAGGTGGGCACCGGCGACCGATCGGCCAAGATCCGCACGTACAACTTTCCGCAGAATCGCGTCACCGATCACCGCATCGGTTTCACGTCGCACGAGCTCGAGCGCACGTTGAACGGCGACCTCGATGAGCTCATGAATGCACTCGCGATCGCGACGCAGGAGGAGAAGCTCGATGCGTGAGGCGGCGGGCCTTGCGGTGCGCGAGGGGAGTGTGGCGGCGCTCGTGCGCGAGCTCACGGGCGTGCTCGAGGCCGCGGGCATCGAGGAGGCGAGGCGCGAGGCGCGCGACATTCTCGCGGCGGTGCACGACGCGCCGCGCTTCTGGGCGGCGCTGCACGAGCAGGAGCTGGTGAGCGCGGAGCGCGCGGATGCGTGCAGGCGCGCGGCGCGGCATCGAAGCGCGGGTGCGCCGTTCGCATACGCGGTGGGTCGCTCGGCCTTCCGGAATCTCACGTTGCACGTGGACGAGCGCGTGCTCATTCCGAGGCAGGAGACCGAGATGCTCGTGGACGAGATCCTGACGCGCGAGCGCACGGGGCTCGCAATCGACATCGGGACCGGCTCGGGCGCGATCGCGCTCGCGCTCGCGAGCGAGGGCGGCTTCGCGCGCGTCATCGGTACCGATGTCTCGAGCGGCGCCGTGGCCGTGGCACGCGCGAACGGAGAGCGGTTGGCGTCGTCGCTCGTCGCAGCGGTGGAGTGGCGCGAGGGCGCGCTCCTAACGCCGGTGGCGGGCGAGCGCGCCCGGGTGATCGCGTCGAATCCGCCGTACATTGCCTTCGAGGAGGCGATCGCGCTGCCGGAGTCGGTGCGCGACTGGGAGCCGCCGTTCGCGCTCTACAGTGCCTCGGGCGGCATGGCCATGAGCGCGAGTATCATTCGCGGGGCACCGGATGTGCTGGAGCCAGGAGGTCTCCTGGTGATGGAGCTCGATTCGCGACGTGCGTCCCTGGCGGCGGAGCTCGCCCTCGCCGGCGGCCGGTATCGCGATGTCTCGGTGAGGCTCGACCTCGCCGGACGCGAGCGTTTCCTGATTGCGAGACGAAAGGACGAATGACCGTGCTGGAAGACAAGGCGAAAGAGCTCGGCCGGCTGATCGGCCAGAGTGCTGAATACAAGGCGGTGAAGCGCGCGAACGAAGCGCTGAACCAGGATACGGATGCGGTCGCGCTGCTGCGCCAGATGGAGCAGATCCGCCTCGATGCGCAGCGCATGATGGAGCGCGGCGAGCAGCCCACCGAGGAGATGGAGAACAAGCTGGACGACCTGCTCGGACAGGTGCAGACGAAGATGGTCTATCAGAACGTGGTGGCCTCGCAGGAGAACTTCGAGAAGGTGATGGCGCGCGTGAACGAGTGGATTCTCGACGGCATCAAGAAGGGCGCGACCAGCTCGATCATCACGCTGGCGTGACCGTGGCACGCGGACGGCTGGTCGTGTTCGAGGGGCCCGAGGGTGCGGGGAAAACCACGCAGCTCCGGCATCTCTGCGACTGGCTGTTCGCGCGCCAGCTGCCGTTCACCGGCGTGCGCGAGCCCGGCGGTACGGCGCTCGGCAACGAGATTCGCCGCATGCTCCTCGAGCCGGGGCGGGTCATCAACGCGCGGGCGGAGGCGCTCTTGTTCATGGCGTCGCGCGCGCAGCTGATAGCCGAGGTGGTGAAGCCGGCGCTCGAGCGTGGTGAGCTCGTGCTCGCCGACAGATTTTTTCTGTCGACGTACGCCTATCAGGTGGTGGGACGCGGGCTGCCGTTCGACGACGTGCGTGCGGCCAACCGGCTCGCGACCGCGGGGCTCGTGCCCGACCTCACGATTCTGCTCACGCTCCCCGCGGCGGTGCGCGATGCGCGCGTGGTCGCGCGCGGCGGCGCCGATCGCATCGAGAGTGCGGGCCACTGGTTCCACGAACTGGTCGAGCGCGCCTTCAAAGATTGCGCGGCGCCGGCGTGGCAGGCGGCGCACCCGGAGTGCGGGCCGATCGCGGCCGTGAACGCGTCGGGCACGGAGCAGGAGGTACTCGAGCGGGTACTAACGGTAATGACCGGCGCAATTCCCGATCTCTTCCCCGTGCGCAATGCAGCACACGCCTGACGCCAATCTGAGCGACTCGAGCGCGGATCGGCTGCGCGCGCGCGCGTTCATCGCCGTCACCGTGCTGACGCTCGCGCTCGTGCTTGGCGGCTGGCTGCTGCAGCGCGGGCTGCACCGCGGCAAGAGCTCCTTCGATCGCGCCCAGCTGTTCGATCAGGTGCGCGCGCGGGTGGCGAACGATTACGTGGACTCGATTCCCGAAGGCGATCTTTTTCGCAAGGCCGCGGAAGGGCTCGTGCGCGAGCTGCACGATCCGCATTCGACCTATCTCACCCCCGAGAAGCTGCGCGCGCTCACCGAGAGCACGAGCGGCCACTATGCGGGGATCGGCATCCAGATCGACGTGCGCGACGGCTGGATCACGATCGTGGCGCCATTGCCGGGCACGCCGGCCGAGCGCGCGGGGATTCAGCCGGGTGACCGGATCGTAGCGATCGATGGCAAATCCACGGAGGGGGCGTCGCCGGATGATGCGCGCGGCTTGCTCCGCGGCCCGAACGGCTCGCCGGTGACGCTCCAGATCGAGCGACCCGGCGTCGCGTCGCGCATGTCGTTCACGGTCGCGCGCGGCGAAATTCGCGTGCGCTCCGTTCGTCACGCCTCGATGATCGGCGATGGCGTGGGCTACATCGATCTCACGATCTTCAGCGACTCGAGCGCGGCCGAGGTGCAGCAGGCGGTGGAGAAGCTGCGCGCACAGGGAATGAAGACGCTCGTCTTCAACCTGCGCGCGAATCCCGGCGGGCTGCTGGAGCAGGGGATCGAGGTTGCGGATCTGTTTCTGGATTCCGGGAAGCCGATCGTCTCGGTGCGCGGGCGCGAGGCCGCCCAGTCGTTCGCGGATGCCGCGGCGCAGAAGTGGCCGGAGCTCAAGCTGATCACGCTGGTCGATGAGCACAGTGCGAGCGCGTCGGAGATCGTCGCGGGCGCGCTGCAGGATCACGATCGCGCGGTCATCGTGGGCTCGACGAGCTACGGAAAGGGAAGCGCGCAATCGGTGTTTCGGCTCGTGGACAGCGCGAGCGCGCTCAAGCTCACGACGGCGCGCTGGTTCACGCCGTCGGGGCGAAGCATTCAGAAGGCGCAGGCGCCTGCACCGGGCGATGAGGACGACGACGACGGTGACGCGCCGGTCGGGACGAAGACGGCTCCCGACAGCGGCTCCGAGCTTCCGCTGTCCAAGCGCCAGCAGTACCGCACGGACGATGGGCGAGTCGTGTACGGCGGCGGCGGGATCACGCCGGACCTGCTGGTGGCGCCGACGGATTCGATCAACGGCACGCGGGGATTCTGGCGCATGATCGGTGCGCAGGCGCCGAAGTTCCGCGACGCGCTCACGGAGAGCGCACTCGCGGCGAAGGGCGCGCATGCGGTGCGCTCGCCGGATTTCCAGATCACCGACTCGCTGCGGCAGTCGCTCTGGAAGCGTGTCGAAGCGAAGGGGATCAAGCTCGACCGCGTGCACTTCGATTCGCTGAGCACCGTAGTCGACCGACTGCTCGGCATCGAGATCGCGCGCTACGCGCTGGGGCCGGATGCGGAGTTCAAGCGGCGCCTGAGCGGCGATCGCGTGGTTGCCGCGGCGCTCGAGCTGTCGAACGGCGCGCAGGTGGAGAACGATCTCCTGCGCCGCGCGGGGCAGCGCCGCGCCGCGAAGCGCGAGGACATCCCGCACACGACATGATCGTGCACGACGTCGCCGCGCGCGTATTCGTGATCGGCGCGGGGAAAGCCGGTCGGGCGCTCGCGCACGCGATGCGCGTGGGCGGCGTGGAGGTGGTCGGGCTGCATGGGCGGCGGCCCGACCATGGCATCACGTCGGGCGCGTGGCCCGCAACGGTTGCGCTCGCGAACGCAGTGCTCGTGACGGTGCGCGATGCGGAGCTGGACGGCGTGCTGCGCGAGCTGCGCTCCGCTGCGGCATTGGCGAAGGGAACAGTGGTGCTGCACGCGAGCGGAACGGCGGAGCCGCAAGCGCTGGACGAGTTGCGCACCGAAGGCCATCCGGGCGGCACGTTCCACCCGCTGCTTCCGCTCACGGATCCGACGCGCGCGACGGAGCAGCTGCGGCGCGCATGGATCGGGATCGATGGAGACGCGGGTGCGCGAGCGGCGTCGCGCGAGCTCGCGGCGGCGATCGGCGCGCGCGTGCTCGAGATTCCGGTGGGGGCGAAGGCGAGCTATCACGCGGCTGCGGTGATCGCGTCCAATTTCCCCGTCGTGCTGCTCGCGCTGGCGGCGCGGGTGCTCACGCACGCGGGAGTGGATGAGGAAGCGGCACGGGGTGCGCTCGCGACGCTCATGACGGCGGCGGCGGAAAACGTGAGCGCGGTCGCGCCGAGTGCTGCGCTCACGGGACCGGTCGCGCGCGGCGACGTGGAAACCGTGCGCGCGCATCTCGCGGCGCTCAGTGACGCGCCGGCAGTGCTCGAGATATATCGCGCGCTGTCGCGCGAAGCGATCCCGCTGGCGGAGAGCGGCGGGGCAAATCCATTACAACTCGAGCAGCTGAGGCGAGCTCTCGACGAGCGCTAGCTGCTATACTAGGGACATGACCATCAAGCGATTGGACCACGTCAGCGTCGTCGTCGATGACCTCGCAGACGCCATCGAGTTTTTCACCGCACTCGGCATGACGGTCGAAGGGCAGGCCCCCATCGAAGGCCCGTGGGTGGACCGCATCAACGGGATCGAAGGGATCCAGGTCGACATCGTCATGATGCGGACGCCGGATGGGCACGGGCGGCTCGAGCTGACGAAGTTTCGCAATCCAAAGCTGGTCGAGATCGAGCCGGCGATCGCGCCGCCGAATGCGCGGGGCCTTCGCAGCGTCATGTTCACAGTCGAAAGCGTGGACGACACCGTCGCCCGCCTGCGCGCCAGCGGCGCCGAGCTCGTTGGCGAGATAGCTCAGTACGAGGACAAGTACAGACTCTGCTACATGCGAGGCCCCGCGGGGATCATCGTCTCGCTGGCCGAGGAGCTCTTCTGAAGCGACGAGCGCTGCTCAACCCGACGGGCCGTCATACACCTTCACCCCCGCCGGCACGTGAAAGACGAACGCATTCGCATCCACCGGGGCGTTCTTCCCGAACTTCGTCACCGTGATCCGCCGTACGACGCCGCTCTGATCCACCGTCTCCACCCGGCGCAGCAGCGCGTCGCTGTCGTTCACCCAGAGCGTGACCTTCTGGAACGGTGAGTCCGCGCTCTTCGGCATGAGCACCACCGAGTGCGTGGCCGCACCATCGATGGTCGCGGCCGATCCGCCCGACACCGTGTAGCTCTTTCGGGGCGCTTCCAGAAACTGCGCGGCGAAATCGGGCGCGCCCACATCCGCGCCCAGCTTCGCGCGGATCACCTGCCCCGGATTGGTGCTCGGCAGATACACCCACACGTACCGTCCGTCGGACACGATGCGGTCTCCCGCCGGCTCCTCGAACGTCACCGCGAAGCGCGAGGGGCGGCGCTGCTGCAGCTCGCCGCGCGAGCTCACGGTCGAGCCGGTGAGCGCGTTGTCGATGGTCTGCGTAAACGCAATGCGCGCGGTCTTGATGGTCGCGTACGCGGCCACCGCGCGATCGAGCGTGCCGTCGGGTGATTGGGCCGCCGCAGCCGCCGGTGCGGCGCTCATCGCCAGCGCAAGTGCGGGCAGCGCGAAGCGACCGCGTGTGAGTCGAATTGAATGCGTCATGCGAGATGCTACCCCGCAACGTGCGCCGCGGTTCGCGGCGCCGGAGTGAGTGTGCGCCCGATCGCTGCCGCGATGGCACGCAGCTCACCAACGAGCTGCGCGAACTGTTCCGGATAGAGCGATTGCGCGCCATCCGAGAGCGCGCGCTCGGGATTGGGATGGACCTCCACGAGCACACCGTTCGCGCCCGCCGCGACCGCCGCCCGCGCCATCGGCAGCACCTTGTCCCGAATGCCGGTGCCGTGGCTCGGGTCCGCGACGATCGGCAGGTGCGAGAGCTGCTGCACGATCGGGATCGCTGTGAGGTCGAACATGTTGCGCGTCGCCGGATCGAAGGTGCGCACGCCGCGCTCGCACAGAATCACATTCTCGTTTCCATTCGCCAGCACGTACTCGGCGCTCAGCAGCAGATCGCTGATCGTCGCCGCGAGTCCGCGCTTCAAGAGCACCGGCTTGCCGAGCGTGCCCACGAACTTCAAGAGCGAATAATTCTGCATGTTGCGGGCGCCGATCTGGATGCAATCCGCATGTTCAGCCACGAGCTCCGCGCCCGCCTCGTCCATCGCCTCGGTGACGATCGCGAGCCCCGTCTCCCGCTTCGCGGTCGCGAGATACTCGAGCCCGACCTTCCCAAGCCCCTGAAACGAATATGGTGAGCTGCGCGGCTTGAACGCGCCGCCGCGCAGACACGATGCGCCCGCTGCCTTCACCTGCTGTGCCGCGAGCACGATCTGCGCTTCGGATTCCACGGAGCACGGACCCGCCATGATCACGACCTCGCTCCCGCCCACGTCCACACCGGGCACGATCGTGACGATGGTGTTCTCGGGGCGCCACTCACGCGAGACCTGCTTGTACGGCTGCGTGACGTGAATGACCTGTGCCACACCCGAGAGCGCGCTGATGCGCGACGAGTCGACGCGGCCATCGTTGCCCACGAGTCCCACGGCGGTGCGCTGCGCTCCCGGCATTGGGCGCGCTTCGTAACCCATCTCCTCGATCGCCGCGACCACTGCGTCGATCTCCGCCGTCGTCGCTCCGTGCTTCATCACTACCAGCATTACCGTTCCTCGATTTCAGTGGACCAACCATCCAACGCCAGCACGACCTCGCCCGAGTATCTGAGCGCGATGATCTCGAGGATGTCCTCCTCGAGCACGGGCGGGTAGAAATGCGTCAGCACCAGACGCGCGGGCTCCGCGATCTCCGCCATCACGCCCACCTGCGCCGGCGTGAGATGGCTCGCAACCGCCAATCGCTCCGGGAGCGAGCATTCCGCGAGCAGCAGATCGCATCCGCGCGCCCACTCGGCCACCGCTGTGTCGAAGCCGGTATCGCCCGTGTAGACGAGCCGCGCGCCGCCGCGCTCCATGGAATATGCAACGGATTCGGCCGTGTGGGGCACTTTGTGCGCTTCGATCGTCATGCCATCACCGAGATCCACTCGCTCGCCCGGCGCGAGCTCGCGCACGCTCACCGGGAATCCAGGTGCCCGCACCGTGTCTCCGTAGATCGCCGCGAACTGCTCGATGATCGCCGTGATCCCGACAGGACCGAGTATCACGAGCGGCAACGCGCGCGCTGGCAGCGTGCCGTACTTCCACGCGAACATCAGCGTGGTGAGGTCGAGCGTGTGATCGGGATGAAAGTGCGTGATCGCGACGTGCGTGATGCCGAGCCAGTTCGCGCCGACCGCTCCCATGCGATGCGCCACACCGCTGCCGCAATCCAAGAGCAGCGTCACCGCGCCCGCCTCCACCAGGTGCCCCGCATTCACGCGCGTGGATGGCGATGCGGTGCCCGTGCCGAGCGTGGTGAGGCGCATGCAGCGGGCGTCGGTCAGACCGACGCTGGAATCTCGTGCTCCGGCTCTTCCACCGCCGCGCCGCGCATGCGCACGCTCACGAAGGAGGAGACGCCCGGTTCCTGCATCGTCACGCCGTACACCGCATCCGCTGCCTCGGTGGTCGTGCGCGGATTGTGCGTGATGACGATGAACTGCGTCTTCTCCTTGAAGCGATTGAGCATGCGCACGAAGCGCCCGATGTTCTGATCGTCCAGCGGCGCGTCCACCTCGTCGAGCAGGCAGAACGGGCTCGGCTTGGTGAGAAAGATTCCGAACAGCAGCGAGAGCGCGACGAGTGCGCGCTCCCCGCTCGAGAGCAGATGGATGCGCTGCGTGAGCTTGCCGCGCGGGCTCGCGTGAATCTCGATGTCGCAGTCGAGCGGCGTGTCGGGATTCTCGAGCCGCAGATCGCAGTCGCCGCCTCCGAACAGCGTCATGAAGATCTGGCGGAAGTGCTCGCGCACCTGCGAGAACGTGGCGAGAAAGAGCTCGCGCGCGGTGGTGTCGATCTCCTTGATCGCCTGGTGCAGCGAGTTCTTCGCCTCGATGAGGTCCGCGCGCTGCGTCGTGAGGAAGTCGAGGCGCTTCGATTCCTCCTCGTGCTCCTCGATCGCGAGCGCGTTCACCGGCCCGATGTTCTCGAGCTCCGCGCGCAGCTGCGCGACCTCCGCGCGGAGCACCGGCTCATCCACGTCGGACGGCGGCACCGCCCCGAGCATCTCCTCGAGCGGGCGGCGCCACTCGGCCTCGAGCCGCTCGCGAATGGCCGTTCTGCGCCCCGAGAGCTCCGTGAATCGCAGCTCCGCGTGATGGAGCGAGTCGGCCAGCGAATGCGCGCGCTGGTGCGCAGCGTCGCCCGCGTGCTCGACCTCGAGCAGCGTCACGTCGGCATCGTGCACCGCCCGCTCCGCTTCGTCCAGCCGGCGCTGCGCATCGCTGAGCGCCGCGGTGCGCGCGTCGAGATCCATGCGCCACGTGGCCATGTGCTGCGCCAGCTGCCGATCCGCCTCCTCGATGTCCGTGAGCTCGGCTTGCAGCGCTTGCAGGCGCGTATCCGCCGTGGCGACTTCCGCCTCCAGCCGCCGCTCGCGATCGGAGGCGTTCTGCAATCGCGCGAGCATCTGCGCCTCGATCACCTGCGCGCCTCCGCGCTCGTCGCGCGCGAGCTCCTGCGCGCGCTGCAGCTCGCCCAGCTGCGCGCCTCCCGCCGCGAGCTCCTCCTCCGCGCGCTCGAGCGCGGTCGCGCTCTCCGCGCGGCGGCTCTCCAGCTCCGCCAGACGCACGACGAGCTCCTGCTGCCGCGCGTGCACGCGCTCGTGCTGCACGTTCAGCTGCTCCACCTCGCGCGCCGCGCGCTGGCGCCGGCGCTCGATCTCGTCGCGCTGTTCCGACGCACGCCGCATCCCCTGCTGCGCGGCACTCGAGACTTCGATCGCCTTCGCGACCTCCGCCTCCGCGTGCTGCAGATGCGCGCGCGCCTCATCCGCCTCGCGCACCAGCCCGGCGCGCGAAATCTCCGCGCGCGCGAGCGC
>JAICLZ010000103.1 GCA_025929535.1 Gemmatimonadaceae bacterium
GAATCGAAACTGGCCCGTGCGCTCGTTCAGCGCCGCCTCCTCGTTCGTCAGCAGATCCGCACGCAGCGATGCCAGCCCCGCATCGTACAGCATGCGCGCCGTGTCCGCGTTGCGCGTGCTGCGACTGTTGCTGCCGCTGCCGTGCGCGAACACCACGATCGCCTTCGCGCGCGCCGGGATCGAGAGCAAACCGCTCAGCGCGGCGTCGCCCGAAGAGAAAGAAACGGCCTGCTCGTTCATGGACGCCGGCATGGCTATCTGAATCTGATGATGATGCCGAGTCTGGCGAGCGAGCGCTCGACGTTCTGCGCCTCTACCCTCCGTGCCTCGGCGTACAGCGAATATCGTCGCGATTGTGAGAGCGCAAACGTCGTTCCGCCAAAGAAATCCCCGCCCACCACAGCTCCCTTGTAGAGCCGCGCCGTGTTGTCGACGTCGTTGTTGATGTCGCTTCCACGCCAGTGTACGCCCACTCCCGCGCCCACGTACGGACCGAGCCGCCCGATGCGTACGATCTCGTAGCTCGCCTCCGCGTGCACGCTGAAGTCGTGGAAGGTGCCATCCACGGGCTGTGCCAGATGATCGCGACGGTCGATGTCGGCGTGGAAGTAGTTGAGCCCGACCGCCAGACGTAGCCTGGGCGAGAAGATCGAGCCGATGTCGAGGTCGGCCCCGAGCTCGTGGCCGTGCGTGCCGTGATCGGTCCACGCCCAGCTGAGAAAGCTGCCGAGCCGGTCCACGCCGAGGTGCGCGCGCTCCTGCTGCTGCGCGCGCGCGCGCGGCGCCGCTGCGGCGAGCAGGGCAGCGGCCGCGAGTGCGAGAGTACCCGGTTTCACCTGTTCGCCTCCCTCATTTCGCCTGATCGCCGGGCGCCGCGGTCACCGCCGGCGGCTGATGCGCGAGCTCGATCCCCTCCTCCGTGAGCTTCCGGTAGATCTCGAGATTGATTCGCTGCTGCGTATTCATGTACTCAGCATAACTCAACTTGTAGACCGAGTACACCGACTCGGTGCCCAGCGCGAACATTCCGAAGCTGGTGAAGTTCGAGCGGTCGAACTTCACGCTCTGCTCCTTCTCGGCCGCACCGCGGATGATCTCGGGCACGCGCGCGAGCTTCTCCGCCGGCGTGCCGTACGCGATGCCGAGCCTGAGAATGACGAGCCGCTTCTCCTGGCCGCGATAGTTGCGGATGCGGCTCTTGAGCAGATCGCCGTTCGAGATGATGATCATCTCGCCCGAATCGCTCCGCAGCCGCGTGGACTTGAGCCCGATGTGCTCGACGCTGCCGGCGGCGTCGCCGACGTTGATCGCGTCGCCGACGACGAACGGCTTGTCGAGCACGATCGACAGCGCCGCGAAGAGATCGCCGAGGATGTTCTGGACGGCCAGCGCGATCGCGATGCCCCCGATGCCGAGCCCCGTCACGAGCGCGGTGACGTTGATCCCGAGATTGTCCAGGATCACGAGCAGCACGATCGCCCAGAGCACCACGCGCGCCGCGATCGCCACGACGTTGATCGTCATCCGCGTGGACGCGTCCGCCGCGCGACGCTCGGCGATCCGCTCCGCCCAGAAGAGCACGAGTCCGCCCGCCCACACTCCGGCCTGGAGCAGCATCGCCACGATCACGACCAGCTGCCAGATGTGCTCGTGATGCGGGGTGAGCACGAGCCACAGCGAGCCGACCCACAGCGCCACGATCAGAATGAAGTAGGGGCGCGTGCGCTTGACGAGATCCGTGAGCAGCGCCTGCAGGTGCGTGGGCGGCACCGCGCGGCGCTGGGACCGCCGCTTGACGTACGATTTCAGGAGAAGGCAGAACGACGAGACCGCCGCAAAGATGGCGAGGGCGACGATCCAGGCGGTCAGGCTGTTCGTGTAGAGCTCTTGCACGGTAACTTGAGAGAAGAGAGGAGCGAGATGGCTGTCACGAAGCGAACGGCGGATGCGAAGCGCGCGGGTCCGGGATCAGGTGGGCGTCCATGGACGCTCGTGTACGATGGTACGTGCAACGTGTGCAGCCGTCTCGCTCGCCGTGTGCAGCACTGGGATTCGCGCCACGTGATCCAGGCGATCGCGTCACAGAACGATACCGTGTCGACGCGCTTTCCGTGGATCTCGCGCGAGGCGTTCGACCAGGAGATGTACGTGATCGCGGCCGACGGACGCACGTGGAGCGGCGCCGCCGCGGCGCGCCAGCTGCTCCGGATACTCCCGTTCGGCTGGCTGCTGGGGTGGCTCTGGGGCCTTCCGACCTTCGGCGCGCTCGCGGACCGTGGCTACCGGCTCTTCGCGCGCAATCGCTATCGTTTCGGGTGCGGAGAGCACTGTGCGGTCGCGCCGCACGCCCCGCACGCGCCATCACCGGTCACGCCGAGTGAGTGACGAGTCGCTCCCGCTCGCCCGGGCTCGCGACGTCCGACCACGCGTCGATCGCGTCGCAGGCATCGCAGTGGTGGCAGCGCCAATCCGCGGCCACCGCTTCGCCGAAATATTCGAGGATGTAGCGCGTGCGGCAGCGGGCCGTCTGCGCGTACTCGATCATCGTCTCGAGCGCGCGACGGTCGCGCTCGCGGCGCTCCTCGTACGAATGCAGGTCGGCGCTCAGGTCCACTGCCGTGAGATGATCCGCGAGCCGCTCCCAGCTGCCGCCGCGATGCTCGCGCACGAGCCCGTGGCGCTTGAGGAGGATGAGCGAGATGCGCGCCTTGCGTGACGGCACATCGGCACGATTGGCGAGCTCCATGAGCGTCACCGGTGTGAGCATTGGATATTGCTCGAGCACGAGCGCCACGCGCGCGGCCTCCTGCACCTCGGGATACTTGCCGCCCAGGAAATAGGACTGGATGCGGCGGTCCTCCACGCGATAGAGCAGCGTGCACGTGGCGGACTCGCCGTCTCGGCCCGCGCGGCCCGCCTCCTGGTAGTACGCCTCGATCGAGCCCGGAAAATGGTAGTGCACGATGAAGCGCAGGTCGTGCTTGTCGATCCCGAGCCCGAACGCATTGGTCGCGATCATCGCGATGATCTCGTCCGCCATGAACGCGTCCTGCATCGCCTTGCGATCCGCCGCGGGCATCTTTCCGTGATAGAGCCCGATCGGGTAGCTGTCCTTGAACTTTTCGTAGAGCCGCTCGGCTTCCTTGATCGTCGCCACGTAGATGATGCTGCTGCCGGGCGTGTTGTCGAGAATCCGCTCGAGCTCCACGTCCTTCACCTGCTGGTTCACGGTGCGGCGCACCTCGAAGCGCAGGTTGGGGCGCGCGAAGCCGGTGATCGTGATGTGCGGATCGCGCATCCCGAGCTGGCGCGCGATGTCCTTGCGCACGATGTCCGTGGCGGTGGCGGTGAGCGCGAGAATGGGCGGGCGGCCCAGCCGCTTGGCGATCGAGCCGAGCACGAGATAGTCGGGGCGGAAGTCGTGGCCCCACTGGCTCACGCAGTGCGCCTCGTCGACCACGAAGAGGCTGACCTTGCGCGTGAGCAGCCGCTCGAAGAAATCGCGGTCCTTGAATCGCTCCGGCGTGAGATAGAGAATCTCGCCCGAGCCATCTTCCATGCGCTGCTGCGTGTCGCGCGACTCCGCCGTGGAGAGATGCGAGTGCATCGCGAGCGCGTCCACGCCGTGCGACGCGAGCTTGTCCTGCTGGTCCTTCATGAGCGCGATGAGCGGGCTGACGATGACCGTCAGCCCGGGGAGCATCAGCGCGGGAAGCTGGTAGACGATCGACTTGCCGCTGCCGGTGGGCATGACGACGAGTGCGTCGCGACCAGCGAGCAACGCCTCGATCGACTCCCACTGCCCTTCCTGAAAATCTTCATGCCCGAACCGCTCGACGAGCACACGTCGCGCGGCATCGAGTGAGTGATGCGCCGAAGCCATGCGCGATTCATTCGCATGATCCGTTCCTCGGCGCTACGGCCCGGTCTACGGCTTTGGCATCTGGATCATGGGCATGGACGACGACCCCGTCACCTGGGGCATCTTGCCGTCCCAGCGCTTGGCCATCTCGTACGAGACGAGATTGGGCGTGATGCTCTGCGAGAGCAGAATGTTCGCCTTCGCCTGCGCCTCAGCCTCGGCAAGGATCGCCTTGGCGCGCCCCGCGCCCTTGATCGAGTCCCCCTGCGCCTGGAACTTGTTCTTCTGCAGCTCGTTCTCGGCCGTCAGCGATTGCTGCTGCATCACATTCTTTTGGTTAATGGCCTCGATCACCGCCGGTGGCGCGCGGAGCTCGTTGATCGTGAACTGCTTCACGATGATCCCGTACTGGCTCAACCGCTGCGACACCAGGTCCTGCACGCGCTTCGTCACCTCGGCCTTCTTGGGCCCAATGATGTCGGCGATCGCCTCGTTGCCCACGATCTCCTGCAACGCCTGCCGGATCGCCTGCTTCACGTAGGTGTGCTCGATCGTCGCCACGTCGGAGCGAAAGGTGGTGTAGAGCGATGGCACCATGCGCGAGTCGAGCTCGAACGACATCGACACGTCGAGCGAGAGCGGCTGCCCTTCCACGCTGTTGACGTTGATCTCGTCGTTGTTCGTCGAGCCCTCGCTGCCGCCCTTGGTGAGCACGAGCGTCTGCATGAAGGTCGGATATTCCTGCACACCGGTGGTCAGCGGATTCCGCATGTGGAGGCCGGGTCCGTACGGCGTTGCGTCCACACCGCCGCCCGTGCGGTGGATAATGATGCCGACGTGTCCGGGGTTCACGTACGTCGTGCTCGTGAGCAGAAAGACGAGCAGCGCGATGACACCCATGCCGATGCCCACGACGCGAAGCAGTGAGCTGCTCGTCCGATCCGTATCCATGGAAGGCTCCTCTCGTGTGATTGGTGCTTCAGTCGACGATCCCCTTCATCGCCTCGCGAAAGCAGTCCGGGCAGATCCGCTCGCCGCTCTCGAGCCGGACGAGCTGCTCCTCGGTGTGCGCGCCATGAACCGGGCACACGAGCTCTGCCTCGCGCTCGATGAGCTCCCGGTTGCGGTTCTGGCGCGACCTGAGGCCGAGCGGGGTGCTCGAGCGGGTGAGAACGAAAACGAGGGCCGCGATCGTCGCGATCGATGCGACGAACAAGAGGCCCTCGAGCAAAATCGGAAGCATTGTCCTCTAGAGTACGGCGCTACGGCCGGGCTTGCAAGGCTTTTCATGGAGTGCAGAGGGGCGACGGTCAACGAGGGCATGACTCTTCCTCGAGTGCAGGCGGAACGATTCTCCTCATTCTCCCGATGAACCGTGCCCACCAAGAGCGACGGAAGCAGCGCACCAGCACCTGAAACGGGCACCCGCTTCTCGGCCGAAGAGATTCACGAGAACGTGCTCGTGCAGGCCGAGGATGAGATGAAGCGTCCGGCGTCCGACCTGTTCTGGTCCGCGATCACCGCCGGGCTGACGATCGGCTGGAGCTTCGTGAGCGGGGCGTACGTCTCGACACTGGTGGGACCGGAGTACCGGAAGGCCGCGCAGGCCGCGCTGTACCCGCTCGGATTCATTCTGGTGATCATCGGGCGGAGCCAGCTCTTCACGGAGAACACGCTCGAGCCGGTGATTCCGGTGCTCGACGAGCCCACCGGGGACAAGCTCGGGAAGATGTTCCGGCTGTGGGGGCTGGTGCTGCTCGGCAACATGCTGGGGGCGGCGGCGTTCGCACTCCTGTTCGCGCACACGAACGTGGTGCCGGCGAACGTGAGCGACCAGATGCGGGACATGAGCGCGAAGGCAATGGAGGGCTCGTTCGGATTGCAGCTCTATCACGCGATCTTCGCAGGATGGCTGATCGCGCTCACCGCATGGCTCGTCGCGGCCACGTCGTACACCGGGGCGCAGATCGCCCTGATCTGGCTCACGACGGCGCCGATCGCGGCGCTCGACTTTCGCCATTCGATTGCGGGATCGGTGGAGGCGTTTTTCGCCGCGTCCGTCGGAATCACGGGCTGGCTGACGGCGCTCGGCAACTTCACGGTGCCCGCCGTGCTCGGCAACATCGTGGGTGGGGTGGTGTTCGTCGCGATGCTGAACCACGGACAGGTCTCGAGCAAGCGAAGTTGACCGCTCCCGCCGTGGTGGTTAGCCTTTTGCCTCAGAAGGAGGGCTCACCCGCCTGATCGCAGCGTTGCTGGGGTACGGGGCGGTTCGTCGTCACTCGCATGATAGGCTCAAGCGTGCTCTTCCGTACTAATGGCAGTGGTTCGATGACGCGCACGCTCCGGCTTTTCGCCGCGGGGTGTGCGTTGCTCGTCGTTCCGGCCATTGCGCGCGCGCAGGAGGGAGCACGCGAGGCGCCGGCGTACGATTTCAAGGCACTCGATGGCCCCAAGCCGTTTGCGGCCTTCAGCAAATCGGCGATGACCTTGCGCGACAGTCTCGTGGCGCTCGCGCGCGCCCAGATCGGCACGCCGTACGTGCATGGCGGCGAGTCCCCGTCGCGCGGCTTCGACTGCAGTGGCCTGGTGCGCTATATCGTTGCAGCGCTTCACATTGTGGTCCCTCGCACCGCTGCGCGGCAGGCCTTTGCGGGAATCGCGGTGCCCAAGGACACGGCGGCGATGCTCCCCGGTGATCTCGTCACGTTCGCGCGCGGCAAGGGCGCGGCGTCGCACATTGGGATCTACGTAGGCAACGGCCGGATCGTGCATGCGAGCACGAAGGCGGGCGA
>JAICLZ010000085.1 GCA_025929535.1 Gemmatimonadaceae bacterium
CTCAGCTCTCGGCTCAGCCCTTGGCTCGACCCGCGTCGGACGCGAATCCACGCGAGGCTGCACGCGCTCCACCCGTGTCGGCGCCTGTCCGACACCGTCGTTGCGCGGCGCAGGACGCATATCCGTCTGGTTGGACGGTCGGCTGTTCGGGACGCGCGTCCGGAAATCCGGCTGCGTGCTCAGCGGCATTTCACGCCGCACGCCCATGCGGTTGGGCGAATCGACGCCGCGCGACGGACCGCGCTGCACGTTGAAGCGCGACACGCCATACAGCGGCGACGTGCCCGGGCGCGAGCTCACCAAGGAGCCGCGGTTCTTGTAGCCGATGGTGGAGTTGCGGGAGCCGAGCCCCCACACCGGCGAGCCCGTGTAGCCCCCGCCGGGACCGAGCACGATCGGCTTGTGATTGTAGCTCCAGCCGCGGCCGAGTGCGTAGCCGTAGCCCGCGGAGCCGTAGCTGTAGCCGCGGCCATAGTAGCCGCCGCGATAGATCGGGTATCCGTACCCGTAGCCGTACGGATAGCCATAGCCATAGCCGTAACCATACGGGTAGTAGCGGTGGCCGAAGAAGCCGCCAAAGCCGATGCTCAGGCTGAAGTAGGACGGAGACGGATAGTAGCCATCGCACCACGGATCCCACGAGCCATAGAAGCAGCCGTAGTACGATGAGCCGGGAATGATGTACGCGTGCGTCGTCGAGGCGTACGGGGCTTCCGCCGTGTACGTCGTGAGGTCGTAGTCGAAGTGATTGCCGTTCGCCATCTGCTCGACGAGGTTCGTCAACGCCGCTTCCGGATCGCTCCGCGCGCTGGAGTCGTTGTCGAGCTGCGCGTAGTCCCAATGGTTGTTGCGAACGAAGTCGTCGAGGCGATACGGGTCCATGGAAATCGCGGCGTACACCGTGCCGCTGCCGGACTCCGTGATCTGGAACGCGTCGCGATCGCCACGCCCGCGGATCTCGTACTCCTGGCCGCCCTTCATGAAGTTGTCGTCGCCCGGATCAACGGGAAACAACACGCGCACGTGCCCGTCGGCGTCTTCGTGCAGCACGATGACGTACCCGTCATCGCGCACGCGAACCGTCACGCGGGCTCGATCTCCGCGATCGTAGTTCTGGTGGTTGAGCGAGACTCGAATCGCGGGCTCTGCACCCGTTGCCGCTGGCGCCGTCGCCGGTGCTTTCGCAGGCGCGGCGGCGGTGACGACTGAAAGGACGAACGGTAGTATGGCGGAAATCATGGATCCTCCTGTGGCATCCCGAATCCCTGGCCCGCTCACAGAGCGGTAAGCCCGACTCGCTGCCCTTCTACTGAAGCGATCTTTGTGCCGTGCCTCAAGTCTTTATCTTTCATACGCTTGAGTTCTTGAACCGTTGAAAAATGTCACCCCGTGCGGACAATCGGTGTACGCGCCGTGGGACATTGTTCCGGCCGCTTCCGAACCTTCCGCCGACCCGGCCCGGCTGTGCTCCACTGGCGGCCGACTTGCACTTTCCCGTTCCATGGCCGCGACACGGATTTTCCTGCTCTCCCCCGCCTTTTGCGGAGGCGAGCGCGCCAAGCTCCTCTTCAACCCTGCCGCATCCTTTCCACTCGCGGTGCGGCTCCGCGCCGGCGGTGTTCCCATCGGCGAGCTCTTCGCCTTTCTGAGCGGGCTGTACTTTCGCGGAAAGCTCGCCTATGCACGCGCCTTTGCCCGTCCGCCCAGAGGAGTGTCCGGCGCCCTCGTGATCACGCCAACGCGCGGGCTCGTTGATCCCGACACGTTACTAACGCTCGACGACATGCGCGAGTTCGCCGAGGTGAACATCGCCTCGCAATCCGATCGCTTTCTCGAGCCGCTCGCGCGGGATGCCGGCGCGCTCGCCGCATCGAGCAGGTCCGCTCGCGTGATACTGCTCGGCAGCATCGCCACTGACAAGTACGTCGGCTCGCTCACGGCCGCTCTGGGCGAGCGGCTGTACTTTCCGCAAGCCTTCGTGGGCCGTGGGGACATGAGCCGGGGAGGGCTGCTGCTCCGCAGCGTCCGCGAGTCCGCGGAGCTGGCGTACATCCCGGTCTCGGGCGCAACGCGGCGCGGCGCGCGTCCCGCCAAGCTCGAGCCGATTCGCTGATGGCCACCACGGCGAAGTCCCGCTCGAAGGCCGGCTCGAAAGCCCGCTCGCCCGCCCGACGCGCTTCGTCGATCGTTCCCGAAGGCGTGCGGGATGCCGAGGTCGACGCGGATGGACATGCGGTGTCGCTCACGAATCTCGAAAAACCGTTCTGGCCGAAGCTCGGGATCACGAAGGGCGACCTGCTTCGCTATTACGCGGCTGTTGCACCCGCGCTGCTCCCGCACCTGCACGCTCGCGCGATGGTGATGAAGCGCTACCCGAACGGGGCGACGGGAAAGTGTTTCTTCATGAAGCGAGCGCCATCGCCGCGCCCGGACTGGATCGAGACGTGCGCGATCGAGCACGGATCGGGAAGCATCATCGATTTCCCCATGGTGCAGGATCTCGCGTCGCTGCTCTGGGTGGTGAATCTCGGCTGCATCGATCTCAATCAGTGGTATGCGCGCTGCGACGATGTGAATCGACCGGACTATCTGCACTTCGATCTCGATCCCGTGGTGGGCGCCAGCTTTGCGCGCGTGCGCGAGACCGCGCTGCTCGTGCGCGAGGCGCTCGTGGCGCTCGGCATGACGCCGCTCGCGAAGACCACCGGATCGAGCGGGATTCACATCTACGTGCCCATCGTGCGTGGCCCGCTTCAGAAGCAGGTGTGGGCGTTCGCCAAGGAGTTCGCGCGCGTGATGGAGTCGCGCGCGCCGAAGTTGATCACGGCCGAATACCGCATCGCGCAGCGCCCGCGCGGCCACGTGCTCGTGGACTACAATCAGAACGCGTGGGGCCGAACGCTCGCCTCGGTGTATTCGCCGCGACCCACGCCAATGGCTGCGGTGTCGACGCCGGTGACGTGGGCCGAGATCGAAAACGGCGTGGAGATCGCCGACTTCCGCATCGACAACGTGCCTGCCCGCATCGAGCAGCTCGGCGATCTCTGGAAGCCGATGCTCGCCTCGCGCGGACGCTTCAAGCTGGAGAGTGTGATGTGAGCCTCCCGATACCGCGCAAGTACGCGCCGATGGAGGCGCTGCAGGTCGGCGAGCTTCCGGTCGGCAAAGAGTGGCAGTACGAGCCCAAGTGGGACGGCTTTCGATGCATCGCCTTCCGCGACGGCGACCGCGTCGATCTCGTGTCGAAGGCCGGGAAGCCCCTCGGGCGCTATTTCCCCGACATCGTGGCGGCGCTCGAATCGCTCGAAGCGACGCGCTTCGTGCTCGACGGCGAGATCGTCGTTCCGGTGGGGAAGATGCTGTCGTTCGACGAGCTGTTGCTGCGCATCCATCCCGCAGCGAGCCGGGTGCGCGCGCTGGCGGCCGAGCATCCGGCGATGCTCATCGTGTTCGATCTGCTCGTGGACGACGAAGGCAAATCGCGCGTGCACGAGCCGCTGTCAGAGCGGCGAGCGGCGCTCGAGGCATTCGCGATGAAGTATCTCGCGGGTGCGGGCGCGGTGCGTCTGTCGCCAGCGACCACTTCGGAACGTACCGTGAAGCGGTGGTACGCATCCGTGGGCTCGGCGCTCGATGGCGTGATCGCGAAGCGGCTCGATCTCCCGTACCAGACCGGTGAGCGCACGGGCATGCAGAAGCTCAAGCAGAAGCGCACGGCCGATTGCGTGGTGGGCGGCTTTCGGTACGCATCGAAGGGAAGGATCGTGGGCTCGTTGCTGGTCGGCCTCTTTGACGATGGAGGGCTGCTCGACCATGTCGGATTCTGCTCCGCGATCTCGGCGAAGGAGCGCGCCGAGCTCACGCCGAGGCTCGAGGCGCTGATCCAGAAGCCCGGGTTCACGGGACGGGCGCCTGGCGGACCGAGCCGGTGGAGCACGACTCGCACGGGCGAGTGGGAACCGCTGGCCACGAAGCTGGTGGTGGAGGTGGAGTACGACCACTTCACCGGCGGACGCTTCCGGCACGGCACCGGGTTTCTGCGCTGGCGACCGGACAAGGATCCCAGGCAGTGCACGATGACGCAGGTGGAGCGCGAAGCGGCGTCATCGCTGCTGCTGCTCGGAGCGGCGACGCGCTCGGCCACGCGAAAGACTGCCGCCAGCAGGGAGAAGGCGAGTCCCGCGCGCAAGCGAGCGCGTGCACAAAGGAAACGATAGCAGGCAGGTCGGTATGTCTCTTGCCTTTTGAGAGCCGATCACGACCAGAGGATCCTATGAAACGAATGTACGTGTTGGTGGCGCTGTGCGCCGTAATCGCGGGATGCGCCATCTCGACGCAGCAGGAAGTGCAGATGGGGCAGAGCTACGCCTCTCAGCTCAACTCGACGCTGCCCGTCGTGACGGATCCCGAAGTGCAGCAATACATCAATCAGCTCGGCGATTCGATCGCCAAGCTCACGGGCAGGGCCGATCTGGACTGGCATTTCTTCGTGGTGAACACCGATGTCGTGAACGCGTTCGCGCTGCCGGGCGGATTCATCTACGTGAATCGCGGGGTGATCGAGCGCGCGGACAAAATGGACGAGCTCGCGGGCGTGATGGGACACGAGATTGGGCACGTCGTGAAGCGGCACTCGGTGAAGCAGATGCAGCAGCAGCAGGGCGCGAACATCGGTGTCGCGCTCACCTGCGTGCTGACCCACGTTTGCGACAGCCAGGCCTCGCAGGCGGCGATCCAGGTGGGTGGTGCAGCGGTATTCGCGAGCTTCAGCCGGCAGGATGAGAAAGAAGCCGACGAAGAGGGATTCAAGAACGTCGTCCGGGCCGGCATCAGCCCCAAGGGACTGGTGACGTTCTTCCAGAAGCTGATGGCGGAGGAGAAGGGTGGCGGGTCGCCCGTGGACGCATGGTTCAGCGATCACCCGCTCACGCAGGATCGCATCGCGGACGTCCAGCAGCTGATCGATCACCTCGATCCGGCGGTCCTCAATTCACTCACGGAGGACACGCAGGCCTATCACCGCTTCAAGGATCGGGTGCACGCGCTTCCGCCGGGGCCCAAGCCTCAGCAGGCAACGCCCTGAGCCGCTTTGATGATGCCGTGAGGCGCTGTGCCGGCTAACGTGCCGGGATGGCGGTGTAGACGACGCGCATCGCGCAGCTATCGGCGGCGGTGCGTGCACGGTAGCGAAGCGTGAGCGCGCCCGGATGCGAGCCTGCGTGTTCAACCGGTGACGCGACTTCGGGCGCGTTCGTCAGATTTTGCCAGTTCGCACCGCCGTCGTTGGACCACTGCACCAGCGTTCGCGCGGCGCTATCGTCGGAGGGCAGCGTGCGAGCGACGCACGGAGTGATCTCGGCGACCGTGATCACGTAGGACAGATCGCCTTCGGAGGAGATGCTGGCTGGGGAATCGGCCTCGGTCCATCCATTGGCACCCGAAACGGCGGGGAAGTGCAGCTCGGCGATCACCGGCTCCGTCGTCGCGAAGAGTCCCCAGCGCACGTGCGTTGTCAGGACGGCCCTGTCGTCGGCGCCGGCATTGCTCGACGCGGGGTCGGCGGATGAGAAGACTGCGACTGCGGCGATCGCAGCGACGGCGTAGGGCAGAAAGGGCGGCATGATTTGTTGCAGCGAGACGGATGAGTGGCGATCGCTAGCAACAACAGACGCGGGACGAATGAAAAGGAAACCGTCTTGCGAATGCCTGAGCTCGAGCCCATTAACCCCAGGGCACTCGAGCGCGATTTTCGTGTAGCAGGGCGGTGTGGCTCGGGGAATGCAATGTTATGAAACAGACATCCAAGGCGGGGCAATGCGTCGTAGCGGAGGGAGTGTGCGAGGGTTGGCGGCTGCGGGAGCGATGGTGACGGGCGCGTTTGCGCTGGCGCTCGGCACCTCCGGCTGCGCGATGATGCACGGCGCCCGCGCAGGACGTCCCGGCCTGCAGGTGGTTGTCGGCAACGACGTGCGCCCCGCACGCGACGTCGTGGTGTTTCTGCAGCGTCCCAATGGTGTGAAGCTGCGTTTGGGTACTGTCGAGTCCGATTCGACGCGCACGCTCACCTATCCGTCGCATCTCGATCAGGGCGAGTATCAGCTCGTGGCGCAGGATAGCGCAGGCGTGCTCGTGGTCTCGCAGCGCGTCTCGCTGTCGTCGAACGAGCAGCGTGTGGTCTGGCAGCCCGGTGCGCGCAACGCTACGACCACGATCATGCGCTGACGGAGCGATCGAATCTCATCGAATGGGGGCTCTGCGGAGTCCCTTTTCTTGACCCTTGATCTTCGGGATTTATTCGGGTATTCTGTGCCTCTCAACCGGCTCGGAGCTCCCCATGATGCGCACCCCGAATCTCGAAGCCAAGCTCGCGCTCCTGATGTCGCTGGCCGGCGACGATCGCGAAGGGCTGCCCATGTCGCACCTGCCACCCAGGCTCCGGCACGCCAACGACGTTGGCGCGCTGCGTCCGCTGAATCTGCGACCCGTGCGCCTAGGGCGCGGCGGGCCACGCACGACGCTCATGCGCATCCTCATGACGAACGCGTGCAGCTTCAACTGCCACTACTGCCCCATGCGCCGCGACCGCGACATGCCGCGCACGCTGCTCAAGCCCGCGGAGCTCGTCAGGATCTTTCTGGCCGCGGTGGAGCGCGGCTGGTGCACCGGGCTCTTTCTCACCACCGGTATCCCGGGCCGTCCCGTGAAAGTGATGGACGATCTGATCGAAGTGCTCGCGTTGCTGCGAGAGAAGCATCGGTTCGCGGGCTACATCCACGTGAAGATGGTGCCGGGCGCGGACGCGGCCCAGATCGAGCGGCTGACGGCGCTCGCCACCCGCGTGTCGCTCAACCTCGAGGCACCATGCGGCGATACGCTCGCCCGCATCGCGCCCGAAAAGAACCTCGAAACGGCGCTCGTTTCGCTCGAGCGCGTGCGCGAGCGGGTGAACGATCGTCGCGATGAGGAGCGCGAGGGACGGCCGCGCGATGTGCTGCATCCGGGCGGCGTGGCCGGAATGACGATGCAGTTCGTCATCGGCGCTACCCCCGACACCGATCGCACCCTGCTCGACAAGATCACCGCGCTGTATTCGGCGCGTGGCATCCATCACTCGCACTTCGCAGCCTTCCGTCCCATCCGGAACACGCCGCTCGAGAACGTGCGCGCCGCGCCGGCGGTGCGCGAGCAGCGGCTCTACCAGGCGGACTATCTGCTTCGCGACTACGGCTTCGCGCCGCGCGAGGTCGTGTACGACGCGGATGGAAATCTGCCGCTCGCGTACGATCCGAAAACCGCGTGGGCACTCGCGCATCCCGAGCACTTTCCGATCGAGGTACGCACCGCTGCGCGCGAGCAGCTGATGCGAGTGCCGGGCATCGGCCCCGCGAGCGCGCGCCGCATCGTGAGGGAGCGCGCGACCACACAGCTGCGCGGACTCGCCGACCTGCGCGCCATGGGCGTGGTCACCACGCGCGCTGCGGGCTTTCTCACTCTGGGCGGACGCAGATTGCAGAATGTGCGCTGGTCCGAGCAGCTTGGTTTCTGGCGACCTGATGAGGATGCGGGCGCGTACCACATTCAGTACGAGGTGAGTCCCGGAACCTTTCGGTGAGCTCCGGATCTTTCCGCTGTACGCGGAGCGGAGTTGCGCGACGGTGGCGTTCGCGATAGCCTCGCGGGATGCCTAATGCTCATTCGCTCTTTCGGCGCATCTGTGCCGCGTGCGCCGGCGCGATCATCTGTGCTCCGCTTTTTGGTCGGCTCGGCGCGCAGACCGCAACGGAAGCTCCGCCGGCTCTCCCTGCGCACGCCGCGGTCGCGGATTCCTCGCTCCTCACTCTCGAGCGCATCTTCGCGTCCGGAGAGCTCAGAGCCACGGGCATTCCGTCGCTGCGCTGGACGCGAGACGGAAAGGCGTACACGGCGCTCGAGCCATCCACGAGTGCGCAGGGCGGCCGCGACCTCGTGCGGTACGACGCCGAGGGTGGGGGGCGAACGGTGGTGGTGCCGGCGGAGCGCCTGGTGCCGCACGGCAGCTCCGCTCCTATCGAGATCGAAGACTACCAGTTCTCGGACGACGGGCGCCGCGTGCTCATCTTCACGAACGCGCAGCGCGTGTGGCGGCAGTACACGCGCGGAGACTTCTGGACCTTCGACCTCGCGAGCGGCGCGCTGCGCAAGCTCGGCGGCGCCAAAGCGGCCGCCTCGACGCTGATGTTCGCGAAGTTCTCACCGGACGGCTCGCGCGTGGCGTACGTGCGCGCGAACAATCTCTACGTCGAGGATCTCGCGAGCGGCGCGATCACGCCGCTCACGAGGGACGGCTCGCGCACCATCATCAACGGCACCTTCGACTGGGTGTACGAAGAGGAGCTCAACCTTCGCGACGGCTTTCGGTGGAGTCCCGACGGCAAGCGGATCGCGTACTGGCAGCTCAACGACGCGGGGGTGCGCAATTACCTGCTGCTGGACACGACCGACTCGCTCTACTCGTTCACGATTCCCATACAGTATCCGAAGGCGGGCACCACGAACTCGGCCGCGCGCGTGGGCGTCGTGAGCGCGAGCGGCGGCGCGACGCAATGGCTCGCGGTTCCCGGGGATCCGCGCGAGCACTACATCGCGCGACTCGAGTGGGCCGCGAGCTCCAATGAGCTCATGCTCCAGCAGCTCGACCGGCGGCAGCACACCCTGCTCGTGATGCTCGGCAACGCGCGCACGGGTGCCGTGCACACCGTGCTCACGGAAAAGGACAGCACGTGGGTGGAGGTGGTGGATGATGTGCGATGGCTCGATTCGGGGCGTCGCTTCACGTGGGTGAGTGAGCGCGACGGATGGCGGCGGCTCTACTCGGTGGCGCGGGATGGCGCATCGATCCAGCCGATCACCCACGGCGCGTTCGATCTGCAGAATCCCGATGCGGCGTTCGGCGAGCCGTACGTGGTGGGCGTGGACAGCGCCGCCGGCTGGATCTATTTCACGGCGTCGCCGGATGCTCCGACCCAGTTGTATCTCTTTCGCTCGCGGCTCGACGGACGTGGCAGCGCCGAGCGTGTGACACCGGCGGAGCAGAGCGGGACAAACCTGTACACGATCGCGCCCGGCGGCCGGCTCGCGATTCACGTGCATTCCACGTTCACGACGCCTCCGGTGTACGAGCTCGTGCGACTGCCGAGCCACGAGGTGGTGCGCACGCTCGCGAGCAACTCCGAGTTGCGAGCGCGGCTGGCGCGGCTGCAGCGCGGCCAGGTGCAATTCACGAGAGTGCCGGCGCGCGATGGCGTTCCGCTGGATGCGTGGGTGATGACGCCACCGGGGTTCGATCCGCACAGAAAATATCCGGTGCTCTTCAACGTCTACGGAGAACCGGCCGCGCAGACCGTGCTCGACGCGTGGAGCGGCGACTATCTCTGGCATCTGATGCTGACGCAGCATGGCTACATCGTGGCGAGCATCGACAATCGGGGAACGCCGGCACCGCGCGGGCGTGCGTGGCGGCGCAGCGTGTACGGCGCGATCGGCGTGCTCTCGAGCCAGGATCAGGCGGACGGCGCTCGCGGACTGGCGAAGCAGCTGCCGTACATGGACTCGACGCGATTTGGCGTGTGGGGATGGAGCGGCGGTGGCTCGATGACGCTGAATCTCATGTTCCGCTCGCCGGAGCTGTACAAGATGGGAATGTCGGTAGCGCCGGTGTCGGACGAGCGGCTGTACGACACGATCTATCAGGAACGGTACATGGGATTGCCGAGCGAGAACGCCGAGGGCTACAGGCGGGGATCGCCGATCACGTACGCGGCGAATCTGCGTGGGGATCTGCTCATCGTGCACGGAACCGGCGACGACAACGTGCATTACCAGAACACGGAGCGGCTGGTGAACGCGCTCGTAGCGGCGAACCGTCCCTTCACGATGATGGCGTATCCGAACCGCTCGCACTGCATCTGCGAAGGCGAGGGAACGACGCTCCACCTCTACGGCGTGTTGACCAACTACCTCGAATCGCATCTCTTCGCGGGTGCTGCGACGCAGTCGAAGGCAGGCACGCACTGAGGCGGGACCTGCCCTCGATCGCTTGAATTCAGAGCAATTATCTCGAGGCGCCCGTGTACGTGATGCGCCAGATGCGGCCGTGCACATCGTCGCCCACGTAGAGCGAGCCATCGGGAGCCACGGCGAGGCCGGCGGGGCGGTATTTCGCCGTGGTGGGCTGCGGCTGCGGCACTCCCGCGAAATCATTCGCGAAGGTCTCGTAGCCGCCCTTTGGTACGCCACCGGAGAACGGGACGAACACCACACGGTAGCCGGATTGCGGCTCCGGCGCGCGATTCCACGACCCATGGAACGCGATGAACGCGCCGCCCTTGTACTGCGACGGGAACTGCGACCCGTTGTAGAACACCAGCGCGTTCGGGGCCCAGTGCGCGGGAAAATAGGCGACCGGCGCGATCTTCTTGTCGCAGATGCCCACCGCCTTGCCACCATTCCCGCCATACTCGGGCGCGAGCACGAGCTTTTTCTGCGTGGAGTCGAAGTAGCACTCCGGCCAGCCGTAGTCGCCGCCCTTCTGGATCTTCAACAGCTCTTCCGCAGGGAGATCAGCGCCCTGCTTTGGCGTGTAGAGCGCCGGCCAGTTTTCGCTGAGCTGATCGCGGCCGTGCTGTGTGGAGTAGAGCTGCCCCGAGGGATCGAGGGCGATACCAACCGCGTTGCGAATGCCGGTGGCATAGCGGCCCGCAGGAGAGAACCGCTGCCCGGTCTTGTTCGCATCGTAGCTCCAGATCCCCGCTCGCGTCTCGAGCTCGGTGCAAGGCATGTGGCCGGGCGACTTGAGCGTGCGATTCTTGAGCTGGCACGAATTCGTTGCCGATCCCACATCCATGAAGAGCTGTCCCGAGCCGTCGATCACGAACGGATGCATCGGATGATCGCCCGAGAGCGGAAGTCCGCTCACAACGGTCGTCGGCCGGCCCTTGGGTGTGAAGCCGGAGTCCAGCGCGTAGCGAACGATCCTGTCCTTCGACTCGGCGAACAGCCCACCATTGTGGAGCGCGATCCCCGTGCCGCCCGCGCCGCCGTTGGCGAGCGAGTCGCCGAAGCGCTGGATCATGTCCGCGCGGCCATCGCGATTCGTGTCGCGAAGCGCGATCAGAAAGGGATTCGGCGGCGTGGTGCCTTCGGGATAGTACTTTCCGCCCCACGTATTCACGTACACGTCGCCATTGCCCGCAACCACGAGATGCCTCACGTGTCCGAGCGAATCGGCGAAGACGGTTGCGCAGAAACCGGCCGGAAGGGTGATCCCTCCATTGTCGCCCGGGCACGCGGCGGCAGAGGCGACAGCGCCTTTGGCAGTGGAGTCGGCGGAGGCCTTGTCGCC
>JAICLZ010000082.1 GCA_025929535.1 Gemmatimonadaceae bacterium
CAGATCCTCCTCGCGCCGCCGTCGTGGATCATCGATCTCGTACTGCGCATCGTAGCCCAGCGTCGGGAAGTACGAGACGTCGAAGAACGTGCCGTTGTAGGCGAACTGCGCGGGCTCGTTCCCGTCGCGGAATCCGCGCGTGGTGTGAGAGGCACTGAACGTCATCGTGAGCACGTCGCCGGGCTGCAGCGGCTGCTCGAGCTCGTAAATCGAATAGAGATCGCGAGGCGCGCGGCTCACCAGATGGAACGGGCGGTCGAAGCTGACGTTGGACACGGACTGCTGCTCATCCGTGAGATGAATCTGCGACATCGGGTGCGGCGACTTGTTCTGCAGCGTCATGCGTCCCGAAGCGGCGAACGAGCGCCGATCCGGAAAGATGTCGACCGTTGCGTCGACGGCGGTGACCTTGGGCAGTGGAAAGAGCTCGTACTTCTTGAAGTCGCGCTCGTAGCCCGCCTGGATGTGCCGCAGGTCCTTGGCGTTCAGATACTCGTTGAGCACGTGAGCGTTGTAGTAGTACCACGAGCCCGCACCCACCGCGATCGCCAGGAAGAGCGCGGCGGCGGGAATCAGTCGCGGCGCGCGCCCGCGCGCGAGATGCGCCCGCGCGCGGAGCGATGTCTCCGCGCCGCGCCGCGTGAACGCGATCGAGACGACGCCGAGCACGGCGAAGATCGACACCCAGTACGTCACCGCGAAGAGAAGCGCCGGCACGAAGTGGCCGTAGCCGTTCATGTCGGAGTACGTGTACACGGGCACTTGTCCAACGAGATACAGCGTGTTCGACCACCCGAAATTGAACAGAATCGGCTGCAGCACGACCAGTCCGATGACGATCCCGTGGCCGATGAACTTGTTCGACACCATGGTCTGCACGAACAGGGCGAGCAGCGCGAAGCCGACCAGCTGCGGGAACGTGAGGACGTACAGCTCCCTGAAGTACTGCCCGAGCTCGTAGTGGTAGTAGCCCGCCGACGTCTGCATCGCGATGCCCACGAGCATCGTGACCGTGAGCAGGATGAGCTCCACGAACGCGATCGCAGTGAGCTTCGAGAGCAAGTCCACGGCCTCGCTCATGGGTAGCGCGTCGTGGATGCCGTCGAAGTGCGCGTCGCGCTCGCGCCAGACGAGCTCGCCGGCGTACAGCGTGGCAACGATGAAGAAGAACAGCGTGGCCGAGCCTTCCACGGCCTGCAGCATGAGATAGGTGACGGGCCAGACGTTCACCTCGCCCGCCCGCCCCGCGAACTGTCCGTTGTTGATCGCGAACACGATGAGCAGCCCGACGATCGCCCAGAAGGGGATCTCGCGCAGGATCGTGCGCACCCGCAGCCGCGTGAGCGAGAAATACTGGATGAGCGTGGTACGCGCTCCGAAGATCTGCTGCGCGCGCGGCAAGCTCTTCGCAACGAGCGAGCGTATCGGACGCGACTCCTCGGCGTCGAGCAGCCGCGCCCTGGCGGCGCGCTTGCCCTGCGACTTCGCCGTGAGCGCCTCCACCGACATCGGGAAGAGCGCCCACGTGGTCGCGAGCGATGCGAGGCCGACCGCAGTCCAGAGCAGGCGATTGTAGAGAAACACGCCGGGCGAGTTGCCGCTGAAATCCCACGGCATGAGCAACGTGTTCTTCTCGACCACCGTCCAGTATCGCGAGACGTTGTCGAAGAGCACGAGCCCGATCGGATCGAGAATGCCCGACCAGAAGTGCTCGAGCGAGCGCGTCGCGAAATAGGCGGTGAGCCCCACGAGATAGATCATGAACAGCGCCACGCCCTGCAGATACACGACGAAGATCTTTCGCGTGAGCGCGGCGACCGCGAAGAAGAGCGATCCCAGAAAGAATATCTGGATCAGGTTGATCGACAGAAACGGCTGGAGATACCACCACGGGTGATTGGGCCCGATGCGCGAGTGATCGGCCCAAGGCGCGAACGTGCCGACCCACGTCCCGACGATCATCCCCGAAAACGCGAACACCGTGGTCACGAACGATCCCGCCCACCGCCCGCCCAGGTACGCCCCCTTGGAGATTGGCTTCGTGAACAGCATCTGGTAGGTGTCGCGCTGAAAGTCGCGCAGGATCGAGGTGCCGAAGATCGCCGCGATGATGATGACGCCGAACAGGCTCGCACCGATGTCGTTGAGCGTGTTCGCGTACGGCCCGTTGAGCAGCACCTTGCCGTTCGAGTTGCCCACGGGTCCGAAGCTCTCCGAGGCAATCGAGAAGAACGAGAACGCGAACCAGCACAGAAAGTAGACGTACGTCGAAATGCTCTTCGCTCGGAACTTCAGCTCGAAGGTGAAGAACTCCCGGAACTGGGAGAGCGGGGTTCCTCCGCGGCGCGCGCTCAATTGCGGGCCTGGCGCGAGACGTTGAGGAAGTACACATCCTCGAGTCCCGATGGTACCGCGCGGAATCCCGCGCCCGGCGAGGACGGTGCGAAGACGCGGATCTCGTGCTGCCCCGCCACGAGATGGCTGCTCACCACCTTGAGCTCGGCCTCGATCGCGCGCAGCTCATCGTCGCTCGAGAGCACGCGCGACCAGATCTGCCCGTCGAGCGCCGCGATCGATTCCGCGGGAGCGCCCTCGAGCAGCACCTCGCCCTGCGCGATGATCGCCATGCGGGGGCAGAGCTCGCGCACGTCGTCCACGATGTGCGTCGACAGGATCACCGTGACGTCGCGCCCGATCGACGACAGCAGATTCAGGAATCGGTTGCGCTCCGCCGGATCCAGCCCCGCCGTGGGCTCATCGACGATGATCAGCCGCGGACTCGCGAGCAGCGCCTGCGCTATTCCGAAGCGCTGCTTCATTCCGCCCGAGTACGTCGACAACGACTTCTTGCGCACGTCCCAGAGATTCGTCTGCTGCAGGAGCGCCTCGACCATCTCCTTTCGCTCACCCGCGATCACGATTCCCTTGAGAATCGCGAGATGGGAGAGCATGTCGATCGCGGACATCTTCGGGTACACGCCGAACTCCTGCGGCAGGTAGCCCAGCACTCGGCGCACCTCGTCCTTCTGCGTGAGGACGTCCATTCCGTCCAGCGTGATCGAGCCGGAGTCTGGATCCTGCAGCGTCGCGATCGTGCGCATGAGCGAGCTCTTGCCGGCGCCGTTGGGACCGAGCAGGCCGAACATGCTGCTGCCTACGTTGAGCGAGAGATTCTTGAGGGCGCGAACGCCGTTCGGGTAGGTCTTGGACAGACCCGTGATCGTGAGCGCCATCGAGCATTCTCCGGATGTGGGGTGCAGCTAGGTACGATGTGGGGAAGGGAACTGTTTCGGCGGTGGAATCAACGGCTGGAAACGAGCAAATGCAAAGGCGTCGGAGGGCAGGCCCGCGACGGGGCGCAAAAAAAGAGTCTCCTCGACCGGTTCGTCGAAGAGACTCCTATGCAATCAGCTGCAATCAGTCGGGGCGAGTGGATTTGAACCACCGACCTCCTGGTCCCGAACCAGGCGCGCTAACCGGGCTGCGCCACGCCCCGAAATATCCGGTAATGGACTGGAATCGCGGCGAAGGTGCGCCGCGGAATCGTGCTGCGCGAGGAGAGATTCGCATCTCCGAGCGAACGCGCAACGTAGCGCAGAATCGGGACTTGGGCAACCTCCGGGGGAACGCGACGCGGGATCGGACGGCGGCTGCGGGATCATCCCTCACTCGGCGCCCGCGTTTCTGCAAGGCAGCATCCGGAAATGTTGGCGGTCCGCCTCGCCGGGCCCTAGATTCGCCCTCACCCCACCCTCACACGGGCTGCCGACATTGTCCGATCTCCGATCGCGCCTGCAGGAGTCGCTCTCCGGGAGTTATACGCTCGAGCGCGAGCTCGGCGGCGGCGGCATGTCGCGGGTATTCGTTGCCGAAGAGCACCGCCTCGGCCGGCGCGTCGTGGTGAAGCTCCTCTCGCCGGAGCTCTCGGCGGCGGTCTCCGCCAGCAGATTCGAGCGCGAGATCCGCGTCGCGGCCTCGCTCCAGCAGGCGAACATCGTCCCCGTGCTCGCGGCCGGCGACCTCGAGGGGCTGCCCTACTACACCATGCCCTTCGTGGAGGGCGAGAGCCTTCGCGCGCGGCTCGGGCGCGGCCCGGTATCGATCGCCGAATCGGTGGGTATTCTGCGCGATGTCGCACGCGCGCTGGCGTACGCGCACGAGCACGGGGTGGTGCACCGCGACATCAAGCCGGACAACGTGCTCCTCTCCGGGCACACCGCGGTCGTCACCGACTTCGGTATCGCGAAAGCCATCGCGGCGGCATCTTCGATGGCATCCGGCGCGACACTCACGCAGCTGGGCACCGCAATCGGCACTCCGGCGTACATGGCGCCCGAACAGGCGGCGGGCGATCCGGCCACCGATCATCGCGCCGACATCTACGCCTTTGGGTGCGTGGCGTACGAGTTGCTCGCGGGGCAGCCACCCTTTCCCGGCCTGCCGCCGCACAAGCTGCTCGTCGCGCACATGAGCGAGGCGCCGAAACCGGTCGACTCGCTTCGTCCCGACTGCCCGCCCGCGCTCGCGTCGCTGGTCATGCAGTGCCTCGCCAAGGATCCGGGGTCGCGCCCGCAGAGCGCGACCGAGCTGCTTCGCCTGCTCGAAGTCGTCGCCTCGCCCTCGGCGCCGCAGGTCGCGATGCCGGCGATCCTCATCGGCGGACGCGCGATGCTCATGCGCGCGCTCGCGGTGTACGCGGCGGCATTCCTGGGCGTCGCGATCGTCGCGCGCGCGGCGATCATTGCGATCGGACTCCCCGATTGGGTATTCCCCGGCGCGCTCGCAGTCATGGCGCTCGGGCTGCCCGTGATCTTGTTCACTGCGTACGCGCAGTTCGTCTCACACCGCGCGGCGATCGCGACACCCACGTACACGCCCGGCGGAACGCCGTCGCTTGCCGGCGTGCAGGGCACGATGGCGACGCTCGCGATCAAGGCGAGTCCGCACGTGTCGTGGAAGCGCGCGACGCGCGGCGGCATCTTCGCCGTAGGCGTGTTCGCGCTGCTGGTTGCCGCGTGGATGGTCATGCGCGCGCTGGGCATCGGCCCCGCAGGATCACTCCTGGCCTCGGGGAAGCTCGCCGCGAGCGACAAGGTGCTCGTCGCCGCTTTCGATGCGCCGGCCGCCGACTCCTCGCTGGGCTCGACGATCGCGGAGGCGGTGCGGACGAACCTGTCGCAGAGCCGAGCCGTGCACGTGTTGCCGACGAGCGCCGTCGTCGCGGCGCTCGAGCAGATGGCGCGACCAGACACCGCGCGCGTGGATCTCGCGATCGCGCGCGAGATCGCACAGCGCGCGGGCGCAAAGGCCGTCGTCGCCGGCAGCGTGGTGCCCGCAGGCAGCGGATACATCGTCACCGCGCGGCTCGTCGCGGCCGAGAGCGGCGACGAGCTCGCGTCGTATCACGAGTCGGCGAAGGACGCGGGAGATCTCATTCCATCGGTGGATCGTCTCACGAAGTCACTCCGCGGGAAGATCGGCGAATCGCTCAAGTCGGTGCACGATGCGCCGCCCCTCGAGCAGGTGAGCACCGCATCGCTCGGAGCACTCCGCAGTTATGCGGCCGGTCTCCATGCCAATGACATCGTAGGCGATTATCAGGGCGCGATCGACTACTTCCACGACGCGATCCGGCAGGACAGCAATTTCGCGATGGCGTACGTGCAGCTCGCGTTCTCGCTGCAGACACTCGGCGGCCGCGCCCGAAATGCCGCAGCCAACGACGCGCTCGCTGCAGCCTTTCGCCTGCGAGATCGGTTGCCCGAGCGGGAGCGATACAACGTGGAGGGCGCGTACTACTACACCGCGAATGATCGGACGAAAGCGATACCGGCGCTTCGGCGCGCAGTGGAGCTCGATTCCACGAACATCGATGCCGCGAATACACTGGCGAATGCGCTCTCGTCTTCGCGCGACTACGTCGGAGCCGAAAAATTCTTTAGGCTCGCGCTCGCGGGAGAGCCGAATAATGGAACGCTTCTGGCCAACCTCGCTTTCCTGTACACCGGCTTGGGCCGGCATGGGAGCTTCGACAGCGTGTCCGCGCTGATGGCAAGCCGCAGCGCGTCGTTTCCAGCGGGCAATATTCATGGCGACGAGCTTTGGAACCGGCGCGACTACGATGGACTGGAGCGACTCGCGCGCGCGCACGCCGACAGTGCACAGGCGCGCGATGCGCTGGACTGGCAGGATGGAATGGTCGGAGTCGCGATAGCACGGGGTCGACTGCACGAGGGAGAGCGCAGGTTCGCACAGGTGAATGACGCGAAGGCTCGCGTACGCGGCGACACGGTGAGTCCGGACCTCGTGGCGTACCAACAGGCGATACTCGATGGCCTTCTGCGTGGCGATGCCGCTCGCGGCATCGCGACACTCGATGCTGCCCTCCGCAAGACGCCGGTCGCGTCCGTTCCGGTCGACCACGATCAGAGCCTATGGCTGGCGCTTGGCTATTCGCGACTAGGAGCTGCGGCGAAGGCGCGAGAAGTGCTGAACCAGCACGAAGCGCGGCTCGACGCACTCTCCCGACGGCAGGAAGCCGTGTTCGCAACGCGCATTCGCGGGGATATCGCGCTGGCAGAGGGCAAGATCGATAGCGCCATCGCGTACTACCGAGCTGGCGACAACGAGCCCGATGGATTGCCGACGGGCAGCTGTTCCGTCTGCACGCCGCTGCTGATCGGTTTCGCCTTCGACCACGGCGGCCATGCCGACTCCGCACGCGTGTATCTGACGAAGTACGTCGAGATGTATGCCAACGGACGCTTCTTCCCGGATCGTTTCTATCTCGCGCCCGCGCTACATCGCCTGGGCGAGCTGTACGAGAGCGCGGGCGATACGAAGCGCGCAACCGAGTACTACGGCCGGTTCGTGGATCTGTGGAAGAACGCCGATCCGGATCTGCAGCCGCGCGTGACCGAGGCGCGAAAGCGCATCGAGCGGATGAATCGCGCGACGCAGTGAGGAATGTGCAGCCCTAGCTCGCGCCGCGCCTCGCCGCCTCGATGTTAGCGATGTCGATCTTTCCCATCTTCATCATCGCATCGAACGCGCGCTTCGCGGCGGCGGGATCGGGATCGGTGATCGCTTTCGTCAGCGCGACCGGCGTAATCTGCCAGGACAACCCCCATTTGTCTTTGCACCAGCCGCACGCGCTCTCCTGGCCGCCGTTCCCGACGATCGCGTTCCAATAGCGATCCGTTTCGGCCTGATCGACGGTGGCGACCTGAAACGAGAACGCTTCGCTTTGCTTGAACGTGGGGCCTCCATTGAGCCCGAGGCACGGAATGCCCATCACCGTGAACTCGACGGTCAACACGTCCCCTTTCTTCCCCGACGGAAAGTCTCCCGGTGCGCGGTGCACCGCGCGCACGGACGAATCGGGGAAGGTTGCGGCGTAAAACCGTGCGGCCTCCTCGGCATTCCGATCATACCAGAGGCAGATCGTGTTCTTGACTGGCGTCGTCATGTTCGATTCTCCATTGAGGTGCGCCAAAGCTCCGACAAAAGTCGTACCGTTCCCCGCAATTCGCATGGCCCGCATTCTGCTAGTGCGAGAACACGATGACCGAATCGATGGACGAGCGAGCCCGCGAATGGGATCGCGAGCGAGCGGCGTTGCTCGATCGACCGATCTCGAGTCTCGGGCTCACGCTCAATGGCACGATGCTCGAGCGGCTCTCGGAGCGCCTGTACGCGGAGCTCGCGGACCGCGGACTCGTGTTTCGCCCGCCGATCTATCTCAGCGATGAGTGGGGATGCCCCGACGGCATCGCTCGCATCGGCGTGCCGTTCTATCTCGCGGACGAGCGACTGCGTCGCATTGAGGAGGAGCTCACCGGCGACGTCGAGGACGAGACGGAATCGATGCGCTACTTGCGGCACGAGGCCGGCCACGCCTTCAACTATGCCTACCGCCTCTACGAGCGAGCCGACTGGGATACCACGTTCGGCTCGTTCGCCGAGCCGTATGGCGACAGCTACTTCCCAAACCCGTTCTCGACATCGTACGTCCGTCACGTGCTGGGCTGGTATGCGCAGAAGCATCCGGACGAGGATTTCGCGGAAACGTTCGCCGTGTGGTTGACGCCCCACCTGGACTGGCGAAAAGCGTACGAGGGATGGGGCGCGCTGGAGAAGCTCGAGTACGTGGAGCGCGTGATGGCGGAAGTCGGCTCGTCCGTTCCCGCCGTCCCCGATGTCAGCGAAGATGACGCCGATGTGGACGACCTGCACCTCACGCTCGCCGAACACTATCACCCGCTCGGCGACGCGCTCCCGATGCCGCATCCTGCCCAGTTCGATGCGGATCTCCTCCGCATTCTGCCGGAGGTCTCGTCGCAAGGTGTGCCGGCGGGAGGCGGGGCGTTTCTGCGCGCGCACCTGCGCCAGCTCGTCGGCCGCGTCGCGTTCTGGAGTGGCGAGAGCACGGCAACGGTGCGCGCGTTCGCCAACCGGCTCGCCGATCGCGCCGACGAGCTGCACCTCGCCGCTCCGGCCGACGCCGCGGGCGCGTTGATTGCGGTGACGGCATTCATCATGGGAGTCATCATGCACTGGCGAATCGAACGATGAAGATCATCATCCTGCACTCGGAGGACGCGCTCGGGCCCCCGGCCGATCCTGTGCTCGAGCAGATCGCCAATGCGCTGAAGCGTGCCGATCACGAGACAGCTTTCCAGGTCGTGCTCTCCGACGTCGTCGCGTTGGCAACGGCGCTGCGGGCAGCGGAGCCGGATCTGATCGTGAACCTGGCCGAAGCGTTCGACGGCAAGAGTGCGCTCGAGTCGAACGTCGCTGCGCTCCTGAATCTTCTGGACATGCGCTACACCGGGTCGAGTCCGGCGGGCCTCATGCTCGCCGGCGACAAGGCGCTGTGCAAGAAGGTCCTGTCATTTCACGGCGTGCTCTCGCCGCAGTTCGCTACCGTGCACCGCGGCGACGTGGAGTGGGCGGGCGATCTCTCCTTTCCGCTGATCGTCAAGCCGCCGCAGGAGGATGCGTCGATCGGGATCACGCACGCCTCGGTCGTCCACAACGTGCAGGAGCTGCTCGAGCAGATGGGAGAGGTGCAGGGCCGCTTTCAACAACCGCCTCTCGTGGAGCAGTTCATCGACGGACGTGAGTTTTACGTCGGCGTGATCGGCAATGCCGACGCGCGCGCGCTTCCGCCCCTGGAGATGGATTTCACCGGATTTCCAACGGATCGGCCGAAGATCGCGAGCTGGGCCGCGAAGTGGGGCGAGGAGGGCGAGGAAGATGGCGCCGAGTACGCGGGCACGCGCAGCATCCTGCCGAAGGATCTGCCGCCCGAGCTCGACGAATGTTTGCGCAAGACTGCGCTCGATGCGTTTCACGCGCTCCGCCTGCGAGACTATGCGCGCGTGGACATGCGCGCAACCGAGGCGGGCGAGGTGTACGTGATCGAGGTCAATCCCAATTGCTATCTCGAGGAGTCAGGCGAGTTCGCGCGCGCTGCCGCCGCCGACGGCATGGACTACGACGCGCTCATTGGGAGGCTGATCGAGTTGGCGTCGGCGCGATATGCGCGATGAGGTTGCACGTTCTGACCGAAGCGACGAGGGATTTCACCGTTTCATGTGGAGAACCGGGAAAGGCCGCCCTCCCGCGTCTGTCGGCGATCGACCCACGACGGTGAATCCGAGCGCCTCATAGAAGCCCAACGCGGCCTCGCTCTGCTCGTTGACGTCGACCGCCAGCCCGCCCGCACTCAGTCCCTGGGCGTGCGCTACCAGGAGCCTGCCTCCTCCGCGCTTCGCAGTCGGCGAGAAAGTGATGGCTGGCGCGAACGGAGCGCTCCCACACTTCGAGCAGATGCTCGCGGTCATCCACCCGCGCAGCTCTTACGTGCGTGTCCATGTGAACGCGGCGCCTCCCCATTCCTGAACGTCAATGCCCAGGTGCTGCTCGTACCAAGCTCGCAATGCGACTGGGTCCTTCGCGTTGAGGAAAATTCCTCCGATGCCTGTGACTCTCCTCATTCCTAGGCGAGGGCCGGGTCGGCGGAAGAGTTGCCTGGCGTGCGGGCTTTGCGGCGAAGGAGCGCTGCAGAGATCAAGGTGATGAGCAGGCCCACAGGCAGAGGTTCCATGACGGTGTAGGCGATGTTGACCAGGGGATTCTGGTAGAGCTGCTGGGAATGCTGGATGGCGGCGACCTGCGCGGCAGTGGTCGCGGAGTCGAGGCCGGCGGCCTGCACCTTGTGGACTTGAGCGGCAAAGTAGCTGTCCATGAAGTGGGGCATGAAATTGAAGTAGAGGATTTCCCACATGATCACATAGCAGACGGTGGTGATCAGGGCGATGAGGATGCCGCAGGCGAAGGCGCGGCCGAAAGAGATTTGGCCGGCGAGGGTGTTGTCGCGGTAGCTGCGGATGCCGAAGTAGATGAGCAGAAACGACGCGACCATGATGGTGTAGCCGAGGATCATGCTGTGGCCGGAGCCGATCCTGTCGGCGAGGAGCAGCGAGCCGCCCATCAGGACGGAGATGATGAGGCCGGAGATGAGGCCAAAGGTGAGGACGGTCTTCTTCATGTGAGGCTCCCGGTTGTGAGTGAGGCTGGAGTCACGATGCGGTGTGGCAGGCCGGATGTCGTCACCCTTTTGGATGATTTTGCAGGAGTGGAACGGAAATCGTGCTCTTGGGTGAAGCGGCTACCTCCGCGGCCAACTGGCGGGCTCGATCCGGAGCGACCCTCCGACCAGACCAACAGAACCGCATTGGAGAGGTGGTCGCTGACATGCGCCTCTCGGCGCTCGTTAGGCAGCAGCGCGCGCGATGTGTAACCCTCGACCATCGAGGCCGGTCTGGTCGAGCTCCACCGCTAAACCGAGTGCGTGACCATGCGAGCACGGAGTCGATCGGGCGCCCGTAGTGACAGAGTGAGGTCAAGTAGCTTGCTCGTCTTCGCCTCAGTAAGACCCGTAACGAGTACCCCGATCCTGCTGCGCTCCTCTCTATGTGCACGGTAGAGCCGTTCGTCATGCCGTCCCGCTCACACTACCAGAGAGATCGAAGGCCACGTTATCATCGCCACGTTGGCGAACCTTCCAGCCGAAAATCGGGGAATAGAATGCGGCCGCATCCTCGGGCTTGTTCGCCGGTATCTCGAGATGACAAGTCCTGCCGTGGGGCGTACGTCCAGCCACCGATTTCGGAGCGGTCGGGCCCAGTTCCTTCGTGCAACTGATAGCCACGACAACCGCCTGACGCCAGAGTCGAGTTGTGGGTGGGCCAAATGGAGGGCGCTGCCGCAGGCGGCGCCCCGCCGAGGATCGAAGGTCAGCTCAACGCACGCCAGGCGTCGCGGGTGCGAGGATCGCGGCGCGCGCCGGGATCGCGTGACGGGGTGACAACGACGAGTGCCTCCCGACCCGCTGCTCGCGCGACCTGATGCCCGGCGTCCCATGGTGCGAGGAAATAATACTTAGGTATTGACCTAAGTATTATTCGATGATAGAATCCCCTGTGAGATCGGGCAACCAAACCCAGCGACCGGTATCGAAAATGGCTCGATCCGCAGCCGCCGACGAAGTCTTTCACGCCTTGGCCAACCCGACTCGGCGAAAGGTCCTGGAGCGACTGTCGGCCGGACCAGCCACCGTCAGCGAGCTGGCGGCTCCGTTCGACATGCAACTCCCGTCGTTCGTGCAGCACCTCTCGGTGCTC
>JAICLZ010000098.1 GCA_025929535.1 Gemmatimonadaceae bacterium
ATCGGCCAGAACCCGTTACGCGGCCCGAATGACGACCGGCTCGGGCCGCGGTTTTCGGACATGACCGGCGTTTAATGCCGCCGCCTCCGGGCGATCGCCGACGAGGAGGCCGCGCGGCTCGGTCTCGTTCTGCACACCGGGGTTTATGCGTGCCTCCCCGGCCCGAGCTACGAGACGCCTGCCGAGATCCGCATGCTTCGGACGCTCGGGGCCGACGTGGTGGGGATGTCGACGGTGCCCGAGGTGCTGGTGGCGGTGCACGGCGGCATGCGCGTGCTCGGTCTCTCGATCATGACGGATCAGTGCCTCCCCGATGCGCTGCGCCCAGTGACGCTCGCCGAGATCGTCGAGATGGCAGGGCGCGCCGAGCCGCAACTCACCGCGCTCGTGCGCGGCGTGCTGGAGCGCACGTGACGGCGCCGCCGGCCGCGCGCTACGCGCTGCTTCCGCCGGAGCTGGCGGCCGATACGCTCGAGCAGGAGATGCTCGCGCGCTGGGAGGCCGAGGATCTCGTTGCGCAATCGCTCGCGCGCGGCGATGAGGAGTTCGTGTTCTTCGAGGGGCCGCCCACCGCGAACGGGCGTCCGGGCATCCATCACGTGTTCGCGCGCACGATCAAGGATCTCTTTTGCCGCCACCGCGCGATGAAGGGATATCACGTGGGCCGCAAGGCGGGATGGGACACGCACGGCCTTCCCGTCGAGATCGAGATCGAGAAGCAGCTCGGCATCAGCGGCAAGCGCGACATCGAGGCGCTGGGTGTGGAGACGTTCAACAAGCTCTGTCGCGAGAGCGTGTGGAAGTACAAGGGCGAGTGGGAGCAGCTGAGCGCGCGCATCGGCTACTGGCTCGACTACAGCGACCCGTACATCACGTACTCCAACGATTACGTGGAGAGCGTGTGGTGGGCGCTGGCAACGCTGTACGACACGAAGATGCTCGTGCGCGGCCACAAGATCCTGCCGTACTGCCCGCGCTGCGAGACGACGCTCTCGAGCCACGAGGTAGCGCAGGGCTACCAGGACGTCGAGGATCCGAGCGTCTATCTCGCACTGGACCTCACCACGCCCGATGGCGCGCCCACCGGCGCGCGCATCCTCGTGTGGACGACCACACCGTGGACGCTCGTGTCGAACGTCGCGCTCGCGGTGCATCCGACGATGCCGTACGTCGAGCTCGCGCGGCTCGGCCGCAAAGAAAGCACGGTGATCCTGGCCGAGCCGCGCGTGCGAGCCGTGCTCGGCGAGGACTTCGAGGATCGTTGGGAGGTCGTGCGCAACTGGACCGGCGCGGAGCTCGCGATGCTGCGCTACCGGCGCCCGCTCGACTGGCTGCCGTATCCGGCAGGCGCGAATCACGAAGTGATCGTGGTCGAGGATTTCGTGAGCGGCGATGACGGCACGGGCGTGGTGCACATGGCGCCTGCGTTCGGCGCGGACGACTATCAGGCTGGGAAGCGGCACAATCTCGCGTTCCTGCAGCCGGTGAACGGGCGCGGAGAGTTTCCGGACGCGCTGCCGGTGGTGGGTGGCATGCACGTGAAGAAGGCCGATCCCGCCATCACCGCGGTGCTCGAGGATCGTGGCGTGCTGTGGAAGGCGGGCACGCTCGTGCACTCGTATCCGCACTGCTGGCGCTGCGGCACACCGCTGCTCTACTACGCGCGCGAATCATGGTTCGTGAGCACCACATCGTTCAAGGATCGGATGATGGCGCGCAACGATCGCGTCGACTGGCATCCGCCGGAGGTGGGCGCGGGGCGATTCGGCGAATGGCTCGAGAACAACGTCGACTGGGCGCTCTCGCGCGATCGCTACTGGGGCTCGCCCCTGCCGATCTGGGTGTGCGACGCGGACGGCGCGCACGCCGTCGCGATCGGGAGCTACGCGCAGCTCGCGAAGCGCACCGGCGCGTCGCTGCCGGCCGACTTCGATCCGCACAAGCCGTACATCGACGCGTACACGTTCGCGTGCGATCACGAGGGTTGCACCGGCACGATGAAGCGCGTGCCCGAAGTGGTCGACACCTGGTTCGATTCGGGATCGATGCCGTTCGCGCAGTGGCACTATCCGTTCGAGAACAAGGCGATGGTCGAGAGGCGCTATCCGGCGGACTTCATTGCCGAGGGAGTGGACCAGACGCGCGGATGGTTCTACTCGCTGCTCGCGATCGCGACGGGGCTCGGAAGCGCGCTCCCGCGCAACGGCGACGACCAGGCGGCGCCGTATCGCGCCGTGGTGGTGAACGACATGGTGCTCGACGCGCAGGGTGCCAAGATGTCGAAGCACATCGGAAACGTCGTGAGCCCGTGGGAGGTGGTGCCGCGGTACGGCGCGGATGCGGTGCGCCTCTTTCTCATCGCGTCGAGCCAGGTGTGGGTGCCGCGCCGCTTCGACGAGAGCATGATTCGCGAAATGGCGGGACGCTTCTTCCTCACGCTCAAGAACGTCTACAGCGGGATCTTCGCGCAGTACGCGAACTTCGGCTGGTCGCCGAGCGAGGCCGATCCGGTGCCGGCGGACCGCCCGGTGGTGGATCGATGGATGCTCTCGCGCCTCGCGACGGTCGAGCGCGAGATCGACGAGCGCCTCGAGCAGTACGATGCGACGGCGGCTGCGCGCGCGCTCATGGACTTCGTGGTGGACGACGTCTCGAACTGGTACGTGCGCCTCAACCGCGCGCGCTTCTACGACGTGGACACGGCAGACAGCCGGGCGGCCTTTGCCACGCTGCACGAGACGCTGGTGGTCACGACGAGGCTCCTGGCGCCTTTCGCGCCGTTCGTGAGCGACTGGATCCACAGGGAGCTCACGGGGACTTCCGTGCACCTCGCACCATTTCGGCGGTCGCTGGGTACGGAGGAGGAGTCGAACGAGGTGCTCGAGCGCGCGATGAGCCGTGTTCGGGTGCTGGCGAAGCTCGGCAGGGCCGCGCGCGAGGAAATGGAGATCAAGGTGCGACAGCCGCTTTCCCGGCTGGTATGTGTCGTGCCAGATTTCACGGCTGCGGCGCTGGAGGATCTGTTGCCGTTGCTGGCGAGCGAGCTCAACGTGAAGCGAGTGGAGTTCGCCGAAAGCGGCAGTGCGTTGGCAACGCGGGTGGGGAAGGCGAATTATCGCTCGCTGGGCAAACGGTTCGGGAAGCGCACGCCGGAGGCGGCGAGGATCGTCGAGTCGCTCGCGAACGAGCAGCTGCTCGCGTTCGAGCGCGGGGACATGGTAACGATCGATGTGGACGGCGCCACGTACCCGCTCCTTCCCGAGGACGTGACGATCGTTCGACACGCATCGGGGAGTTTGCTCGTACGGGAAGAGAACGGATTGTTCGCCGCACTCGATCCGACGATCACGCCGGAGCTGCGGCGCGAAGGGATGGCGCGGGAGCTGGTGAGCAAGATTCAGCAGATGCGGAAGGCCGCGCGCTTCGCGGTGAGCGACCGGGTGCGGCTCGACCTGAGCGGCGGTCCGGAGCTCGCGGCGGTGGTGGAGGAGTACGAGTCGTACATCGCGGGCGAGGTGCTCGCGAACGAGGTCACCCTGGCAGGCGACCTCGCAGAGACAGCTGACGCAGTGCAGACCATCGTGCTCGATGCCGGGTCGGTTCGCATTGCCTTGACGAGAGTGAATTAGCGATGCCGTCCTCGACAGGCGCCAAGAAAGAGAAGCCGATGGCGAAGAAGAGTCTGGCGCACTTCGAAAAGCGCCTGCTCGACGAGCGCAAGCGCGTGGTGAAGGAGCTCGGCAGCTACGGCGAGGCATTCGGCGCGACGCTCCAGAATGCCGATGGGAATCTCAGCTCGTATTCGTTCCACATGGCGGACCAGGGCACCGATGCCATGGAGCGCGAGAAGGCGTTCCTCTTCGCGAGCTCGGAGGGGCGGTTTCTCTGGCACATCGATGAGGCGCTGCGCAGGCTCTATCGCTCGCCGCAGACGTTCGGGCGATGCCACGGCTGCGGCGAGGAGATCGACTTCGATCGACTCGATGCGCTGCCGCACGCGCGCCTCTGCTTCACGTGCAAGCAGCGCGAAGAAGATGCAAAGAAGTAAAGCCGAGTCGACCACCTTCTGGTCGATCATCATCTTCGTCGTCGTGACGGACTTCGCCACGAAGGCGCTCGCAGTCGCGATGCTCGTGCCGCAGCACGTGCCGCGCGAGGTGTTCGGCGAGTGGGCGCGTCTCACGCTCGTGCACAACCCCGGCGCCGCGTTCGGCGTGAGCGCGGGGCCGTACTCGCGGCAGATCTTTCTGCTGCTCACCGTCGTCGCGCTGCTCGTGCTCTCCAAGCTCTATCGCACGACCGCGCCGGGCGACCGGCTGCGCGTGATTGCGCTGGGGCTCGTGTGCGGCGGTGCGATCGGCAACCTCATCGACCGTGTGCGCTCGCCCATCGGCGTCGTGGATTTTCTCGACATCGGCTTCCGCGACTGGCGCTGGCCCACGTTCAACGTCGCCGACATGGCGGTGAGCATCGGCGCGTTCCTGCTCGCGTGGGCGCTGTGGGGCGAAGAAGATCTGAGCGAGCCGGTTCCCAAGTCGGTCACCGAGACGACGCGCGCGTGAGGCGCGTGTGATGCGCGCGCGCCGGACGCCGAGCGCATGACGGGACCGGCCACGCACGAATTCACGCTCGACGCCGACAGTGAGCTCCGTCTGGACCTTCTCCTCGCGCGCGAGCTCGGCACCTCGCGCACGCACGCCGCCACGCTCATCGCCAACGGGAACGTCACCGTCGGCAACAAGCGCGAGAAGGCGAGCTATCGGCCGGAGAGCGGCGATCGCATCGTCGTGGTGCTCCCCGCGCCGCCATCGCGCGAGGTGCTCGCCGAGGACATTCCGCTCGATGTGATGTTCGAGGACGAGCACGTGATGGTGGTCGACAAGCCGGCCGGCATGGTCGTGCATCCGGCGCCGGGCCACTGGAGCGGCACGCTCGTGAACGCGCTCAAGGGCCGCGGTGGGGCGCTCGCGGCCGGCGATCAGGGCGAGGACAGGGCGGGGATCGTCCATCGGCTGGACAAGGAAACATCCGGACTGCTCCTCGTCGCCAAGACGGACGTCGCTCTGCGGAAGCTTGGCGCCGATCTCGCGGCGCGCAGGGTAGTCCGGCGCTACGCGGCGCTGTCGTGGGGGCACCTGACCAGCGATCGCATCACCGTCGACAAGCCCGTCGCACGCGATCCGCGAGACCGAAAGCGTATGGCAATCGTCACTACCGGACGAGCGGCGAAGACGGATTTCGTGCGACTGGCCCGGTTCGAGTCGGTCGACTTGCTGCGTGCGCACCTCCACACCGGTCGCACGCATCAGATCCGCATCCATCTCGCATCGGTGGGACACCCTGTGGTGGGGGATGACATGTACGGTGGAGGCGGTGGGCGGCGGCTGGTCGAGCTGCCGCAGCACCGGCATTTCCTCCATGCGGCATGGTTGATCTTCCCGCACCCGGTCACCGGCGAATCCGTTGAGCTTCGCTCGCCTCTTCCGGCCGATCTGCGGCGATCGCTCGCCGCGGTTGCGGAGTCGGAGGCGTTGCTGGTGCACCCGGATCCGCTGGACGATCTTGGCTTCTACCGCCTCACTACCTGACACAGCGCCCGACGTAGCGCCCCGCCAGCTGCTCCTCTTCCGGCTGGCCGATCGTATCGGTGGGATCGAGCTGGAGATCGTGCGAGAGATTCTTCCGCCGCCTCCGGCCACTCGTCTCCCCGGTGCGCCTGCGTACGTCCGCGGACTGATAAATGTCCGCGGCACCGTCGTGACTGTGATCGATCTCGTCGCTCGCCTCTTCGGGCAGCCGGCGCGTCCCGATGGTCCCCTCATGCTGATCGAGCACCAGAACAAGGTGGTCGGCGTGGCCGTGGACGAGGTGGTCGAGGTCCTGCCGCTTCCGGGCGACGGCTGGAAAACGCCAGTTGGCGACCTTCTCCCCGGCGGAATCGTCTACGCCATGGGAGAGATCGACTCGCAGGCCGTGCTGCTCATTGACATTCCCGGATTGCTCACGCAAGTGCTGGTCTGACGTGCACGCTTAACGGAGGCTCAGGGTGAGTCACACTGTACTGATCTGCGACGACGCCGTGTTCATGCGCACGATGATCTCGGACATTCTCGAGGAGTCGGGCTACGAGATCGTCGGACAGGCGGAATCCGGGCTCCAGGCGATCGAGCGCTACAAGGCGCTCCGCCCCGATCTCGTGACGATGGACATCGTGATGCCCGACATGGGCGGGATAGACGCGGTTCGGGAGATCACCAGCTTCGATGCGAACGCGAAGATCCTCATGTGCAGCGCGATGGGGCAGCAGGCGCTCGTGGTCGAGGCGATTCAGGCGGGGGCGAAGGACTTCGTGGTGAAGCCGTTCCAGCCGAGTCGTGTGCTGGAAGCGGTGCAGCGCGTGCTCGGCTGAAGCGCGATCCCGAGCGACGCGAGGGACGATAATGGATCTCGCCAAGTACGCCGCGCTCTTTCAGTCCGAGAGCCGCGAACAGCTCTCGACGATGAACGAGGAGCTGCTCGCCCTCGAGCGCACGCCCACCGCTTCCGAGCCGGTGAGCGCCGTCTTTCGCGCGGTGCACACGATGAAGGGCATGAGCGCGACCATGGGCTACGCGACGGTGACTGCACTCGCGCACGAGCTCGAGTCGCTGCTCGATTGCGTGCGCCACGCCGAGCTCGTGGTCGATCGGCAAGTGACGGACACGCTCTTCGCCGCCGTCGATGCGCTCGAGCGTGCCGTCGAGATCGAGGTGGCTGGCCGCTCCGCGGAGGAGGAGGCGGCGCCGGCGCTCGCGCGCCTGCGCGATCTGGCTGCCTCGCGCGCGCGCGCGGAGCCGCCGCTCCCGCTGGAGACGCAGGAATTCGCGATTCCCTCCGCCACCCAGGAATTCGCGATCCCGACGTCGACCCAGGAATTCGCGATCCCTTCGTCGACCCAGGAGTTCCGGATTCCCACGTCGACGCAGGAGTTTGCGGTCCCGAACGCGCCGCGGTCGTCCGCCTCGCGCGGGCCACGCACGATCCGCGTGGAGCTGCGCCGCCTGGATGGGCTCACGAATCTCGCCGGCGAGCTACTCGTCGCGCGCGGGCGC
>JAICLZ010000115.1 GCA_025929535.1 Gemmatimonadaceae bacterium
GATGCTCGTCAGCGAGCCACTGGCGGTGAAGTCGTAGGTCAGGTTGCTCTTGGTGGTGACGGTGTAGCTGCCGTCGCCGTTCTTCACGAGTGCATCGTGTGTCCGGGCGTCAGCCGGCCGGTAGACCTGAGAAACGGTGTTGTAGATGAAGAATTCCTCGGCGCCGGAGCCGAAGACGACACCCGCACCGTTCCCGTCATCGGGGATAAGCCGCGTGTCGTAGGTGGTCGACCAGTGATAGCCGAGCGTGCCCAGGTGGTCGGACTGGCCCGCGTAATAGCGCGTCAAGGAGAGCGGTAAGGCACCCTGGACCGCCAAATCCTGCTCGGAGTAGCCGAAGCTGCCGGTCGAGGTATCGACCTGCAACCCAACCTTTTGCGCAAACGGCTCGGTCATCTGCTGCCGCGCGATGTTGTCGCCGAGACTGTAGACCTTGCCACCGCCAGTGAGATAGACGCGAAAGTGCCCGCGTTCACCGAACGAATCGTCGAGATGAATGTAGAGCGTTTGGAAGCCCGTGGGGCTCGACGCCGCCGTTCCACCGACGACGTTACTCGTACCGGTCGCTGAATCGATCCACGAGACGGTGAGCTGGTTGGCGATGCTGTAGCCGATATCGTAGGCGAGCGCGTAGTAGCGGGCCGAGGCGAGTCCGCTCTGGGGGATCGTGCCGATATCGATCGTGCTCGAAAGGAGCGAGATCGTACCGGACGAGTCATACGGCTGGACGAACGAGCCATGGGCATCGGCTCCCGCCGTCACCGCACCCTGCCCGCTCAGGTACCAATCGGGAACGACGGTTTCGCCAAGGCCAATGTCGTCGTAGAGGCCACGTCCGAACCATTGCTGCACCTGGATCTCAATGGTCTGTCCGGCGTAGTCCTGGATGGCGAACGTGAGCGTCTGCCAGTTGGAACCACCGGCGAAGTACCCGAGCGAGGTCGTTTGGCTAAAGTTCGTTCCGTGGAGGATGTTGAGGTAGAACGACGAATTGCCGCCATCGCGTGCGCGGAGCGAGAACTGCTGCACATCGTTCGGGACGAGAAACGGAGCCGAGGTTAGGTTGCCATTGGTGGAGGCATAGTGGTCGCCGCTCCCGTCGTCGATGCGGTACGGTGTGCCGGTCGTCTGCCAGCCGGGGAAGACGGTACTTTGGAGACCAACATCATCAACCCCGATCGTTGGCCACAGCGTTCTGATCTTCAGCTTGATGTCTTGCCCGGCCCAGCCTCCAAGCCCGAGTTGAACCGTCTCCCACTGGCTGGTATTGCCATACCCGGCCGTCACCATCGTTGACGTGGTGAAGCCAGCACCCGACAGCACGTCGATTTCGTATTGCGGGGTGGAGCCAAATCCTCTGATGCGAATCGAGGCGAGTTGAGCGGATGCGTCCACCGTGAATGGCGCTGAAATCAGCGAACCATCTTCGATCCGGGCGTAGACGTTCCCGCCCGACTCAGTCGATCGTAGGGTGTTCCCGGTGGTGGTATAGCCCGGAACGAGGATTTCCTGGCGAATATCGTCGATCCCGATGGTGCCGACCGTGCGGGAGAAGCGCAGCTTGATCGATTGTCCGGCGTACGCCGAGAGCGCGGCCGTGACCGTTGCCCACCCACTGCACCCCGAACACACGGCATCAGCGATGGGCGTCACCGTGCCGTAGCCCGCACCAGTGAGCGCATCGACGTGATAACCGGCACCCCCACTGCTCAGATAGCCGACGTCAAACGCCACGGCCTGGGCAGCGGCATCGACGGTGAACGCGCTCGTGGTCAACGTGCCGGAGGGGATCACGGCGTGGGCGTCGCCAGTGGCCGGATCTCTCCAGACTCCCCCGCTCACCGCGTACCCGGCGAGCGGCTGCTCCATGCGGACGTTGTCGATGCCCACCGAGCCGAAGTAGCCCACGAACTGCAGTTTCACCGACTGATTGAGATAGGCGGCGGTGGAGAGCGAAAGGGTCTGCCAGTAATTACAACCCGGACAATTGTTGAAATAGATCTGATCGGATGTCGCGTAATTGGGTCCGTGCAGGACGTAGACCTTGAGTCCAGGGGCAAAGAGCGAGCCAACCCAGCGAACATCGAAGGCGAAGTACTGCGCGTTCACGTCCACGGTAAAGGGACTGCTGGTCACCGATTGGTTGTCTCCGAGGTGGGGCCAATGTCCGTGCGAGGCATCCGTCCACATGGCCGGAGCATTCCCGGTGACCCAGCCGGTAAAGTCCCCCGTCTCGAAATCGGCGTTGGTGGGGGGCGTCCCAACGGAGGCGGGGGGTGCTTCAAAATCCGCGTTGGCGGGCGGGGTGCCCACCACCTGCGACGCCGCGCTGAGGTCGTCGTTCGCGGGTGGGGTGCCGACCGGTGCCTCGGCGGACTCAAAGTCCGCATTCGTCGTCAAAGGGCCGAGGGCCGTGTTCGCCGCGTCGAAGCTGTGGTTATCGGGATAGGGGGCATACGCGCCAGACGGCGTCGGCGTGTTCGCATACTGAGCAGTCGACGCGGGCGGTAGCCCCAGCGTGGCCGATTGGTGTGCCACGACGTTGGTGCTCGCGCGCTGAGCGGCGGCCTCGGCAGCGGCTTGCTGGGTCAGCGTGGTCAGCGTGCCGGGAGCGAGCAGAATGACGATGAGGGCGATGCGTTGTACCAGAAGACGGCCGAGACGGTGCATGAACCCTCCCCAACCCACGGGATCGGACCGGGCGTACATTCATGAGGTCGACACGAGAAAAAAGGTCGGAAATGAGGAACCCGTCGCGCACGGCTCCATGCAACGCACCGTAACCGAGACGATTTCATCCGTCAATCATTACGCGATAGCCTATTTTGGCTAGTACCGTGGCGTGGCGAAGTGAGCGGTCATTTCGTGTTGGCGGACGCCGTGGTGCGCGCGCTGTCGCTACCAGGAGGGGCCGGACACGTTTGGGCCTGGCCCTTGGCGGGCTTCGTCTTCTGGTTCCCAGTCGCGGTAGAAGACCTGGAAGTGTGAGGGGGCCATCAGCTCCGGGTATTCGGCGGGACCGGCGACCCGTTCGGCGAGCGCCGCGTACGTTCCCCGGTAGTAAATGAGTGGTGTTCCGGTCGGGTTATCGACGCGGATACCGGCTACGCGCGCCATGACGACAAGATGATCGCCGCCCTCGATGACCTGCGTCGTGCGGCAGCTGAGCGCGCCGAGTGAGCCGGCCAGAAAGGGTACGCCGGCCCATTCCTCGAAATGGTGGGCGGGCGGCTGCGGTGAATGCCAGGAGCGCGCGAAGTAGCGCGAGATCGGCGCCTGCCGTTCATCGAGCAAATTCACCCCGAAGCGTCCCGATTCCTCAACATATTGCGCCATGCGTGAGCGCCGGTCGAGACAGATGAGGATGAGCGGCGGATCGAGCGAGACGGAGGTGACGGCGTTGGCCGTCATGCCGTGGATGCGTTCGTCTGTTCGCGTCGTAACGAGCGTCACGCCCGTCGCGAGATGGCCCATCGTGCGCCGGAAGGCGAGGGCGTCGAAGGCGTGCTCCGCCGTCGTGATCGCTGGTGACTCCGGGCGATTGTCGGGATGGGGTGGATTGAGTGACATAAACGGCTCGTTTCCTGCTGTTTCTGGCACGCGGACCTGGAAACAAAGGATACTACCAGCACGAACCGGTTCGTGCAGGTTTGGAGGCGAGCGTGAGTCTAATCGGTACGATTCTCTTACCACATGACGGCTCCGAGTTGGCCGATTCAACCGTGCCCTATGCCATCGCGTTGCAGCAGGCGATCGGCGCGCCGGTGGAATTGCTGCGAGTGCTGGAGGAGCTCAAACCGATCTACGACCGCGGCAGTCGCCAACTGATCTGGATCGATCCCGCGCATCCCCGCGCCGAAGCCACGCATTCGGAACTCCTCGATCCCATCGCCACCCGGCTGACCGAGCAGGGACTCCAACCGAAGCAGGTCATTCGCGTCGGCGATCCACGCCGGGAGATCCTCAAGGAAGCCGAGACGCTTGATCGGCCGCTA
>JAICLZ010000008.1 GCA_025929535.1 Gemmatimonadaceae bacterium
CGCCAGCTCCGCCTGCATCTCGTCGAGCAGATAGCTCAGATCCGCGCGATGCGCGACGTAGGGCACGAGCGCCCCATACTGTTCCTTCACGCGATTCCAGTCCGAGCCCTGCATGTTTTTCACGTACAGGTAGTCGCGCTGAATGCGCCACGCCTCATCGAACATCTGGTTGAACTCGGCCCTGGGATCCACGTACGACCGCAATTGCGCCGTGAGCTTCCCCTGCGGAGGCGCGGGCGGTGGCACGGGATCCTTGTCGGTGGGCACGAGATAGAGAGCCGGCGCGGGCCCCGCGGTCCTGTAGAGGAGCGAGTGCCCATCGCCACTCACGACGTAATCGTCCACGCTCTGTGCGAACGGGATGGCCTTGCGATCCGTCAGCTGGTACCGATGCAGCGTTCCCCCCACGGCGGAATCAGCGCCGGTGCCGGTCGCCGGGATCTGCTCGACGAAGAACACCGTCCCGGGAAGTCCCGAGTGCAGATGCGTGTAGTTGCGCAGCGCGATTCCCGGAATCGCGATGACACGCTGTTGCAATCCGGCGAAGTCGATCCGCACCTGCGTCGACGCGTGCAGCTGCACCTGGGTCGTGTCGGGCCGCCGCCTGGCAACGCTGTCGCTGCGCGTGCGCGTCGTGTCGGTTCCCGGCGGACGTCCCTGCTGCGCGGCGCGCTCCTCGTCGCTCTCGGGGAGCACGGGCGACGGCTCGTTCTTCGCGAGCACGGCGAGATAGAGCGCGCTCGTTTCCGGATGATCGTACGACGACATGTCGAGCCACGCGGAGTTGAGCCCGAACGTCGTCGATGCGAGAAACCAGAGATATTTTCCGCTCTCGTCCCACGCCGGCCACGTCGCATCGGCGAAGCCGTTCGTGATCTGCTCGATCTGCCCGCTCTCCACGTTGTAGACGAAGATCGCGTGGAAGTAGCTCGGCAGTCGCTTCGCGTACGCGAGCCACTTGCTGTCCGGGCTCCACACGGGATTGAGCGATCGCTCCGGCACCATGTAGCTGTCGTGGTCGACGATCTTTGCCTTCCCGGTGGCCACATCAACCACCCAGAGGGCGAGATCGGTGTCGTGGAACACGATCCGCCTGCCATCGGGCGACCATGCCGGCGTGTAGTACTGGCCGTGCTTCGCGATCTCGATCTCGCGTGCCTTGCCCATGCCATCCTGCGGCGCGATCACCAGCTGATACTCACCCGACGTGTCGCTGAAATACGACACGAACTTGCCGTCGGGTGACCACGCCGGATCGTGTTCGGCCGACGTGCTCGAGTTCGTGAGATTGCGTACGTCGCCCTTCTTCGCGGGGATCGTGAAGATGTCGCCGCGCGCTTCGACGGCCGCGCGCTGCCCGGTCTCCGAGAGCGCGAGGTTGGTCATGGTCTGCGTGACATCCTTCCACTCGGGCATCATCCAGGGAAAGTCGCCGGTGACGCTGATGTTGACGACGTGCTCGCGCCCCGCGGCGGGGTCGAGCTCGTGCACGTAGCCGGCCTGCTCGAACACGAGGACTCCGCCGCCGGCGTCGAGCGTCTTCACGTCCATGCCCGTGAACTTCGTGAGCTGCGCCACCGCCTTCGATTTCGAGTCATACGACCAGACGTTCATCACGCCATCGCGATCGGAGAGGAAGTACACCATGTCTCCGATCCACACCGGATCGATGTCCTTGGAGCTCGTCCACGGCACGGTCTCGAGATTCATCGTGGCGAGATCGATGATCCAGATCGGACGATTCTGTCCGCCGCGATAGTTGCGGCGCTCCTCGTCCCAGGAAATGTTCATGCGATACGCGACGCGCTTGCCATCGGGCGAGATCTTCCCCTGATTCGCCCGCGGCATCGGCATCGCCTGCTCCACGCCGCCCTCGAGCGGCACGGTGAAGAAGCGCGGCGAGCCAGTGGGCGCGTTGTCGCGGCCGGACGAGAACACGATGCGCTTGCCGTCCGGCGTCCATCCCTCCACCAGATCCTCGCCCGGATGCCAGGTGAGCCGCTTCGGCTGTCCACCCACCGAGGGGACGAGATACACGTTGGTGTTTCCGCTGTATTCGGCGCTGAACGCCACCCACTTTCCGTCCGGCGAAAGATACGGATTCTGCGTCTGTCCGCCAAAGCTCGTGAGCCGCCGAGCTGCGCCACCCGCGCGCGGAACGATCCAGATGTTGTTCGCGTACGCGAACGAGATCTCCGTTGCGCTCACGCTCGGCGAGCGCAGCATGCGCGTCTGCGCGGAAGCGTGAGATGCGACAGCTACGCTCGCGCACAGCAACAGCGCGCCAACATGGCTCCTCATTCCTCTTTGCTCCTGCTGCTTGCCCGATTGAACGTGACCCCGAACGCCTGCACGGCCGAGATGTGTCCGCTCCCATCGGGAACGAAGGTCAGCTCGGTGTCGCCGTCGATCGGATCGCTCTTCACGCTGCTGAACGCTTCGTACGCGGTGTGCTTGAGCTCACCGATGTCGAAGTTCACGAACTTCGCGTGGAGGGCGCCATTCGCGAGGGTCACCTGCATGGTGCCGTACGTCGAGTCGACGTAGCTCCCGGCATATCGCTCCAGGGGCAGCGATGCCTGCGTGCCGCCGGCTTTCACCCTGGACGTCGTGTCGGCAGCTCGAGCTGCACGTCGTGCGGCGCGCAGCGAATCGAAGTGCGCCTTGAGATCAGCGCTCCAGTCGCGCGTAGCCGCACGGGGCGCCTCGCGGTACATGTCGAACACCTCGTACATCAGCGCGTGCCGCAGCTCGGCGTGATCGAGGTTCTCGAGCACGTACACGCCGATGTGGCGCTCGGGCACGAGCCCGATGATCGCGCACATCCCATCGATGCTTCCGGTGTGCATCCAGACGACGTCGCCGTGATAGTCCTGCACGAACCAGCCGAGCGCGTAGCTGAAGAAGTGCGGCTGCGCGAGCGTGAGCGCCGGATATTCCTCCATCGGCGCGCGCATCTGCGGCGCCACGATCTCGCGGAATGTCGCCGGCTGGATGAGGCGGCGATTGCCGACCCGGCCGCTGTCGAGGATGAAGCGCATCCACTTGGACATGTCCGACACGCTCGACCACACCGAGCCCGCGGGCGCGATCGCATCCGTGCTGCGAACCGGCACCACCTTCACCGTGTCGTGCACGAGCCCGTGCGGCGTCGCGACGTTGGGTTTGCCCGGGAGATCGGCGACGAGCGGGATCGACTCCGTCATGCCGAGCGGGTCGAAGATGCGCGTCTGAACGAACCGGTCCCACGGCATGCCCGAGAGCTTCGCGACGAGCGCGCCCGCGATGCCGTACATGTTGTTCTGGTACTCCCAGTGCGAGCGGAACGACGAGATCGGCTGCACGTAGCGCATCCGATGCATCATCTCCGCGGTCGTGTACTGGTTCTCCGGAATCGCCCACAGGAGATCAGTGCTCGGCAGCCCCGTGCGATGCGTGAGCAGATCGCGGACGGTGAGCTCGCGCGTCGCATACGAGTCGTACAGCTGGAAATCCGGGAAGTAGTCGATGACGCGATCGTCCCACTTGAGCTTCCCCTCATCCACGAGCATCGCGAGCGCCGCCACCGTCATCGCCTTGGTCGTGGATCCGATGGCGAAACGCGTATGCTCGTTGGCAGGAGCGGACTTCCCGATCTCCGTCACCCCGTAGCCCTTCGCGAACACGAGCGAGTCGCCCTGCACGATCGCGACGGCCATCCCCGGCACCTTCCAGTCGCGGGCCGCCTTTGCGACGTACTTGTCGAAGGCAGCGAGATCCGGTCCCTTCTGGACCCGTCCCTTCTGGGAGGCAGCGACAGCCGGGAGCGCGATGCTCCCTGCTACTACTATAGTAAAGGCGGCGCCCAGCCGGGTGCCTATTCGGGCGCGAGCAACCTTCGAAGCTGAACGATGATTCACGATTTTCACTGTGTGACTCGGTTGATGGGTGCCGGCCTTGGCACAGTCGTGACCGGATGCTCCTTCAGCAGCTTGAGACCCTCGGCGACGGCGCGCTCGAGCTGCGCGTCATGCCCGCGCATCATGTCCGCCGGTGTGTTCTCCACTTCGATGTCCGGCGGAACGCCCTCGTTCTCGATGGCCCACTTGCCGCCGAGCGAGTAGAACGCGAGATCCGGCGCGGTGATGCCGCCATTGTCGATCACGTTGGGTACGCCGAGCGTGCCGACCAGTCCACCCCACGTGCGCGTGCCGACGAGCGGGCCGAGCTTCACGGCGTGGAAGTAGTACGGGAGCGCGTCGCCTCCCGAGCCGGCGGATTCATTGATGAGCATCACCTTCGGCCCGAAGATCCCGGCCATCGGCATCGTGACGGGGTTGCCAGCTCGCTCCGCAAAATATCCGACGAGCTGTCGGCTGAGTTGCTGGATGATGTAGTCGGCTACCTCGCCGCCCTGATTGTATCGCTCGTCGATGATCACGCCCTGCTTGTCCTGCTGCGCGAAGAAGTAGCGGTTGAAGGCCGTGTAGCCGCCGCCCGCGGTGTTCGGCAGCCACACGTACGCGAGCTTGCCACCGGAGAGCTTGTCCACGAGATGGCGATTGTCATCGATCCACGCCTGCGTGCGCAGCTGATCCTCATCGCCGATCGGCTTCACGGTGACGATTCGTGATCCCTGCATGGCCGGCGTGCCGTTCACCCGGATGGTGGTCAGCTTGCCCGCGGTGCCCTCGAAGAAACGATAGAGATTCTGTGGCGCGCTCACCTCGCGCCCGTTCACATCGAGAATGTAGTCACCCTCTGCGACCTTGATTCCCGGCACGCTGAGCGGCGCGTGCAGATTCGGATTCCAGTTGCCTGCGTTGTAGATGCGCTTGATGCGATAGTGGCCGTTCTCCACCGCGTAATCGGCGCCGAGCAGCCCCACCGAGGTGTGTGATGTATCCGGAACGTCGCCTTCGCCCTCGAGATAGGAGTGGCCCACCGTCAGCTCGCCGCCGACGCTCGCGATGAGATACGCGAGATCGGCCCGGTGCTGCGCGGCTTTCGCGAGCGGGAGATACTTGTCGTAGATCGCCTGCCAGTCGTTGCCGTGCATCTTCGCGTCGTAGAAGAACTGGCGCTGCGTGCGCCATGCTTCGCGGAAGATCTCCGCCCATTCCGCGCGCGGATCGACGATCGTCTCGAGCGCGTCCACGTTCAGCGCACCCTCGCCGGCCTTGGGCGGCTCATCGGTGCCGACGATGCTCCAGTGATTGTCAGGCGTGCCGTAGAGCAGCTTCTTCGTGTCCGAGGAAACGGCGTACGCCGCGATGCCGTCGATGAACGTGCGCGATCGCTTGTCGGCGAGGCGGTATTGCCAGAGGTGATACGCTTCGCCACCCGGCTGCGATGGGAACGGCGTCTCGGTGAAGAAGAACGTGCCGGTGCTCCCTGGAACGAGATTGCCGTAGTCGCCCGGCGGAATCGCGAGCGGGATGATGCGCTGCTGGATGCCGTCGAGGTCCACGCGCGTGGCGGTCGCGGTGTCGAGTCGCGGCGCTGGTGCGTGCTTGTTCGATGCCGCCGCACGCGCGGCCTTCGCCGGCGTGGAGTCGTGCGACTCGAGCTCACGCCCCGGCTCATCCATGAGGCTCGGCAGGAACGGCGACGGCTCGTCCTTGCTCAACACCGTGAGATACACGCTGCGCCGCACGTAATGCTCCTGCGAGCTCATGTCGAGCCAGCCGGACTTGAGCGCGTAATTCGTGCTGGCGAGGAAGTAGAGATATTTGCCGCTGGCGTCGAACGCGGGCGAGATCACGTCGGCGAGGCCGTCGGTGATCTGCACGCTCTTGCCGGTGGCCATCGAGTACAGGAAGATCGCGCGCATGTGGCTCGGTAGCGATTTCGAGTACGCGATCCAGCGCGAATCCGGCGACCACGACGCATCGAAGCCACGCTGCGGATCGTCGTACCACTCGGCGTCGATCTTCGTGAAGCGGCCGGTGGAGACCACGAGCGTCCAGAGCTGCGCATCGGAATCCCGGAACAGCATGTGCTGCGCGTTGGGCGACCAGACCGGGCTCGCGTAGTACGCGCTCGTCGGGAATGCGATCGCCCGCGGCTTCGACGCGCCGGTCTGATCACCGATCATGAGCTGATATTCGCCGCTCTCATCGGAGAACCATGCGATCTGTCTGCCATCCGGCGACCATGCCGGATCGCGGTCGTGCGCGCCTGAGCTCTGGGTGAGATTGCGACCACCGGGATCGGCCGATGACAGAGTGAAGATGTCGCCTCGCGCCTCGAACGCGGCGCGCGCACCCGTCGGCGAGATCGTCGCGTTGCCGATGAGCGACGCCACGCTCTTCATTTGCGGCCGCGCCCAGGGAAAATCGCCCACGGCGTCGATGTTCAGCTGATGAGACTGCCCGCTCTTGAGATCGACCAGGTGCACGTAGCCGGCCTGCTCGTACACGATCGCGTCGCTGCCAGCGGAGGCCGCGGCGATGTCGAAGTCGTTGTGATGCGTGAGCTGCGTGAGCTGCTTGGTGCCCGTGTCGTACGCGTAGAGGTTGACCGTGCGATCCCGGTCGGAGAGAAAGTAGATGGTGTTGCCCACCCACATCGGATCCGCGTCGTTGCTGTTCGTCCAGGGGAGCTTCTCTTCCGCCTCGGTCGCCAGGTCGAGCACGCGAATGGGCTGCGTGCGCCCTCCGCGATAGCGTCTCCACTGACTGCTCTGGTTCGCCGCCCACGGCCCCGCGAACATCGCGAGGCTCACCGCCTGATACGCGAGGCGCTTGCCGTCGGGAGAGAGCGTGCCCGCGAATGCGCGCGGCACCGGCAGCATCTCCGGCATTCCGCCGTCGAGCCCTACAGTCCACAAGCGGAAGAACGAGTTCGCGCCGGGTGTCGGCAGCGTCCCCCGGCTCGAGCCGAACACCACGCGCTTCCCGTCCGGCGTCCATCCGCGCACGTAGTCCACGCCGGGATGCCACGTGAGTCGCTTCGGATCGCCGCCACTCGTTGGCACCACGTACACATCCGTGTTTCCCGAGATCGTCGACGTGAACGCGATGGACGAGCCGTCCGGAGAGAAGTGTGGATCCGTTTCTTCCGACGGTGTGCTCGTGAGTCTTCGGGCGCTCCCCCCCGCGCGAGCCACGACCCACAGATCGCCACCGTATTCGAACACGACGTTGTCGTGGCTCACGTCGGGGCGTCGCAGAGAACGGGTGCCCTGCGCCGTGAGTGGAACGGACGCAATGGCGAGGAGCAGCGAGGTGACGAACAGTTGTCGGATGCGCACGGAACTCTCCGTAAAAGATTGCGGTGATGCTGGAGGCGAGTCACAGCTCGCCCACCATACGACACGTGTCAGTGTTTGGTTGCGGAGGATACGCCGCTTCGCAACTGTCACGATGCGGGAACGAGTAGTGCCGCGATGTCAGCCGGCACTACTCGCACTCACCACGTCTGCATCATCCCCCGATGTTGGGGTTGTTGATTCTCTCCACGTTCGGCAGCGGGAAGCACGACTGATCCGTGTACGAGCCACCCGACACATACGGAGCTCCCGCCGCTGGACTGATCGGAAGTCCGAGCCGCCGAATGTCGCCGAGACGATGTCCTTCCAGAAAGAGCTCGCGTCGCCGCTCTTCGACGATTCCGGCCATCACCGTGGCTTGCGTGAGCGTGCCTGGCGCAAACGTATCAGTCCATCCGCCTGCGGTCCGCACTGCGTTGATGATCGAGACGGCCTGGCTGAGCTGACCCGTGTTCGCATCGTTCTCCGCGATGATCAGCTGCGCTTCCGCGTACTTGGCCACCGCCTGCGGCGAGGTGGCGTCCGCATCCTTGTTCGGAAAAACGACGAGCGTGAAACCGTCCGATCCGAGCGCGCCCGTCGACGTGACCGCTATACGTGGATCATGCGAAGCCGCGTACCTGTTCTGAATGGAGGTGTCCACCGACGAGAGCTGCGCCAGCTGCGTATGGACCCATACCAGATTCTGCCGTCGTGTAGCGGTGGCATCGTGATCAATGTCGACCTCGAACCCCGGAGGGATCAGCGCCGCATCCGTTGCAGCCGCCGCCGAGTTTCCGAGATCGAGCTCCGTTCGTGCCCGGCCCAGAAGGGCGAAGTTGAGCGTTTGCGCATCCGACGCACGAGTAGCCGCTGCAACTGCGGTGTCGAATCGCGTCTGTGCCTCGGCGAATAGTTGAGCCGGCGTCAGCTCCGGTCCCAGGTTGAGCGCGGCGGAGCACATGCTTTCGCCGAGTAGCACCAGGCTGTAGCCGGCGTATGCCGATGCCTCGCCAATCAGCTTGCTGCGATCGGGCACCTGCTCGTCAGTCCATCCTTCGAGATGTGCCACGGCCGTGTCATTGGAAGCACGTGCGACGGAGAGCGGGGTGTAGACCCCCGGCGTTTGCTGGAACGTGCAATCCGCGGTTCCGTAGGGTGAATCAGCCGTGATCGTGCGACGATCGAGATCGTAGCTCGCGATGAAGGAAATCGCATTTGCAAGCTCGTCGACGAACAATCCGCTCGCCACGACGTACTCGTTGAATGCGCACTCGAAGTCGCCGCGCGCGCTGTTGACGATCAGATCGGCATTCGCGGGCGCGAAGACCTCGGGGCCGAGCTGGCCGGGATTGGACTGCTGCAAGCGAGTGATGTCGCGGCACGCGCTCGTCATCACGATCGCCATCGCGGCAACGAACACCGGAGCCGCGCTGGCCATCCGCCGAAAGCGGCGCGCGCTCAGCCGCGCCGTACGCGGGTCTCTCCGCATCTGTGAGTTTCGCATGGTCAGAAGGTCAGGTTGAGGGTCGCGGTGACGCGGGAGAGGGGCGGGAGCAATGCCTGATCGAGCCCTACGAGGCTGCCGGGTGTAGCGCTGACGAAAACCTCGGGGTCTGGTCCGGTGTATTTCGTCCAGAGCGCGAGCTCGCGAGCTGCCAGCGTGAACGAGGCATGCGTGATACCGGGCAGCAGGTGATCCGGCAGCTGGTACGTGGCGGAGACCTCGCGCAGCTTCACGAACGACGCGTCCTGGTAGTACAGATCGCTCGCACCCAGTGCGTCTGCCGTGGTGAAGTCGGTTTCAGCGACTTGCACGGCTGAGTACTTCTGCGGGTGATAGTTGATGTCGCAGAATCCGATTCCCAGCGCGCCGGAGCACCGATCGAGGTCGATTGCGTTGAGGAGGCGGTTTCCTCGCTTCCAGTCGACCAGCGCGTACAGGCGAAGCTTCTTGAACAGGGTGAACGTGTTGCCGATCGAGCCGGTGCTGGTCGGCGTTGGCGTCCCGATGTACACGAAGGGAGCATCGGCGCATGCAACCGCGGGCTGTCCGGGACCACCGTCACACAGAATGTCGGAGGGGGCGCCGGTCGTGGGATCGACCGTTGCCGAGACGACCTTTCGCGTGAAGAAGGATTCGATCGGAAAGCCTTCGACGTTGTACTGGCCGGCGCTCGTCACCAGCGACGGGAGGCCACCGAGGCTTATGACCTTGTTGTGGGAGGTCGCGAAGTTGCCCGTGATGTCCCAGCCGAAGTTGTTGTACTTGAGCACCGACAGAGTCGCCTGCAACTCGATTCCGTGGTTGTTCACCTGGCCCAGATTCTGGAACTGGGTGCCGGAGAATCCGGACGAGGGCGCGATGTTCTGGGCGACGATCTCGTTGGTGGTGTGCTTGTTATAGTAGGTGAAGTCGAGGTGAAGCCGATGGAACATGTCCGATTCGAATCCGGCTTCGACTTCCTTGCCGCGCTCCGGCTTCAGATTGGCGTTACCAAACGCCCCCGCGGTAAAAGCATTCGAGCCCAACGGTCCCTGCACCGGCGAATACGAGCGCAGTGCCGAGTAGGCGAGAGGCGCCCGTCCCGATTCTCCATACGCCGCACGCACCTTCAGCGTATTGATGAAGCCGACGTGCCAGAACGGCTCCTCGTTCACGATCCACGAGGCGCTCACTTTTGGATACGTGATCCACTTGAACTGCGAGCCGAAGGCGCTGTTGTTGTCCACTCGGAGGGCGCCGGTGAGATACAACCGGTCATTGAAGCCGAGCTCCTCCTGCGCGTAGCCACCGATGGTCGTGTTGATGGTGTCGCCCTGCGTTGATGGGAGCGCTGTCGCAGTGCCGGAGACCGTCGTGATCGACGGACCAGGGAATCCGATTCCGCCAAGGAAGCTCTCGTTCAGGCTCGTGCGGTACCACTGCCCTCCGAGCGACGTCGATGACGTCAACGATGACGTGAGCTTTGCCTTGGCCGTCGCGTTGTAGTCGAACGTGGTGAGCGATGTTCCGGTGAGCGTCTGGCCGATGCGGCCGGCAGCATTGCCCAGCGTGAATGGTGCGAGCTCCGGCGGAGCATACTTCTCCAGCCCTCTGCCATCTTCCGACGTGTGATCCACACCAACGATGAGGCGTTGGGAGAACCAGTCCACCGGGTGGTGATTGAACGTCGCGCTCCCCGTGAAGCGATTGACGAGATCGAGGTTGTCGAACAACGTCTGAGGTACCACTGGCGGCACGTTGGGATAGAAGCCGCCTGCCCCCGGAACGCTGAAAATGAGCGGGTGGCCCAGCTGCGCTCCGAGCAGCGCCGACAGACCGACATCGACGCCCGTGTGATAGGTCCCCTGCACGTAATTCAGGCTCGTTCCCACGTCGAACTTCGTGCTCGGAGCAACGTTCAGATTCGCGTGTCCATTGAACTGGCGAATGCTGTTGTTCGGCTCGACTCCCACATCGTTCTCGAAGTTGCCGGAGAGATAGTAGCTCGCCGTTCCCAATCCGCCCGAGAGTGCCGCGGTGTACTGCCGTGCCCGGCCGTTCGTGAAGACCGGTGTGCCGAGCTTTTCCTGCGACGTGATGCCGTTGAACGGGATGATGGCGCCGGTACTATCGGGAGCGAAGTTCGTCACGACCCGGTTTTCCGGATCCCTGAAGTAGATGACGCCTTGCTGCGTCTGAAAATTCCACGTCGGCTTCGTCCCCGCGCCCTTCTTGGTGATGATCTGGATGACGCCGTTGGCGGCCTCGGTTCCATAGATCGTTGCCGCAGCGGGTCCCTTGATGATCTGGATGCTCTCGATCTCTTCCGGGCTGATGTCGTTGAGCCGACCCACGACGCCAGCGTTCTGTGCGCCAAAGCCGCCATTGCCGCCCGTGGTCACACCGCCATTGGTTGCATTGCTCACCCGAACGCCATCGATGTAGATGAGCGGGTTGTTGTTGAGCCCCAGACTCGATACGCCGCGGATGTTGATGTTGGGACCCGCACCGAGACGGCCGGAGTTCGGCACGATCGAGACGCCGGGAGCCTTGCTGTTCAACAGCGTGCCGAGATCCGGTGATTGCGATTTCGAGAGCTGCTCGGTCGCGTTCACGCTCGACACGGCGTTTCCGATCTCTCGTCGCTCCTGGCCACCAGGAGTGCCGGTGACGATCACTTCACTCAATGATGTCGCGGTTGCCTGTAACGCGAAATTCACGGTGACCTGTCCTTCGGTGCCGACGGTCACGGGACGCCGTTGCGGCGCGTAGCCGATTCGCCGCGCAACCAGCACGTGTGCTCCAGCCGGCACGTTCTGGAGAGTGTACTTGCCGTCCGCGTGCGTCACGGCACCGAAGCCGGTCCCCTCCACGAGAACCGATGCGGCCTGGATCGGACCGTTGGTGGCGGAATCGACCACCTGGCCGACGATGACTTGCCCCGGCTGCTGCTGCGCGTACGCAGCCGGCGTGGCGAGTAGTGAGACGACTCCGAGCGTGATCGCCGCCACGACGAAGAGCGCTCGTTGAGTGAACTGACGCGACGTCTTTCGCATGTCGAGCTCCCGTTGATGTATACGACTCTGTTTCACGTCCACTTGGTGCGCGTCGCGATCCGCAGTACCTCTGGACCCGCCCGCCGAAACAACTCCGCTGCAATAGCCCATCGCGCTTCCCTCAGTGATCTCCTGCGTCCTTCCACCCTGGACCACGTACCACCCGCCCCGGCTTTGCTCCCGTGTGCTTGCCATCGCGGATGACTTCGACGCCGTTCACCAAAACCTCGCGCACACCGGTCGATCCCTGGTTCGGCTTCTCGTACGTGCTGTGCTCCTGGATGGTCGCCGGATCGAACACTACCACATCGGCGAACATCCCTTCGCGCAGCAAGCCGCGGTCGCGAATGAGCAGCCGGTCCGCGACGGCGCCACTCATCTTCCGAATCGCATCCTCGAGCGTGAGCACGTGCTCCTCGCGCACGTACTTGCCCAGAATGCGCGGATACGTGCCGTACGAGCGCGGATGCGTGAACTCCGTCGTGCTGTCCGGATCCGGCCCCTCGGCGTCCGTGCCGATCTTGATCCACGGCTGCTTCAGCTGCATCGCGACGTTCTCCTCACTCATGAGGAAGAAGATCGTCCCGATGTCCTGATGCTCCGTCAGCAGCAGATCCATCACGGCATCCAGCCAGTCCTTTCCGTTCGATGCCATGACTTCGGAGAGGCGATGTCCCGCCCATTTCTTGTTGTCCGGATTGCGGAAGGCGGTGAGCAGCACGCCCTCGGGGGTCGCGAGCTCGCACAGGCTCTCCGCATACGACTTCGGATGCGCGATGTCCTCGCGGATCTTCGCGCGCTTCACCGGATCCGCGAGATTCTCGAACAGCTTTCCGTCTGCCGATGCCGACGGCGGCAGACACGCCGCGAGTCCCGTTCCGCCCGCAGTGTACGGATACATGTTCGCCTGCACATCCAGTCCGGCCGCGCGCGCCGAATCGATCTTCGCTACCGCCTGCGCCGCCTTTCCCCAGTTGCGTTTCCCCGCCGCCTTCAGGTGATAGATCTCGACGGGAACGTTTCCTTCCTTCCCGATCCGCATCGCCTCGTCGAGCGCTTCGAGATACCGGTCGGCCTCCGATCGCATGTGCGTGATGTACACGCCGCCGTACGGCGACATCGCCTTCGAGATCTCGATCAGCTCTTCCGTGCTCGCGTAATTGCCCGGCGGATAGATGAGCGCACTTCCGAGCCCGAACGCGCCGTCCTCCATCCCGCGCCGCATCGCCGCGCGCATCGAGTCCATCTGCGCGGCGGGCGCCGCGCCCATGTGCAGCCCCATCGCGTACTCGCGAATCGTGCTCGCGCCAACGAAGGAGCCCACGTTGGGCGAGATGCCGTGCGCCTGCATCGCGCGCAGCCACGCGTCGAATCCGTGCGGCCCCTCGAACTTCCGCAGGATGGCCACCGACGCGGTATCGGACGCGTTGTCGGCGATCGTCAGCGCGCTCACCGGCGCCACGGTGTACGCCTCGCCGAGGATCTCCGTCGTCACGCCCTGCGTCAGCTTGCCGACATCGCGTCCGTCGCCGCGCAGGAAGAGATCACCGGATTGTCCCTGGATGTCGATGAAGCCGGGTGCGACGACCATCCCGGTCGCATCGATGCGCTTCGCCGCGTGCGCATCCCCCAGCTGCCCCCGCCGCACCACGCGCACGATCTTGTCGCCGCGCAGCGCGACATCGCCGTAGAACCAGGCGTTGCCGCTTCCGTCCACGACGCGCCCGTTCACGATGATCACATCGTATGGGCCATCCCCCGCTGGAGCCGGCGCCTCGCTCGAGCCGCGCGGCGCGGACCCGCAGCCAACAACGAAAGCGGCGGCCGCAACGATCGTCATCGATTCGCGAAAGCGCTTGTACATCATCACAGCTCCGGTGCAGTTGGAAGAGAAAGCGCTCGGCGGCGCGACCCGGCACGCCAGGCGTAGAACGCCGGCGTCCCGATCAGAACGGCAATCACGCCCGCGGCGGCGCGCGCAGGCTGCGTGATGAGCGTGTTCAGCACGAGCGCCGCCGCCGATGCCACGAAGAGCACGGGCGTCAGCGGATACCCCGGCACGCGGAACGGGCGCGGCGCATGCGGCTCCCGGCGGCGATACACGAACACGCTCAGCGCGCCCAGGCCATAGAAAATCCAGCCGGTGAAGACGACATAGGTGAGCAGCTGCTCGAAGGTGCCGGTGCACGCGAGCACCGCGGCCCAGATCGCGATCGCGACGATCGCGAAGGCCGGCGTGCCGAGCGTCGGGTGCACGATCGCGAGCCGCTTGAAGAACACGCCGTCACGCGCCATCGCGAAATACATTCGCGGTGCGGTGAGCATGATGCCGTTCGCGGCGCTGAAGATCGAGATCAGAATCAACAGCCCCACGATGCGCCCGGCGATCGGGCCGAATACCGAGATGCCCGCGTCCGCCGCAATGCGATCGCTCGCGACCACCGCCTGCGGACCAAGCGCGGCGATGTAGCCGAGGTTCGCGAGCACGTAGAGCACCACGAGCGCAGCGGTCGCGAGCGAGATCGCGCGCGGGAAGGTGCGCTGCGGATTGCGCGTCTCGCCCGCCGAGAAGGTGACGTACTGCCACCCCTCGTACGCCCAGAGCACGCCGATCATCGCGGCACCGATGCCCGAGATCAGCGCACCGGTGATCGTTGCCGGCCACGCGGCTCGACTCACGAGCGAGCCCACGGTTGGTGTTGGACCGAGCGCGATCATGCCGATGCTCAGCACGAGCAGACCCCCCACCTTTGCTCCGGTGGTCCAGTTCTGCATCGTTGCGCTGTTGCGTGTGCCACGCACGTTGATCGCGGCGATTGCGACGATCACGCCGATGGAGATCAGCCGCGCGCCGACGCCGCCCACGGGAACGAACTCGGAGAAGTAGCTGGAGAACGCGACGGCGAGGGTGGCCACGGAGCCGCTCGCGATCACGAAGAAGCTCGTCCATCCATAGAGAAAGGCGGGCAGCGGGCCGAACGCATCGCGGATGTACGTGTACAGGCCGCCCGCATCGGGCTTCATCGCGCCCATCTCCGCGTACGTGAGAGCGCCGAGGTAGGAGAGAATGCCCGCCGCGACCCACACCAGCAGCGCGGGACCGGTTTGCGTTCCCGTTTCGCGCAGCACCACACCCGGCACGAGGAAGATGCCCGAGCCGATCACGGTGCCGATGGCGATGAAGGTGAGGTCGAGCAGGCCGAGGGTGCGGCGGAGTTCCGCCACCGGTGCGGCAGCGGCTTCGGTTGCGGAGCTCGCGAGGGGCGTGGTCACGCTGCTCCCTGCTGTGGCCGACGCGCGAGCACGTAGAAGGCGCGAGAGGTGACGGGATCGCGATGGAGACCCGTCACGGTGTAGCCGTTGAGCAGCGCCCACTCGAAGTGCGCGCGCGTCGCGGCATGCCATCGCTCGGCCCGATCGCTCGCCTGCGCCGCGAGGAGCTGAAAGTCCGCGGGGATCTCGAGCAGGAGCGTGTGCGGGCGTGCTCCATCGTCCATGGATGCCCGAACGTCTCCCGGGCGCGGCACCGCTGTGAGCACCGGACATCGCTCGAGCGCTCGCGGCGCGGGCTGCGCGCGTGGCGACGGGAGTGGCCCGGTGTCGCACACCACGATGAGCCGATCCGTCGCGAGGCCATTGTGGAGCGGGCTGGCGGTGGTGCCGTACATGTCGCGCACGTACTCGACGACGCGTGCGCCGAGAAGATTCAGATTGAGATGCGCGTTCTTTGCGACGAGGGGATCGTACGTCCAGTACATGCGCGCGATCCCGCGGCGTGCGAGCTCGGCGCGCTGATACTCCTTGAGCATGCGACCGACGCCGGCGTTGCGCGCCGATTCGCGAACGCCGAGCACGTGCGACCAGTGCGCGATGGTGCCGTGCATGAGCGCGGGGAGCCCGAACACGAATCCGAGCAGCTCGCCATCCGCGGCGTAGGCGCCGGCGACGATCCCGCCCACGTGCGCGACGACCTGCAGCACGGACGCCGGAGCGGCGTCGTCTCCCCAGATCTCGTGCTGGAGGGCGACGCACGCCTGGCATTCGGCGCGCGCGGAGATGGGGCGCACCGTGATGTCGGTGGGCTCATCGGCGAGCGCGCCGGCGTCGATGCGTGTGGCGGGAGCGGTGGGGCGAGTGCGTGAATCGTCGAGCACGCGATACCGGAGGAAGGCGAGGATCGAGGCACGAGCCGGTGGGGGACCAACATAGGGCGCGAACTCGTATACCACAACGGTCTACCATTTGGTCTTGCAATCTGGACCCCGATGGGGGGTTTCGTTGCGGGCTCCGCAGCGCGCGCTCGTCCATCCCCCGCGCTTGCGCCGCCGCCGCAGCGCGCGTATCGTCCGCCATCGTGCCCCCCTCTCCATCCCGCTCGGCCAAATCTCCTGCCAGGCGCCGCGCCGCGACATCCACCGCCGCGTCCACCGAGCGCCTCGACAACGTCTCGCGCGCCTACCACGATCTGCGCAGTGTCATCGTGTGGGGACAGCTCCCCCCCGGCTCGCGCATCTCCGAGCGCGTCATCGCCGAGCGCCTCGGGCTCAGTCGCACGCCCGTGCGCAGCGCCCTCCACCGCCTCGAGCAGGAAGGCTTCGTCGCCTCCGCCGGCAAGGGCCGCGAGCGCCGTCTCATCGTCGCCCCGCTCACCAGCGACGACGGCCAGGAGGTGTATTTCATCGTCGGACACCTGGAGGGACTCGCGGCCCGCATGGCGGCGTCGCTCCCCGCTCCCCGGCGAAAAACCCTCGCGACGCGGCTGCGACAGCTCAATCGCGAGCTCGCGCTCGAGTCGCGCAAACGCGAGGATGCGTCGCTGGTGTTCGATCTCGATCTCGAGTTCCATCGCAGCTTCGTGGAGGACGTCGTGGGCCCGCGCCTCCTCACGCTCTATCGTGCGATCAAGCCCCAGAGCGAACGCTACTCCCGCCTCTACGTCACCGTGCTGCTCGATGAGCTGTCGGCATCGGTGAAGGAGCATGAGGTGATCGCGGCCAGCATCGCGAAGGGCAACCCGGACGCCGCCCAGCGGGCGGCCGAGACGAACTGGCACAACGCGGCGCGCCGGCTCGCGCGCATCGTGGCCCAGCACGGAGAGCGGGGCAGCTGGAGCTCGTGGGACCAGGACGTGATCCGCATCATGCCGGCGGCCGGACGCCACAAGGTGCGCTTCTAGCCTGCTCCCGCCCGCGGCTCCGCGGGACGGCCTCTTGCGGTATTTGGTATACCGATGTTGTATACAGGTCGACCCCCCCACAGGAGCGACCGATGGCAGCGGAACAGCGGAGGCGCACCATTCGATGCGCCGTGAGCATGGCACTCCTTGCAGCCGCATCGGCGCTGCTCCCCGCTGCCGCGCGCACCCAGGCGCCCACCGAGGCCTCCTCGAAAACCGCGGGTCCTCGCGGCGGACAGCCGACTCCCGTCACCGCCATCGCGTCCACGATGAGCACCCCCGCCCTCGACGACACCGCCGCCCTCGGCGATTTCATCGATGGCATCATGAAGGCGCACATCGAACAGCTGCACATCCCCGGCGCCGTCGTCGCCGTGATCAAGAACGGCCGCGTGCTCTACGCCAAGGGCTACGGCCACCAGGACATCGCCAGGAACATTCCCATCGATCCGGCCACGAGCCTCTTCCGCATCGGCTCGACGTCCAAGCTCTTCACCTGGACCGCGGTCATGCAGCTCGTCGAGCAGGGAAAGCTCGACCTCGACGGCGATGTCAACTCGTATCTGAAGACCTTCAAGATTCCGGACAAGTACGGAAAGCCGATCCGCATCCGCGACCTCATGACGCACTCCGCCGGATGGGAAGATGGCGCACTCGGGTATCTCATCATCGAGGACTCGTCCAAGGTCGAGCCGATCGCGACCACGCTCCAGAAGCACATGCCCGCCCGCGTTCGTCCGCCCGGCCAGCTCTCCTCCTATTCGAACTACGGCGCCGCGCTCGCGGGGCTGATCGTCGAGCAGGTGAGCGGTGTTCCGTTCAACGAGTACATCCGCCGCAATATCCTCGAGCCGCTCGACATGAAGTACGCGACCTTCGATGAGCCGCCGCCGCCCGACCTCAGGCCGTACAGTGTGACCGGCTACGCGTACGAGAACGGCGTCTACGTCCCCAAGCCCTTCGAGTTCGTCGGCGGATTCCGGCCCGCGGGCTCGGGGTCGATGTCCGCGATCTCGATGACGCACTTCATGATCGCGCATCTGCAGGACGGGCAGTACGGCAGCGCACGCATCCTCAAGCCCGAGACCGCGGAGCTCATGCACAAGCGGGCGTTCGCGAACGATCCGCGGCTTCCCGGGATGGCGCTCGGGTTCTACGAGCAGGAGTTCAACGGCACGCGCGTGATCGGCCACGCCGGAGACACGCAGCACATGCACACCGAGATGTACATCGTTCCGGAGGCGCAGGTCGGCATTTTCGCATCGTACGTCGGCGATGGAGGCGGCCCGGCGCGCGAGGGGCTCATGCGCGCGTTCTTCGACCGCTACTTCCCCGCCAAGGTCGCTGCGGCGCCGCCGGCTGCGCCGGCCGATTTCAGCACGATGGCGCAGAAGTACGTGGGCGACTATCGCTTCGCCCGCCACAGCTCGACGAAGCTCGAGAAGGCGCTTCTGATCGCCGAGCCGCCGATCAAGGTGTCGGTTCTCGACAAGGACAAGCGGCTGCTCGTCACCGGGCTCGGCGAGAAGCCCGCGCAATTCGCGCCGGTCGGCAACGGCGTGTTCGAGCAGGTGGAGGGTCACCGGCGCATCACCTTCTACGGCGACTCCACGGGCGCGGCGCGGCACATGGCGATCGAGGATCTGCCGTTCATGGGCACGGAGCGTGTGCCATTCATGGAGCGCCCGGCACTTTGGTATATCGTCCTCGGCCTTTCGACGCTCATTTTCCTCGCCGCATTGCTCACGGCCTTCTACCGCCGCAAGGTCAACCGCGAGCTGCCGGTCGAGCAGAAGCGCGTCCACAGACTCGGCCTCCTCACCGCGGCGTGGTACTTTCTCACCTTCATCGTGATCGGCGTGGTGCTCGCCGTGAACGCCGGCACCCTCTTCTCGAGCATCCCCGGATCACTCAAGGCGGCGCTCGTGATGCCGATCGTGTTCGTGGTGCTCACGCTGCTGCTGATCGCCGCGCTCGTGCAGTCGTGGCGCAACGGATTCTGGAGCACCGGCCGGCGCGTGCGCTTCACGATCCTGGTGCTCGCCGCGGTGGCCGTGTGTCTGTTCTTCAACCAGTGGAATCTGCTCGGCTGGCGCTTCGGCTGATGCGGCGCGATCGCCTGCCGCTCACGGCGTTCGTCGCCACCCTCCTGGCGCTCGCCTGTTCCACACCCGCGCGCGCGCAGCGCGCAGCGCACCCGGACAGCGTTCCGGCGGATGCCGCCCACGCCGCCGTTGCCGCCCATCTCGAGGGCATCATCACCTCGGAGATGCGGGACAAGAGTCTGCCCGCGCTCTCGATTGCCCTCGTGGATGGTCACAGGATCGTGTGGGCGCGCGGCTTCGGGGATGCCGACTCGGCACACCATGTGCCCGCCACCGCGGAAACGGTGTACCGCGTTGGCTCCGTCTCCAAGCTCTTCACCGACATTGGCATCATGCAGCTCGTGGAGAAACGCCGCGTGGATCTCGATGCGCCCGTGTCGCGCTACCTCCCCGGCTTCCACCCCGCCAATCCATTCGGTACGCCGATCACCGTTCGCGAGCTCACGTCCCATCGCGCGGGACTCGTGCGCGAGCCACCGGTCGGCAACTACTTCGATACCACCTCGCCCTCGATCGCTGCCACGGTCGCGAGCCTCAATGCCACGAAGCTGATCTACCGCCCCGCGACACACACCAAATACTCGAACGCCGGCATCGCGGTCGTGGGCGATGTGCTCCAGACGGTCGGCAGGCAGCCCTTCGCATCGTACCTCGCGACGCAGGTGCTGGCGCCGCTCGGCATGGATGAGAGCGCGTTCGAGCTCACCCCGGCGCTCGCGCCTCGTCTCGCCGTCGGCTACATGTGGACCTACGACGGCCGCCGCGTTACCGCGCCCGGCTTTCAGCTGGGCGAATCGCCTGCCGGCTCGCTCTACACCACCGTCACGGACCTCTGTCGCTTCATGAGCGCGATGTTCGCGCGCGGCCAGGGCGAGCGCGCGCGCGTGCTCGAGCCAGCGACGCTCGAATCGATGTGGGTGCCGCAGTTCGCTGCCAAGGGTGAGCGCACGGGCTACGGCATCGGATTCGGCATCGATACGCTCGAGGGGCGACGCCTCATCGGACACGCCGGCGCCATCTACGGCTTCGCAACCGATGCGGAGATGCTGCCCGATGACAGCCTCGGCGTCGCCGTGGTCACGACGCTCGATGCGACGAACGTCGTCGCCTCGCGTATCGCCGACGCAGCGCTCCGCGCGATGCTCGCAGCTCGCGAGCATCGCGCGCTTCCGGCGTGGACCCCAACCGCGCCGGTCCCCGCGAACGAGGCCGCGCAGCTCGCGGGGCGGTACGCCTCGAAGAACGGCGGCCTCGAGCTCACCTACGTCACCGCGCCCTCGGACTCACCGTCCACCGCCAGCGAGCTCGTGGTGCACAACGAGGCGGGTGGCACGCGCGGCGCGCTGCGCCTCCTCGGCGACACCCTGGTTCGCGACGACCGGCTCGGCTACGGCGCGCATCTCCTCCGGCGCGGCGACGCTCTCGATCTCGGCGATCGGCATTTCGCTCGCGTGGCCGATTCCAAGCCCGCGCGCGCGCGGCCCGCGCTCGCGAAGCTCGTTGGCGAGTACGGATGGGATCACGACATCCTCTACATCCTCGAGGAGAGGGGACATCTCGAGGCGCTCATCGAGTGGTTCTTCCAGTCGCCACTCACGCGCCACAGCGATTCCCTGTTCACCTTCCCGGCCGCATCGCTCTACGATGCCGAACCGGTGAGATTCTCGTCGAACAAATCCGGCGCGATCACCGGCGTGTACGTCGGGAAGGTGTGGTTTCCGAAGCGCGCGATCGGCCCCGCATCGGGAAACCAGCTGCGCGTGGTTCCGGTGCGCCCCGTCGCGGAGCTCGAGCGCGAGGCGCGCGCCGCCTCGCCCCCGGTGGAGCACGATCGTCCCCGCACGCCGGATCTCGTGGAGCTCACGTCGCTCGACAGCACGATTCATCTCGAAGTCCGGTACGCGACGACGAACAACTTTCTCGGGACCAAATTCTATCCGCAGGCGCGCGCATTTCTGCAGCGGCCGGCGGCCGAGGCGCTCGTGCGCGCGCATCGCTTTCTGAAGACGCAGGGCTACGGCATCCTCGTGCACGACAGCTACCGCCCGTGGTACGTGACGAAGATGTTCTGGGATGCGACGCCCGTGGACAAGCACATCTTCGTCGCCGATCCGAGCGAGGGCTCGCGTCACAATCGCGGCGCGGCGGCGGACATCACGCTGTACGACCTCGCGACGAACAAGCCGGTGGACATGCCGAGCACGTACGACGAGACATCGGACCGTGCGTACGCGAACTACCCCGGCGGAACATCGCTGGAGCGCTGGCAGCGCGCGCTCCTGCGCCGCGCGATGGAGGCACAGGGCTTCACCGTGTACCATGCCGAGTGGTGGCACTTCGACTACAAGGGCTGGAGCGATTATCCGATCATGAACATCCCGTACACGGATATTCCGCGGAAGTAGAGCCTCCGCGACGGTCATGCGGCCCTCTCCGGCAGCACGTGCAGCGTGCCCTGACCCACGAGCGCGACGTCGCCGCCAACCAGCACGTTCCGAATTTCGGTGCGGCTTCCATCGGCCCGGACACGGATCTCGCTTGGCCGCCCGGTGAAGCGGCCTTGTGTGAGGATCCACTCCTCGTTCGGCTCTTTCCCCCCGTGCCGCACGAGATACGCGGCCGCCGTGCCCGCGCCACTCCCTGTTGCGACATCCTCGAGCAGCCCATCGTTGTTCCAGTGACGCGCTTCCAGCAGGCGCACGTCCACCACGTACACGTATTGCGCTCGCACGGACTCGAGTAGATGCTCGAAGTTGCGCGTCACGATGCGGGCGCGATCGAGCCCACTCTCGATGGGCACAACCAGATAGCGCAAACCGGTGGAGACCACCTCAGGCGAGTACGTTTCGCTCAGGTCGCCGGGCTCGAGATTGAGCGCTGCCGCGAATTCGGCTCGCCGGTCGCGCGGCAGTTTGCCGTGAAACGTCGGCGCACCCTGATCGAGCAGCGCGCTGAATCCCGTTTGCGTGCGGCGGGTCGCGACGGTGAGGCTCCGGTGATTGAGCTCGAATACCCACTCCGCCGTCTCGCATTCGTCGAGCGCGGAGTGCACGACGCTCGCCGCACCGATCAGTGGATGCCCCGCGAAATCCAGCTCCTCCACGAGATCGAACACCCGGGCACGGAAGCGCCGCGCGGAATCCGTTGGCTGGAGAAAGATGCTCTCGAAATGCCGCATCTCCTGCGTGATCGCGAGCATCTGTGCCGAGGAAAGCGCGGCGCTGCCCGAGAACACGGAAAGACTGTTGCCGGAATAGGGCCGGCGCGAGAACACGTCGACATGGTGATAGCGGAGTTGATTCATGGGCGCACGCGAGAGATGGTCGCTACAGCTCGTCGGAGAGCGCGCGCACCGACGCGATCGCATCATCGCAGCGCTTGAAGAAGGTCCACTGCTTGATGCGCGTGCCGCGTACGAGTCCGGCGGCCGTGAGGATCTTCAGGTGCTGAGTGGCGGTCGCGGCACTGACGCCGAGCTTCTCGCGAATGAAATCCGCGCACACACCGTCCTCGACCAGATCCCCATCGATCTGTCTGGGAAAGTGCTTCGTGGGCGCTTTCAGGTAGTGCAGGATCAGGAGACGCTTGTCGCTGGCGAGCGCCTTGAGGATCGGCAGCTTCGACAGCGGGGCGGGTCTCGTGCGCGGGCTCATTTCGTAATTAAACGAAATGCCGAAGGGCCGTCAACTGCCGCGCCCGGCGAGCGCTATCCCAGCTTCTCCTCGAGCCATTCCCCGATCGCCGCCAGGACCACGGGGCTCACCGAGAGGCTCTGCAGCGTTCCATACTCGGCGAACGAGCCGTTCGGGTCGTGCACCATCAGATGGTTGATCTCCGGCAGCACGCGCACGGTGACGTCGCGGTTGCCACCGGACCGGAAGCCGGCAGCCAGCTCCTCGGCCTGGTCGGGACTCACCTGCGTGTCCGTCGCACCCTGTATGATCAACACCGGCTGCGACACACGCTTCGCCGTCGCGATCGGGTCGTGCACGAACCAGAAGCTCAGCCAGGGATTGGCGGCGACCTGCGCGTCGCGCAGCCGATCGTTCGTGGCAATCTCCGATTCGAGCTGTTCGCCGGTGAGGCCGCGCGCCATGAGCGCCGCACGCACCTGCTGGTCCGACACTTCGCGGCCCGTGCGCGATGGAGCGGCGATGACCACGATCGCGTGCAGCCGCGGATCCGTCTCCGCGATCATCGGCGCGATCATTCCGCCCTCGCTGTGCCCAATGAGCGCGAGCCGCGACGGCTCGACATCGTCGCGCGCGTGCAGGTATGCGAGCGCTGCGCGAATGTCGTCGGCGAAGTCGGCGCTCGTCGCTCCGGTTGGTCCGACGTCCGACCCTCCCACGCCACGATCGTCCATGCGAAGCACCGCGATCCCGCGCCGGCCGAGCGCGTCGGCGATTTGCCGGAATGGACGCCAGCCGGGAATCGCTGGCGTTGCCTCGTCGCGATCCTGCGGCCCCGATCCGGTGATCATCACCGCCGCCGGCACGCGCGCACCCGCCGCGTGGTGCGGCATCGTGAGCGTCCCCGCCAGGCTGACGCCGGCACGCGAGCTCGTCACGCGCACCTCCTCCGCCGAATACGGAGCATCGCTCGGCGCTGAATAGTCCGGCATCGTGGATGACATGATCGGAAATTAAGGCGTGTTCGGCGGTTGCGCCCGCCAGCGCCACGGGATTTCATCTTGCAGCGATCCCGTGGCTTCAGCAGTGTGTCGAGCTCCTGATCTGGACCAGCAGTCGTGCAGCGCGATGAAGATGTCGGCAACGTCACCGATCCCGTCGGCCGTGGGATCGGAGAGCGGCACATCCGGTTCGGTGTATCGGAGCTTCGCCGCTCCCGCTCCGCCACCATCGCGAGCGCACCGAATACCGAGCCTCGATGGCATTCGCGCGCTGTCGATCGCGATGGTCATCGCGTGGCACCTCTCGTCGAGCGGCTCCGCGCCCTGGCTCGGCCAGCTCTGGCGCATCGATGCCGGCAATCTCGGCGTCCGGATCTTTTTCGTCATCTCCGGCTACCTGATCACCACGTTGCTCCTGACAGAGCACGCGCGCACCGGAACGATCGATCTGCGCCGATTCTATTTTCGGCGTGCGTGTCGCATCATGCCCGCATTCTACTTCTTTCTCGCGATGATGGCGCTCGCGGCCACGATGGGCCTGGTGTCCGTGTCGCGCTCCGCGCTGTTGCGAGCGGCAACGTATACCTCGAATTATCTGGGAACCGGATGGACGCTCGGCCACAGCTGGTCGCTCGCAGTCGAGGAGCAATTTTATCTTCTCTGGCCGTCGCTCATCGTGCTGCTCGGCGTGCGGCGCAGCTTCATGGGCGCCGCGATCGTGCTGCTGCTGTCCCCGACATTTCGAGGCATCGCCGTGCTTTCGGGAGATTGGCCGGACAATCCGCGCTACTCCTTCGAGTGCGTCGCGGACGCGCTCGCGACGGGATGCCTGCTCGCGTACGCGCGCTCGTGGCTCTGGAACACGCCTCGCTATCGCCGGCTGCTCGAGCGGCGCGCGATGGAGCTGTGGCCGATCGTGATTCTGATGGTTGCAGTGGCGAGCGCACGCTGGGAGCACTTCGGAGCGATTGCGGGGCTCACGCTGCTCAACATCGCGATCGCGGTGTGGATCGACTGGTGTCTGCGTTTTCCGGGGAGCCGTGTGGGCCGCATCCTGAACGCGCGGCCGATCGCCTTCGTGGGAGTGCTCAGCTACTCGATCTACCTGTGGCAGCAGCCGTTCCTGCGCGAGGGTCACACGCTGCGCTTTCCGCTGAGCATTCTGTGCATTGGGGCGCTGGCGCTCGCGTCGTTCTTTCTGGTCGAGCAGCCGATGTTGCGGCTTCGCGCGCGAATCGAGCGGGGCAGAGCTGGCCGACGCCGGGTGCACGCGCCGTTGTGACGATCGTCGTGACGATCTGGAGCTGACTCTCCTCACGACAGAGGCGCGGGCCGGAATCGAACCGGCGAATAGCGGTTTTGCAGACCGCTGCCTTACCACTTGGCTACCGCGCCGTAACAGCGTCGTAACCTAGTGTTTTGCTTGAGCTTCCTCAAGCCGATCGCGATGCGGATCACGCCACGCCCCGAACCGCGAGCGGCGACTGCACACGCCCGATCAGCCGGTGCAGGCAGACGAGATGCAGGAGAATCGAGAACGGCACCGCGACAGTGGGCACGAGCACGAGTGGCAGCATCGTCAACGCACGACTCGACGAATCGACGGCCAGAATGTGCAGCGGTCCGGGCGTCGATAGCACGGCCGTGGCAACCGCCACCACGAGGTCGGCGATGCCAAGCACGTTCCAGAGAATCGCCATCTCGCGGGCATTCGGCGCGCCGCGCTTCAGACGAGCGGCCACGAAGGGCGCAGCCAGGCCGATCGCCACATCGCCGATCCCGGCCGGCAGCGCGAAGGTGCCGGGCAATGCGCCGAGCATCCATTCCACGAGAAAGACCACACCGAGCGCGCGATACAGTTGGAAGCCGATCATCCAGGGGAGCGGGATCTCGTCGACGACTGCCCGTGCCGAACCGATCGTGAGAAATCCCAGGTAGCCGATCGCCAGCGGAACGAACGCATACGCAATCGCGGGCATCGAGCCCGGGCGGAGTGCGGAGAAGAATCCGCGAGCGGACAGCGTGTACGCGAGCACGATCCAAAGCGCGACGAAGATGGCACTCGGCGCGATGAGCGCCCGCGCCGAGCGACGCGCGAAGCGCTGAAACACGAGCCATCCCACTACAGGTACGAAGAGGGAGACGGCGGTGGTGACGAGCCTCACCCAGAGGGGAATCGAAGGTTGCATGCACCCCAACCCGCTCCCCATGGCAAAGTCGTACGGACTCGACTGCCCCGTCGCTCGAACGCTCGACGTGATCGGCGACCGCTGGACAGTCCTCGTCCTCCGGGACCTGTTCCTGTATCGCACTCGGCGCTTTCAGGATTTCTCCGAGACGCTCCCGGGGCTCACGCCGAGCGTGCTCTCGGGGCGCCTCAAAGAGCTGGAGGAGAGCGGGATCATCGAGAGCAGGCTGTACTCCGAGCACCCGCCACGTTCCGAATACCTTCTCACTCCGAGAGGTCGAACGCTCGGGCCCGTTCTCCGGGCACTTCGACAGTGGGGCGAGGCGCAAACCACGGGGTAATGTGGTGTTTATGTGGTCCTCCCCTGTTGCACCCCGCTGTCACATTTCGTCATATCTTGTACGGGCTGACCCGACCGCTCCTCCCACACCCCCACGCTTCGTTGTCCACGACCGCTCCCCAGAAAACCTGTCCGCATTGCGGCAGCACCTACGACATGGACCAGCGCTTCTGTCCGCGAGACGGGTCCACGCTTCGTGCGCCACCGGGGAGCGATCTGGTCGGCTCCATCCTCGCCGATCGCTATCACGTCATTCGCCGCATCGGCGAAGGCGGGATGGGCCAGGTGTATCTGGCCGAGCACGTGAAGATGAAGCGCAAGAGCGCGGTGAAGGTGCTGCATCAGGGGATGGTTCACGATCCCGATGCGATCTCGCGCTTCAATCGCGAAGCATCCAACGCGAGCCAGATCCAGCACCCGAACGTCGCCGCGATCTATGACTTCGGGGAAACTCCGGATGGGCTGATCTATCTCGCCATGGAGTTCGTCGACGGCGAGCCGCTCACCAAGATCATCGAGCGCCACGGAGCCCTCACCGCCGCCCGCGCAGCAGACATCGGCGAGCAGGTGGCCTCCGCGCTCGAGGCCGCGCACGACATGGGAATCATCCATCGCGATCTCAAGCCGGACAACATCATGATCGCGCGCGGCCGCGCGGGCGAGGATGTCGCGAAGGTCGTCGACTTCGGCATCGCGAAGGCGATGGAAGGCGATGATCAGAAGGTGACGAAAACCGGGCTCGCGATCGGCACCCCCGAGTACATGTCACCCGAGCAGCTCGGCGGCGATCAGCTCGACTCGCGCACCGACATCTACTCGCTCGGCCTCGTCACCTTCAACATGCTCACGGGAAAGCTGCCATTCCCGAGTGTCGTCTCCCGCGAGGCGCTCATCATGCGCCTCACGGAAAAGCCGCGCACGCTGGCCGAGATTCGAAACGATGTGCACTGGCCGCCGGAGCTGCAGACCGTGATGGACAAGGCGCTCGCCAATCATCCGGCAGATCGCTACCAGCACGTGAGTCAGTTCGGGCGCGAGCTCGTGACCGCCGTCGCCACGATGCCCGAGTCGGCGTTCACGAGTACCGGTACGGTGGAGCTCTCGCCGATCGCCGCTGCCGCCAAAACCGAAGCGCGCCCGCTCGGTGGCGGCGCCGCTTCGCGCCGCGATCGCTCGAACGAGGAGCTTCCGATTCCGGAGCTGGAGGAGGAAAAGGGCGGGAGTCCCGTCGCACTCATTTTCGGCGTGCTCGTGCTGTTGCTCGTGGGAGGCGGTGGCGGATGGTGGTACTGGAATTCCCACCAGATGGTGAGCACGGTGGTCGCGAGCAGCGCGCCGGCCGCGGCGCCCGTGCCGCCGGTCGCTCCGGTAGCCGACAGTGCTCGGCACGACAGCACGAGCTCGACTGTCCCGCACGACTCCACGTCCCCCGCGGTCACTCCGGTGATCGACACCGCGACGCCGAAAGCGGCCGCGACGGAGCCGCCGAAGAGCACTCTCGCGCCGGATCAGCTCGACGATCTGCTCGCGCCCATCCGCGAGGATCTGAACGTCGGCAAGCAACGCATGAGCGAGGGGCAGTACGACGGCGCCGTCGTTCGCTTCGGAAGCGCGCAGGACAAGATCGCGCCGCTCGCACGCAAGTACGCCGACGTCGCACAGATTCGATCCCTGCGTCGTGAGATCAACGAAGCGCTCTCGCAGAATCACGCGGCCTGCAAGGCCGAGCGGGATGTGGCGAGATCGCACGGGGATAGCGTGGGAGGCGAGTGTCCGTGATCCAGGAGATCAGCGCCAGGCGTGCCGACTGACCAAGCGGCCACCACGCGTAACTTGCGGAAGCGTCTGGCTTTCGCCGCTTGCCGGACCAATGGTTTCGAGCGCGATTCGTCTGTTTACTCGAGACGATGCGCAGCTCGCCAGTAACTCGGGCTACGTTCCGTCGTCTCGCTATTAGCCCGATTCATCGCAAAATACGGTAGGTAGGTAGCAGACCAGCACGCTCGCACCACTTCACATCGCATGGGCCTCCCGCCCGCGACAATGGCAAACCCGGTGAAAACCGGGGACGCAAAGCTACGAGGCTACCGCGCAATCAGGATTGCGCCACGCCAGTCGGGCTGCCGAACGGACTGCTTAGGAGAGTCTGTATGCGCGCTCTACTTTCCCGTCCTCAGATGTTTGTTGTTGCGGCCCTCATCTCCCTCGTAGCCTGCATTGACCGTGGTGACCCGACCGACCCCGGGGCACACGTGGGAACGACAGCAGCGGTAGCCGTGGTCGCCGTCCGGCTCCCCGTCGCAAGTCTGGAGGTCGGCCACGTCGCGACCGCTGTAGCAACAGCCGTCGACGCGTCGGGCGAGGAAGTCTCGGGCGCGTCCGTTGAATGGGCTTCCAGCGACACCACCATTTTCACGGTGAGCGGCACCGGACAGTCCAGCGAGAGCACCGCCGGCACTGCCACGGTGTATGCCCGAAAAATGGGCACCGCGTCTCTCTATGCGACGAGCAACAGTTCCGCCGGCGCAACGACCATCACCGTCACCGATAGCGTTCCCGCCAACATCTTGATTTCGCCCGCGGCGCCGAGCGTTGCGGTGGGTGGACGAGTGCAGCTGGCCGCCGACGTCAGCACCGCCACGGGCCGAGCGCTACCTGGTCGCGTGATTCGTTGGACGTCGACGGACACTCGCCTGGCCACGGTTTCATCGTCGGGTCTCGTCACTGGCGCGGCGACGGGTCGCGCGCAGATCATCGGCGCCCTGTCAGACGTCGCCGACACCGTTGCATTGAACATTGCTCCGGCAGCCATTTCCGCTCTCTCTCTCACGCCGGCGACATCATCGATTGCGTCCGGCTCAACGATCCAATTCACGGCGCATGCGACGGACGCGGATGGGAACACGCTCACGGGACGCACCGTGGGATGGTCGAGCTCGGACCCGCGCATCGCGGCAGTGACCACCAGTGGACTCGTCACCGGCGGAGTTGCTGGAACAGCCCGGATCACCGCCACATCCGAAGGGAAGACTGCCACGGCGACAATCGTCATCGTGGGAGGCGCGCTGAAGAATATCGCGATCGTACCTGGCTCCCTCGGATTGGTCGCCGGCGCAACCCGACAGCTGTCCGTCACTCTCACGGACGACGCCGGCAACATACTTCCACCGCAGTCGGTGACCTGGTCGACTTCGAGCAGCTCGATCGGGACCGTATCCTCGAGCGGTCTCGTCTCGGCGCGGCGCGCCGGCGGCGCGATCATCTCGGCAGCGGCTAACGGTGTCAAGGGGAACTCTACTCTCGCCGTGTCCGCGATCCACGTGGCGGCCATCGCCGTCACACCCGAAACGATGAGTCTCGTAACCGGCGGCACGCGCCAGCTCTCGGCGACGCTCACCGACTCCTCTGGTAATGTGCTGAATGGGCAGTCGGTCGCGTGGTCGAGCACAAACACGACGGTAGCTACGGTTTCCTCTGACGGTCTGGTGAAAGCGCTGCACGCCGGCAACGCAACGATCATTGCGGCCGCCGGCGGCGCCACTGGCACCTCCGAGCTCGCCGTCATCGCGGGTGCCGTCAGTTCCATAACTGTCAACCCAGGCTCGACCAGCTTCGTCGCCGGAGCCAGCCAGCAACTGACGGCGACGCTCACCGACAACACCGGTAGCGTTGTCACGGGGCAGACCGTCACCTGGTCGAGCTCCGATGCCTCGGTGGTCAGCGTCTCGGCAAACGGGCTTGCAACCGGCGGTCACACCGGTAGCGCAACGGTCATCGCTACCGCAGGTGGCCAGTCCGGAAGTGCGATGTTCGCGGTCGCGGCGGGCGCGGTGAGACTCGTTACGATCTCTCCCCCGGCCGACTCCCTCGAGCAGGGGAAAAAGGTTCAGCTCGCGGCCACGCTCACGGATGTCGCGGGCAACACGGTCACGGGTCGCACCGTCACCTGGACAACCTCCAACAGCTCCGTGGCGACGACCACGAGCTCCGGACTCGTTTCGGCTCTGGCCGCTGGAAGCGCCGACATTACGGCGACGGTGGATACCGTGAGCAAGAGCGCCGCGATCACCGTTACGGCGGCGCCGGTTTCGGCACCGACACTCGTCACTTTGACGGTGTCTCCTTCCACGGTGACGCTGGCACCGGGTGCGACCAGGCAATTCTCGGTCGCGGGCTCCTGGAGCGACGGATCTTCGAGCGTTCCCGCCGTCTCCTACTCGGCCACCGGCGGTACCATCACAGCCGGCGGTCTGTACACAGCCGGCACGCAACAGGGCACCTTCCGAGTGATTGCCACTCAGCAGGGGGGAACCGTGGCCGACACGTCGGCGGTAACGGTCGCCTCTCTTGCACCGACACTCACCACGTTTGCGATTTCGCCGAAGAGCTCCACACTCGTCCCGGGCGGCGTGGTCCAGTTCACGGCGTCAGGGACATGGAGCGATGGCTCGACGACTGCTTTAGCGGCAACGTTCGCCGCGACTGGAGGAACGATCACGCCCGGCGGCTCCTATACTTCAGGCTCCACTCCCGGCACTTTCCGGGTCGTTGCCACCCAACAGGGTGGGACACATTCCGACACGGCGGCCATCACGATCACTTCAACAACGACATCTCCACCGCCCGTGGTGGATTACCGCGCGATCGCCGCGGGAATTCGGCCACGCGGCTTTGGGCAGGGGAGCTACACGCTCATCGCTCCGACGAATGGCGGGCAGGAGTGGTACGTGGCCACCACCGGCAACGATGCGGACGCGGGCACCTCGAGCTCACCCTTGCGCACCATCGCCAAGGCGGCGCAGCTCGCGCACGCCGGCGACGTGGTCACCATCCAGAACGGCACCTACTCCGGCTCGGTCGTGGTGCGGAACTCGGGCAGTTCCTCGGCGCCCATCGTCTTCCAGGCGGCGCAGCGCGGCGGCGTGGTGCTGAGCGACGGCAACGCGAGCTTCCGCCCGTACGACTGGACCGGCGGCGTTCAGCAGACCGGTGAGCTCTACGTCACTCTGCGTGGCCTGATCTTCCGAAGGTACGCCGCGAACGTGCTCGCATCCCCCGGGCCGAACTTTCCCGCGGCGGTGAAAGCGGCACGTGGATGGCGCATCGAGGATTGTCTCTTCGATGACCCCGGCAACACCGGCATCCAGATCGAGGGCAGCTACGTGGCCGTGGTCAAGAGCACGCTGCAGTACGCGTACTTCGAGGCACTCTCCGCGTGGTCACCCTCGCCCAACGCGACGGGGCCGTCGGACCCCAACTATCACCCGCTCGATGGCATCCAGCTGATCGATCTGGTGCTGCACGGTAACTACGCACTGAACGTCTCTCAGCCATCGAGCACCGCGGACTACGTCGCGAAATTCCTGAACACGCGCGGCACCATGATCGACAACATGGAGAGCTACGCGAACAACGGTCCGGGATTCTGGCTCGACACGCAGAACTCGAACTTCGTCATTCAGAACAGCTACTTCCACCACAACAAGAACATCGCGGGCACCACGGGTACCGGACGGGGGGTGCACATCGAGGTGAACTGGGCGCCTGGCCTCGTGCTGCACAACGTGTTCGCGAACAACGACCGGATCGGGCTCGCGATCACGAACAGCCAGGGCGTCACGGTGAAGGAGAACATGTTCTACGCCGACGCGCGCTGCGTCGAGCTGACGAACGTCGATCGTGGGCCCTACTTCCCGCTGCAGAACGTCGCCATGGTCGGCAATCAATGCGCGCTCTGGACCGATTTCGCGGGGATGATGACCGTAGGCAACTTCACGAATCCGGCGGCGATGAACATCCAGGCGGACAACAATCTGTACCAACCGGGGAGCGTGAATCGGCTCGCATGGTGGGAGAACACGGTCATCGGCTCTGCCTACACGATCACGGATCTCAGGCAGAAATATGGCTGGGAGCAGAACGGTTCAATGGGGCAGGTTGCGTTTCCCTGAGCGGCCACGCATCGGAGGGCTCAGGAGAGCCAGACTGCCGAAAGTCTGACTGCTCGGTCAGTCAATGGTTGTTTCGGGGCGCATGACCTTATTGTACTGCCCGCCGGCTTTCGCGAGAATAGGGCCTGGCGCGGTGAGCACCGGTGCGACAGGGCGTTGGAGGCGCCCGCACGTCGCGTGACGATTAGCTCACTTGCGCTGCATCTCCCGTTCTACTCACCCGTACCGGTGCATCAGTAGGCAGGATCGCGGAAGTCTTGGACCGCGACAAAGGCAAACCCGGCGAAAGCCGGCGACGCAAAGCTACGAGGCTACCGCGCACATGAGCTCCTGTGCGCCATGCCAGTCGGGCCGCCGAATGGCACCAGGAGTCCATTAATGCGATCTGTTCTCGCTCTTGCGTCCGTAGCAGCAATTCTCGCGTTCACGGCAGCATGCTCCGACAGCCCTGAGCTCACGGGCCCAACCAACGTCGACGTCCCCATGGCACTGGGAAGCCTCGCGACCTTCGCGGGCTCGGGGACGACCGGTCCGATCAACCCCGCCCTGGCCTCCAGCAAGTGCATGGACGTGAAGGGGATCTCCACCGCGGCGGGCACGCCGATGCAGATCTGGGATTGCACGGGCAAAAGCAACCAGCAATTCAAGTGGCTCTCGACAGGCCAGATTCAGGTCTACGGCTCGATGTGCCTCGCGGACCTGGGCGGCAAAGGACTGGATGGTGATCCCGTCGTCATCCAGGCATGCGCCAGTGGAACTGCGCAGCAGTGGTCGGAGACCAACTCCAGCGAGATCAGAGGTATCAACAGCAAGTGCGTGATGCTGCGCGCCGCCGGAACGACAAATGGAACACGCCTCGTTCTCGCGACGTGCAACGGCGCGACCAGTCAGCACTGGACTGCCGGCGGAAGCTCGACAACCACCACACCGACCGCACCCGTGAGCTCCGGCAGCACGGACTTTCACACCATCGCCGCGGGGATTCGGCCGCGCGGGTATGGGCAGGGCACCTACGCACTGCTCGCCCCGGCTTCGGGTGCCCGCGCGTGGTACGTGGCCACGACCGGCAACGATGCGAACGCGGGCACCTCGAGCTCACCCCTGCGCACCATCGCCAAGGCGGCGCAGCTCGCGCACGCCGGCGACGTGGTCACCATCCAGAACGGCACCTACTCCGGCTCGGTCGTGGTGCGGAACTCGGGCAGTTCCTCGGCGCCCATCGTCTTCCAGGCAGCGCAGCGCGGGGGCGTGGTGCTGAGCGACGGCAACGCGAGCTTCCGCCCGTACGACTGGACCGGCGGCGTTCAGCAGACCGGTGAGCTCTACGTCACCCTCCGCGGACTCATCTTCCGCAACTACGCTTCGAACTCTCTCACGAGTCCGGGCCCCAACTTCGCAGCCGCAATCAAGGCGGCGCGTGGATGGAAGATCGAGGATTGTCTGCTCGATCACGCCGGCAACACGGGCATCCAGATCGAGGGAAGCTATGTCACGGTGGTCAAGAGCACGTTGCAGTACACGTATATCGAGGCGTTGGCGGCTTGGGCTTCGGGGACTGCCACCGGGCCTTCGGATCCCAACTATCATCCCCTTGATGGCATCCAGCTCATCGACGTCAAGCTGAGCAACAACTACGTCATGAACCAGGCGCCGTCCTCCGGCGGAGTCGCCAACTACTCCTCCAAGTTCCTGAACACGCGTGGCACTGTCGTGGACAACATGGAGAGCTACTCGAACAATGGTCCGGGATTCTGGTTCGACACGCAGAACTCGAACTTCACCGTCAAGAACAGCTACTTCCATGACAACAAGAACATCTCGGGCACGACGGGCACCGGCCGAGGCCTCAACTCGGAAGCCAACTGGGCACCAGGGCTCATTCAGAACAACGTGTTCTCGAACAACGCCCGCATGGGCGTGGGACTCACCGCATCGCAGGGGATCACGATGCGCAACAACCTGATCGCCGGCAGTCCGCGCTGCGTCGAGCTGACGAACGATCCCAGCCGGCTCACGCGCTTCCCGCTCAAGAACATCAGCCTCAAGAGCACCGTGTGTAAGGGCTGGACGGATTTCGCTGGGTTGATGACGGTCGGCGGTTCGACGGTGTTCACCACACCCTCGCTGATGGGGATCATGGCGGATAGCACCACCTACGATCCACCGAGCACCTCGAGCGTCTTTGCATGGTGGGAGAACAAGACGATCGGTGCCGCCTACTCCATCTCGGACGAGCAGAACAAGTTCGGCTGGGAGATGCACGGGAGGAAAGCCGCGGTCACCTGGCCGTAGTGCGCCGCAGTTAGGCGCTCGGTGCAAAACGAACGGGCCGATGCATGAGCATCGGCCCGTTCGTCGTTTGGATTCACCAGGGGTCGGGGTAGCGGGACTCCGGATTCGCGGCGCTCACGTACAGATCGTTCAACCAATCACTCTTCGCGTCCCAGAGGTACCGTTGCTGCACCCTCGTCCGCCCCGCGCGTCCCAATGCGTCCCTGGAAGGGCCGCTGCCGGCGAGAGTGCGCAACGCCGTGGTGAGATCGGTGTGCACCTGCGATGCGGATCCCGCCGCGATCCTGATCCCCGTCTCCTCCGTCACCATTTCCGCGGGTCCACCCAGATGCAGACACACCACGGGGCGCGCCGCCGCCATAGCCTCGAGGCATACCCAACCGCCGGAGTCGTGGAGACTGGGATGCACGAGCACATGACAGTGGGCGAGTGCCTCGAGCGCTTGGCGTCTCGGCAGCATTCCATGAAAGAGGACGCGCGACGCCACTCCGAGCTCGGTGGCCAATCGCCGGAGCTCCACGAGGCCGGGGCCGTCGCCCACCACCCAGTACTCTGCGTCCGTGACGCCGCAGGCCGCGAAGGCGCGGAGCCCGAGGTGCACGCCCTTCCAGTGCACTGCCCGCCCCATCGTCAGAAAGCGGATCGGTGCAGGCGCCGGAGGCGGAAGCGCGGCAATCTCCTCGAATTCCGATCGCTCCAGCCCCATCGCGCTGAAGACCATCGTGTTCCTCGAGCCGAGTACCTTCAGCCGGCGAGCGGTCTCCTCGGTCACTGCCACCGCCGCGACGCTGCGATGCGCTGCGATCCGCACGAAGGGGTCGTGCTCGCCGAGCAGGCGCGCGATCTGGCGCAGCCGCTCGAAGCGTCGGCCGTGGGCATCGAGATCACGCCAGAGGAAGCGAGGCGCGTCCTCCCCACCACCCACCGGTCCCCAGATGAACGGGATCGGCAGCAGTGGCAGAAGGCTCGGTCCCCAGTACCGGCCGAAGGTCGCGTGCTGCGTTACGTCGAAGTGGTGGATCCGATGCAGTCGTCGCATGACGCGATAGGCGCCGACCTGCCACAGATAGTAATAGGCCTGCATCCCGCGCTCGCCGCGCTTCCACCGACGTATCCACGACGGAAGGTCGTAGTACACCGGGTGCAGCCTCGAAACAGGGTGTTTCTGGAGCGCCGCTTCGATGGCTCCCCTGTTGCTCTCACGTGTCAGGACCCACACGTCGTGCTGCCGCGCCGCCGAGCACGCGATGTTCCAGCCGATACCGGGCTCCGATCCTTTGCCGGGTTCGCAAGCATAGGCCGAGATGAGGATCTTCAACGCGTGCTATCCCTCCCCACCGGCTCGGCGGCGCTTCGAGACGACGTACGCTGGCGTGGACCACGCGCACACGTTGGGCTCCATCCGCGACCGAGCCCGAGTGCGCGTCGCCCAGCAAAGCTGTTCGCAAATTCGCACGTGCTCAAGGCCGACCGCGCTCGGTTCGGCCCACGCGAGGCATGCGAGAAGCCAGCGCGGGCGCGACTTGGTGTCGCGCGCATCTCGCTCACTGGCGTCTGCCGGCGCGCGACATCTAATTTCCGGCATTGCAGCTCACGCGCGATCTCGCCACACCCCCCGGTGAGTCCATGATATCTACCGGTGCGCCGTCTGGCTGGGAGCTGCTCTTTCCGCGTGGCGAGCGCGTGGTGGCGCTCCCCAGCTGGACCCGGCCGCGACTGCTCGTCCCCGTGAACACGCGCCGCGACGCGTGGGCCGCCAGCGCGTTCTATCCGGCCTTTCGCTGGACGGGGCGACTCCGCCGGTCGGCGTTTCGAGTTCGAGCGCTGAGCAGCATCGGGGCGATAGCGGTGACCCACGATCAAGAGGAGCTGCTGCGAGCGTATCTGCGCGACGTTCTGCCGGAGGCGCAGGTCCGCGCCGTCCAGCTGGGCATGCCTGGGGGCGCACAGAAGCTGACGGCGCAACTCGTCGATGCTTCCGGACATGTGGTGGGTTTCCTCAAGTGCGGCGCTCGCCCCCTTGCTCGGCAACGGCTACGGATCGAGCACGACATCCTCGCCCGGCTCCCGGCAGGCGCCGGGCCACGTGCCCTGAAGTTCGGCGCCATGGGAAGCTTCGACGCGTTGCTGCTGGCGCCCGTCGAGGGGCGGCACCTTCGATCCTCGCTGCCGCCACCGCCCGCACTCACGCCGTTTCTCGCGGCCTTGCAGTCGTCGCGTGTGCTGGACCTCAACGATCATCCCTGGTTTGCGCGCCACGGGAGCAACCACGACCAGGTCGCGATGCACCTCGACGTGCTCTCGAAACGCTCATGGCCGGTCGTGGTGCAGCACGGTGACCTGGCTCCCTGGAACATGCTGCGATCGCGAGAGGGCCGACTGGTCGCGATCGACTGGGAATACGGCCGTGTCGACGGATTGCCCGGACTCGATCTCGCGCAATTCGTGCTGCAGGTCGCTATGCTCATCGAGCGATGTGCGCCCACGAGCGGCTACCTGCGGGCCGCCGCGCTCCTGGAGCGCGATCGCTCGCTCGGGCTCACGCGCGAGGAGAGCCTGGCGCTCGTGGCACTCGCGGCGTTCGAAGCGCACACGAACGCGGATGAGGAAGGGCTTCCGTTGGAGGATCCGCGCCAGCGCTGGCGGCGCGCGGTGTGGCAGCAACGAACCTGAAAAGGGGGCGTCGCTGCTCCCGCGCCCGGCGCGTGTCACCGCGCCGCTTGCAGGTCGCGAGACAGGTTCTTCCGCATGAAGGCGCGGATGATGAGCGCGCGCGCGTGCTGCGCTCGGTCCGCGGACGAATCGGACCATGAGAGTACCGCGGTCGTGCCGTCCCGTTCACTTGCGGCCGCTCCTCCAGAGGCAGTCGCCCCTCGAACTTCGATCGTGAGATCCGGTCGCGTGACGAGGACACGGCCGGGGCGTGCGCCGTCGCTTGTCGCGTCGTACAGCACCAGCCGCTGACGGCTCGAGTCCAGACGGTCCCGAAAGGCTCCGATGATCGCCGCCACGGCCGATGGCGGCCAGGGGCGCTGTACCACGCTGGTGAACACCAGTCTGTCCCCCCGCGTCAGTGCGAGCGCGAGGTTGGCCGTGTGCGGCGATTCGCCCGTCAGCACGACCACCGGCCCGCACGGCGAGTTCAGTTGCAGCGCCCGGCGGCCAAAGCCCCGGAGCACCGAGATGATCGAGCCGACCGGACGTCGGGACGCGGCCTGCCACATCGCCGCGCGGCGCAGCGGCACGACGAGTCTCAGCGCGCGCGGGATGTCGCGCTCATCGAGCGCCTCGAGGACTGTGCTCGTGAGCGTGGCACCGATCACGCGCGGCAACCGAGCCTGGAGCGCCATGCGCTCCTCCGGCGTGGCGTGGAATTCCGCGGGTGCGCGCACGAACTTGTCGGTGCTACCGGCGAGAAGCGGGAGGATGATGCGCTTGACGATGGACACCCACGGATCGATCGCGAACGGTCCCACGCGCATCGTCGCCTTCGGCTCTGCCACGAGCACGACGTTGCGCCACGCGATGCGCACCGCCGTGTGAATCTCGAGCACGTCATCGGAGAGTGCCGAGTCGGCAGCAAGCACGCGCTCTCCCCAGAGGCGTGGCGGACGGGCGACGAGCAACCCCTGGTCGCGGAGCACGCGCTCGGCAAGTGCGATGGCGCGGCTCACGTGCTCGCGGTCAACCAGTACATCGATATCTCGCCCCGTTGCGCGCGGGTACTCGTCGATGCCATGCGCGATGCCATAGGAGACTCCAGCCTGATTCCAGCACTCGGCGATTGCGGCCACGAGCTCCACTTTATTCATTCAGAGCGCCGTGCTCGGGTGCATCGCATGCTGCTGATATTCCTGCACCAGGCACTCGGCGATGGGTGTCCACGAAAACTCCCGCGCCACGAGGTCGTGAGCCGCCGCGCCCATTGACGCGCGCTCGCGCTCCGAGAGCGAGAACAGTCGGCGCATCCCGGCGGCGATCTCCCGCTCATCCACCTCGACCACGATGGCGCCGCCCGCTCGATCCAACTGCCGGGCGGGATCGGCGGCCGTTGTGAGGAGGCACGGTCGCCCGACAGCAGCGGCCTCCAGCACCGAGAACGGGATTCCGGCTTCCCAGCGCGACACGTGCAAAAACGCCGCAGCCGCGTGAAGCAGATCCGCTTTCTGCTGTCCGAATGCCGGCCCGGTGAACAGCACCTGCTCTGCCACCCCCAGATCGCGCGCCAGCGCCTCGAGCCGCGCCCGCCCTCCGCGCCAGTCCGGCCCCACCAGAACGAGCATCACGTTCGGGTTTCGAGCCGCCGCGAACGCTCGGATCGCCAAATCCAGCCCCTTCTGCTCCGGATCGAGTCGACCGATGAAAAGTAGCAGCTGCCGGTCTTCAAGGGCGGGAAACTGCACCCTGAGCCCCTGCGGATCCCCCGGCTTGGGAAGGTCCTCGAGGTCGATTCCATTGGGGGCGACCACCTCGCGATGGCCTGCCGCACCGTACGCGCGCAACCCATCCAGATCTTCGGCGCTGATCGCGTGGAGGAACGCGGCTCGTTGCAAATACCGATGCTCGATGAGCGCCCCGAACAGCCGTTTTTGTAACCGGCGGCGCGAGAGCGCGCTACGCGACAATCCGCCGTGGATCGTGACGCAATACGGGATTCCGTGTCGCTTCACCTGCCTCGCGAGCGCAATGTTCTGCGGCAGGTGCACGAAATGGAGATGAAGAATATCCGGCTGCCACGCGAGAAGCTCCGCGACGAGCCGGCGCGGCAGATTGAAGGGAGAGCGTGTGATCAGCAGCTCCCCGAGCCGGCGGTGCGCCAGCGCGGCGGGCGTGCGCATCGGAGCATACGCTCGAACCATCACCCCCGGGATCGGCAGCGTCGACTTTTCGGTGAGCGAGAAGACCGCGACGTCATGTCCGAGTGTCGCTTGCGCTCGAGACAGGTAGTAGACGGTCTTGTCGACACCATTCGCGCTCTCCGGATTGCACCGGCCGATGCAGAAGTGGGCGATGCGCATGTGCGTGCTACGCGGCTGCGGTCGCGCGCAACTCACGTCGCAGGCTCACCGCCATCGTGATCGCCGTCGCAATCGAAGAGAGCGTGTAGCCGATCACAGCGCCGCGGAGCCCGGCGGCGAACAAGAGCCCGAGTCCGATGGTTGCGCTGACCGCAGTGGAAATGGCGTAGGCTTTGAAGAGGAGATTCGGCCGCTCCAACGCCCGGAGCGCACCACCGGCGACCGCGACCACGGCTCCGCTGATGGGCACGAGCCCCAGAATCCAGAGCAGCCCCGCATCGGCGAGGTAGCGACCGTTGTAGATCCACGACACGAGTGGCTGATGCAGCGTGCCGAGCAACAGCCAGTACGCCGTGGAACAGAGGATGGCCACGACACTGGCCATCCATACGGTCGTGGTGAACGAGTGCCTGTTCGGAGCGCGAACCAGCGCCGGCACGAGCAGGATCGAGAGTGGGAGATAGGTGTGCAGCACGGGAAGGATCAGATTGATCAGCGCCTTCATCGATGCCGTACCCACGATCCCCACGGTCACTGGCAAGACGAAGAAGTAGATGCTCTGCGGCGCCCAGCCGAGGATGTTGCTGCCGATCACCCACCGGCCGTACTCCCAATGCTCCGCCACGACGGCTTCCCGAAGCGCCCTCTGTGAGCGGGCGAACGGACGCAGATGCAGCCGCGTCATGATCCAGGCGGCGGACACCAGGCTACTGCCCCCCATGAGCAGGATCGCCGTGGGCGAGGAGAGCAATCCACGTGCGTGCAACAGGTAGGCTCCCGCCCCGAGACAGATGACGTAAAGCACGCCTCCCTGGGCAGCCAACGGCGTCTCGAATCGCACGTAGCACGCGCGTCGCGTGAGCCACTGCAGCAGCACGAGCGGAGTGGCCACCGCCAGCGCCAGGAGCGTCGCAGCAAGCATGTCGTAGCCGAGCGTGGCGGTGACTCCCGCTCCTGCCAGCAGCAATCCACCGCCGGCGAGCCCGAATTGCCAGTGAGACCGCAGCAGCTCCGACAGGTACTCCGATGAACGGTCGGCGAATTTTCCGGCGCCGAACACGAGCATCGGCTCGACGATCAGCGAGGTGTGGACCGTCGCGAGCAGCAGAAAAATGGTGTACGCCAGCGTGAACGTGCCGTAACTCGCGGGAGAGATGAGCCGGGCAAGCGCGATGTTGAGCAGGAAATTCGATGCGGCGAACGTGACCTGATCGGCGATCGCCCATGCGCCACGGCGCATCCACTGTACGAGTGAGCCCCATGCGAAACCGCGTGCTCCAGTCGGTGCCGCGGCCGGAAGGGGCAGAAGTGTTCCGGGTTGCTCCACGAATCAGCTCTCCCGGAACACCGTTTCGAGGACACGCTGGGCAATGAGCGCCGGCGCATCATCAGCGTCGAACGTCTCCAGATGCGGCACGGGCAATCGCGACCAGCGTGCGAGCTCCGCTTGAATCTGCGTGAGCGTGAGCTCCTGCTTCCGCCGGCGAATGGTGTCCGGCAACGCTGCCAGATTGACGACTAGATCCGGCCGCGAGAGCAGCCGGAACGCGGCCACCGCGACTCGATGCGGGCCGTAGAACTTGAGTGCCGACGGCTGCACGAGATACCCATAGAGCCAACGGTCACTGATGACGAGGCACCCGCGCCGCAGTGCAGGACGCACGCGCACGAGATAGGCGAACCACCACCGTACCACATTCCGCGCGAGCCGGAGCCATCCCAGAAGTGTGGCTCCGCGACGGTCCAGGCGTGGGGGCTGGGTACCGAGCTCCTCACCGGGCCGAGGGGACATGCCGGCGGTGCCGGTCGGGAGAAAATGGAAGTAGGCCGAGGGTCCGCGATGCTGATCGATGATCGCGCGCGCGACGGTGGTCTTCCCAACGCCGTCCGGTCCGACGATCACGATGAACATGCCGGGATGACGTCGATGAGACGCGTGCGTGCGGCTCTGACTCTGTCTCGACACGCTGAGCGCCGGCACCGACGGCCCGGCGGGGGTATTGCCGGGCGCCGAGTTCTCGAGATCGAGGCGCGAGCTGTTCACTGGAGCGAGGTGGTGACCGGTGAGCGGAGCGGAGTCGAAGTGATCGGCCGCCGCCGTCCGAGCACGGCGGATTCCACTTCGAATGCGGGAAGCGCAGCCCTGGTTTTCAAGCACTCCGCCCCGAACACGCAGAGCAGCACGAGCTCCGTCTCGAGGCCGGTCGGCCCAGCGAAGCCGACGTCGGTGGCCGAATTCAGAAGCGAAAACACGATCCCGGCGATGAAAGTGACTCGCAGCCACTCGCGCTGCCGATCATCCGCTGCGCCTCGTCGGAGGAACAGGATGGCCAGCACCGGAATCCAGAGCAGGAGTGTCCCGACGATCCCGACATCCAGCATCGTCTCGATGAATCCGTTGTGAGCGTGCCCCGCCCACGGTCGCGCCTCGAGCAGCAGCTGGCGCGATGCCTGGTACCCCAACCCCAAGATCGGCCGCTCCGCATACAACGGCACGAGCTCGCTCCACAGCGACGTGCGCCCGGTGAGACTCTCGAACTCCTCCGGCGACTGGCCGCGCAGCACGACCTCTTGCAACTGTGAGTGGCCGTTGGAGAGATTCACGATGACCGAGTCGATCGTCATGCCGGAGGCGTTGAACGCGAGAACGCCAAGGAGCGCCGCAGCGATAACTGCGGTGGCCGTGACGGGCCGCAGCACTTTGATGGCCACGATCAGCCCAATCGTGGCGATCACCGCGAACAGAGGGCCGCGCGAGTTCGCGGCCAGGAGGATCACCCCGAGCGGAATCGCATACAGGACTTCCGGAATTCCCAGCCGCCGAGCGCGCAGGCCATCTCGGGAGAAGATGATTCCCGTGGCGAGCAGCACCAGCGCAATGCCTGTAAAGACCGCAACGGTGATCGGATGCAGCGAGAACCACGAGAAACGCCGAAAGCCCTGATGATCCGTCGTCGTTCCCTGAAAAGCCGGGAACGCCGCCGCCAGCGCCGCGCACACGAGGACGTAGATGATCACGGCGCTCGTCAACGCGCGCGTTACGCGCGCGGCGCCGAATGCGGTCACCGTGACGAGCGTGAGGAGCACGAGCGTCGCGAGCTGTGCCGATCGGACAATCGTGAGCGGGGGTGCGTACGACCACAATGCGGAAATCGCGGTGAACGCGGTGAAGGCCAGCAGGAGGCGCGCCGTGAGCGTGAGGCGCGGCCACCGGAACCGCGTGGCGGACATGAGGACGAGCGTCATGACTCCGATCAGCGCGTACAATGCGAGCTCGAAGACCACCTGCCCGTCCATCACGTTGTTGACCGTCGCCAGGGCGTCCCGATTCCTGAACTTGGTCCCCGCAATGGGAATTAGAACGAACGCGAGCGTCATTGCGCGCGCCGGCCACCGGTAGGTGAAGACGAGCAGACCTATGAGCGCGGTGAGCGCCGGGACGACGAGCAGGATGCGCACGTCGCCGGCCCCCAAAACGCCAAGGGTGGCCAGTGCCAGCACCGCCGCGCCGCCGAGCACGAGGCGCGTCATGAGGGCTCCGCGAGCACGGGAGAGGCGATCGCCGTATGCGAAGGCAGGCGCTCGTCCCGCACGATCTGCGCCGCGTGTTCGCTCATCGGCACGAGCGTGAAGTGCTCGGCAAGAACACGGAGGACGGTCCTCGTCAGCTCCAGCTTGCGCCGCGTCGGGAGATCCATGCCGGGGAAGAACTCCAGCCCGCGCACCTCGTCGCCGCCCAGCAGATCGAGCGGATGCAGCAGGAAGCTCGGCTGCACCTTCCCCCACCGGCAGGTCGCGATCGCGGTGCGCAGATAGGCGAGCATGGCCTTCGTCGATCGCCGCGCCAGGAACAGGAGATAACTCAAGTGAAAAGGCAGCTTCACGAGCGGCATCGTCGTGACCGGAATTTCCAGGAGCGAGCGCCCGCCTCCCACGTTCCACCGATACGGACGCACCGACCGCAGACCGTCCGTGAACGATCCGAAGAGTCCCCGCCGCCGCTCGCGCTCCTCGGGTGTCAGGGTTGCGGTCGCGAGGAAATACCAGCGCGCGAGTGGCGCGAGATAGGTCGGCAGCGTGGAGGCATCGTAGCTGTAGCCGCGACGCGCGAGTACCTCGAGCACATTGCTCGACCAGCTGAAACCCGGGCCGCGGTAGCCGATCGGTCGCTGACCGGTGGCGGCCACGATGGCCGCCTCGGCGCGACCGATCTCCTCGTCGATCCGGTGGACGGGCTCGCGATAGAGCGTGTACTCGTGCCAGAAGGAGTGGTTTCCGACTTCGTGTCCGTGCGCGGCGAGCGACGCAAGTGCCGGCCGATTGGCCTCGCGAGTCGCGTCGAACCCGACGATGAAGAACGTGATCCGGAGATGCAGCGATTCGAAAAGCTCGAAGGCCAACTCGTAGAACCGCGGCAGGTACGAGGGATGCTGCTCCCAGGCCGCGTCGCCGTGCGTGCGGAGATACGCCCAGAGGTCATCGGCGTCGAGCGAGAGGCTCGCCAGCGGCACATCTCTCATGACGGGGATGCCTCCAGGGCTGCGACGCCGGTGCGCACGAGGAGCGCCTCGAGCTCCAGCGCCTTTGCGTTCGCGAGCCCGACGGTCTCGTTCACGTTCAACGTTCCGTTGGCGATCTGCGCCGAGTTGACGATGAACACGTTCGGCAGCGACGTGCGCGTGGGCGGCAGCAGGCGCTCCGAATAGTCCAGGGTGGAGACGGCAAGCATCTCGCGGACGCGGGAAAGCTGGAACGACAAGACGTCCTCCGAGCGGAACCGCGGATACATGCGTTCTAGCGCGCGAGTGAACTCGGACGCGATCTCGGGGTCCGACTTCGCCCAGAAGGGATCGTCCTGAGTGAGATAGCGCGGGAGGTACACGAGGCTGTTCCCCCCGAATCGCTCCCGGTCCACGATCGTCGTCATCTCGATGACGGCCGTGAATGGCACCCACTCGCTGGTAATGTTTGTGACGTAGTACTCCGCGAGCGGTTTCCGCACCAGCACGCTAGCACAAACAATGCCCTGGTAAACTACCGAGCGCAGACGCGTGCGCTCCGCCTCCGTCAGCTGCGGGCAGAGTGCAGCGATTCGCGAGCATGGGACCGTGAGAATCACGCTGTCGAAGCTCCGAGTGGTTCCGTCGGACAGGCGCGCCTCGGCCGCCCCCTCTCGGTCATCGACCTGTTCCACGGCCCGACCGGCCAGCGTCTCCACGCCAAGCGCCGCGAGGCGCTGCCGAAAAGCCGAGAGAATCGTGTCGTACCCACCCTCGACGTGACCGAACATCTCCCGCTTGAATCCGGAGCGGCGCGCCGCGTACAGGCGCGCGATGATCGCCCAGATGAAGGCTGCGCTGGCGATGCGGTAGTTCTCACCCAGCTTGCTGCGGAGCAGCGGCCGCCAAATGCGATCCACGGTGCGTCGCCCGGAGAGGCGTTCCAGCCATTCCACCACTCCGACGCGCTCGAGGGGCCGCCAGTCCCGTAGCCGTGCGGCATAGAGGATCGTAAACGCGAGTCGAGCGCGATCCCACAGCGACAACGGTGGAAACGTCAGGAACTCGAACGCATCGGAGAGGGAGTAGAGGCGGTCGTCCACGTAGAAGCCGGTGCGCGTCGTCCTCCAGAACAACCGGCTGCCGATTCCAAGCTCATCCAGAAGGGCGCGCAGGTTCGCGTCCGAGAGCAGGATCACGTGATAGAAACGGTCCCACGTGAAGCCCCCGATGGTTTGGGGCGCGGCGAGTCCGCCGGGCGATGGCGCCGCTTCTATGAGCGTCACGCGATGTCCCGCCTGCGAGAGGCGGAGCGCGAGCGTCATCCCGAGCATGCCGCCACCCACGATCCCCACCGAGCGGCTCTCGCCTGTCGCCGTCACCATTGCCGCCCCTCCACCGGCGCCTGAGCGGGAGCGGCGGTGCTGCCGGCCGGCCGTTCACCGAAGGCGCGCAGCCACAGCAACTCCAACATCAGCCCCAGATGTCCGGTGATGGTTCGCATCACCTTCATCTTCGAATAGCCGAGGACGCGGACATTGAGCGTCGTGGGATACTCGACGATCTTCGATCCGTTCAGGTCGAGCTTCCCCATCATCTCGGCGATGCCGAGAAAGCCTCCACGCGTCAGGTGCATGTTGAGGACGCGGCTTCGCCGATAGATGCGGAAGCAGCTCGTGTAGGTCCCGAGCTTCTGGTGCAGGAGCTGCCGATAGAGAGCCGAGGCTCCCTTGGACAACGAGAGTCGCCACGCCGGCACGTTGCGGACGGAACCTTCAGGATGGTACGGCGAGCCGGTGATCATGTCGACATCGTCGCGGAGCAAGGCGAGCATGTTCCCGAGCTCGTGTGGATCGTACGTGCAGTCGCAGTCGATGGACGCGACGATCTCCGTCGTCGCGGCTCTGATCCCGGTGAGGATCCCGATGGCGACTCCGGAGTTGATGGGGTGTCGCATGAGCTGGCAGTTCGCTTTGTCGCCGAACAGCCGGGTGAGCGAGCCCCAGGTGTCGTCCGTACTGCGGTCGTCCACGAACACGAACTCGAGCTCGTACCGATCCGCGAGGGTCTGCTCGACGCTCTCGAGCGTGTTTGCGAGATACGGGAGCGTGTGCTCCTCGTTGAAGCACGGAATCACGACCGTAACGGGTGTCCTTGGACCGGCAGATGCGCTGTCGTCCGGAGGTCGGATCGATGCCGAGACGACGGTCACCGCCGACCGGGTCACTCCGAGATCAGCCAGGTACGCATCCGGCATGTCGGGCGATGAGTCGTTTTCGGGTGAGTCGTTTTCGGGTGAGTCGTTTTCGGGGCTGATGCCGAGGTAGTCTCGAATGCCCGTGAAGCGGTAGCGGGCAAGGTAGTACCGGAGCACGTCCGCGAACCGGTCCAGGTGCCGGTAGTAGCGGATTCTCGCGATGAGCGGTGCCGCCGTGATCTGTGGCTGATCGGGGTCGAGCTCCCAGGTGTGGAAGTACATGGTGAACGGACCGCTGTACTGCCGCTCCCAGCGCGCGACCGCGCGCCGCACCATGGACTCGGGCAGCTGGCGGAAGTAGTTCCCCGCCCCGATAGGAAAGGCGAGACCCTCGGGACCCAGCGTCGAGATGGGAAACTCCCAAATCCTGCGCTCTCCGACCACGATCTCATGGGCCAGCCGACGAGACGGTTCCCCGTGGAAGCGGAAGAGGAGCGGCTTGACGCTCGAGTCGTAGCGGTAGCCCTCTTCCGCGAGCACCTCGAGCGCCCAGACATCGGAGGGTTTGAGCCAGCCGGGGGCACGGTAGCCGACCACGCGCTGACCACTCGCATGCTCGAGCGCCTCGCGCGAGCGGGCCAGATCGTCGCGGAATTCGGTGGGCGACATCTCTCGCAGGTTGCGCTGGTGGTAGCCCTTGCTCGCAATCTCGTGCCCTCGACGAGCAACCTCACGCACGAGCTCGGGGAGGGTGCTGGCCACCCATCCGAGTGTGAAGAAGGTGGCCCGAATGCCGAATTCATCGAGCAGGTCCAGCGCACGCGTCGTGCTTCGCTCGACGCGCTTCTCGAAGCGGTTCCAATGCGAGCGCGCGATGACCCGCCCGAAGTTGTGGTAATAATCCTCGAGCGCGACGGTCAGAAGATGGGTACGCCCAGGTACGGCAGAGATCCGGACGTTGCCGCCGGCTCCTAGCCCGGCCGAAGCGTCCTGGGATGCTGTCGTGTCGACGTGCTGGTGCCCTGCGTCAGTAATCGGTATCGTCTCCTGCACTCTCGACAGCCCAGGTCGAACTCGACTTTCCGGTACTCCGCGCTCGCAGCGCTCTCGATCAGCCGGCGACGGACGCATGCCACTCCAGAAACACCACTTCCGGAGGGGCCCCGAGCCTCACCGGGATCTCCACCGTGCCGATCCCTCGCGAGACGTAAAGATCCGGCGCTCCCGCGCCGGGATACCAGCCCGAAACGTATCGCCCGCTCCCTTTCGGTCGCCAGGGGCACCAACCAAAGAGATTCACCTGGCCTCCATGCGTGTGTCCCGACAGCACCAACTGTGGCACCGGAGTGTCGGACTCTCGCCTCGCCGGGCCGGCCGAAGGTCGATCACCGATGACGAGTAGATCACGTTGAATTGGACAATGCGCCAAAAGCACGTGATTGGAATGTGCGCTGGTACCTCCCAGCGCCGCCTGCACGTCTGGCTTGCCCGCGAGCCAGTCATCCAGGCCCGTGACGAGCAGCTCTGCGTCACCGACCCGCTGACGGGCCGTTTCGTTGACCAAAAGGCAACAATTATGCCGCCCATAGGTGGCCCGGAGTGCCGACTCATCCACCCCGCTGTAGTACTCCCAGTTCCCGAGGACGGCGAATTTTGGCAGCCGTGCATCGAACTGTCCCAGGAACGCATCGAGCACCTCGAGCTTCCCCCTGCGGTCGATGGAATCTCCCGTGATCAGTAGCACCGAGGGGGGCGAGTGGGCGATGATCTCCGCGGTTTTGCGCTCGCGGACCCCGATCTCCGACAGATGAAGATCGGACAGGTGAGCGATCGTGATCGGCACGTCGCTGGGCGCCGAACGCTTTCGCACCACTCGGCGCGTCACGAGCACATCGTTCGGCTCCCGCAGGAACGCTTCGCCCCCGAGGGCCAGCGCCACACCGGCGGCCGGCGCGAGCGACAGGAAGCTGCGGCGGCTGAGCTTCACGGGACCTTCGCTCCGCGAGCACCCTCGGCCTTTCGATGCGCCTTGCCGAGGCGCCGCGTCAGGCACTCGTCCCTCGTGTCCACGTGCGCTTCGCACCGTCGCAGCTTCATCCCGTAAAGGTACGGGCGCCGATGTCACCGCAGAAGCGCATGGTGCAGGTGCGTGTCGAGGAATGCCCGGCTAGTATTCGCACGCACTCCTTGCGTCACGCGCGCCGAGGGATGAGGTGGTCCTTTGCACACGGCACATTTCGGCCTCGGCCCCTCTCGAGACTGCGCCATGAGAATCGTCCTTGCGCACAACTCCTACTTGCAGCGGGGGGGCGAGGACATCGTCGTGGACGCCGAAGCCGCCCTGCTCCGAGGCATGGGGCACGAAGTGGTCGAGTTTCGGGTCGACAATCGAGGGCTCAACGCGAGCTCACGGATGCGCACGGCAGCATCCGCCATCTGGTCCTTCGATTCGAAGGCGCGCCTGGCGCGGGTCCTCGCGGATGTGCAGCCGCAGGTCTGTCACTTTCACAACACCTTTCCGCTCATCTCGCCCTCGGCGTACCGCGCGTGCCGAGCTGCAACGGTCGCTGTCGTCCAGACGCTGCACAACTACCGGCTCGTCTGCCCCGCGGCCACGCTCTTTCGCGACGGGCACCCGTGCATCGAATGCCGTGACCGATCCGTACCGTGGCCGGGCGTGATGCACGCGTGCTATCGCTCGAGCCGCGCTGCGACGGCGGCAGTCGCCGCGATGCTCGTCACGCATCGCGCGCTGGGAACGTGGCAGCGCGACGTGGATGTCTACATTACGCCAAGCGAGTTCGCGCGATCGATGTTCCTCTCGGCGGGATTCGCGCCCGACCACGTCTTTGCCAAGCCGAATTTCCTGCCCTTGGATCCGGGAGTGGGCGAACATCGCGGTGGGTACGCACTCTTTGTCGGACGGCTCACGGAGGACAAGGGCATCCTCACCCTTCTCGAGGCGTGGCGGGACATCGGTGAGCAGCTGCCGCTGAAAGTGGTCGGCACGGGGCCACTCGCCCACCATCCCTATGGCGAGCAGCGGGGCGTCGAGTGGCTGGGGGAGCGCGGACGGGACGAGGTCTTCGCGCTCATGCGTGACGCCACCCTGCTGGTCTTTCCCTCCATCTGGTTCGAGACCTTCGGACTCACCATCATCGAGGCGTTCGCCACCGGCTTACCGGTCGTCGCCAGTCGCCTCGGCACGGCGCTCGAGTTGATCGAGCACGGTGTCACCGGCCTCCACTTCACAGCTGGGGACGCGCAGGACCTGGCGCGGTCCGTCCAGCACGCGCTCGGTGACACCGACGGATTGGCGGCGCTCGGGCGACGCGGTCGTCTCGAATTCGAGCGAAAGTTCACCGCCGCGGCAACCTATGAGCTCCAGATGCAGATCTATCAGCGAGCCATCGAGCGGCGGACGACGACGTCCTGAGGACACGACCGCGCTGTCAGGTCGGCATGGAGCGGCGCCGCGCCGCCGTCGGAATGATGCGATCGCCAGCGTTGCTTTCCTGCAATCCGTCCACGTGCCGCGCGAGCGCCTCGATGGTCGAGTGACGAAAGATATCCGCCATCGACAATGGAGCCCGGCAGTGCTCCCGGAGCCGGTTGAGCAAGTGGATCGCGATCAGGGAGTTTCCGCCCAGATCGAAGAAATTCGCGTGGATGTCGATCTCGGCGATGTGCAGCGACTCGACCCAGAGGGTGTGTATGCGTCGCTCGGTGGGTGTGCGGGGAGCCTCCGGCGCGGGTGTGCGCGCGGCACCGTCGTGGTCGGGGCTCGGGAGGGCGTTGCGATCCAGTTTGCCACTCGTGGTCGTGGGCAGTGCCTCGAGTATCGCCCACGCGCTCGGAATCATCGCGTCGAGAAGCGATTGGTGCGCATACGCTCGCAGTGCGTTGAGGTCGACCGTTGCACCCGCGCGCGGCACGACGTACGCGGCGAGAAAGGATCCCATCGGGCCGTCGCGCTGCGGCACGACCACGGCATCCCGGAGCTGCGGATACTGACGGAGCACCGCTTCGATTTCGCCGAGCTCCACGCGATTTCCGCGAATCTTGAGCTGTCGGTCCGCGCGCCCGATGAACTCCAGGGCGCCATCCCCGCGATAGCGCACCAGGTCGCCCGTCCGGTACATCCGGCTCTCGTCGCCGGACGCGAATGGATCCCTCGGAAAGCGCTCGCGCGTGAGCTCCGGAAGATGCAGGTAGCCGCGTGCGACGCCTGCGCCGCCGATGTACAGCTCGCCCGGAGCGCCGATCGGAACTGGGTGTCGCTCCCCGTCCAAAACGTACAGCCGCGTGTTGGCGATGGGCCTTCCGATCGGAACCGGCTCCTCGTCGCGGGTCACACGATGGCAGGTGGACCACACGGTGGTCTCGGTGGGACCGTACATGTTGAGCAATGCTCCCGGCGCGAGTCGCTCCTGCAAGGCACGGCCGAGCTCGGCCGGTAGCTCCTCACCGCCCACGAGCATCTGCTGGAGCGACCCGAGCGCGTCGGCCGTTGCATCATCGGACAGAAGGAGTCGCGCGAGCGTGGGAGTGCACTGCACGTGCGTGACGCCGAGCTCCCTGATGAGTTGCGAGATGGGCTGCCGGGACGGTAGCGGCGCCACGCTGGCATCGTTCGCGCGCGATGCTGCGAGATCCCGCAGCCGGGCGAGGTTCGGCAGATTCCGCAGCACGATCTCGTCCGGGACGCCGAAGTCGATCAGGCACGCGATCTCGTCCACTCCGAGGTCTGCAAGCGAACGAATGAGCCCGAGAGCGCTTTCGGGCGTCCCGAACAACCCACTCGTGCCGTAGTACCGCTCGAAGGCATACGCGGCGAGCGTGTCCGAGTCCTCTGGCGAGAGGTGATCGGCATCCAGTCCGAACGTCGCCGCGAACGGCGTGAACAAGCTCACGGACTCCCGGAGATATTTCGTGAGCGGTCCCCGCACGATTTCCCGCACGGCGGCGGGATCATCACCGATGAACGTGTGGAGCATCAGGGTCACGTGCCCCTCCCCCGCGGGGCCGTGCGCACGCCACGCCTGCCGATACAGGCGAAGCTTCTCCGAGAGCTCCTCGAGGGATTGGCCCAGGAGGTGGGTGAGCAGGTTGGCTCCAATTTCTCCAGCGCGCGCGAAGGTGCTCGAGGTGCCGCCTGCCGTCACCCACACCGGCAGCTCGGGCTGCACGGGGCGAGGGCGCGTTCCAAAGGTCACCCTGTTGCCTCGCCCACCGGGGCGCGTGATGGTTCCGCCGCGCCAGAGATGCCGAACCGTCTCGATCGCCTCGAACATGGTCTGGTGCCGATCCGCGTAGCGGTCGGGAGCGAGGACGAAGTCGTCCGGCTGCCATCCCGAAGCGAATGAGATTCCGACGCGTCCGCCGGACAGGTTGTCGATGAGCGACCACTCCTCGGTGACGCGGACCGGATCGTTGAGCGGCAGCACGCAGCTCCCGGCGCGAATGGCGATGCGCGTGGTGAGCGCCGCGACCGTCGCACTGGTGATCGCTGGACTCGGGAAGAGCCCACCGAAGGCGTGGAAGTGGCGCTCGGGAGTCCAGACCGCGCTGAAGCCGTGCCGGTCGGCGAACTGCGCCCCCTCGAGGAGCAGCTGGTACTTGGACCGCTCCGGTGCATCCGCGTACCGGGTTTCGTCGCTGCCGAAGTAGAACAGCCCGAACTCCATCGGCTTCGTGGTCGTCGCAGACGGGATCGCGGGTGAGGGCGGTGGCGAACCGACGGCACCTTGCGCGTCGGCGATGACGACGGTGAAGCCACGCGCCAGCGTCCAGAGGAGCTCGAGCACGGAGATGTCGAACGACACGCTCGTGATCGCGAGCCAGACGCCGGCCGTCGGCCGCTGCAGCCGCTCGTCCATGCCCGCGAAGAAATTCACGACATTCCGGTGCTCCACCATCACGCCCTTCGGGATGCCGGTGGATCCGGAGGTGTACATCACGTAGGCCAGATTCGATGGCGAAACGTGCGCTGCGGGCGCTGACGCGAGGTGCTCATCGGGCTCGACCCATTGATCGAGGAGCACGGTCGCTCGCGCGTCGGTGCGGAGCGGATCGAGGTCGGACCGCGTCACCAGCACCCGGGGCTGCGCATCCTCCAGCATCAGCGCGCTGCGCACGGCGGGCTGCACCGGATCGATGGCGAGATACGCCCCACCCGACTCGAGCGCGGCCAACATGGCGACCACCAGGTCGGCCGAACGCGGGAGCCGGATCGCGATCAAATCGTCAGGCTGCACGCCAAGTGCGCCGAGGTGCGCCGCGAGCCGACCGGCCCGCTGCTCCAGCTGTCGATAGCTGAGCCGCTCATCTCCCGCGATCAAGGCGGTGCGCTCAGGGTGACGGTGCGCTTCGCGCTCGATGCAGTCATGCACCAGCGTCCCGGGCACCTCGCACGACGTCTCGTTCCACCGCTCGAGCAACGTCGTGAGCTCATCATCGCTGAGCATCGCGAGCGAGTCGATGGGCGCGTCCGGCGCGTGTGCCATGCCGTCGATCAGGCGAACGAGATGATCGAGTACTCGCTCGATCGTGGCCGGCTCGTACAGCTCCGCATCGAAGTCGATCGTGAGCAGCCGGCTCGCGTCGCCTCCGACGATGAGTGACACGTCGGAGAGAGCCGACTGCTCCGCAGCGATATCGCCAGACCCGTTGAACCCGTCCGCATCGGCGATCAGCAGGGTGCCACATCGTTCGGCGACCGACCGTGAGCCGACCAGCGCCTCCTCGACGGGAGCGTAACGCTCGACATCGTGGGTAGCCTGCGCGACGCGTGCGACGAGCTGGCGCACCGTTTCGCCGGGACGGATCTCGCACCGAAGGATGGCGAGCTCGTTGCGCAGCACCGTCCCGACCATCACATCACGCGCGTTTCCGTGACGCGCGAGCAGCAGCATCCAGGCCGACAGGACGGCGGTCCAGGGCCACGCACCGTACTCGGCGCCCAGTGCCCGGATCCGCGCGGCGCACTCTGCATCGAGGGTTCGACGGGCGGTCTCCCGCAAGAAGGAAGGCACGGGGGGACGCGGGTGATCGGGGCGGAGCGCCGCCTTCGCCGGCTCACCCTCGAGCAGCGCGGCCCAGAAGGCGCTCCGCTGCGCGCGTGAAGGGTGCTGCTCCATCAGGATCGGCTCATCGAATTTCCTCAGCCGGCGGAGCGCCGGACGGCGCTGCCGTAACGAGGAGGTCTTCGATGATGAGCGCGTCCAGTCGCGCACGGAGGAAGGTCTCGATCGCTTCCTCCGGCGTGCACACGATCGGCTGACCGCGCACGTTGAAGGAGGTGTTGAGGAGGATGGGAACGCCCGTCTGGCGCTCGAATTCCGTGAGCAGCAGCCAGAAGCGCTCGTCCAGCTCCCGCGCTACCGTCTGGAGTCGCGCCGAGCCGTCGACGTGCGTGACCGCGGGGAGCGCCGCGCGGTACGGCGGGCGGACCGGCATCACGAACAGCATGTGCGCGAACGTCGCCTCATCCCCGGGCGCCACATCGAAGTACGTCGCGGCGCCTTCGGCGGTCACCGCCGGCGCGAACGGGCGGAAACCCTCGCGCAGCTTCACCAGCATGTTGACGCGCGTTCGCATGTCAGGCACGCGAGGGTCGGCCAGAATGCTCCGATGTCCAAGCGCACGAGGTCCGAATTCCATGGCGCCCTGAAACCAGCCGATGATCTGTCCTGCCGCGAGCCGGCGCGCCGCCTCCTCGCACAACTGGGAAAAGGAGTCGTAGTGTACCGCGCGGCAGTCACCGCGCATCTCGACGGCGCATCTCGCCTGCTCGGTCGAAAAGGATGGACCCCAGCACGGGAGACCGAGCCGAATCGGTCGCGGCGGTGGTGACTCGCGACGCTCGACGTACAGCGCCGCGCCAAGAGCGGTGCCATCATCTCCCGCCGCCGGTTGCACGAAAACATCGCGGAACAGCCGGCTCCGTTTGATGACGCCGTTGGCCGTGCAGTTCAGCGCGACGCCGCCCGCCAGGCAGAGATTCGTGAGCCCGGTCTGCCGCCGGAAGTGTCGCAGCACGTGCAGTTGTACGTGCTGGAGCACGAGCTGGAGAGCGGCGGCGATGTCCTTGTGCCGTTGCTCGATTTCCGCTCCAGGCGCGCGCGCGGGACCGAAGCGGGACTCCAACGCTCGGAGCACGCCGCGATGCGTCTCGCGCTCCTCGAGTGTTTTGTTTTCGCCGAACACCGGGATTACGTAGGTGCCATCCTCGCGCAAGTGCACGAGATCCATCATCCCCGCGAAGTGGCGCCGTGCGTCACCGTACGGCGCGAGGCCCATGACCTTGTACTCGTCGGCGTTGAACTCGAAGCCGAGGTACAGTGTGAAGACGCCGTAGAGCGTACCCAGGGAATGGAAGGCCGAGACCGTCGCGATCGGCTCCAACTCGACGCCGGATGCTGCGAACACCGTGAGGCTGTCCATCTCACCCGCGCCGTCCGTCACGAGCACGAGCGATTCGCCCATCCCGCTTTGGAAGAACGCACTGGCACCGTGCGCCACGTGGTGCGGCACGGCGACGAACTTCCCCCGCCAATCGATGTCCGCCAGTTGGCGCTTCAGCAGTCCCAGTTGAACCTCGGGATCATAGACCTGCGCGTACTGCGCGCGCGTGTACGGGTCCCCGAGAAACTGCGACTGGAGCGGAGCATAGTCGAAGCCGTGCGCAACCACGTCGACGTCTGCCTCGGCGCAGCCGCAATCGGCGAGCGCTGCGCGCATCGCACCGATGGGGAAGGCGCCCGTGCCCTTGCACCGGGAGAAGCGCTCCTCGGCAGCGGCGAACTCGACTCGGCCATCGCGCACGAAGGCGGCGGCGGAATCGAGTCCCTGCACGATCCGGTACTCGCGTTCGGAGAGCGACGGGAACCACGATCGTTTGAACTGCACGCTCGTGTCGAGCCCGCTGAATCCCAGAACGTTCACGGACAGCTCTCCGATGTCATGGGGTGGCCCATTCCCGGATGGCGGAAACAACGCGGCTCGCCGCTGATCCGTCGCCGTACGCACCGCGCTCCCACGGCGAGTGCATCCGCCGAGCCAGCCGCTCCTTCACCGCCGCGGCGAGCTCCCCGGCAGCACGGTCCGGGTCCAACAGGAGATTGGCACCCAGCGCGACGGTCTCGCACCACTCGGTCTCGCGCCGAAGGGTGATGCACGGAGTGCCCAGCCAGTACGCCTCTCGTTGCAGTCCTCCCGAATCGGTGATGAGGACGCTCGCGTCGCGGTTGGCGCCGAGCATCTCGAGGTAGCCGAGCGGTGGTACGATGCGCAGCGCCCCGTCGGAGCTCAAGCGGCACTGGTCGAGAAGCGCGCGAATGCGCGGATGCGCGGCGAGCACCACCGGGAGATCGAGCGCATCGAGTGCCTGCACGAGCGCGGCAAACTGCGCGAAGTTGCCGGTGAGCTCCGCGCGGTGGAGCGTCGCCAACGCGTAAGGCGCACCGGGTGGCAGCGGCCATCCGGGTATGGCAGCCGGGGAAACCGCACGCGGACCTTGCTGGCAGAGTACGTCATAGGCGATGTCGCCGGTGAAGATGACGCGGCCCGGCTGTCGCTCCCCCTCGAGCTGACGCACCGCGATGTGTGAAGGGGCGCAGAGCAGATCGCTCAGCGCGTCCGTGATGCGCCGATTCCGCTCCTCGGCCATACGGATGTCGGCGGCCCGCATTCCGGCTTCGACGTGCACGATGGGAATGTGCAAGTACGCTGCGGCAAGGGCGCATCCGAGAGTGCTGTTCGTGTCACCGATGACGATCACGGCCCACGGTTCGACCCGCTCCAGAATAGGCGTGAGCCGGGTCAGAATGGCTGCGGTCTGGTCGGCGTGGCTGCCGGATCCGACCTCGAGGAAATGGCTCGGCCGGCCGACGCCGAGCTGCTCGAGGAAGATCGCATTCATCTCGTAGTCGTAGTGCTGGCCGGTATCCACCGTCAGCAACGGCCAGTGCGGCGCGGCGGCTTCAATCAGGACAGAAGCCTTGATCACCTGCGGACGAGTCCCGAAGCAGATGGCGAGTGGGCGATCCTCCATTTCTCCTCGAAGCGTCACGCGCGCGGTCAGTCGGACACGCGCAGGACGAGCTTCCCGCGCGTGTGACGGGTCTGGATGCACGCATGCGCGCGCGCGGCCTCGGCCAGGGGAAAGGTCTCACTCACGTGCACGCGCAGCCGCCCCGCATCGATCACCTTGCCGATCTCGCTCAGCTGTCCACCGTCCGGGCGGACACTGACGCGCAGCGCTCGCGCGCCCGCTGCGTGCGCGCGCTCGGCTATTGGCTGGTCGCAGGCCGTGACGAGCATGCCGCCGCGCTTCAGGACCGCCCACGAGCGGTGCTGCGTTTCTCCACCCACCAGATCCAGCACGAGATCTATGTCGCAAGCGACGTCCTCGAACGGAGAGGCACGATAGTCGATGACGTGGTCGGCCCCGAGCTCGCGCACGTAGCACACGTTCTCTTCCCCGGCCGTGCCCACGACCGTTGCACCGACCTGCTTCGCCATCTGCACCGCGAATCCACCCACTCCACCGGCCGCGGCGTGTACGAGCACGCGTTGTCCGGCGCGGAGCTGTGCGAGCTCGAAGAGCATCTGCCACGCGGTGAGCGCCGCGAGCGGCACCGCCGCCGCATGCACGTGGTCGAGTGTCGCGGGTTTTGGCGCGAACACGGCGGCCGGAGCGACGACGTACTGCGCGTAGGCTCCCGTGCGGCCGATGACGCCGTACACCGGATCACCGACGCTGAAGTCAGTCACCCCGGGTCCCACCGCGTCCACAAAGCCCGAGACATCGCCGCCAGGGATGGCGGGGAGTGGCACCGGGCGTTTGAGAACGCCCTGCCGGATGGCGGCGTCGATCGGATTGACTCCGGCCGCGACCACGCGGACGCGCACTTCGCCCGCACTCGGCTCGCCACAGTCGACGGCCTCGTACCGAAGCACGTCGACTCCTCCATGCTCGTGAAGCCGCACGGCGTAGGACGCGAGATGGGTGGTTACGGCCATCGGTGGGGACGTCGTGAGGAATTGGTGTGGGGCGGCAAGTGATGTGCCATGAGTTGGATCGCTCGACCGTCCCATATCAGCTCGAATCGGTCCTCAGGAAATGCGGATGATCTTCGCGATTGACGGCACGCCGCGACTGTCCACGATGAAGAGCAGATAATACCCCGGGGGTGCCAGTGAAGCCGTGGCCGGGGCACTCACCGTGATCGAGGACGCGCCGCTCACCGAGAAGCTGAGGAAATTCATCCGCTGGTCCTCGTTGAACGAGTGGGTCACTGATCCCAACCGGATCCATGTCGCCTTGCTCACCGCTGATGCGTTCGGCGTCTCGACGGTGAACTGTTGTCCGTAGGCGACTTGCGTGGGCGCCGAACTGATCGCAGGTCGCGTCGCCAGCGTTCCGTCCGAGTTGAAGAGATAGGGTGGGTAATAGATCTCCGCCGTGTAGTCATCGGTGAGTCCGGCCGCGGCCGGCTGGCCACTTCCCGCCGAGAGGACGCGTCCGTCGGGGAGGAGGAGAGCCGTGGAGTGATAGAGCCTGTAATGGGTCATGCGCGCAAGTGAGGTCCATTTTCCCGTCACGGGATCCCACATCTCGGCGGCGAGCACGGCGTCGCTGGTGGGGGCGACGTTGAACCCGGTCGCGTTCGTGCCTCCCGTGGCGAGCACCCGGCCGTCGGCGAGAAGCGTCGCGTTCAGCTGGCGCCGCGCGATGGCCATCGAGCCGGTCGGCTGCCAGGTCGCCGCGGCGCCGGCGTTGAGATCGATGATCTCCGCCGTGTTGGTCGGGGGACCGATCGAAGTGGCAGTCGCGGTACCGCCTCCAACGATCATGATCTTGCCGGCATCGTACATCACCGCCGAGCCGTAATCGCGCGTGGAAACACTGCTGAGCGGACCAGCGGTCCACTGGCCCGTCCCTGTCGCATCGAGCCAGTACGTGTGCCAGTTGGATCCCGCTACGAACGCGCGACCGTCGGGCCCCTGGAACACGAACGGATAGTACGGCAGGTAGAGCGAGGCATTGCTCAGCACGCGCCAAGTCCCGTCCACCTGCCAGACTTCAGGGATGAGGTTCCGTTGCTGCGCCGTGTCGCCGCCGCTCACGGTGAGGATCTCACCCGATGCAAGGGTGGTGTTGGTCGGATACCAGCGCCCGTTCTGCATGTCGGCCCCGGGCGACCACGCGTTCGTGCTGAAATCGAAGTATTCGGAGGACTTGATGCCCTGGTTGTCGGTGCCGCTGTGTCCTCCCGCGACCAGCAGTTTGCCGTCGGAGAGGAACGCATGCCCGCTGCAAAAGAAATCCACCGGACGAGCCGTGGAGCCGAAGGACGCAGGCGCAGCCGGATCCCAAAGCACTGGAGGGTGATCCATGCGCCCCCAGGTCATCACGCGCCCATCGGGGAGGAGGTGCGTGTGTATGGCGACCGCGGGCCAGGAGATCGGCGCGTCCCACTTCCCCATGCTCGCCACCACCGCAACGAGGTCGAAGCTCACGACTACCGTATGGGCTTGCGACATGGAGAGGGCGCAGTTGCCCTCGCTGCCGCCGGTACCCGTGCCTGCCGCATCGCAGCCGGCACCCGCCCACGCCTTGAGAAAGCTTCCGCTCGAGGAAGTCGCAGAGAGCGTTACCGACTGGCCGACCGCGAAGCTCGTGGCGCACCCCGTAGTTCCGGCCGAGCCGCTGGTGATCGTGCAGTTGATCCCCGCGGGAGACGAGATGACCTTCCCACTCCCGGACGCCCCGCCCTCGATGGTGAGTGCGAAGCTCGTCGGAGAGTGTGCGAAAACGGCGGAGACGGCACGCGACTGGTCGAGCGCGACTTCGCAAGAAAGGGGGCTGTCGGAGGCCGCCGTGCAGCCCGTCCAGCTCGAGAGCACGGCGCCGCTCTTGGGGACGGCGATGAGCGTCACCACAGTCCCGGTATTGTACGATTGCGAGCACTTCCCGCTCCGGTTCGCCGTCCCTCCTGAATAGGTGATGGTGCAGGCGATTCCGCCGCGGTTGGATGTGATGGTTCCTCCCGCTTTGCTCCCCGTTCCGTTGACGTCCAGAGTGGACTTGGCCAACGAGCTTCGTGCCCCCACGAGTGGGGGTGCGCTCACGTCGGAGACGTCGCGCCCGCAGGACGCGAAAAGGATGAGGAGTGTTGCGCTGAGCGCGAGAGCACTGGTGCCCTGGCGGGAACGTGGGGGGCGCATTCAGGCTCCGGAGCGGTGGACAAAGGGGCTAGACGGTACTCGTGGATGGGCTTGGCGTCAAGAGCGCGCGTGGCGAGCTCTCGCCACGGCGCACCGGTAGCAGTCGCTCACGTCCCTTCTCCCGCGCGTCGCAGCGCTTCGCGCAGCTCGCGCGCGAGCGTCTCGACGTTTGGCTCGATCATCAAGCTCACGTGTCCCCCCGGGACGTCGCGTATCTCGACACCGCCCCCGCACCAATGGATCCACTCCGGCGCGGGATCGGCCGGACATCCCGGATCACGCACTCGTGCGCGGAACAGGGTCACGCACCCTCGATATTCACGCGGCTCGTACGCGCGGTACGCGCGCCTTGCCGCGTCCCACACCTCGGCGTAGGTCGACGGCATGACTGTCACTCCCGCGGCACGGCGTGCCCTCACGCCCCAGCCCCACCGCATCAGCGCGGTCTGCCACACGCTGCGCGAGCGATCATAGATGTAGGTGGGTCCGTACCGGTTCGAAAAGAGACGCCGTACGTGCAGCGCCACGCGCGCGGCCTGGAACCGCATCCGGGCCGCACGTGAGATCATGTGGCGCGGGTGCAGGCTGCTGTCCAGCAGTGCGAGCATCGCGACGGGTTGCTGTTGCGCCATCAGCTGCTGCGCGATCTCGAAGGCCACGACCCCGCCGAACGAGGCGCCGGCGAGATAGTACGGCCCCGAAGGCTGAACGGTTCGGATCTCATGGATGTAGCAGTCCGCCATCTCCTCGATGCTCTCGTGGGGCGGCCGGGTACCGCTGAGCGCAATGGCCTGCAGCGCGTACACTGGCTGCTCCGGCGCGAGATGCCTGGCGAGATCGCGGAAGCGCAGCACGGTTCCGCCACCTTCGTGGATCATGAAGAGCGGCGGAAGCGAGCCTTCCGGCTGGAGCACCACGAGCGGCGACCAGTGCGACGCATCGCTTTCCGCCTCGAGCAGGGTCGCGAGCTCGGCGATCGTGGGCGAGCGGAACAGCGTCGTGAGCGGCAGGTTCCGACCGAGCTGACTCCGGATCCTGCTGAACAGCCGCACGGCCAGCAGGGAGTGGCCACCGAGCTCGAAGAAGTTCTCGTGCACACCGATCGGGGCCTCGCCGAGCACTTCCTCCCAGATCGCGCGCAACTGCAGCTCGGTAGCCGTGCGCGGTCCCTGTGATGGAGCGGGAGTGTGCGCGGGCGTGGCAGGAGCGGGCAGCGAGCGCCGGTCGATCTTGCCAGACGGCGTGAGCGGCAGGCGAGACAGTACCTCGACAGACGACGGCACCATGTAGTCCGGCAGGCGCTGTTGCAGCCAGCTCCGAAGCGCGGCCGCGGGGTGGAGAAGTTCGCTGCGCAGCGCGACGTAGGCGATGAGCCGCTTGTCGCCGGCATCGTCCTCGCGCGCCACGACCGCGACCTCTCGCACGGCGTCGTGTTCCGCGAGCACCGCTTCGATCTCGGCCGGCTCGATCCGATATCCGCGGATCTTGAGCTGTTCGTCCAACCGGCCGAGAAATTCGATCACGCCGCCGGAGCGAAAGCGCGCGCGGTCGCCCGTGCGGTACAACCGCTGCCCGGCCGCCGCTTCGTATCCCTCGACGAACTTTCGCGCGGTGAGCTCCGGACGGCAGTGATAGCCGCGCGCCAGCCCCGCTCCACCGATATGAAGCTCCCCGGGAACACCTATTGGGACCGGTCGCCCGCGCGCATCCAGTACGTGGACGGACGTCCCGCTGATCGGCCGGCCGATGGGAATCGAGACGACGGTGGGTGCAAGTGGACGCGTGATGGGATGGCAGCACGCGAAGGTGGTCGTCTCGGTGGGTCCGTAGCCGTTGATGAGCTGCACGTCCGGCGCCGCCGCGAGTGCGCGTCGCACGTGCGGAATCGAGAGGGCTTCGCCGCCGATGAGCAGCTGCGCCAAGCCACGGAAGGCGGTCGGATCATCGTCCACGAGCGCGTTGAAGAGGGAGCTCGTGAGCCACATCGTGTCGATGCCGTGCTCCGCGATGAGCGCCTGCAGCTCGCCCGCGCTCGGGACCCGCATCGGCGCGAGCACGGCGGTCGCACCGTGCAGGAGCGCTCCCCAGAGCTCGAAGGTGGAGGCGTCGAAGGATACGGGGGCCAGCTGAAGCAGCACCCGGTCGGCGTCCAGCCGAGCGTAGTTCGGCGCGAGCACGAGCCGCAGCACGGCGCGGTGTGGAATCTCCACGCCATTCGGCTCGCCCGTGGAGCCCGATGTGTACATGATGTAGGCCAGGTCGTCAGAACCCACGTCCGCGTGCACCGGCTCGTCAGCGGGAGGCGTTGCCGGCGCATCGTCGATGCACAGCCGGGTGCCCTCGAAGGGCGGCAGCTCGTCGGCCAGATGACACTGGGTCAACAGCACGCGGGCGCCGCTGTCGCGCAGCAGCCAGGTCATCCGCTCGCGCGGGTACGCGCGGTCGATCGGGACGTAGACGCCGCCCGCATACAGACATCCCACGATGGCGGTGACGAGATCGAACGAGCGGTCCATCAGGATCGCGACGCGGTCCCCGACCCTCACGCCCGCGGCCTGCAGCCGGTGGGCCAGCGCGTTCGCACGGTGATGCAGCTCGCCGTACGTCATCGACGCCTCGCCGGCGACCAGCGCGCGACGCTCGGGCGCCCGCCCCGCCTGCTCGGCGAAGTGGCCATGGATCGTGCCCGATGTCTCGACGGGCGGCGCATCGTTCCACGCGACGAGCACGGTGTGCCGCTCGGCGTCAGCGAGCGCGTCGATGTCCGACAGCGCCTGATGCGGATCGGTGACCGCACGATCGAGCAGCGTCTGGAACTGGCGCAGCATGCGCTCGATGCTCTCGCCCTCGAAGAGATCGGTGGCGAATTCGGCGACCAGCCGCGTCGACTCCGCGTGCCCCAGGACGAAGAGCGTCAGGTCGAACATCGCGCTCCCCGTATCGACGTCGAGCGGCGTGACGGCGAGGCCGTGCAGGTGCAGTGGTTGGCGCGGCGTATTCTGCGGCGCGAACATCACCTGAAAGAGGGGCCCATGACTCAGCGCGCGATCCGGCCGCAGCTCCGCCACGATGCGCTCGAAGGGCACATCCTGATGATCGAACGCTTCCATGCAGGTGATCCGAACGCGCTCGAGCAGCATCGCGAACGAGGGATCGCCGCTGAGGTCCGCCCGGATGGCGAGCGTGTTGACGAACAGCCCCATCACATTCTCCGTTTCGACGCGCGACCGGCCGGCCACCGGCATGCCGACAACCAGATCATCCTGTTCGGCATAGCGCGCGAGCAGCGCGAGCCATGCGGCGAGCAGGACCATCGATGACGTGGCACGCTCGGCACGGGCGAGGGCGTCCACGCGCTGCATCGTCGTGGCAGCCAGCATGATCGAGCGTCGCGCTCCGCGGGAGCTCTGCCGGTCGGGACGCGCACAATCCGTGGGGAGCTCGAGCCGGCGCGGTGCGTTGGCGAGCCGGTCGCGCCAGTACGCCAGATGAGCCTCGAAAGAATCGCTCTCCGTCTGCTCGCGTTGCCACAGTGCATAGTCCGCGTACTGGATGTCGAGCACGGGGAGCCGCGCCGACCGCCCCTGTACCTCCGCGTCGTAAAGCTCCTCGAGCTCGCGCAGGAAGATCGCCATCGACCAGCCGCCTTCGCTGATGATGTGGTGCATGGCGATCACGAGAACGTGCTCGTGCGCGGCCATTCGCAGGAGCGTGCAGCGAAGCAGCGGCCCGTGCTCGAGGTCGAACGGCGCCGATGCCTCCGCGCGCACCGCGAGCGCGATGCCCTCGTCGTGTGCAGCGGCGGAGCCCACGGCCAGGTCGCGCCGCGCCATGTGCACGAGCAGCGAGGGCGCCACGATCTGGATGGGCGTTCCCTCGTCGGAGGAAAACGTCGTTCGCAGCGACTCGTGGCGCGCGACCAGTGCGTTCACGCTCCGCTCGAGCGCCACGTCGTCGAGCGCTCCCTCGAGTCGGAACGCTTCCACGACGTTGTACGCCGCGCTCGCAGGGTCGAGCTGGTTCAGGAACCAGAGGCGCTGCTGGGCGAATGACTGCGGGAAGCGCATGGCACCCGAGGGCGCGGCCGATTCCGCCGTCTTCATGGAAGGCGCGCGCGCGGTGGAGTTGTCCAGCACGTCTGCCACCTGTGTGGCGTCGCTCACGTCTCACCCTCGGTCATCACGACCCGGAGAAGAAGCGGCTCGTTCTCCACCCACGCAACCGTCTTGCAAAGACCTGTTAACACCCCCACTCGGCCTCGCCTCGGGGCGACGGCCCGGGTGTATATTGCCCGGACTGTCCGGCGGCTGCTGCCGTGGTTCCACGATCGTGAGGAGCACCCATCGTAATGGAGTCGGCAACGGTCACGCCGGCGGTTGGATCGGACGGACGATCCAACCAGCCCGACGCTCGCGTCAGCCTGCGCATTGGACACATCGTCCTGACGGCCGGGCTTCTGTTCTACCTTCTGGTCGCGATGAGACTGCGACACTTTCCGTATCAGGACACACCCAATCACCTCGCGCGCTACGTCCTCATCTCCAAGGCGCTGTTTGGCGTCTCGCGACCGGACGTCGTTTTCCGGCTGCTCCCCACGTCCTACATCGCCCTCGACCTCGTGGGAGCGACGCTGGTACGATTCATTGGCACCGGCGCCACGCACTACTTCGTGGTGACGCTGGCCGTTGCCCTGCCCACCATCGGGCTGTACGCGCTGCTCCGTCGCGTTGCTCCTGAGCGGTCCACCTGGGCGCTCGCCGCGGTGCTCTTCGGCTTCTCCTGGTACGTGCTGGACGGGCTGCTGAGCTACGTCATCGGCGTCGGGCTGGCGTTCGTGTGGCTCGCCTGCTGGTGGCCGCGTCGTCGAACGCGCGCGTGGTCGACGCGTCTCGCTCTCGCCGCCGGCATTCTGATCCTGTTCACGGTTCATCTCTCCGCGCCGCTGATCGTTCTGGTGGTGGTCTGGATCGATGCGGCCGTCGAGCTGTGGCTGGCTCCCGCGCCCCGCCCGTGGCGAAGCGTGCTGCTCGCGGAAGGAGCTACCGCTCTGCTGCTCGCCGCGGCCGTTGGGCTCCTCTGGGCGTGGGTCGAGACACGGATGCCTGCCGGCACCAGTGGCATGACGGACCTCGAGTTCCGCATCCCCGTCATGAAGCTGCTCGCCTTCGCCGCTCCTTTCTATTCCTTCTCGCTCGCTCAGGCCGGCGTCATGATGCTGGCATACGCCACGATCGTGGTCGCGTTCGTGTTCGCCAACCGGCGAGCGCTGCGAATGAACAGCCTCGTTGTTTCGGCATGCGCGTTTTTCGTGCTCTTCCTGATATTTCCCAAGAACGTGGGCTCCGCGGGCGGTGTGGATGTCCGATGGCTGCTCCCGGCGCTGCTCCTTCCGTTCTGCGCGTCCTCCAGCCACGAGATGACGAGGCCGGCCGCTTCGCAGAATCGCGCGTTGCTCATCGCGCTCGGCGCTTGCGTGGTGAGCGGCGCGCTCATCGGATGGCAGGCGCACGCGCGCGACCCGCTCCTCGACGACTTCGATCGAGTGCTGGGCGAAGTTCCCGCAGGGGCGCGGCTGCTTCCGATCGTCTCCGATGGACATCCAAATCCGCGCGTCGGCACGTATCAGGAGTACGCGTTCTGGCACATCATCCGGCGCGACGGCTTCGTTCCCGGCCTGTTCTCCTATTACGGGAGCCGGATCGGCGACGATCCCTTCCCGCACTTTGCGCACTTCACGATCCGCCGGTCGTACCAGCCACCCTACCAGTGGGGCATCACCACCTTCAGTCCGCTCGACTGGCAGAGCATCGACCAGGAATACGACTACATCGTCCAGGCTGGCGATGATGAGGGGGTGCGCGCATACCTCGCGCAGCACGCGACACTCATCGCGCGCACGGGCGCGGTGACGCTCTTTCGAGTGGCAGCGCCTCATGAGTCGCGAGCGCGAGCAACCGGCTTCGCGTTCAGCCGAGTGTGGGTTGCAGGAGCGGCTCCGCGGCGCGGCTGCGGACGGGCCGGAGCGCGAGCGCCAGGAGAAAGAGCCACAGTGACCCCGTGGCGAGCGTCTCGATCGCGCCGAGATTGTACCGGATGATCCCGTACTCCACCGTCAGGAGCGCGATCGCGAATCCGGTCGTCAGCCCGAGCTTCGCACGCTGTGTCCAGAGGTAGAACAATGGCACGAGCAGAAGCATGGCGTAGTGGTCGAGCGACTGCGGATAGATGAGCAGGGCGGCGGGCACCATGAGCGCCAGGGCGAGCTCCCCTCGTTCGCGTGGCAGGCGCACGGCCGCCCACGTCGTGAGTCCGACAATGAGCGCGGCGGCAATCAGGAAAGGCGGATACAGCAGCGGTGTTCCGTGCACGCCGTCGTAGTGGGCGAGCTTGAGCATCGCGGAGAGCAGCGATTGATTTTCGTGCAGGGTGTACAGCCACGTTGGAGCGCGTTCGACGGGATTCGACGTGAAGTAGGTGAGGAAGACCTGGGGTCCGAACAGGACGACCGTGATCACCGAGAGAAGGCCCCCGGTTGCCGCGGCGAGCGCGATCGCTCGCCAGTTTCGGCGCAGCAGCGGGTACAACACGAAGAACGCGAAGACCGGCTTCACGAGCGTGCCGGCGGCCAGGAACACGCCGCTGAGTGGCCGGTCGCGCGTCCGCCAGAAGGCGATGAGCGCGAGCAGCATCAGGAGCGACGTCTGCCCGAACGCGAACGTGAGATAGGCGGGTCGGAAGAGGAGCACGAGCGCGGCCACCGTCGCCAGCTCGACTCGCCCGCCGTCGGGAAAGAACGTGCGGCGAAGCGCGACGATGCATGCGACGAGCGCGGCTCCGAGGAGCAGATACCAGCAGAGCGCCGCGGCGCGCAGGCTCAGGAATCCGAGCGGGGCAACCATCAGCATCGTCGGTGGCGGATAGAAGAAGCCGGCATCGAGCACCTCGCGCGTGAACACCGGGGTGCTGCTGAGCGGGGTCGTCTCGTGCTGGAGCGGCTCCGCCACGCGGTGCATGTCGGCAGGTTCGTAGAAGTTGCCGCCCTCGGCCGCCACCCTCGCGTAGATCCAGAACGCCTGGACGTCCCACTCCGGCGGCGCGACCACGTTGTGGACCGCGCGCGCGACCACGAGACCACCGAAGCCGGCGATGCTGAGCGCCATGACGCCGAAGAACGCGCGGCGAACCCACGGCGCAGCGCCCGCCCGGAGATGGTAGCCGACCAGCAGCAGCGTGGTGAGCAGGAACGGCAGCCACCACATGAGCAGCGAGCCACGGAGCATCGCCGGCCCGAATTGCGGCACCGCCTGGATGAGCATGATCACATCACCACCGCGGGAGCTGGCGCTTGGGCTCGCGTACTCGTAGCCCCCGAGAGCTCAGTGACGAGCTGCCGCATCTGCGCGAGCGTTCGCCAGTAGACATCCTCCATCAGGATGTGCGCGAACGCACCGTTCCGTCCGATGCTGTAGAGACCACGCACGGGAAGCCCCCGCTCGAGCTGGAGCCGCTCGCTCTCGTATGCGCGCAGGTAAATCGGGTGCGCGATGGTGGTCCGCAGGACACGCGCGCTGATGAAGCGTCGCTTCGCGCCAGGGATGAACGACTGCAGGTGCTCCACGCACAGTTCGGCGAGTTGATCCTCCGGCATGCGCCAGAGCGGCTCATCCGTCTCCGAGCCGATATCGACCGTCAGTGTCGTCATTCCGTCCGGCGCCAGCCACGGCATCGAGACCGGGGCCTCGGTGATGCGGAAGAACGGGAGGTGCCGCTCGGGCGTCCACGTTACGACATCGCCCAGCAGCCCGCGGCCGTGGAAGCGGAGATTCACCAGCAGCAACGGCCGGTACCGGAAGCGCGCGAAGTGCGCCACGGCATCGGTGCCGCGAACCAGCTTGGCGAGCACGTGCACCGGCGCGGTGCTGATGACGGCCGACGCTTCGATCACCTCTCCCTTCACCTGCACTCCGACGGCTCGCCCATCCTCGACGAGGATCGCTTCGACGGGTGATTCGGTCTGGATCACTCCATCGAGATCGGCCGCGAGATGCTCGCACAAGGTGGCCAGACTGCCCTCGGGATAGACGTGCCAGACGTGCGCACTCTCGGGCTTTTCGCGCGAGTATCCGTTCGCCACCGCGCGCCCGCTCAAGCGGCTCGCGAGCTTGAGTCGAAGGACGTGCGTGTTGCCTCGATCGATCTGCGGCGGCACGACGGACGTCGCGAGCTCCGACGCCGGCGCTCCCGACCAGGATTCGACGAGCGGGATCGCGACCTGCTCGGCCAGCGCGTGCCCGTAATTCGTGATGTACCATTCGCGCGCCGACTGAGGTGGCGCGGAACGCCGCATGCTTCGGCTGGCGAGCGCACTCGCGAGAAAGCGAGGATTGCGCATTAGCCCGAACGGGTACGGGTAGTAGCGGCCGTTCAGCAGGACCGTTTCCCCGTAGTGCTTCACATCGCGACAGCGGCTCCCCACGCCGATGGCCGCGGCCAGACGGTTCGTGATGAAGTGCGCTCCGAAGTCGTGCACGAAGCCGTCTTCGTCGCGAAAGCTGCGCGCCAATCCAGCGATCTGCTTTCCAGCCTCGAACACGCGCACGGGCACGGACCGCCTCCGCAGCTCGCGAGCGGCCGTGAGCCCCGCCAGTCCCGCACCCAGCACCACGACCGGTGGACGCGCCTTTCCGTTGGCCGCAGTCATGTGCTGACGGGAGTGGGCTCGTCGGCCCGTGACCGGCAGGTCGCGACGAGCACGGAGCCCGCGCCGCTCAGCGTCGCGAGTGCCTCGAGCGCCGAGGCGAGCACCGTCGCGCCGAGGGCACGCCCCGCGAAACGATTCGCGAGCCAGGGCGGAGCGCCCCAGTCCCGCAGAAAGCGATGCGTGGAGCGCGTCCAGCGATCGGGCGCACTCACGGTTCGCAGCGACTCGAGCTCGAATCCGGCCCGATTCACCAGCGCACGCACCGCGCGCGGCTCGAACCAGAAGAGCCGACGCGGGAAGTCGTACCCCACCCAGTGGCGTCCGCGGAAGACGCGACAGGAACGCGCGTCGAAGTTGTCGATCACGAGGACGAGGCGCGTACATCCGCCACGACCGAGCGTCGCGAGCGCCTCAACGGGATCTTCGAGCCTTCCCGCTTCCTCGATGACCACGGCGACATCGTAGCGTGAGCCGCGCGGTTCGATGCGTCCGCCGGTAGAGGACGGATCGATGTGCTCGAGGGTGTCCACGGCCACTTTCCGCTCACTCAGCAGCGTCGCGAAGCTGCTGGCGGCGGCGGCATCGCCGATCACCAGTACTCGCGCGGGGACGGACCGTCCTTGCAGCTCGCGCCCCAGGAGCGTCCGCGTGCGGCGGTGCCGCAGCAGGGCGCCAGCATTAGTATGTGCGCCCTCGTTCGCCGCGCCAACGTGGCCGGACGATGGGCGACCCAGGTAGGCGACGCCGCATGCCCGGCAATGCAGCACGAGGAAGCTGTCGCCGCGCCGCTCGCGATCGTCGAAGTCCTCGCCAACTGCAACCGGCTCCCCCTCATCCTCGCCGCACAGGCAACACGCCTGCCGGAGCGCCGGATGGGAGCGCTCCGGTGCGGGCACGTCGAGTGTCCAGGCGGCATCCTCGATCAGCTCTTCGCGTTTCAGGATCGGCATGGTCCTGTGCTCCTCCGTGCCCGTTACAGCATTGCGGCCGCCGCGGACGCAGTCGAATTGGAGATCACCTCCACATGCTCCATCGCGAGCAGTCGCCGCTGCTGCGCGCAGACGCGTCGCACGCCCTCCTCGAGCCCGATCCACGGCTCGACGTGCAACAGCTCCTTCTGCCGATCGAGCGTCGGCTGCTTGACCAGCGTCATCTGCGGCGGAAGCTCGGTCTCTCGAATCAGCGAGGGGTCGACGTCGAGCTCGAGCGCAATCATGCGCGCGAGCTCGAGCATCGGCACGATGTGCGGATGTCCGATGTTGATCGTCGCGTAGTGCGGAACGTGCGCGGCAGCTTCGATGGCGCGACACGCATCGGTGACGTGGAGCCATCCACGCGCACTCCCCTGATGCACGTTGATCGCCCGCCCCTGGGCGAGGTTCGACGCGAAACGGATCATCGCCGAGCGGTGCTCGCCGACCGTCTCGAGCTCGTCGTAGATCATGCACGGGCGAAGCGTGATGGCCCGCAGTCCGTGATTGCGAACCTCGTACTCCACCAGCTGCTCCGCGAGCCACTTGGAGAGGCCATAACGGTTGTTCGGCTGCGGCATCGCCACCGTGTCATCCATGATCGCGCACGACGGCCCGTAGACCTCCGAGGTCGAGAAGTTCACGCACATGCTGTTCGAGCGACGGCAGAGCTGCAGCACGTTGGCGATGCCCGCGAGGTTCGTGGTGATGGCGAGCGATGCCGCCTGCTCGCAGGTCATCCGACCGACGGCAGCGGCGAGGAGAAACACCACGTCGGGCTTCCAGTCGAACGCCGGAAGCAGGTCCAACGGATGATTGATGTCGGCCATCAGGTAGCCTTCGCGCCAGGCGGGGCGAATGTCGCTCTCGAGCACCTCGTACCCGGTCAGGCGAAGGTATTCGACGAGACGAACGCCGATGTTGCCTTCCGAGCCGATCACGAGTGCGCGGCGGGGCTGGTGCGAGGGCATCGGACTACTCCTCCTCATGATTCACGGGCTTGAATGGTGATAGTGGAATACGCGGGACGACGGCAACCATGATCGAGTGGTCATCACGACAGTTCGTACCGGCGGATCCGCATGGCCTGCAGCAGCACATTCCACACGAACACCGGGTTGTTCACCAGATACCTACGCCAGAGCCGACGCGGCTCGGAGGCGAGGCGGAAGCACCATTCCAACCCACTCCGCTGCATCCACCGCGGAGCCTGACGTTTGGCCCCGGAGAGGAAATCGAATGCCGCGCCGACGCCGATCAGGACGGGCGCGCGGAGGCGACCCACGTGGCTCGCCATCCACCGTTCCTGCTTGGGGGTGCTGAGCCCGACCCACACGAGATCAGCGCCGGAGGCGTTGATCCGCTCGATGATCTCCTGATCCTCCGCCGGCGAAAGCGCGCGATACGGCGGAGAGAACGTTCCCACCACCTGCAGGCCGGGGAAACGGGCCGTCAGACGCTCGGCGAGCCGCTCCGGCACTCCTGGCAGTCCGCCGTAGAAGAAGTGTCGCCGCCCCCTCGTGACCGCATCCCGGCATACGGCCTCCATCAGATCGGGGCCGTAGACACGCGTGACGTGCGCATGCCCTGCCAGTCGGCTGAACCAGACCAGCGGCATCCCGTCGGGCGTGACGAGACCGGCGCGATTGTGAATGTCCCGAAGCGCACGATCGCGTTGACTCTCCATGACGCCGTGGACGCCGCTCACGCACACGAAGCGCGGCTCCCGCGCGGCGATCCATCCCTCGATCGTCGCGATCGCGAGCGGAATGTCGATCGCGCTCACGCCCACGCCGAGCACGTTCACTCGCTCGATCGCTGGCGCGTCGGTGCGGTCGCGCATCGCCGTGGTGCTCATCCGTCGCATCCGACGAGCACGCGTTCCCTGGCTGACACGTGGCTCATGCCACACCCACCGCGGAGCGGGAGCGCAGCGGCTCGGCGGAGTCGAGCTGCTCGCGAACCTGCGCTTCGATCCAGTCGTACGTCTTGCGGATCCCGTCCTCGAGCGAGATCTGCGGCTCCCATCCGAGAACGGCGCGCAGTCTCGTGTTGTCGGAGTTCCGCCCCCGAACGCCCTCCGGACCGGGTACGTGCCTGCGCTGCACCGAGACTCCTGCCGCATCGGACACGAGATCGGCGAGCTGATTGATCGAGATCAGCCGGTCCTGACCGAGGTTCAGCGGCTGGGAATAGTCGGAGCGCATCAGCCGGTGGATGCCCTCGAGGCAATCATCGATGTAGCAGAACGAGCGCGTCTGCTCGCCATCGCCCCAGATCTCGATCTCCGGATTGCCGGTGAGTTTGGCGAATGCCACCTTCCGGCACATCGCGGCCGGCGCCTTCTCGCGCCCGCCATCCCACGTGCCGTGCGGCCCGAAGATGTTGTGGAAGCGAACGATCCTCGTCTCGATGCCGTACTCCGCCCGATAGTGCGTGCAGAGCCGCTCGGTGATGAGCTTCTCCCAGCCGTACGCATCCTGCGGCTCGGCAGGATACGCATCCTCCTCCTTCAGCGCGACCACGTTCGTCGAGGTCTGGCGGTATTCGGGATACACGCAGGCGGACGAGGTGTAGAGATAGCGCTGCACGCCGTTCTGCCGCGCGGCATCGAGCGTATGCGTGCTGATGAGCAGGTTGTTGTGCAGGATCTCCGCGTGGTGGGACGAGATGAATCCCATCCCTCCCATGTCGGCGGCGAGCGCGTACACCTCCTCGACGTTCCGCGTCGCCTCGAGGCACGACTCCCAGCGTCGCAGATCGAGCACGAGGAACTCGTCGGCGTCTGTCGACGAGAATTCCGGGTGCTTGATGTCGATCCCGCGAACCCAGTAGCCCTGAGCCTTCAGGAAGCTGACGAGGTGGTGGCCAATGAATCCTCCGGCGCCGGTGACGGCGACTCGTTTCTTATTGGACGGAAGGGACATGTGTGCTCCGTATCAGGTTTGGGTCAAGCGTGCGTCGTCCTGCTGTCATTGCCCGGAAGATCGGGCTTGCGGTGGTGTGTCGAGCGAAGCCCACGACACATCGCTCGAGTGAAGCAAAGGCGACCGGTCACGGCCCGGCGCCGGCGTTCCCGCCAGCGGATCGCGCACGGTGAGGATGGCCCGTATCGCTTCCTCCAGCGGGTCGAGAGCGAGATCGGCGCAGCGCTGGCCGAGCGTGCCGTCGCGTACGATCAGGGTGCCGCAACCGACTTCCGCGCTCCATCGGGCCACGTGCGGCAGATCCGTGATCACCGCCGTCGCGCCGCGCACGAGCGAGCGCAACTCGGCGCGCGTGTCGTAGACGATGAGCTCGGGCTGGTGCCGCGAGCTCCCGAACCGCCGCACCGCGTCCGCCGCCAGAGCGTCGTAGATCTGCACGTTGTCGCGCGCGACGAGCATCTTGATCCGGTACCGGTCGGCGATCTGGTACATCGCGGGCACCAGGGACCGCCAGCTCTCGGGCGTCGTCATGCTCCCCCGCCGCTGGTCGAGGGCGAGCAGCACGTACGGCTCGCCGCTGCGCGCGATCTGACCAGTCACGTCGGCTGGACGTGCGTCCTCCTTCGCCTGCCGCCGGAAGAGCTTCAGCACCTGTTCCGCCGTGAAGAACGCCGTCTCGAGGAGGATGAGCGCGTCGAGCACCAGGGACTGGTGCGCGATGTAGTAGAGGTCGTACTCGATGTTCTCGTGGATCTCCGCATGACGGTCGGCGCTGAGCTGCCAGAGCCCCGTGAGGCCGGGACGCACCTCGAGCCGCTTCCGCTGCAGCGCCGAGTACCCGTCCACGATGAAAGGCATCTCGGGCCGGGGGCCAACGAGACTCATCTCGCCCCGCAGCACGTTGAGCAGCTGCGGTAGCTCATCCACTCCGGTGGCGCGCAGGATGCGCCCCACGGGCGTCACCCGCGCGTCCACGTCACCGGCGGGCGACGCGGCATACGGGTTGGCATCCCTTGTCATCGTGCGGAACTTGAGCATGCGGAACCGGCGGCCACCGATGCCGACGCGCTCCTGCACGAAGAGCAGCGGACCGGGTGAGGTCTCGCGCACCAGGATCATCGCGAGGAGCCAGATGGGCGCGGTGACCAGCATGAGACACAGGCTCCCCACCACGTCCACCAGCCGCTTCGCGACCAGGAGCGGCCGCCGCGCCAGCCGCGTCTGCGGACGCAGGACTGGAATCGCACCGAGGTCGTCGAGTGCGAGCTGATCGGCGCGAAAATCTTCCACGTGCGGCACGATCCCGACGGTCAGGCCGCGATCCCGGCAAAACTCGAAGATCTCGCGCATCCGCTCCGACGGCGCCGAGGAGCCTATCACGAGAATCTCCTCGACTCGATAGCCGGAGACGACGGTCTCGATGTCGCTCCACCGGCCGAGCACCTCGGCCTCGAAGCGCAACCGGCCCGTCTGCGCGATCCGGCAGCACACCCTGCTGCCGAGCATCGCGATGTCGTCGAGGAAGCCCACGACCGTGCACGACACGTGCGGGGCCTGCACGAGCTTCTTCATCAGCAGCTGGCCCGTCGGATCGCAGCCGTAGATGAGCACACGGCGCCCGAGGCGTCCCTTGACCTGCAGACGACCGAGCACGCCGGCCAGCGAGCGTCGCTCGAGGAGCACGCTCAACATCGAGAGCGCGATGGCGCTGGTGACCACCAGCCGGGAGAAGCCTCCGAGCCGCAGAGCGAAGAGCATCGCGAAGAAAATGGCCGCGGCCACTGCCACGCTTTCCAGCGACGTCTTCAGCTCCCAGAGATTGAGCACGCTCGCGCGGGGGCGGTAGAGACCGCGCTCCCAGAAGACCACGAGCGCGATGACGCAGAACAGCGCGCCGAGCTCGGCGTAGTTGTGGCTGTTCCGGGACACGCTCGGCTGCAGGTACGCGATGCCGAACCGGAGCAGCAGCTGGTGAATCCAGTACGCGAGCGCGAACGCTGCCGCGATCGCGAGGGCGTCGGCGAGCACCCGGCACAGCCAAACCGTGGCTCGCAGCCCGACGCGACGCGCGCGCAGCGCGAACTGTGAATGCCCGTCGACCCGCGGTGTCGGAGCGTGCGTATCCAGTGTTCCCATAACGGCCCGCGTGCTACCCATCGGTCCCACCTCGACCCGGGCGGGACCAGTTGCTCTGAGGGTGGTCCTGATTCGAGACGTACGACTCCGGGTCCTGCACGTAGTACGCGTAGGTCCCGTCGTAGTAGACATCGCGATCGAGCTCGACGTCGTTGAGCACCGTTCCGATCACATCCGATTGGACGTGATCGAGCTGCTCCATCGCGAAGCTCAGCGCGCCCGGCTCCGTCACGCCAGCGCGGGCGACGACGATGACGCCATCCACGTGCGTACTCAGCAACGCCGCATCGGACACGATGTTGAGCGGTGCGGTGTCGAAAATGATCGTGTCGAATTCCGCGCGGAGGGGCTCGAGCAGCTTGCGTACGGCGTCCACTCCGAGCAGCTGCGGCGGGTTCGCGTCCAGCTGTCCGGTGGCGATGAACGACAACTCGGCATTCGCCGACACTCGCACGCGACGGATGACTGAGCTCAGGGGCTTGGCGCCCGCGAGCACATCGCTCAGACCGGGACGTCGCGGCGCATCGAACAGCATGTGCACGCGTCCGCGTCGCAGGTCGGCATCCACGAGCAGGACCTTCGTCCCGCGGAGGGCGAGCGTCAGCGCGAGATTGCAGGCTATGGTCGTCTTGCCATCACCCGGCAGCGGGCTGGTGACGAGGAGGACCTGCCGCGGACGCTCGCCCTGCGCGAACACGAGATTGATTGCGAGCCGCGCGTACGATTCGCTCAGATGCGAGAGGTTGCGAGCGGGGCGCAGCACGTCGGAGACCGAGACTGCGGAATCGCCGGACTCACCGCGGTCCGTCTGCGACAGCTCGTCACCGCCGTGCGTTGGCCGCAGACGGCGCACGTGCCGGGCCGCTCCCCGCCACCGTGTCGTCCATCGTGATTCGCGGCGGGCATGGGGAATGATCCCCAGCACCGGGCGTCCCGTCGCAAGCTGTACCTGGCGCCGCGTGTGTATCGCGCGATCGAAGTGATCCAGCGCGAACGCGCCCGAGGCTCCCAACATGAGGCCGGCCACGAGCGCGAGCGCGAGGTTGAGTAGCGGCCGTGGCGCGACCGGGGTGCTCGAGGGTACCGCAGGATCGACCAAGCGCACGCCCGGGTAAGTCATCGCTTCGGCCACCTGGGCTTCCTGGAGCCGGGTCTGCAGCAGTGTGTACATCTGGTCCAGCACCTTTGGCTCCCGCTGCAGCCGATCCAGCTGAATCTCGCGCGCCGGCAGGCGATCCGCGTGGCGTGCGTACTGCGCCCGGGTAGAGTCGATCGCGGCGAGCTGGCTCGTCACGCTCTGGAGATAGCTCACCGCAATTCCGCGGAGCTGCGACTCGATATCGTGAATGCGCTGCCGCGCCGCCTGGACGTCGGGGTCCTCCGCCGTGCGACGGGTGCGCAGATCCGCGAGCTTGTCCTCGGCCTGGGTGAGGGACGTGAGCAGCTGCGTCGCGATGTCGCTCTTGATCAGATCGGGCGATGCGAGGAGGCGCCGGTACGGCGAGGGGCCATCCTGGTGCATTCGTGCCGCGTCGGAATCCACGCTCTTCACGAGCTCGGCCAACGAGGACCGCTCGGTTTCCAGCTGGCTCCGTTCGACCTGGACCTGAGACAGCCGATCGACCTGGTTCCGCGCTTCATCGGGAAGGCTCACCACCTGCTCGCGCTCACGGAACGAGCGCAGCGAGTCCTCTTGCTGGGCGAGGCGCTGCGAGAGCTTGGTGAGCTGCTCGCGCAGGAACGCCACCGTAGTATGGAGGTCGGCCCGCTGCGCCTCCTGGCGCCTGGCGATGTACGTGCCTGCCATCGTGTTGACGATCTGACTCGCCAGCAGCGGATCCTCGCCCCGGTACTGGAGGAGCACGATGTTGTTTTCGCGCCCCGCTCCCGGACGCACGACCTCCCGGTCGCGACGCAAGTTCTCGACGGCGTCGGCGAACGGTATGACGGCGAAGTCGATCGCATCCAGCGAATCGGCTTTCGGCGTGAGTGAGAAGCTCACCGAGCCAATGGTCACGGTCCCGAGCGGCGGGATGTACGCGGTGGGCTTGTTCGCCTCCGCGCGCGTGAGATCGAAGCCCCCGCCGCGCCGCCGCACGAGGCGGTACCGGTTTTCCGTGGACGGGGTAAGCCCGTCCATCAAGCTCGCGAACAGCCCGGGGCTCTGGGATGATGCCTGGGCGGTACTCGGCGCCGCCGAGGAATCCCTGGCGGTGGGCGCGACGTGGATGTTCGTGAACACGGCGTCGCGGGGCACCCCCGCTGGCTGCACCAGCTGGAGCTGAACGCCCAACGACTCGGCCACCGCCTGGGCGAGCACGCGGCTGCTCAGTTCCTCGATGTCGGTGTTCAGCTCACTGCGCGTGGAGAGCTGCGAAGGGTCCATCGGCAGCGTGGACACGCGCTCATCGATGCGGATCGACGCCGTCGCTTCGTAGATGGGAGTCAGGCGGTGCGTCGCGTACGCGGTGGCCGCCATCACCAGGAGCGTGCTGCCGAGGATGAGCCAACGGCGCCGGCGCAGCGTCGCCCAGAACGCAACGTCCCGGGCTTCGGCGACCGGCTGAAGGGGTGGTTCCGATGCGATCAGCGATCGCCCGCCGGAGCCCGTACTCGGTAGTACCGATCCCATGCTCACCGCCGGATCATGAAAGTGGCAATGGTCGCAACGCCGGACACGATGGCGCCCAGGAGGTAAGGGTTGCGACTCACCCAACTCCGCTCTGGAACGTACAGGTGGTCTCCCGATCGAACCGGGGTGCTGGCAAGGGGGAGATTGCTCTTGGCGTTCAGCGTGATCGATTCGTGATCCCGAACGACGATGACCTTCTTGCTGTTACCGTCAGTGGTGACGCCGCCGGCGAGTGCCAGCGCGTCGCCGAGCGTCATCGTCGCATCGACGGAGTAGAGCCCGGGCGTCTTGACCGCACCATCGACGCGGACCCGGCGCAAGACGTTGATCTCGATGGACGTTTGCGCCAGGTATTTCTGGTACTCGGTCATGAGCCGGTCGCGCAGCGACGCGGCCGATTGGTTCGTGACGAGGAGGGGGCCGATGCGGGGAAAGACGGCTTCGCCGCGATCATCGACGCTGAAGTCGCCCGAGAAGTCCGGCTCACGCCAGACCTTCATTCGAATCACGTCGCCGGGCCGCAGGTGATCCGAGGCAGGGTCGACCGTCGTCGCGGCTGAAGCGACGGTCTGCGTCTGCGCGTGTATGGGCGGCGCAACGGCGATCAGAATCGCGACCAGGAGCTCGCGACGGCGAAGTACCGACATCGTGCAGGAGCCTCCAGCGGCGAATCGCCGCATCAACGTGTACTTCGGGCGATCGCTCGAGCTGCGATGATGTAGTGCGTGGAACGAGCGAGTGACCGTCGAAGCGAGACGGTACGGTGACCAGGCCGCGCCGTTGTGCTGTCGAGACTTAGCGCTACGGCGAAGCGATGGAGCGGCAGGCAATGCAAACATGATACCCCAACCGTGACCGCGCCGTGATGCGATTGCGTTCTGCGCTCGACCCGCGGCGCTGCCTTCGGGTCGGGGCGATGAGGCGCACGAACGGTTGCGTCTCTGCGGTAATCGTGACTCGTTCGGTCGCCACACTCGGCCGCCGACTTGTTGGTCTGTAACAACACTTGTGCGAGTTGCGCCACACGGAATCGGGGATGAGCGGACACTCGGAAGCGCGCGTGCACGCGTCCGAGCCTCGTCGCGCGAAACCCATCCAGTCGACCGACGATGCCGAAGCTCCGGTTCCTGCTCGAATGCCACGAACCAAGACCTCATGATGGGCGAGTTGTCGGATGGACTTCTCACCGGTAAAAACGCGAGCGCTCGGAGTAGGTGCACGCCGAGCACTCGCACATTGGGAATAGCGTAGAACCGATCAGCGAAAGGACAGGATCTTTTCTGCCGAAGGAGCTACGTTTGCTAGCGCAGAGGCTGCATTAAATCGCCATAACCCGTCATGCTCCGATACATAGTAGGTCCGAATTCATGCGCGTCAATCGCAACAAAAGTTGCCAGAGACGTGACATGGCGTTGTTTCGCCGCACAGCTGCCGACCCCGGAAACGGTTGCCCTCGCCTATGCTCACATCAGGCCGAAAAGAGTGATATTGTACGTCGCGCAAGTGACAGCGGAGTCTCGGGGATTCGTGAGGATCCCTGGCCGAGGATGGTTGGGGATATCGCGCAATTGGGAGACGGATGGCCCTTTTCCAGTTCGGCCGACACCCCCAGCGGGCGTGGGGTAGCATTACTCACTCATCGCCGCGATCGTCTTGCTACGCGACGCACCATCACGCACACACCGAAGCCACTCTCCCTATGCATTGCCGCAACCGCTGTTCACGTATCGCGACGCTTGCCGGTACGTTTGCGCTCATACTGTCGAGTCCGCTCGCTGCGCAGGCGAAGGGGTACACGCTGGACGACATTCTGGGGCTGCTCCGCCGTCACGTGGCGAGCACACGCGTGCTGAGCCTGGCAAAGACCAGCTGCGTGACCTTCGAGGTCACGGACGGCGTGGCGGCGCGGGTCAAGCGGGCGGGCGGGACGCAGGCGCTGGTGGATGGACTCAAGCAGGTATGCAACCCCAGCTCGCCGGCGGCGGACAGTGCCACCAAGGTGTCGAGCGGCGCGGTGCCGATTCCCAAGGCGGCGGATCCGGCCCCGGTGCCGGCGCCTCCCGTGGACACGAGCATCACGGTGCGGCTGCGCGCGGCGGTGGTGGGAAGCGATCTGACCGTGCGCGCGCTGCCGCAGCTCGATCTGTTGATCATCAGCCCGCGCGGGGACACGACGCGGGTGTCCACCGATCTCGAGGGACGCGTGGAGCGCAGCTTCAAGCCCGGCGTGTACCGGATCGAGAGCACGCAGGCCTACGAGCTCAATGGCGCGCGCTACCGGTGGGGGCTCTACGAGACCTTCCAGAAGGATGCGGGCACGATCGAGCTGACGCAGAAGAACGCGCAGATCGACACCGTGACCGTGACGACCACGACCACGATGGCGAGTGCGGCGGCGAGGGACAGCGCGGCCAAGGACAGCGCCGCGAAGGACTCGGCGTCGAAGGGGCCGCCGCCAAAGAAGATTCGCACGGAGAAGGAGCTGTTCGACGACTACAGGTCGGGACTGTTCACCGTGTACGGGAGCCAGCGCGGCACCGGATTCCTCGCGGACTCGTCGGGGCTCGTGCTCACGAACGCGCACCTGATCGACGGCGCGGATGAAGTGCGGGTGATGACGGACAGCGGCACGAAGGTGTACGCGCGCAAGCTCGTGGTGGATCCGGCGCACGATCTGGCGGTGCTCGCGATTCCCGCGCGGCGCTGCGCCAAGTGCACGCCGCTCCCGATGTATGACAGCTCGAAGACCGCGCTCCCGACCGCGGGCGACCGCGTGCTCGCGCTGGGATCACCGTTCAACAAGGCGGGCGTGCTGTCCACCGGCATCGTGAGCAACGCCGACCAGCAGAGCATCACGAGCGATCTGGGCATCGGCTATCTCAACACGGGTGGCCCGCTGATCAACACCGATGGCTACGTGGTGGGCGTGAACGCGTACCGTCCGTCTGCGGCTCCTGGCGCGGGCCGCATATCGAGCTCGGTGGCGGCACCGGTGGTCGCGAGCGCGCTGCAGCGTGCGCGAGACTCGCTGAGCGGCGCGCACTTCAAGCCCGTGAGCGATTCGCTGCTTCCCGTGGTGCCGCGCGAGCCGTTCCCGAGTGAGCCGATCGCCGCCGTGAGCGGCCTCGGTGCCACGCTCGACCTGCACAACTATCGCGCGGAGGACGGGCCATTCCGCGTGTTCATGATGACGCCGCAGGTGATGGCGTGGCGCGAGACGCAGGCGACGAAGGCGCTGGCCGAGCGGAAGCGCAACGATCCGAAGAAGGCGGCCGGGTGGACGACCGTGGATCCGATCGAGGGATGGCGCGACTGGTCCGACTATCTGAGCGAGCGGCGGGCGGTGGTGGTGTTCAACGTGACATCGGACAAGACGGCGTTCCCGTTCTACGAGCCGGACAAGATTCAGGGAATCGACGAGGGAAACTTCAAGGACATGAAGATCTACCGCGATGGAGTGGAGATCATCCCGGTCGAGAAGGTGCGCATCCCCGCGATGCTGAACGTGGAGCAGACGAAGGCGGCGGGGAAGCCGGTGGCGATGCAGGGCATCTACGTGTATCGGGTGGAGGAGTTCGCGCCGCGTGCGGTGGGAACGACGGCGGCGTACACGATGACGGTGGTGGATGCGGCGAAGCCTGGGCA
>JAICLZ010000056.1 GCA_025929535.1 Gemmatimonadaceae bacterium
CCACGGCGGTATCGTCTAGGGGACTAGGACGGAGCCCTCTCAAGGCTCAAACACGGGTTCGAATCCCGTTACCGCTATTGGGAGCGTGAGTGCGTGCGACGAGCGGCCCCATCGTCTATCGGTTAGGACGGCACCCTTTCACGGTGCAGAGAGGGGTTCGATTCCCCTTGGGGCTATGGGGAGCGCAGAGAAAGAGGAAAGAACTACTTGGGGCTGTAGCTCAGCTGGTTAGAGTGCCGGTCTGTCACACCGGAGGTCGCGGGTTCGAGCCCCGTCAGCCCCGTTCGATGTAGATGAAGGTGCAGGACTGGAAGGGACGTGCAGGCCCTGGTGGTGAAATTGGTAGACACGCCATCTTGAGGGGGTGGTGCCGCAAGGCGTCGCGGTTCGAGTCCGCGCCAGGGCATGAAGCAACGAGACGGACGATCGCCAGCGTAGCTCAGTGGTAGAGCACTCGATTCGTAATCGAGCGGTCGTCGGTTCAATCCCGACCGCTGGCTCTCAGAAATGATATCGATCGACAAACTACACAGCGCCTCCGCCATGCGGGGCGCTTTCTTGTAACCTTCGTCTGACGTGTCCACCCGTGCGAGAGAAGGCCCAGCCCAATCCGGCGTCTTAGCGGCCAGCCCCGCCGCCACGCCAGCTCCACCCGTCCACGGCGGGACTCGCTTCGGCATCATCGGTGCAATCAGCTTCGTGCACCTGCTCAACGACATGATGCAGTCGGTGATCATCACGATCTACCCGCTGCTCAAGAACGAGTTCGCCCTCAGCTTCGTCCAGATCGGCATGATCACGCTCACCTTCCAGCTGACAGCGTCCTTGCTGCAGCCGGTGGTGGGAATGGTGATCGACAGGCGCCCGCTGCCGTACTCACTGCCGGTGGGCATGTGCTTCACACTGAGCGGCCTGCTGCTGCTGTCGGTGGCGCCGTCATATCCGCTCGTGCTGCTGTCTGTGGCGTTGATCGGATGCGGCTCGTCGGTGTTCCATCCGGAGTCTTCGCGCATCGCGCGCACGGCATCGGGCGGGCGCTATGGTCTGGCGCAATCGCTCTTCCAGATCGGTGGCAACACTGGACAGGCGCTGGGTCCGCTGCTCGCCGCCGCAATCATCCTCAAGCTCGGACGTTCGCGTGCGGATTGGTTCGCACTTCCGGCCCTGCTCTCGATCGTGATCCTGCTGCAGGTGAGCCGGTGGTATCGGCGTCACATCGATGTGCGCGCAAGAAAAAGGGCGGCCAGCGACAGCCCGCGGTTTCCGGCTCCCGTTGTCCGGCACACGATCGGCATCCTGCTGGTATTGATGTTCTCCAAGTTCTTCTATCTCGCCAGCATCAGCAGCTACTACGAGTTCTATCTGATCCACCGCTTCGGATTGTCGGCCCACGAGTCGGCACACCTGTTGGCTGTATTCCTGTTTGCCGTCGCCGCAGGCACGCTCATCGGTGGACCGTTCGGTGATCATATCGGTCGCAAGCGGGTGATCTGGTTCTCGATCCTCGGTTGTGCGCCCTTCACGCTGCTGCTGCCGTACGTCGGCCTCCGCTGGACCGTGGCCTTGAGTGTCGTGATCGGGCTGGTACTGGCGTCTGCGTTCCCGGCCATCATCGTGTACGCTCAGGACATGCTGACGCACCGGATCGGTATGGTGTCGGGGTTATTCTACGGCTTCAGTTTCGGTATGGGAGGCTTGGGCGCGGCAGTGCTCGGCCTGCTCGCCGATCACTTCGGCATCGATTTCGTGTACAAGGTGTGCGCATTTCTGCCACTGTTGGGATTGTTCGCAGCGCTCCTGCCGGACGTGCGCCCCCCGGAAGAGCTGCAGGCATCTGCCGGCAGCGCCTGACAACGCCGCGGCGCCATTCTACTTCGCACCGCTCCTGAGCCGCGAGAGCCGCAGCTCCAGGTGCCGCCTCACGTCCGGCCACTCCGCACGCAGAATGCTGAACATCACGCTGTCCCGTACGGTTCCGTCTTTCCGAAGCTGATGATGCCGGAGCACGCCGTCACGTTTGGCGCCGAGCGCGGCGATCGCCTTCTGTGATGCGAAGTTGAAGTTGTCCGTGCGAAGTCCGACGAGCTTGCAGTCGAGCGCGTCGAACGCGTGCTCCATCAGCAGCAGCTTGCACGCGGTGTTGAGATGCGTGTGCTGCCACGAGCGCGCGTAGAAGGTGTAGCCGATCTCGACGCGCTCCACCGGAAGGACGATGTCGTGGTAGCGCGTGGTGCCCACGATGGCGCCGCTCGCGAGCTCGCGCACCGCCCACGGCAGCATCGTCCCGGCGCGCTGCCCGTCGAGCGCCGTGTCGATGTACCTGGCCATCTGTGCCGGCTCGGGAACCGAGGTGAACCAGAGCTCCCACAGGCTCCCATCGGACGCAGCCGCGATCAGCTGCTCTGCGTGTGACTGGGCGAGGGGCTCGAGGCGAACGCCATGTCCTTCGAGCGTGCTCGGCGCGGGTGTACGCATCAGCAGGAACCTCCGTGAGCGGACGATGATGTGGTCGCCTGCAATTTCGCCTGTCCGCGGCGCTGCGTCCATTTGCCGCAGCCCACCGCTGCCAATAGCTTTTCGCTGGTGCAACCGATATCGCCGACCTTCCCCAGTCACGGCGCGCGCATCCGCCGCTCCAAGCGAATCCCGGGAACCACTCACCCGCGGGTGCGGTGATGGATACGCGCGCGGGACCGGCCGATCGTCGCTCCGGTCGCTCCATCCGTGTGCCCGCGCCCGTCGGGGTGCGACTCACCACCCTTCAACGACTCGGCGCCACGGGCGGGATCGCCGCCATCGTGCTCCTCCTCGGACTGCTCACGTACGCCGGCCTCTCGAGCACCCGGTCGGCGCGTGAAACCGTGATCAGGACACATCGGGCGATCGAAGCCACGCAGGCGGTTCTCCAGGACATCACCAACGCCGAAACGGGGCAGCGCGGATTCCTCCTCTCTGCCAACGAGCGCTACCTCGCGCCGTATCACCAGGCGCTCAACCGGCTCACCGCCGATACCGCGCTGCTCCGCACGTTCGCGGGCACCGACCCGGTGCAAACGAGTGAGCTCGACTCGCTCGCGACCGCGGTCCAGACGAAGGTGGCGGAGCTCGGGCTCACGATCACCATCATGCGAACGAGGGGCCCCGCCGCCGCGCGCGCAGAGGTGGACAGCGATCGCGGCAAACGCGCGATGGACGACATCCGCGGGCTCCTCCGGAAAATCGCGACTCGGCAGCAGACGCTGCTCGATCAGCGCATCGCCGAGTCGGATCGCAACTACAATCTCGCGGAAGTCTTTGTAGTTGTGGGAACGACCACGGCGATCGTGATCGCACTGATGCTCAACACTCTGCTCACGCGCTTTGCGAACGAGCAGGCCGATGCTGCAAATCGCCTCGACGCGCAGAACAGGGAGCTCGCCGACACCAACCACAAGCTGAGCGATCTGACCGTGGAGCTGGAGCTGCAGAACCAGCAGCTGCAGGATCAAGCCGTCGAGATGGAATCACAGCAGTCGCATCTCCAGGAACAGGCGGCCACGATGGAAGTGCAGTCCGAGGAGCTGCGAGCGACCATCGAGCAGCTCGAGCATCAGACATCGCTGGCGGAGAAGGCGCGAGAGGTGGCCGAGGAGGCGACGAAGAGCGCGGAGGAGGCCAACCGGGCCAAGTCGCTCTTCCTGACGACGATGTCACACGAGCTGCGCACGCCGCTCAATGCGATCGGCGGCTACGTCGATCTGCTCGCGCTCGAGATTCGCGGGCCGCTCGTCGATGCGCAGCGCGAGGATCTTCGACGCATCAAGAAGAGCGGGCAGCATCTGCTCTCGCTCATCAACGACATCCTGAATCTCGCCAAGATCGAGAGCGGCCAGCTCGATCTGCACGTCCGCGATGTCTCGCTCGCGGTCGTGTTCGAGAACGTGGACACGCTCGTCGCGCCGCAGTTCAACAGCAAGGGAATCGCGTACGTCTTTCCGCAGTGCGATCCGATGCTGCGCGTGCGCGCGGACAGCGACAAGCTGCAGCAGATTCTGCTCAACGTGCTGTCGAATGCCTGCAAGTTCACCGGCGCGGGTGGACGTGTGACCGTGGACTGCGACACGAAGGGAGATGGCGATCACGGTTCGGGCGCGATGGTCTCGATCGCGGTGCGCGATACCGGGCGTGGCATCGCGCAGGACAAGCTCGAGAAGATCTTCGAGCCGTTCGTGCAGATCGACCGTCACCTCACGGGCGTGAGCCAGCAGGGTGTGGGGCTGGGCCTCGCGATCTCGCGTGATCTCGCGCGCAGCATGTCGGGCGATCTCGTTGCGGAAAGCGTGATCGGTGTCGGAACGACGTTCGTGCTCACGATCCCGCGTGGGGGTGCCGTGAGTGGGGAATTGGCACCATCGCCAACGCGAGCGAGCACGGACTCAATCTCCACGGCTTGAGCGCGGGCGCGTGGCGGCGCGGATCGTGCACTCCGGCACAGTCCGGAAAGTACATGGCCAGAATGAACGATTGGAGGTCTCACGTGCTGCATACACGCACCGCGGCGCTGCGCTCTGGACGCAACGGCAGGCGCGATTCGCGCCACATCTTGCTCACAATGTGTGGCGCCGCATTGCTCGCGGCGCTGGCCGCGTGCGGAAGTGACAGCACGACAGGCCCGCCGCCACCGCCCGTGGTTGCAGGCGATTACACATTGCAGTCCGTCGATGGCAAGGCGCCGCCCGATACGGTCATCAATACGAGCGCGGAAACCGTCGTGTTCCTCGATGGACTGCTGTCGCTGCACACCGACAAGTCGTACAAGCTGCTCTTTCACAGCTCCAGGACCACGAGCTCGGGCACAGTCGCCGACAGCTCGGGGAGCACGGGACCGTACACGGTCAACGGAAACACTTTAGTCATCCACAATACATCGTCGGGCGATTCTGTTGTTGCGACCGCCGCACTGCCGGCGATTTCGTTCACCGATGGCGGACAGGTGTTCGTCTTCTCGAAGTGAGGCAGGAATCGCCGCCAGTTGACGCCCGATTCCGCGACCGCTAAATCTTCACCGTCGTCAGCGTGCGGCTCGACCGTCCGCTGACGACGGGGCGTTTCGCGCCTCGCCTGCGGGCGTAATTCAGTTGGTAGAATGCCAGCTTCCCAAGCTGGACGTCGCCGGTTCGAGTCCGGTCGCCCGCTCTCTGGAAATCGTTTGGTTCTGAGAAGTTGGAAGCGCCTGGGAACTAACGGTCCCAGGCGCTTTCGCCGTGTAGGTCACTCGCTGCGAGGCGTTCTCGTTGGTGATAAGGGGTCCGGTTCGGCGGTTCGAATATTCCGTGCCGGCTGCTATCAGGAACCTCGCACGGTCTTGTCGACCCATCGTACCAAACGCTCTCTGAAAGCTTCGGGAACCGGCAATCGCCGAATCCGAGTGATCAGCTTTCGTGGCATCACCATCTTCTCGATGAGGAGAACGCGCACGAACTCCAAGTCCTTATCTCGGAATGCGACCAACTTGCTGGCCGCAAGGTCATGTGCTTCGATACACCAACCGATGAAATTGCGCGTATTCTTGTTCTGCACTTTGACGGCGCATTCCTCCCATCCCGCCGCAAGGGTTGCTGCTTGAATCGAAACTCCGTGCACGTAGTAGCCGTGCGACTGATGAAACTGCGAATCCTCGCCGAGAACCGCGTCGATGAGATCGACTTTGTCGAGGGCGTGCTTCGGCGCGATGTCGGCTTCCGCGGATTGACGGAGCGCCGAAGGCGCGTTCGGGAATTGCCCGAGGATGGCCTGCGAGCCAAGCACGATGACCTCTGTGTCATCTGTGAGATCGCATGCCGCACGGATGGCATGTTCCAGTTCCGCGCGAGTCACGATTGCTCGCGACTTAAGTCCTTCTCCACGACACCGAGAAAGGGCAGGGTCTGGCGCAGCCGAGTCGCTCGCTCGCCGGGGTCCGAGAGGATCTTCCGCAGGCGCGCCGGCGTAGCAGTGTCAAGAATTCGCCTCCATTCCTGCAGTTCCTTTCGTTCTCTTCCCGAGGCTCTGCTCCACCGATCCTGAATTTGTGTGCGCGCGCGCGCAATGAGGGAAGGATCCTGCGCCAGGCGGTCCGCGATCTTTTTGCCCAGCGCCAGCGAGCGCGCATCGTGGTCTCCATGCACGCGGATGTTGCGCTTCTCCCAGTCGCCACGGTAGCGCTTCAGAAAGCCGATCGGCGGGATACCGAATATCGGGATGGCGTGCTGGAGCTCCTCGCCCAGAGCGTTGGACCTTGCTTCAAGATCGGCGCGCGTCCTACCACGGACTTCGATCGTGACGTCCAGCTTTCGCTCGAGAGATTGAATCGCCTCGCGCAGCGCCTCGGCACCGCGATCGATGTCGCGCGCGTTACCCAGGACGCACACGATGACGGCATCGCCCGGCTGATCAACTCCGCGCGCGACGCTGCCCTCCACCCATACGGCAGTCGGTAGCGGATCAATGCGCGTCGCGGCGCGTTTCAACCCGGCGAGTAATTCTTCGTAGCGGGAGCGTTCCGCGCCGAGGAGCGCGCGAATGGGCTTCGTAAGCGGGCTGCGGTCGGCAAGGGAGACTTGCAGATGCGGGGCAGTTCCGACGAACGATACTGTTCCGAGGTCCGCGAGCATCTTGAGCGCCCGATGCACGCTCGACCGCTGAAGCTGCGCCCTTCGCGCAAGCTCAGCGGCGCTGATTGGAGCGGTCGATTCTGCCAGCGCGCGGAGGATTCGGACGTTTGCCTCGGTGCCGAGTATGCGGTTCAAGGGCATCCGGATCCCGCTCTGCGGCTGCGTGGTTGGTCGCATGTGGCTGACCTCCAGACGGACCGTTGCTTATAAAATGCAGGCGTTCTATATAAGCAACGCGTGTATATTATAAGCAACATTTGGCAGTTTGCAAAAGCCCGGAGCCGCCAACCGCTGTAGTCCGTTGCCGAACCGGCTTTTCTAGCGCCGAAGAATTCGGAACGTAGCCCTTCTGGAGGAGGAGCAGGGCATCGCCACGAAGCGAAGAGCCATCAGCGACTAGAGCGGCGGATCGCTTTGCTGGACGTCGCCGGTTCGAGTACGGTCGCCCGCTCTTCTCGTGTTCTTGATCTCCAGAAGTCCAAAACGCTGCGGCAGCAGCAAAGCGGGCTCAGGACACTGTTCCCGGGCCTTTTTTGTTTTTCGGCCATCGGTTGACATAGCCCTAGGGGGTATGTATTCTTATACCCGGGCGGGGTATCATTGCCCGCTCGAGACGCTCGCGCGAGCGAGCGATCACTCACAAGAGCCGAGAGCTGATCCATGACTCGCACCACCCTGAAAATCGACGGCATGTCCTGCGGGCACTGTGTCACGGCGGTGAAAAGGGCTCTGCTGGACCTGGACGGCGTCACGGTCGAGAACGTTGCGGTCGGTACCGCCACTGTCCAATACGATCCGGCTGTCGCATCGCCGGAGAAGATCGCCGAGGCCGTCAGCGACGCGGGATACACGGCCGCGCCCGCCGCCTGATCCATACGCGAGCGTACGACAGATACGGCCGCCCCGAGGAAGTCGGAACGGCCAGGAAGATGGGAGAATGATGAACGGAACCGACTGGTTGGTGATCCTCGCCGGACTCGCCGCGATCGCCTGGGTGAACTGGTACTTCTTTCTGGCCGGGCGATCGGCCACACCCGCCCTCGCGGGCGCGTCAGGCGGTTCGGGGTCCCAGGAACAAACCATCACGGTTGACGGCGGCTACAGTCCCGCCGTCGTGAGGGTGAAGGCGGGCCGCCCCGTGCGCCTCGTCTTCGACCGAAAGGACAGCGGGAGCTGCTCGGAGGAGGTCGTGTTTCCCGACTTCGGCATCCGCCGCTTTCTTCCTACCGGCAAGAAAACCATCGTCGAGCTCACGCCGCCAAAGGCCGGGCGCTACGACTTCACGTGTGGAATGAGCATGCTCCGCGGCGCGCTCGTGGCCGAGGACTGAGGGATACGATCATGCACGGCAACGATGACACGATCACCGGGAGCGCCACGGCGAATACGACTGCGCCGGGCAATCGCCCCGTGCCCGACGCTGGAGGCGAGTCCGTCCGCATTCCCGTCTCGGGGATGACGTGCGCCGCCTGCTCGTCGCGCATCCAGCGCGTGCTGCAACAGCAGCCGGGTGTTTCGGACGCGAACGTGAACCTGATGATGAAGACGGCGACGGTGCGCTTCGACCCTGCCGTGGTCACTCCGGAGCGGCTCGTCGACGCCATCAAGGAGACGGGTTACGGCGCGGAGCTCGCATGGCCGGACCAGACGGCCTTCGAGGAGCAGGAGGCCCGCGACCGCGCGGCGGCCGAGGAGCTCCGCGAGCTCAAACGGAAGGCGATCGTGAGCGGCATCGTGGGGTTGATCGCGATGTTCGTCTCCATGCCGATCATGAGCCACATCGGGGTGGGCGATCCATTCATGCGCTGGGCAACGGGGTCGCTCCACCCCGTCTTTCACGAGGCGTTTCCCTGGCTGTACCGCCTGCCGATGCAGACCATCACGGGTGCGCTCATGTTCGCGACACTCGGAGTGATGCTCTGGGCCGGGCGACACTTCTACACCCGCGCGTGGTCAGCCTTTCGGCACCACTCGGCGGACATGAACACGCTCGTCGCCGTCGGCACCGGCGCGGCGTTCCTGTATTCGGTGCTCGCGACCATCGCGCCGGGCTTCTTCATCGCGCGCGGCATGGCGCCCGACGTGTACTACGAGGCGGTGATCATCATCATCGCCCTCATCCTGACGGGCAACGCGTTCGAGGCGCGAGCGAAGAAGCAAACGTCGTCGGCGCTGCGCGCGCTCGTGCAGCTCCAGCCGAAGACTGCTCGCGTCGTGCGGAAGGATCCTGCTGGAAGCGAAGTCGAGGTGGATGCGCCCATCGAGGCGGTCGAGGCGGGGGAGACGGTGCTCGTCCGCCCCGGCGAGCGGGTTCCGGTGGACGGCGAGGTGCTGTCGGGTGAGAGTGCGGTTGACGAGAGCATGCTCACCGGCGAGTCGCTGTCCGTGGCGAAGAAGGCGGGGGATCCCGTCATCGGGGGCACGATCAATCGCACGGGCGCGTTCCGGTATCGCGCGACCACACTCGGCGCCAACTCCGTGCTCGCCCGCATCGTGAAGTTGATGCGCGACGCGCAGGGGAGCCGCGCGCCGATCCAGAAGCTCGCGGATCGCATCAGCGGCATCTTCGTCCCGATCGTCCTCTCGATCGCGATCGCGACATTCGTGATCTGGTTCGTCACCGCCGGCACCGCACCGGCGGTGCGCGCCTTCGCGGCGGCAGTGGCGGTGCTCATCATCGCCTGCCCGTGCGCCATGGGACTCGCCGTGCCCACCGCGGTGATGGTCGCCACGGGGAAGGGCGCCGAGCTGGGCGTGTTGATCAAGGGCGGCGAGGCGCTGCAACGCGCCGGCGATCTGCACACGATCGTGCTGGACAAGACGGGCACGGTCACCGAGGGACGCCCGACGGTCACTGATCTCGTGATCGCGCCGGGATCCGGACGGTCCAGCGACGAGGTGCTTCGGCTCGTCGCCTCGCTCGAGACGCTCTCCGAGCATCCCTTGGCCGACGCGATCGTGCGCCACGCACGCGACCGTGGCACGCGGCTGTCCACGCCCGAGGCGTTCGAGTCCGTAACGGGACGCGGAGCCGTGGGCGTGGTGGACGGAAGCGCGCTCGCGGTAGGGAACGCGGCGTTGATGGCCGACTACTCGGTCGACCCGGCCCCGTTGCGGGGTGATGCCGAACGTCTCGCGAACGATGGCAAGACGCCGATGTACGTGGCGGTCGATGGTGCGCTCGCGGCCATAGTGGCCGTGGCCGATCCGATCAAGGACACGTCCCGCGAGGCGATCCGCCGCTTCCACGCCCTGGGTCTCGAGGTCGTGATGCTCACCGGGGACAACCGCCGAACCGCCGAGGCAATCGCCACGCAGGCGGGAATCGACCGCGTGGTGGCCGAGGTGCTGCCGGATGGCAAGGTGGCGGAGATCGAGCGCCTGCAGGCGGAGGGCAAGGTCGTCGCCATGGTGGGCGATGGGATCAACGATGCCCCCGCGCTCGCGAGGGCGGACGTCGGCATGGCGATCGGCACCGGCACCGACATCGCCGTCGAAGCAGGCGACGTCGTGCTCATGCGGGGTGATCTGCGGGCTGCCGCGCGGGCGGTGGAGCTTTCGCGGCGGACGATGCGCACGATGAAGCAGAACCTCTTCTGGGCGTTCATCTACAATGTGATTGGAATCCCCATCGCCGCGGGTGCGCTCTATCCCGCGTTCGGGCTGCTCCTGAGCCCCATACTCGCGAGCGCCGCGATGGCGTTCAGCTCGGTGAGCGTGGTGACGAACAGCTTGCGGCTCCGTCGTGCGAAGTTCGCGTAGACCGTGATTCACCGAGCTCCGGATCATATAGGGTATGAGGGTATGTCACTTTCATGTGTGTCGGCGGCGCGCTGGGTCCTCGCGGCGCGTGGCTCCTGACCGGAGGATGTGAGGCATGGCCACAAAGACGATTCGACGATCACCATCGACGACCGCGCCTGGCGCAGCCGCAGCCCACGCGGGCCAAGGGGAGCGAAAGGCTGTTGGCGTCGACGCACATGGGAAGGAACGGAATCTCAAGCGCCTGCGTCGCATCGAAGGACAGGTGCGCGGGCTGCAGCGGATGGTCGAAGAGGAGCGCTACTGCGGAGACATCATGACGCAGATCTCCTCGGTGCACGAGGCGCTGCGCTCCGTTGGCCGCGAGCTGATGCGCAATCATCTCAAGTATTGCGCGACTTCGGCGATCCGCTCCACCGAGCCGGCGGCAGAGGCGATGTACGACGAGCTCGTGGAGATGATGTACAAGCATAGTCGTTGATCGCCGCAATCCCCCTGAGACGACGACACATGAACGGGGAGGCCCGCCGCGAGTCGCGGCGGGCCTTCGCGTCTGCGCTTGCCACGGTCACGCCATCGAGCTCGCTGCAACGCGACTGGTGCTCTTGACAACAAATAAGCTGTCACTTATATATTCTGCATGCGAAGCGCAGCGGCCGCTCAGAACAGGATCTTTCACGCACTGGCAGACCCGAGCCGTCGGGCGATTTTCGAGTCGCTCACGCGCGGGGAAGCCGCGGTGAAGGACCTCACTGCCCGCTTCGACATCTCGCAGCCGGCGGTCTCGCAACACCTCTCCACCCTCAAAAGCGCCGGCCTGGTGAAGGCCAGGCGCGAGGGACGCTTCGTGTACTATCAGGTGCAGCCGCGCGGGATGAAGCCCCTGATCGACTGGATCGCACACTACCGGGCCTTCTGGACCGAGCACGTCCATCGTCTCGAACAACTGCTGGAGACAATGGACGAATGACTCTCATCGACAAGACCGAACGATCGCAAACCGAATCCCTTTCGCTCGAATTCGAGTTGCACCACGCGCCGCAGAAGGTCTGGCGTGCGCTCACCAACCCCGCCCTGCTCACGGAGTGGCTCCTCCCCGTAGTCGATCTCCAGCTCGAGCCGGGAGCGGCGTTCACGTTCAGGGCGCCGCCGCAGCCCGCGTGGGATGGTACCGTGAATTGCCGGATGCTCGAGGTCGAAGCGCAGCGAAAGCTCAGCTATGCGTGGGTGGTGGGTGACATCGATACGGTCGTGACCTTCACCCTCACGCCTACCGCGTCTGGCACCCATCTCGAGCTCGTGCAGTCGGGCTTCAAGGCGAATCAGAAGAGAAACTTCGGCGGCGCGCGCCATGGCTGGAAAATGATGGGCGGGAAGCTCGTCGATTTGCTCGCGAGAACTCCATGAGCTTGTCGGAAGCGACTGCATGAACACCAGACCTTGACCAGGAGGAAACGATGCGGATCAAGTGGACCACGCTGTATGTCGATGACCAGGAGAAAGCGCTTCGATTCTACACGGAGAAGCTCGGATTTCAGAGGAAGGCCGACTTCTCGCAGGGAAACTACCGCTGGCTGACGGTGGTCTCGCCGGAGGAGCCCACCGGCGTGGAGCTCGTGCTCGACTCCAACGCCAACCCCGCGGGGAAGGGCTACCAGGAAGCGCTGCGCCGGAAAGACCAGCCCGCACTCAATTTTCTCGTGAGCGATGTGCAGGCGGAGCACGATCGCATTGCTGCCAAGGGCGTGAAGTTCACAAAGCCGGTCACCTCGACGACTGGCTCGGTCATCGCGGTGCTCGACGATACCTGCGGCAACTTGATCCAGCTCACGCAGCTCGCGTGGGGTTGAGCAAACCCATATGAAAAAACGCGCGCCGGCCAAAATCGATTCCCCCGCGCGACTCATCGATGCGAGAATCGCGGAGCTGAACGATTGGAGAGGCACGACGCTCTCGCGTGTGCGCTCGCTCATCAAACAGGCGGTCCCCGGTGTGGTCGAGGAGTGGAAGTGGCGAGGCGTTCCAGTCTGGTCGCACGACGGCATCATCTGCACCGGTGAGAGCTACAAGAGCGTCGTGAAGCTGACGTTTCTGAAGGGCGCGTCGCTGAGCGATCCCGCGGGACTGTTCAACTCCAGCCTCGAGGGCAACACGAGGCGCGCGATCGATCTGCGTGAAGGCGATGAGCTGGATGCGGATGCGTTCAAAACGCTCATACGCGCTGCTGCAGCGCTGAACAAGTCCCCGGCTCGGAAGTCATAGCGGCGGCGTCTCCGGCGGCACGACGAGCACCGAGCACGGGGCGGAGTGGAGCACCGACGACGACACGCTGCCGAGGAGCAGGCGCCGGGTCGTGCTCTTGCCCCGGCTTCCCATCACGATCAGGTCGCTCCCGCGTGCGACAGCCTCGTCGAGGATCGTGCTCGCGGGAAATCCCACCACCGCTGCCGGCTCGATGATCGACTCGGATGCCGTCTTCGCGATTCGAGTGCGCAGCCACGTCATGGCCGCCTCTTGAAGCATCTCCTGATTCGCGAGCGTGACCGTTGGGGAGGAGAGCCACTCCACCGGCACCGACACGTTCGAGAATACCTGCGGCGGGACAACGTAGAGCAGCGTGGCCTTCGCCTTGAAGCGCTGCGCGAGCTCTCGCGTCCAGCGGAGCACGGGCGCTGCGGCGTCGGAGTCGTCGATGGCCACGAGCATCGTTCGAGGCGCCGCGGTGGCCTCTTCCGCCATCACCAGCACCGGCGCTGCATCCCACGCGAGAACACGCTCGGCGGTCGTGCCCAGACGGTTCCGCAGGCCGGCACGCTCCCCATGTCGGCCGAGCACGATCAGGCGCGCTTCGTATTCGCTCGCGACGCGCGCGAGCTCCTCCTCGGGCCGGCCGACCCGCACCTCGGTCCACACGAGTCCCATCGCGATCGAGCGGCCGAGCTCCCGCAGACGCTGCTCGGCGCCCGCACGTGCCAAGTCGAGCAGCGTCTCGCGGGGGTAGTGCTCGCGCAGGAACGACGGAGAAGGTGGATCGTGAATGACGTGAACGAGGATCAGCTCCGCGTCGCGCGCAAGCTCGCGCGCTGCCCACGTCGCGGCAGCCACTGACGACTCGCTGAAGTCGATGCCGACCGCGATCCGCCAGCGGCTCCGAGCCGGAGCTGCCGTCACGGCGATGTTTCTGCGCCGGGAACGACGAGCACCGCGCACGCTGCGCCGCGAAGAAGGGCGCTCGAGACGCTTCCCATGTCGTGGACGTCCGGTGCCGCGAGGCCCGCCGTTCCGGCGGCGATGAGATCGTACGATCCTTCCCTCGCGCGCCCAAGCAGCGCTTCGCTCGCATCGCCGTGCAGCACGAGCGTGTCGACCGTGACGTCGCGCGCGTCTCCGATCTGCTTGCGCAGCTCCGTCTCCAGCTCCTGCAGCAGCGCGTCACGGCCGCTCGCGTAGATCGCGTCGAGGCCGGGACGTCCGAGCGCAGCGAAATCCACTTCGGGCTGAACGTGCGCGAGCGTGAGCGTCCCCCGCGAGCGAAGCAGCGTGAGCGCCATTGCTGCAGCACGACGGCTCGGCGCGCTGAAGTCCACTGCTACGATCGCTCGCCTTGGCAGTCGGTCGGTGCTCGGTGGCACCGCGAGCACGGGGATCTGCGACTTGCGAACGATCTGCAGCACCGCGTCCTCGCATGCCATCCGCTCCGGCGCGTGCGGGAGAGCCATGCCGATGATCGTGAGCGCCGAGCCGCGCTCACGCGCGACTCGCGCGAGCACGGAGGCAGATCCGCCGAGTACCGCTTCGGTGCTCCAGTACGTGGCGATGCCGTGCGCGCGATGGAGCGCCTGTCGCGCGCCGTCGCGAGCCTGCTGGAGACGACCTTGCTCGATCGCCGCGAGATCGTCCGCGGCCACGAGCGCCTGCGGAAATGCCAGTGGCCGCACGATGGCGAGCAGGTGTGCGTTCACTTGATCTCGCCGGGCAAGCACCTGCGCCAGGTGAAGCGCGCCATCGACGGGATGGCGTTCCTCGAGCGCAACGAGGAGTGGACCGTTGATCGAGCGTCCCGTGGCGCGACGACGCTCGAGGTTCGCGACCCGATCGCTCGGGAGCGATCGGGTGGTCGTCAGCTGAGTATTCGTTCGTTGCATCTCGTCACCTCCGCAGGAATGTCGTTTCTCGTGAACTGCGTCACGATCGGATCCAGCGTCGTGCCGCCGCGCCTCGCCGCTGACGGCTCCACGCTCACGAGCAGATCGCCGCTGTTCGCGATGCCGCTCTCGTTCGTGATGGCCTCGAAGACGAACCCGCCATTGCGGTACGATTGTGTGCTCCAGAGACGAACGGGTTTGCCGCGCGCGTCTTCGGTATCCGCAGCGGGATGTCGGACCGTCACGCGCACGTCCGCGGGCGCGAGATCGCCGAGCTGCACCACGGCCCGCAACGCCGTTCGATCCGTGCGGCCGCCGGCACCCTCGGTGCGCGCTTCCACGTGACTCACGTGTACGTCCGTCCACCGCGACGCCAGCGATGATTGGCCCGCGCGATCGGCCAAGGCACCCGAAGGCGGTGGGCGTTCGCCGAGTGCCGAGCTCGGATCAGGAGACGATGCGACTTGTCTGGTAGACGGTCCACCAACGCGCATCCCCATCCAGGACGGCGGATCGCTCGCTGGAAAGCTGTCCATCGATGCATCGTAGACTTCATCGCGCTCCGTGCTCTGCGGTGCGGCACCGGTGCGCGTGTGCGCGTCTTCGTCGTGTGTTCCGGTTGGATCGGCTTTTCTGTCGTGCATGAGAACCTCCTTCGAATCGAGCTCCGCTGCGAGCGCGGAGCACGCACGCATGATTGAGCGGCATAGCTCACGCCACAAGTGGGGCAAAGCCCGCGATCGCGATTTCGTCCGAGCTCGGGGCCCAGGTGGTGGGGAGTCGCGGCATGCCGCCGGACAGCAGCACGCATTGCTCGGCACGCTGCAGCACGGACCGCGCGACCTGTGCCGAGGGGCGGGCCTTGGGGGAGCCACGACTTCCCAGCGCAAGGAGGTCGGCGCGTGAATGCTTCGCGCATCGAAGCAAGGCGGCCGCGGGATCACGCTCCGGCAGCAGCACGCTTCGCACCCGGAGGCCGTGGGTGTCGTCCATCTCGCGCGCGAGTAGACCGAGGCGTCGGCCAATATCCGCATCCCTGCGCTCACGCGAGTAGCCCGCCGCGAGGATGCGCGCGACGTGAACGAGATCGATGGAGGCGGGGAGCTCGAGCAGCTGCACTGCCGCGCGCGCAGCAGTGGAGGCAGCGAAGCTGCCGTCTACGCCAACCACTGCGCGCTGCGGCAGCGACCTGAAGAATTCGGGAACGGCGAGGATCGGCACCGCGATGCGCTGCGCCAGATCGAGTGCGGTCGAATATCCGAGCGCACACGTCACGCCTCGCCGAACGCCGATGAGGACAAGATCGTACGGCCGGGCGGAGGCGACTCGTGCGAGGCTTGCGAGTGGATCACCCGCGAGGACCATGACCGTCCACTCTGCGGCTGTGCCGAGCAGCGCTTCGCTCTGGGCGGTGACACAGTCGAGGCGAGCCGCCGTGCGACGTGATTCATCTTCGGCATCGGTAGCGCTGTCGTTTCGCGACGCGGTCCGAACCACGCTCACGACGTCGATCTGCGCGTTGTCGCGACGGCCCAGAAGCGCGGCGAAGGTCAGCGCGCCTTTCGAGAGCGTGCTTCCGTCCGATGCGACGAGGAGACGGCGATACCTGCGCGAAGTCGTTCGCGAAGTGTCCTCGCCTGCGATAGCGAGGGATGAGCGGCGATACGGGGGCGGCAGCGCGAGCATCGCGTGATCATGAGTCTGGTGCATGTCCTACTCCGTCGAGAAGAGTTTCCGCGGAGCGCACCTGCTCCGCGAATGCTCCGGCGGTGGCCGGATGAGAAAATGCCCCACCGGAGCGCCGGTGGGGCATTCGCACCGCCACTTCAGGCGGTGTGCACGGCTCCCTTTGGAGAGGGAGCTCGCGTGTCCCCTACACAGGCGCACCGTCGTACGACGAGAGGCGCATGGCGGACACGCGGGTTTGCCACACACCGACGGAGATCACGCGACCGATGCGCGCCACGCAGCGTGGCGCGCAGGTCGTGCGAATGGTGGTGTGCGGAACGGGATAGAGGGCGATCACCCGCATGAGAGACTCTGGATTCATGAAGCGTGCACTGACTTCGGGAACACCGACGATCAGTTGCTCACCCATACCCGCATTGCCGCAGGAGGTTCCACGAGCTCGCGAGCGAAATGGAACCTCGATCGATGAAAGGAGTATCAACTCGAACAGCGCCGCACCATCACGGTTGCTTCTCATCGGATAAGGGATAAACTTCGCAAACATGGACTTTACCCGAGCGCACGCCAGCCACCTCACCAATGTGATGATCGGCGCCCACCGAGAATTCGGTCGGCGCGATTCGCGTGCGTGCTCGCGCACCGCAATGGCGGATGGCCTTTCCGCACATCGGTCCGACGCGGGCAGTCTCAAGACGCGTGTTTCGGCCTCGCGCCACGCGCGCGTTGGCTCGCGCCCGTGCGTCCGCCTCGCGGCGACGCACGGCGCGCAGCCAACGCGCCGCGGAGTGGAGCGACGGGACGCCTGGAGAAATCGGACGGCATCGGACTAGAGGTCATTCACCTCGACTCCGGTGTCGCTCGCCGGATTTCACCGCCCCACCCGCGCTCCGTCGCGAGGTGGGGCGTTTTGCGTTCCGCTCGACATGACTCAAAAACCGGTGGCGATGCATTCGCCGCCGCACTGGGAGGACCCATGACTCGATCTCACGATCTCACACCCGCACAGCTCCGCGATCTCGAAGCCGAGCTGCGCTACGACCTCGCACGACTCGAGCGCACGAGCATTTCGGAGAGTGCCTCGAGCGTCGATGCGTTCTCGATCGACGCTGAAATCGCAGCGCACGAGCGTGGAGGAGTTGCCGTCGTGCTGGAGGGGCGCGCTCGCACGCGCCGCGCGGAGGTGATGGAGGCGCTCGATCGCATCGAGAACGGCGACTACGGCAGCTGTACGCGTTGCCAGAGCGGCATCCCCTACGGCCGGCTGATGGTCATGCCCGAGACGGCGTACTGCAAAAACTGCGGAGAGTAACCCGCCACTCGCTCCATTCTGCTGCCCACGCTCAACGGAGGTCAGGACGATGTCGCTCACGTTCATTCGGAAGGATCCCGCGCGCTACGCCCTGCTCGATGGACGCCGGGAGGTCGGCTGGTTGAGTATGCACTCCATCGGACTCTGTGGCTTTGCGTCGGCACAGGAGGCCCGCAGCGCCGGTGTGCTGGCGGCGCGTGCGCTGACTCGGTGGCTCGGCGAACGTCGCACGAGTGACGCAGCGCTCATGCAGTGCTCAGCGAGCAGCGCGTGGTCATCGACAGCGGGAGTGAACGAGGTCGGTGTTCCTCCTCCCGTGCACGTGACGAGGCGATGGCACGCTCGCGGAGGTTATGCGTTCGAGATACCGCTGCCGCCGGACACGCTGTTCGCGATTGCCGTGCACGCGGTGCAAGTCGTTTACGGTGCCCTCCGGTCTCCTGCGGCCTCGGACGTGGACACGCCGGTTGGCGCAGCCACGGGGAGCAGCGCATCGTGAGCGCGCGCGTGTGGGATGGCATCCGGCGCCGTACGGCGGCGGTTCGAGTCGTCATCGGCGTGGACTTCAGTCCGGCGTCGCTCGCTGCGGCGCGCTGGACTGCGCGCCACCTCCTGCCCGAGGCGGAGCTCGTGCTGGCACACGTCATCGAAGTTCCGACTATGCCCGCCTATCTGCGCGGTGTCGCACTGGCCGCGGATCGGATGGCGGACCGCACGACGGAGATGATGCGGATCGCGCTCACCGCGCTCGGCGACGCGCTCGGCTCGGTGCGATGCGCAATCGAAGTGCGGGCGGGGCGGCCCGCGGAGCAATTGCACGCTGTCGCGGAGGCGCACGAGGCGGAGCTGCTCGTCGTTGGGCGCACAGGCAGGCGCGTGCGCGGAGTCAAGCAGCTCGGGAGCACGATCGAGCGGCTGCTGCGTCGTTCGGCTGCACCCGTGATGATAGCTGGTGGTCCGCTCTCCGGGGCACCCCGCCGTGTCCTCGCCTCCGTGGACGAGGGAGCGCTCGCGATCGATGTGCTCGGGTGGGCGGAGCAAATGGCCGCGCGGGCTGCGCCCGAATGCCCCGGTGTCGTCACCGCGCTACATGTCACGAGCGACGTGCTCGCGCCGTACATCGGCGCGCGCGGCAGTGAGGCCGCGGCGGTGATGTGGCTGAAAGCGCGCGTGTCGGAGAGCGCGCTCGATTCCTCGGCCACGGAGATTGCCGTCGCAACGGGCGATCCGCGCCTGCAGATCCTCGCCGCCGCGGACGCGTTCGAGTCCGACTTGATCGTGGTGGGCCGTTGTGGTTCCGACGGTGCCGCGGATACCGGAATCGGGGGCGTCGCGCGCGCAGCGCTCCGTCCTGCCACGCGCTCGGTGCTCGTCGTTCCCTCCCGGCAGGAGGCGTTTCTGAATCGAACCGAGAGCTACGGCTCGGGCGTGAACGCGCTCCATCCGATCCTGTCAGGCGATTGCACGCAGAACACGGAATCGACGGCGAGCCCTTCGCGCACGACGGCGCGACGCAGGTCGGTCGCCTCCGTACGATCGTACGTGACGGCTGCGCCGTCTGCCGCGGGATTGGGAGTCACCAGGTCGGCACCGTACAGCAATCGATGACCAGGGAAGTACGCCATCACCATTCGGTCGCCGGCCGAGCCTCGCACGGGGTACAGCACGAACTGATTGCTTCCACGACCGACCACCGTACGCCCCGCCACGGTCCTGATGATGGGACGCCTCGGCGCGCGCTGCAGTGCATCGGGGTGCAGCGTGTGCGGTGAGCGCAGAAGGGACTCGATGAACGGACGGCTCGAGTCCAGCAGGTAGATCGGTATTCCGCGCGCGACGAACTCGCGCACCCCACCGATGTGCGCCCAGGGATCCGACGTCATGACGAGCGCTTTTACCGGAAGATCCGGAAATCGACGGTGCGCCTCGGCTATTACCTGAGAGGCGTACTCGGGACTGATGTGCGCCTCGAACACGACCACTCCATCGTCCTGGCGTACGAGCGTCGTGGTCCAGAAGTCGCGCAGGCTGACGATGCCGTCGCGGATGACGACCGGCGGACCGAGCTCGTTGAGCGTTACCGCCGTGGTGAATGCGCGCGTTTGATGAGTGTTGAACTGTAGGCGCGTTGACTGCGACACTTCGAACGAATCGTTCGGAGCCGGTGCGTTTTCCATGAAGTGGTAGATCGACCGGTCGCTCGTGGTGACTCCATTGACCGTCACGATCGACTGGCGCGGGTACCACAATCCCGATGGTTGCATCTGCCAATCGGCATATACCGTCATGAGGTGAATGTCGCCGAAGGGCAGCCTGCGCACATCGCCGGGATAGGCACGCTCGAACACGACGGCGCCCGGAAGTCGGGTGTGACGATCCAGAAGCACACGCATCCGGCCATTTCGCCAGGCGAAGGAGAGTCCGTCGAAGGGCTCTCGAAACAGAGTATCCGTTGCGTCGCGCCGGAGATCGGGCGCCGCCAGTGCGAGCATCACCGCACGAACCGGATCGGAATCGAGGCGATCGCTCGCGTCCACGTACTGCGTCGGCTGAGCTGCGGATTCCTTTCCTCCCGCCGGAACCACGGATGCCACGCTGTCCGTGAAGATCAGCGTTGCCTGAGTCGCGACGGGGTTGAACTCGCTCGTGCCGGATGAGGTGCGCCGGATGCGCCCGCCAACCATGTCACTCAGTTGATCGTAGCGCGTGTACACCGTCTTCCACGGACCGTCGGCGCGCTCGGAATTTCCCGCGAGATAGTCGTGCTGCGCACCGTCGATTCGTATCGAATGAACGGCGCGCAGACGCGCCATGCCGCCCATGGCCGATATCGCCGAATCGATGAGCGCCCGAGCGCTCGGCGCCCGCGGCTCGCGGGCGGCGCTCCGAGCCGGTGCGAAAGCCGCGATCGGTACGAAGACTGTCGACGCGAAGACGACGAGTAGCGGAGAGCGCATCACCACAATTGAAAATGAGAGCAGCGAAGACGGTGTGAATCGCGATTGGAACTAACCGCTGCGTACTCGTGCGCTCAAGGCTGATGCTGCGAGCGGGCGCCGGGAGCGGTGAATGGTCATCTCTCGTGGGGAATTTCGTGGCGCCGCGGCTCGCCCGCTGGGCGAACGTGACATCGTCAGGTGGTCACCGATGCCAGGCCGGCGTCCAGGATCTCGTGCGAAAGAACGCGATCATCGACCGCTCGCGCCATGACCATTGCGCCGACCAGTGTGGCGTACGTGGCGATGACCGTCTGCCGTCGCGCCCTTTTCGATTTGCCCGGGACCAGCCTGGCCAGGAGATCGCAGGCGGATTGCACATAGTCCGTGATGGCGCGTCGCACGGCCGGAGACTGACGCGACACCTCTGGTCCGAGCGCGGCCAGAAGGCAGCCAGCTCCCGGATCGTCCCGATCGCCGCTCGTCAAATACGCCTCGGCGAGCGCGCGCAGCGGATTCTCATCCGTGCTCGTGAACAACGCCGGCTTCAGCACCGGTCCCGCGGGAGCAGAGGAAAGCTCGATCGAGCAGGCCCGCTCGATCTTCGACACGAACTTCTTCGGCATCGTCCGGATGACGCGCGCGGTCGTGCCCCACATGCGGCGTCAGGGGAGCGGTCGCATCATCAATATCGGCTCCGTGCTGGGTTTTCTGCCGGCGCCCTACATGGCACTCTACGCCGCGACCAAGCACGCGATCGAGGGATACTCGGAGTCGCTCGACCATGAGCTCCGCACGAGGGGCATCCGCGTGTCGGTGATCGAGCCGGCGTTCACGAAAACGGCATTCGACACGAACTCGATGGAAGCCGATTTGAAGCTCGACGAGTATCGGGACGCCCGCGCGGCCCTCGTCAAGAGGATCAGAGAGCTGATGGACGCAGGTGATCAGCCGGCGATTGTCGCCGATGTCGTGCTGCAGGCTGCCACGGCGATTCGCCCGAAACTCCAGTATGCCGCCGGTGGCCGGGCGAGTCGTCTCCGCTTGCTTCGCAGACTCGCACCCGTCGGCATGGTCGATGCCGGCATCCGGAAGAACCTGCAGCTCGATGCGGCGCACGTCTGAGATCTCGACGCGTTCACCTCTGTTTCGCGAGTCAGCCGATCTCCACCTGCACGCGAATCGGCTCGCCCGTCGATTCGACTTTCAGCACGTTCACGATCGTCTGACTCGCCCGCCGGCCGAAATGGAGTGACACGCGGGCCGAGCCGACGCGAAGGTTCGTGATCGTCAGCTCGTTGAGGCTCATCGGAAGCACCGGGTTGCGAATGTGCAGCGCGCCGCCCGGTGCGTCGGCGAGGATGCCGAGCACGCCCTGGAACATCATGAAGAGCGCGCCGCTCGCCCACGCCTGCGGTGAGCAGCTCACGGGATACTGCACCGGTTGTGATGCCCCGCCTCGCTTCATGCCGCAGTAAAGCTCGGGCAGGCGATTGAGCCTCGCCGCCGCTGCGGCATCCTGCATCGCCGTCACCACCGGCAGCGCGGTGCTGCTCAGCCCATAGTGTGAGAGGCCCATGACGATGATCGCATTGTCGTGCGGCCACACCGAGCCGTCGTGGTAGCTCATGGGATTGAATACCGGGTGCCGCCCGCTCAACGTGCGAATGCCCCATCCACAGAACATGTCGGGCGCCAGCAGCGTCGCCGCGAGCCGGCGCGCGCGCGATACATCCGGCAATCTGCTCCAGAGCAGATGGCCCGCATTGGAGGTCACGGTGGGCAGCGGCCGCTTATCTCCATCGAGAGCGAGCGCAAACGTGCCGAGCTCGTCGAGCCAGAACTGTTCGATCACGCTCGTGCGGAGCCGCTCCGCTTCGATCTCGAGTTTCTGCGCTTCGTCGTGCTCGCCGGCATGCCTGAACAGCGCGGCCATGCGAATCTTGGCGTCGTAGACGTAGCCCTGGACCTCGACGAGCGCAATTGGAGGCGTTGGCAAATGGCCGTCGGGGAAGGGGACCCCGTCGCCAGAGTCCTTCCAACCCTGATTGACGAGACCGCGATCCGATGTTCGTGCGTACTCCACGAGTCCGTCGCCATCGATGTCTCCGAACCGGTCGATCCACTCGAGTGCGCGACGCGCGTTCGGCAACAGCTTCCGTATGAGCGAATCATCACCGGTCCAGCGCCACGTTTCGTGCAGCAGGATCAGCCAGAGCGGCGTCGCGTCGATCGTCCCGTAGTACGGCACGTGCGGAATCTCTCCGCTCCGGGCCATCTCTCCGCGGCGGAGCTCGTGCATGATCTTGCCGGGCTGCTCTTCCGTGTACGCATTCTCCTTCGTGCCCTGATGCCGAGCGAGGTAGGAGAGCGTGTCGCGCGCGGTGCGCGGATTGAGCGCCAGCGTTTCGAGCGACGCGATGATCGAGTCCCGCCCGAACGCCGTCGAATACCAGGGAATTCCGGCGGAAATGACTTGATCGCCGTCGGCGCCGATGTAGAGCGAGCGCAGGTCGTCCGTCGCACGCGCGAGCGTCGCATCGAAGACTTCGACGTCACTCTTCCACATCGAGCACTCGGCGCGCCAGCTCCCGTATTCCGAGGCGAGCCGCGCCCGGCGTTGCTCGAACGCATCGTGCTGCGCGACGAGCGGCACCGCGCGTGAGTGTGTGCCGCGGACTTCCCATTCCAGCTGTACCGGCACGCCTGGCTCGAGCGGAAAGGCCCATCGGGCAGTGCCTGCATCGATCGTGTCTGGTGCGGCGCGGAATTGAATCAGGCTGTCGATCAGCTGTCCATCGCGGCCACGATACGAGCAGCGAATGGACGTGGGACTCACGACCGGACGCAGATACTCGCCCCGATGCGCGCGCTTCCAGCCGCGCACCTCGAAGATGTCCGCGAAGTCGCAGCCGACGTGCAGCTCGAGCCAGTAGTCGATCGGCCGGGTGAGAAAATTCGTGAGCGTGAGACGCTCGATCAGCGAATCCTCGAGAATGAGCTCGCGTTGAAGAAAGATCGCGTGCTTCGGATCCCACGAGTTGCCGCCGAACGCGTGGTCGGTGACCGCCAGATCGATCTGCGCGAAATAGGGCTGCACGATTTGCGTCGAGAGCCGGGCCTGCGGCGTGCCGGCGACGCGGACCTCGTAGTGACTCAGGATTCTCGTGTCGTCCTCGAACAGCCCGAGGGAGCAGTTGCCGGGCGGCGCGATGTTGCCCTGCTGATCGGCGAGGAGAAAAAGCCGATCGTGCTTGATCGCCAGCGCGTCGGACACGGGTGACTCGCGGCCGCACGGCATGGGAGCGTATCCGACCGCCTCCTCCATCGAGATCACCGGCCGCTCGCTCGCCGAGTCGCGCTCGAAGGCCACGCCCTCGGCCACTCCAGGCTTCGTTCGCGATTCTGCTCGCATTTCGGTGGCGGCCCGACTACGCCACTCGCGAATCAGAGCTCAGCCGCATGGAGGCAGCCGGTTTCCGAATGCGCTCGTAGAGTGCCACGTGGTCGTCCACCATGCGATCGGCGCTGAAGCGCTCGATGGCGCGTTGACGGCACCGGAGACGATCGATCGTCTCGATGCCACCGCCCGGACGAATCAGATCGACCATGTGCTCGAACGATTTCGCGATGAATCCCGTCACACCGTCTTCGACCAGCTCCGGAATGCTCCCCTTCGGAAAGGCGACCACCGGGCATCCCGAGAGCATCGCTTCGATCAACACGAGACCGAACGGCTCGTTCCATTCGACGGGCGCGAGGAGTGCGCGCGCGTGAGAGAGCAGCGCCGCCTTGGCCGGTTGGCCGACGGGACCGAGATCGGTGACATGCGGCTCACGGAGTCGCGGCGCGAGCTCGACGCCGACCCAGCGCGCGTCCGGCGGATGCACCTCTCCGGCAACGTGAATCGGCAATCCGGCACATCGGGCGGCATCGATCGCGGCGTGCGGCCCCTTGATTTCCGCGAAGCGTCCAATGAAGCAGACGTAGTCGCCCGGCCGCGAACTGTATTGGTACTTTGCCGGATCCAGACCGTGATGGATGACCGTGACGTGAGGGAGCGGCACTTCGCGCCTTCGCTGATCCTCGGAGATGGCGATGTACTGCGGATCCGCGTAGAAGCGGTAGAAGGCCGACAGCTGCTCGTCCCGCACGTGGTGGATGGTGTAAACCAGCGGCACGTCCGGAACGAATCGCGAGCACGCCAGCGCCACTGCAGAGTGCGCGTGGATAAGGTCGAAGTGACCGCGCTCGCGCACCTGCTGCATTGCCCACGAAGCGTGGTTCACGTCCGGAAGCGTTTCCGGCGGCCACAGCGCCTCGGGATAGAGAAAGCGAAGCTCGGCCGAGGTCCTCGAATCGCCGGTAGCGAACAGCTCGACGTGATGGCCGCGTTTGACCAGCCCTTGCGCCAGCTCGTGCACGATCAGCTCGGTGCCGCCGTAGCGCCTGGGTGGAACGGCCAGAAATGGAGTGGAGATCAGTGCAATTCGCATGACCGCGCCAATCTGCATGAGTCGTACGAATAGTAACAAATGGGGGCTGGTGACGTGCACGGCGCAAAGCTTTCGCGAGGGTCATGGCGCGCTCACCGGATCGCCGGTCTCCGCAGGGTAGCGCAGTGTTCCATTCGACAACACGATTGCACCAGGCGTGATCGTCGCCGGCACGATGTGTCCCTCGCCCATGATGTGCTCGACGCACGTGCCTCCGGCCAACAGATAGTCCGCGACGATCCGGCGATGACATCGCCACCATACCGCCTCGGCGCACATGATCGCGCAGCGCGCATCGCGTGCGAGCGCGCGCAGAACGTCGAGCCCCTCGCGAAACGCATCGGTCTCCGCGTAGTCGGCGTAATTGCGGAACGCGGCCACACGCCAATACGTGTTCTGCGAGGGAGGCGTGCCTTTGCGATGGTGGCGCCTTCCGCCGAGCGCGCGCAAATGCGCATAGCGGATCCCCGCCGCGCCAAGCGCATCCGGGAGCGTATCGATGTTGAACTGCGGCATGGCCCGTGAGCGCGGAATGGAGCGCACGTCCACGAGCAACTCGATCCCGGCCCCGTGCAGCAGGGACACGAGCTCCTCGAGCGTTCGGTTCGAGTGACCGATGGTGAAGACGATGTTGCTCACGAAACCATTCCTGAATGCACCGCTGCCGATCAGCGTGACGATTGCCGCAGGGGGATTCATCCCACCATGTAATCGTATCATCTTTCACGCATGTCGACTCTGCCCATCGTTCCCGCGCTCGACCGCCTCCCCATCGCCCGCCCTCAACCGGTGCCGCAGCCGGTGTCGGCGGCGCCGCGGTACGATCTCGTCGATGCGGATCTTCAGCCCCTCCTCGTGGAGTTTTACGCCGCGATCGCGCGCGACGCCCTGCTCGCTCCGTATTTCGAGTCGCTCGACATGGCGGACCACATTCCGCGGATTGCCGACTTCTGGTCCACGC
>JAICLZ010000145.1 GCA_025929535.1 Gemmatimonadaceae bacterium
CTGTTTCCTCTGGCTCTGGGAAGTCCAACCGTCCAGTACAACTGAGGAAGGCAGCGAGACGGTGTCGCTCTACAAGTTTCTTAGTCATCGACGGCTGTAGCGACCTAACGCCCTAGCTAGTTGGTATGAAGCGGCTGGACCTCCACGGCGACGTGGTGGCAAGTTCGCCCCACAGGTGGTTCATATGAACGTGCTCATCGTCTTCCGACGAGGCACACACCGGGAGGCCAGCCATGGATATCATAGGAATCGATCTCCACAAACGCGAGAGCCAATTGTGCACGCTGGGCATCGACGGCGGGGTGGCCGAGCAACGCATCGTGACGAGCCGTGAGCGATTCACCGCCGTGTTTGGGACTCGTGCGCCCGCGCGCATCCTCCTCGAGGCCAGCACGGAGAGCGAGTGGGTGGCGCAGTGCCTCGAAACGCTCGGGCACGAGGTGATTGTGGCGGATCCGAATTACGCGCCGATGTACGCCACGCGCACGCGGCGGGTGAAGACGGACAAGCGCGATGCGCGGACACTCGCCGAGGCGCTCCGTATCGGTGCCTATCGTCCGGCGCATCGGGTGTCGGCGGCGCGCCGGCACGTGCGCGCGGAGCTGGCGGTGCGCGAGGCCTTGGTGCGCACGCGGACGCGCTACATCGCGATCGCGAAGGCGTTCGTCCGTCGGGAGGGACTGCGCGTGCCGAGCAGCGAATCGCATCTGGTCGCGCAGCGCGTCGCCACGCTGGCGGTGCCGCCGCTACTGGAAGCCGAGCTCGATCCGCTCTTTGCGGTATTGGAACCTTTGAATACCCAGATCAAATCCGCCGATCGTCGCATCACGGCGCTTGAACAGGCTGATCCCATTGTCGCCCTGCTCGCGACCGCGCCGAGCGTGGGCCCGCTCACCGCGAGTGCGGTGGTCGCTACGATTGATGACGTGACGCGGTTTGCGTCGGCGCACCAGTTCGAAGCCTTCCTCGGCTTGGTGCCCGGCGAGCGGAGCCCCGGAGAGAAACGCCGGGTCGGCCGGATCACGAAGGCTGGCAACTCGCGAGCGCGCTATCTGCTCGTCGAAGCCGGGTGGCGCATTCTTCGGTCGAAGTCTCCGGAAACAGCGGCGCTACGGGCATGGGCACTCAAGATTGCCGCGCGCCGCGGCAATCGCATCGCCGTGGTCGCGCTCGCGCGCCGGCTGGCGGGGATTCTCTACGCGATGTGGCGAGACAACACGCCCTATACGCCAACAAAGCTGCGCATGCCCCACGCGACCATCGCGCGCGTGAGCTAACGCCGGGGACAGATAAACCGTGTCTGATCGAGATGACTGAATCGGGAGCGGCGAGCGCGTCGCAGCTTATGGCCGCCGTCGAGAGCCGAGAGCTAGTTAGCGCCGTCCGCTCCTTCGCACCACCCAACTGCGCCGAGACCAGTGCGTCTCACTCACGAGCGCGAACAGAAGGCTGAGCAGCAGCTCGATCGAGCACGGGACAACTGAAGAATTGGCAACGGCAAGAGCGATTGGCTCTTGACGCGGGGCGCCGCTTCACAGAAAGCTGC
>JAICLZ010000048.1 GCA_025929535.1 Gemmatimonadaceae bacterium
CGCCACCGTCGGAACGAAGGTGGCGGCTGTGATGAGCGAGAACGCGAAGTAGACGAGTCGGCGCATGCGCGGAGAAGTGGGGAGGCCTCGCGACGAGCGTGTCGTCGCGAGCTCATGGCGAAGTCAAGTTAAAACGAATCCGGCGTCGCGTTCGTTGTCGAGGGGATGGACGCACACACCCCCGCCTCTACCGTACCCGTTGTCCGCTCAATCGTTCGCGATCCTCATCGCGCGCTCGGCGGTCGTTGCCGGCCGATGTCGATTTCGGCACATTTCCGAATGATCAAGCTCATTGACGTCTACAAATCCTTCGGCAACAAGAAGGTGCTCCAGGGATTTTCACTGGACGTCGTGGAAGGGGAGACGATGGTCATCATCGGCTACTCCGGAACGGGCAAGTCGGTGGCAATCAAGCACATCGTCGGTCTTCTCGAGCCCGATTCGGGAACCGTGTTCGTGGACAGCCTCGAAGTGCCGAAGCTCCCCCGCCGTGAGCTCTACGCCCTCCGCGCGCGCATCGGCTACGTCTTCCAGTTCGCCGCGCTCTTCGATTCCATGAGCATCGGCGACAACGTCGCCATGGGCCTCCGGAAGCTCGAGATGAAGCCGGCCGAGATCCGCGACCGGGTGAGCGAGGCGCTGCGGCTCGTCGATCTGCCCGATACGGAGAACCGGTTCCCGGCCGAGCTCTCCGGCGGCATGCGCAAGCGCGTCGGGATCGCCCGCGCGATCGCGCTTCGCCCCAAGTACATCCTCTATGATGAGCCCACCACCGGTCTCGATCCCGTGACCAGTGCAGTGATCGACGAGCTCATGCTTCGCATGCGGAAACAGCTCGGCGTCACCGGCGTCGTCATCACGCACGACATGCGGAGCGCGTACACGGTGGGCTCCCGCATCGCGATGCTCTACGATGGCCGCGTGCGACAGGTGGGCACGGTCGACGAGATCAGGAACACGAAGGATCCGGTCGTCCGCCAATTCATCGAGGGGCGCGCGACGCTCAACGAGGTCGAGATGTCGGGCGTCCCCGCGACCGCGCGCGGATAGGCGTGTGACGCGCACGCGGGCGAGCCGCGAGGTTTCCGCCGGAGGCGTCGTGTACCGAGTCGACGGTGGGCGGCCGCTCTTTCTGCTGATCCGCGACAGCTATCGCAATTGGGGATTCCCAAAGGGACATCTGGAGAAGCGCGAGCTGCCGGAGGCCGCCGCGCTGCGTGAAGTATCCGAGGAGACGGGGCTCACCGATCTCGTCGTGCGCGGCGAGCTCGCCACCATCGATTGGCACTTCCGCTTTCGCGGAAAGCTGATCCACAAGATCTGCCACTTCTTTCTGATGGAATCGGAGAACGCAGACACGAGCCCGCAGCGCGAGGAGGGGATCACGGCGTGCAAGTGGGTGCCGATCGATGAGGCGCTCGCGCTCATATCGTATGCGAATGCTCGCGAGGTCCTGCAGCGAGCGGCGGAGATGGTGGGCGGCGCGCCGGCCGCGCATTGATCTCCCACTCCGTAGTCGCCGCGTACGCTCCGCGCGAGCACACGCGGACGCGCATTCGCGCCTCGCTCGCGCGCGTGCACCGGCGCGGCCTCGTCGCGCGCACCGAGCGCGATTTCGCGAACGCCTTCCGCACGCAATTCGTGAACACCGCGCTCGTCGAGATCACCGCGGACGATGACGGTCACGGGCCGGCCGAGCTGGCGCGGGAATACCCGAGCGTTCCGTTCCTCGCGCTCACGCCCTTTCGCCCGGTGGATGCGCCGGCCATCGCGCGATGCGCGGAGCTCGACTTCGCCGACGTGCTCGCCGACGGTACTGATGATGGCGTGCTTGGCCATGCCCTTCTGGCGCACGGATTCTCGATGCGCTTTGCCGCCGCACTCGACACGCCGCCCGAGCCGCTGTCGCTCACGTCGCCTCTCCAGCGCTCGGCCTGGCGCGCGATCGTCGCACACGCGGGGCAGGCGGTGGGCTCCGGCGAGATCGCGAACGCGCTGGGCGTCACGCGCGAGCACCTGAGCCGCAGCTTCTCGGCCGGAGGCGGCCCATCGCTCAAGCGCGTCATGGATTTCGTGCGCCTGCTCGCGGCGGGCGAGCTCGCGAAGAATCCCGGCTACGATCTCGCTGCCGTCGCCCGCCTCACGGGCTTCGCCTCCGCAGCCAAGCTCTCGGCCGCCGTGACGCGCCTCGTTGGCGCGCGGGCGAGTGCGCTCACCGCCGTGCGGTCCGCGGATCTGCTGGAGCGCTTCCTCCGCCGCTAGCGGGTGCTTGCATAATGGTATATATGGGCAGTTCCACTATTGCCCGAAAGGCCAGCTTGTGATAAATTTCACAAGCTAAGCCGCGTTCTCTTTCGTGACTCCTAGCCCGCCGCCGACATGGCCTCCGAAACCACGCTCCGTCCCGCCGAAATCAAGGACATCCTCCTCCGCGAGATCGAAGCGGCGGACCTCCACGAGCTCGACGTCGAAGACGTTGGCACCCTGCTCGAGGTCAAGGATGGTATTGCTCGCATCTACGGGCTGAACAAGGCCATGGCCGGCGAGATGCTCGAGTGCACCGCATCCGAGACCGGCAACAAGATCACGGCCCTCGCCCTCAACCTCGAGGAAGACAACATCGGCGCCGTCATTCTCGGCGACTGGCTCGAGCTCAAGGAGGGCGACGAGGTTCGCCGCACCCGCCGCGTGCTCGAGGTGCCCGTCGGCCCCGAGATGCTCGGCCGCGTCGTCGACGCGCTCGGCAACCCGATCGACGGTCTGGGCCCGATCACCGCCAAGCTCACGCGCAAGGTCGAGTCGGAAGCGCCGGGCATCATCGTCCGCCAGCCCGTGAAGGAGCCGCTGCAAACGGGCCTCAAGGCCATCGACGCGATGATCCCGATCGGCCGCGGCCAGCGCGAGCTGATCATCGGCGACCGCGGCATCGGCAAGACGGCCATCGCGATCGACACGATCATCAATCAGAAGGGCACCGGCGTTCTCTGCGTGTACGTCGCGATCGGACAGAAAAAGTCCACCGTTGCCTCCACAGTGGAGAAGCTCCGCCAAACCGGCGCGCTCGAGTACACGATCGTCGTCGTCGCCGCCGCATCCGACCCCGCGCCAATGCAGTACATCGCGCCCTACTCGGGATGCGCGATGGCCGAGTACTTCATGTACAACGAGGGCAAGGCGACGCTCTGTGTCTACGACGATCTCTCCAAGCAGGCGGCCGCGTATCGCTCGATCTCGCTCGTGCTGCGCCGCCCGCCGGGCCGCGAAGCGTATCCCGGTGACGTGTTCTATCTCCACTCACGCCTGCTCGAGCGCGCCGCGAAGCTGAGCGAAGATGCGAGCGTCGTGGACAACGTCCACATCTTCAAGCCGGGCGGCTCGCTCACCGCGCTGCCGATCATCGAGACGCAGGCCGGCGACGTCTCGGCCTACATCCCGACGAACGTCATCTCGATCACCGACGGCCAGATCTTCCTCGAGGCCGATCTGTTCAACGCCGGTACGCGCCCCGCGATCAACGCCGGAATCTCGGTGTCGCGCGTGGGCGGTGCGGCGCAGATCAAGGCCATGCGCTCCGTCGCGGGACGTCTCCGCCTCGATCTCGCGCAGTACCGGGAGCTCGAAGCCTTCGCGGCGTTCGCGTCGGATCTCGACAAGACCACCAAGGCACAGCTCGAGCGCGGCGCGCGCACGGTGGAAGTGCTCAAGCAGCCGCAGTACGAGCCGATGCCCGTCGAGCAGCAGGTGATGATCATCTACGCCGTGTCCAACGGATTTCTCGACGACATCGAGGTGTCGCGGCTGCGCGCGTGGGAGAAGGAGTTCCTCGCATTCATGACCACCAGCTATCCGCAGGTGGGACTCGGCATCCGCGAGCAGAAGGTGCTCTCCAAGGAGATCGAGGAGAACCTCAAGCGCGGCATCGCGGCCTTCAAGGCGACGCCGGCCGGAGCGCCAACGCCTGCCGCGACCGCGGCTGCGGCGAAGTAGCCACTCGCACCCGACCAGCTGACTCATGGCGCAGGGACGCGAGCTCAAGGGCCGAATCAAGTCTATCGAAGGGACGCGCAAGATCACGCGGTCCATGGAGATGGTCGCCACCTCGAAGCTCAAGCGCGCGCAGGATCGCGTCGTGGCCGCGCGCCCGTACGCGCGCGCGCTCGAGGCGGTGATCGCGGATCTCTACTCGCCCGAGCTCGCGGAGCGCTTCCCGCTGCTGCGGCAGCCCGCCGCAAACGAGCAGGGAACGCCTGTTCGCGGAAGCCGCGCGGCGGTGCTGCTGATCACGTCGAATCAGGGACTCGCGGGCGCGTTCAACGCCAATCTCATTCGCGAAGCGCGCTCGCTGCTCGCGCGGCTCTCCACTGCGGGCGTCGAGACCGATCTGCACATCGTCGGCCGCAAGGGACTCGGCTTCTTCCGCTACATCGGGGCGAAGATCGCGAGCTCGCGCACCGACATCGGCGACAAGCCCACCGCGGAGCACGGGTCGCAGCTCGTCGACACGCTCATGAGCGATTTCATCGAGCGGCGCCTCGATGCGGTGTACGTGGTGTACGCGAAGTACAACTCACCGCTCTCCACGCCGCCGGTTGCCGAGCGCGTGCTGCCGGTCGCGCCGCCGGTGCGCAACGGGCCCGCGCGCGACTATCTGCTCTTCCCGAACGCGCACGACATTCTCGACGCCCTGCTGCCGCTCTACGTGCGCAACGCGATCTACCGCGCGCTCGTCGAGACCGTGGCCGGCGAGCAGGGCGCGCGCCGCACGGCGATGAAGGCGGCCACGGACAACGCGGGCGAGATTCTCAACGTGCTCCGTCGCACCTATAACCGCGCGCGGCAGGCGCAGATCACGCAGGAGATCGCCGAGATCGTCGGCGGCGCGGAAGCGCTGAGCGGATGATCGTGCCAGACAATCCGGAGCGCGTGCTTCGGTCTGACCTTCAGGAAATCAATCATGGCTGACCACAATATCGGAAAGGTCGTGCAGGTCATCGGGCCGGTGCTCGACGTCGAGTTCGAGTCCGAGAACCTGCCGGAGATCTTCAACGAGATCACGATCGACCAGCTCGCCGAGGGAGGCACGCAGGTGAAGCTCGCGGCGGAGGTGCAGCAGCACATCGGCCGCAATCAGGTGCGCGCGGTCGCGATGTCGACCACCGACGGCGTCGAGCGCGGCATGCGCGTGACCGACACCGGCTCGCCGATCACGGTTCCCGTGGGCGAGCCGGCGCTCGGCCGCATCCTCAACGTGCTCGGCGATCCCGTCGACAACGGTCCACCGATTCCGAGGGACGCGCTCCGCTGGCCGATCCATCGTCCGAGCCCGGAGTTCATCGATCTCGAGCCGAAAACGGAGATCTTCGAGACGGGAATCAAGGTCATCGATCTCATCGCGCCGTTCGTGAAGGGCGGAAAGATCGGTCTCTTCGGCGGCGCGGGCGTCGGCAAGACGGTCATCATTCAGGAGCTGATCAACAACGTGCAGAAGGGGCACGGCGGGCGATCGGTGTTCTGCGGCGTGGGGGAGCGCACGCGCGAAGGAAACGATCTGTATCTCGAGTTCAAGGAAGCCGAGATTCTCGATTCCGTCGCGCTCGTGTACGGCCAGATGAACGAGCCGCCGGGAGCGCGCCTGCGCGTGGGACTCTCCGGGCTCACCATCGCCGAGTACTTCCGCGATGTCGAGAACCAGGACGTGCTGCTGTTCATCGACAACATCTTCCGCTTCACGCAGGCCGGCTCCGAAGTGTCCGCGCTGCTCGGGCGCATGCCGAGCGCCGTCGGATACCAGCCCACGCTCGCGACGGAGATGGGCGATCTGCAGGAGCGCATCACGTCCACGAAGAACGGATCGATCACGTCGGTGCAGGCGATCTACGTTCCCGCGGACGACATCACCGATCCCGCGCCGGCCGCGGCGTTCGCGCACCTCGATGCGACGGTCGTGCTCAATCGCGCGCTCACGGAGATCGGCATCTATCCCGCAGTCGATCCGCTCAACTCGGGCTCGCGCATTCTCGCGGCGCAGTACGTGGGCGACCGGCACTACAACGCCGCGTCGGGGGTGCAGCGCATTCTGCAGCGCTACAAGGAGCTGCAGGACATCATCGCGATTCTCGGCATGGACGAGCTGGGCGAGGATGACAAGCGCATCGTCGGCCGCGCGCGCCGCGTGCAGCGATTCCTCTCGCAGCCGTTCGCCGTGGCCGAGCAGTTCACGGGCATTCCGGGCAAATACGTGAAGCTCGAGGACACCGTGGAGTCGTTCGAGCGCGTGGTCGCGGGCGAGTTCGATGATCTGCCGGAGCAGGCGTTCTACATGGTCGGGTCGATCGACGAAGCCGTCGAGAAGGCCAAGACGCTCAAGAGCTGAGCACCGTGCTGAAAGTCTCGGTCATCTCTCCGGAGAAGGTGCTCTACGAAGGCGACGCGAGCTCCGTGGTCGCGCCCGGCTTCGACGGCGAGCTTGGCATTCTCACGGGGCACGCGCCGATGATCACCGCGCTGGGCGCGGGCACGTTGCGCGTGGAAGGCGGAGCAGGGAGTCAGCGTTTCTCCGTGGCCGGTGGATTTCTGCAGGTGGTGGATGATCAGGTGCGCGTGGTAACGGAAAAGGCGACGGCGATCTAGTTGCGCACGCTCATTGCACTGAGAGCATGCGGGCCTGGACAGCTGGGCCCGCGTTTTTTTTGGAGGTTTCGCGTGCTCACGAAGCGTTCGCTGTCGGTTTCCGGAACGATCATCGCGTTTTCACTCATAGCTGTCTCGATCGCGCGTGCGCAGATGCTCGGCGCGCCCGTGCTGCAGAATGCGTTCACGAATCGCGGCTTCACGGTGGGTGTGGATTTCGGCTCGGGGAACGATCTGAGCTCGTACGGCGCCGCGGTCGCATGGGCGCCAATGTCCGCGAAGTACGCGCTCTCGGGCGGAATTGCGTATCTCGATCCGAAGTTCGGTTCCGGCACGGCGACGTACGGCGCCCGACTGATGGTGCCCGTGTTCCATCGCTTCCCGCAGTTCGGCGTGGCGCCGTTCGTCGGTATGGGGGGGGCGACACGTGATGGTGTCACCGCTTGGCAGATCCCTCTCGGCATCGCGGCCGGCTACCGGCGTGCGCTGGGCGCGAGCGGACGCGCCATTTCCGGCTATGTTTCACCGTTCTACAGCTGGGGCCGCGTTCGTGAGAACGGCCAGACGAGCACGCACGGATTGTTTCGCGTGTCCTTTGGCGTGGACGCGGCCGTTCTACCGCAGGTCGGAGTGACTCTGGGATACGAGACGGGAGCGAAGGCTGGAGTCGGAGAGGCTGGCGCAACCGGAGGAATATTCGGGCTCGGCATTTCGTATGCGCTGCATCGCCCGAACGCGAGCGACGAGGTGGAGAGACCCAGAAGGCGGGCACCGCGAGACGCCGCACCGGATTCGACATCGAGCACGACGCCCGTGACGACGCCGGCTGCGACTCCGACACCGTAGCAGTTTTCACTAACCGAATTCGAGGAAGATCAATGCATACACGTTCGTTGTTCGCCAAGGCCGTCGCAGTTGCATGTGCGGCTGTGGCTTTCGGCGCGAGCGCCGCGTCGGCGCAGGCCTGGCACTATCCCACGCTCCAGACCCCGCAGATCTCGACGCGCGATTTCACCTTTCTCGTCGCGGGTGGCGGGGACTACGGCACGAGCGCCGTCGCTCAATGGCGCGAGGGCATCACGCCGGACTTCATGGCGAACTTCGATGTCGGCGTCGCCACTCCAACTGACAACACGAAGTTCCTCGCGGGTGCGGGACTCGGGTACTCGCTCATGCGGTCCACGCAGCAGACGCCCATCGATCTGCTGCTCACGGGCGGCCTGTACGGAGCCTTCGGGAGCCAGAGCTTCATCCGCATTCCCATCGGCGTGGTCGCGGGACATCGCTTTCCGCTGGCCGGAAGTCTGGCGTTGACGCCGTTCGTTTCGCCGCGTCTGTCGGTGGACGTGTGCGCGAGCGAGTGCCATCCCAACCCGAACTTCGAGAGCATCGGCACCAATCTCAAGCTCGACTTCGACATTGGCGCGGGTCTCGACGTGACGAGCTCGATCGGCATCCGCGCTGCGCTCACGATCGGCGGAGTCAGCTCGGGTGACAGCCAGACGGCGTTCGGGATCGGCCTCACGTATCGTCCGAACATGGCACCGCGCCGCTAGCTTGCAGCGTGTGCGCGGCCGACTCCCGGCCGCGCACGGTCGGCGGGCTCGGATGCCCGGCGCGTGCCCGCCCAGGAGCGCACATGAACCGTCCCTCCGCGCAATCCATTCTCGTTGTGGACGACAACGATGACAACGCGGAGATCGTGCGCGCGCTGCTCGAGTCACGCGGCTTTCCGGTTCTCGTCGCCCACGATGGGGATCAGGCGATGGCGCTCTTCGAGTCTGCCCGCCCGTCACTCGTGCTGCTCGATGTGCTGATGCCCGGGCGCAGCGGGTGGGAAGTGTGCCGGCTCATGCGCCAACATCCCGAGCACGGGCGCAACGTGCGCATCATCATGCTCACGGCGCTCTCGGACTGGAACGACAAGCAGTCCGCGCTGCAGACCGGCGCCGATGACTACATCACGAAGCCCATCGATCTCCCCGATCTCGAGCTGCGTGTGCGGCGGAACCTCGCGCTCGTCACCCCGCACGCATGACCACGGCCCCACGCGCCTTTCTGCTCACCGACAGCGCCGACGGGGCTCTCGCGGATGCAGCCGAGATCCTGCAGCTCGACGTCGTCTTCGTACACCCTGCATCGGGCCTTCCGGCGGCGATCGATGCCCATGCGTCCGCACGCGCGGTCGTAGTCTCCACCGATGATCCGTCGTTGCTGCGCGCGATCGTCGAGCACGCGAGCGCGCGTCGCATCGCCGTGGTGCTCGCGGGCGGGAACGACGTCGCGTATCGCCGCGCGATCGAGTTCCGTGTCGACGACTGGTACCTGGCGCCCGCGACGGCGGAAGAGATCTCGTGGCGCATTCGCTCCGCCCTCGCACGCGTCGCCGCGCCGGGCTTCGGCTTCGCGCATCGCATCGACAGAGTGGAGTACGAGGAGATGCTCTACGATCCCCTCACGGGCATGCCCACACTTCCGGTGATGCTCGAGCGCATGCGCGGGCTGATCAAGGATCGCGGCGAGGTGATCATTCACTATTTGAACTTCGTGCGCTACTCGAAGATCGAGGAGATCTACGGCTGGGAGAAGCTCGATCAGGTGCTGGAGACCACCGCGGGGGCCGTGCACGATTTCCTCGACTCGCGCTCGATCGGCACCACGCGAATGATGGTCGGCTTTCCGAACGACGATGACTTCATCTTTCTGCAGATCCCGGAGAAGGGACAGCCGGTACCGACGGACGCGCGGATCACCGAAGCGGGGCGGCAGCTGCAGCTCTTCGTCGGCAACAGGCTCGAAGAGGTGCACGGTGAAGATGTCTCGTCGCTCTTCGAGATCTTCATCGGCTCATCGCACGTATACTACTCGCCGAAGATCCGCTTCGAGCGCCTCATCTATCGCGGCGTCCGCGAGGCGGCCAATGCCGCGCGCAGCGTCGAGCAGCGCGAGCGCGTGCGGCGCACCGCCACGCTCAAGAGCGTGCTCCACGAGGGCTCGGTGTACATCGACTTCCATCCGATCGTGCTCGCCGAAACGGGCGAGATCTTCGGCTACGAGGCGCTCGCGCGCGGCGTGCCGCGCAATCTGCGCAGCCCCGAGGTGATGTTCGAAGTCGCGGCGGAAGCGGATCTGGTATGGGAGCTGAGCCGGCTGTGCCGTGCACGCGCGCTCGCCGGCGCGAAGGAGCTGCTCAAGGGCGAGCAGCTGCTCTTTCTCAACGTCGATCCGCACGACTTCGCGGATCCGGGGTTCGGCGTGCTCGATTCGATCGATCCGCGGCGCATCGTCCTCGAGATCACGGAGCGCACCGCGATCAAGGACTACCCGAAGTTCCGCGAGCGCTTGCGATCCTTCCGCGAGCGCGGCTTCCGCTTCGCCGTCGACGACGCGGGGAGCGGCTACGCCGGACTCGGCTCGATCGCGAACCTGGAGCCGGACTTCATCAAGCTCGACATCTCCCTCATCAACTCGATCGACACGAACTTCATCAAGCAGAATCTCGTCGAGACCATGGTGGGGTTCGCGACGGAGCAGGGCGCCATGGTGATCGCCGAAGGCATCGAGCGCGCGGAAGAGCTGGACACCGTCAAGCGCATCGGCGTGCCGCTCGTCCAGGGATTTCTCCTCCATCATCCGGCGCGCGCGGGCGCAGTGGCGCGGGAGCACGCGGGGCGGGAGTAGGACCGGTCAGCTCCCGAGCAGCGCGGTGATGAGCGCGGAGGATCGCGCGGCTGCTCCCAAACCCTTTTCGACCACGCCCCGCGCGCGCGCGCCCTGCGCGCCGCGAGTGTCCGCGCGCGTGAGCAGCGCCTCGAGTCGCGCCGCGATGGCGGAGGCATCGCTCACCGGTGCGCCGGCATCCGCGGCGAGGAGCAGCGAGGCATCGCGGCTCGCCTCGTGGCGGGGCCCGAAGAGCACGGGCACGCCGAACGCCGCCGGCTCGAGCACCGAGTGAAGCCCCGCGCCATGGAAGCCCCCGCCCACGAAGGCAACGTCCGCGAGCGCGTAGAGATCGCCAAGCAGCCCGACGCCGTCCACCAGGATCACGTCGGCATCGGCGCCGTGCGGAAGAGCGCTCGCGCGCGCGAGCGTGAGCGTGTTGGCCGCCGCCCACCGGGCGACGTGCCGGAGATGCGCCGGCGTGGGCTCGTGCGGCGCGATGATCAGTCTCGCGCCCGGCACCTCTCCGCGTACGACCATCCATGCGGGGAGCAGCTGGCGCTCGTCCGCCGGCCACGTCGATCCGGCGACGAGCGTGGGGCGCTCGCTGCGCAAGGGAGCGAGCAGCGTCTCGCGTGATGCGCCGTGCCGAGCGCGCGCCCACACCTGATCGTAGCGCGTGTCGCCCGTGACCGAGATCGCCTGCTCGCGGACGCCGAGCTGGAGCAGACGTATCGCATCCGCCTCATCGATCGCGCCCACCGCGTCGAACGCCGCGTATGCACCGCGCGTGAACGCGCCCGAGATGCGCGAGCGCCTGCGCGAGCGGTGTGCGAGCGTGGCGCTCAGGAGCGCGGTGCGCACGCCGCGCGCGCGCGCGGCGGCCACCAGCGCGGGCCACACGTCGAGCTTCGAGAACGCGAGCACGCGTGGCGAGAGTGCGTCGAGTGTCACGCGTGCGTCGCCTCGCGAGTCGAAGGGCAGATACTCCGCGAAGTCCGCATCGAGCGAGCGCGCGAACCCCTCCGCGCTCGGCGAGAAGAACGTGTAGGCGAGCTGCAGATGCGGATGATCCGAGCGCAGCCGCTCCAGCACCGGGCGCGCCTGCAGCCCCTCGCCCACCGAGGACGCGTGCATCCAGACGAGCGGCCGCTCCGCGTTGCGCGTCTCGCGATGCCACTGCTCGTAGCGCGCGCGGATGCCGCGGCGCGCGCGAAAGGTGGCTGCCAACTTTCCCCCGCGCGCGGGCGCGAGCGCGGCCGCGGCGCGCGCGAGCTGCACCGCACCTTCGTAGGCACCCCCGAGCAGAAAATTCACGCGCGCGACCGGAGCCCGCGCGGCGCGCGTGTGCACGGCGAGCGCTGTGGAAACTCCGAACGGTTGCGCGCCAATTGTACTCCCTGTATTTTTTTCCCCGAACGCCGCGCGCGTTCGCGCAGCGCGGCGCTGGGTGCTGTTTCCCGCCCGATGTCGAACCCTGCAACGAGGAGGTGATCCATTGTCTAGTGACCAGCAGGCGGCGAGGATCGCTCGAAGCCGGTAAGGCCTAGGAAGTAGCTTGACCGGTGGTCCTCGCCGCTCGGTCGAATATCGTGGGGCTCATGGTCGCGACACGCGACCGTGAGCCCCACGCGGCGTTTTGTCTCAACGCGCCGCCCCGCCCGCGAGCGTGAGCGCCGAGTCGATCGCGCGGCGAAAGTTCGCGAGCGGCTGCGCGCCGGTCACCATCATTCCGCCAATGAGGAAGGTCGGCGTGGATTCGACGCCCTGCTTGCTCGCGCGGTCGATGTCGGCGTCGATGAGCGGCTTCGTGAGATGAGACGCCGTGCACTTCTGAAACGCGGGCAGGTTCACGCCCTGCGCAGCCGCGAGCGAGTCGAACATCTGCTGCGGCGCCGCCAACCCCTCCCACTGTTTCTGCGTCGTGAACAGCGCGTCGTGCATGGGCCAGAACTTGTCCTGCGCGGCCGCGCACATCGCCGCCTCCGAAGCCGCGAATGCGTTGCGGTGCATCGAGAGCGGGAAGTTCACGTAGGCGAGGCGCACCTTTCCCGAATCGACGTAGGCGCGCTTGAGCTCACCGTACGTGTCGTCGTGGAACTGCCGGCAATAGGGGCACTGGAAGTCGCTCACCTCGATCACCCACACGGGCGCGCTGGCGCTCCCCTCGATGCGTGCATGGTCCGCGCGCTTGAGCAGCGTGCTGTCCGGACCGGTGGAAGCGGCGGCGCTCGCGCTCGAGCTCTTGCCGCACGCCAGCAGTACGACGAACGCGGCGACCGCGGCGATCAGGGGAATTCTGGGCTTCACGTGCTCCTCAATTCACTTAATGAGTGGAATCGCTAATGACTGGAGACGATGCGTCGCAGCTGGTTCGTGCGACGATCGAGTATGAAGGTACGGCCATCGCCGGAGACGACCGCGGACGCAAAGCCGAGCGACCGGGCCAATCCGATGGTTCGCGGCGTCTCGCCGCTCAGGTCCACGAGATACACCCCTTCGGGACCAGCGGCCACGTACAGGCGCGCTCCATCGATCGACACATCGTACGCGAAGTGGGCGGCGGTCCAGACGGACTCGAGCTTCGGCTGCGCGGGGTCCGAGAGGTCGAAGAATGCGACACCCTTCTCGCCCATGGCCACCGCGGCCAGTGATTTCCGGATGGTGAACCGCAGCCCGCTCCCGGCCAGTGGCACGGACCCGAGCGGCGCGAGACTGTCGCCGGTGATGCGAAGCGCGACGAGGGAGTGGTCCGTGGACGCCCAGAGCAGCCCGCGCGGCTCGTCCACCTGGAGATCGCGGATGGGCGCATCGAGCGTCGCCCCCGGGTACTCGCGAACCGAGTCCGTCTTGACCGGCACGCTCTCGACCCTGTTGTCGAGCGCGACGTAGACACGGGCTGCCGTTGCCGCGATCGCGTTCACGCTTGCCCGCCGCACGAGAATCCCGGGACCGCGCTCGGGAGGATAGAGGTAGAGTCCCGAGCGGGAACCGATCGCCAGCCACCCCGAGCTCGGCGCGATGTCCAGCGCATCCACGCCGTGCAGCCCCGATGCCCGGTGGGACACGAGCAGCAGACGCGAGTCGATGTCGGCGAACATCTCGACGCCGGCACTGCTCCCCACCGCCGCCACGCTGTCCCGCAGCGCGAGCACGCTCGGCTCGCCTTCCAGCTCCACGCCGACATTCGGAATGCGGAGCTGTGGGGTGCCGTGGAAGGCGACCGCGCGGCGCTCGTCCAGCTGGCGCCCCACGAAAAAGCCCGCGAGCCCTCCTGCAGCGGCCCCTACGGCGATGGTGCCCACACTGCGATGCCCGCCGGAGCCCTTGCTGAAGCCAAAGGCCGCGAGGCCGCCAACGACCGTGCCGACGATGCCCAGCACCAGCGAGCGGGGATGAGGGTGCGCGACCCTCCCGGCGGCTGCGGTGTCGCCCACCAGTTGGGCCCGGATGCCTGCTGGGGAGCCCGCAAGGGCGAGAGGAATCAGCGCGAGCGCGGCCCATTGGGAGACCGGGATGCGATGCATGTGTGAACATACGCCCGCGTGTACTAACTCCGCCACCCATAATGGTATGGGTGACTCGTTCTGACATGGCATTGACATACCTTGCAGCGTTCTTGCACTGTGCCGTGTGGCACTTTATGTTCGTGACCATAAGGTGACGACCACGAAAAGGTTCCATCTCGAGCATCCTCGATTTGGCCCTATCCTGAGTGATGCGGAGCATCGTCTCCGACGATCACCACATGCGTGTCGTGCCGCCGCGTGCAGTCGCACCGCAACGAGGAGGGAAGAGCCGAAGCGGCATCAGATCCGGGCGAGCGTGACATCCGCGCGCGCTCGTCAGCCAACCAGACAAGCTCCATCGTCGTCCACACACCTTTTGGAAGAGGTGGCAAGGAGGAAGCATGGGAAGATCTGTTAGGTCAGTAATGGCTTTCGTGCTCGCGTTGCTTGCGCTGCCGGCGCTCGCAGCTGCGCAGCAAGCCGTCACGATCACGGGAACGGTGACCAGCATCGAGGGCAATGCGCCCCTCAATTCTGCCAGCGTCACTGTCGAAGGGCTCAACATCGTAGCGCTCACGCGCGAGGATGGGCGGTATACGCTCGTCGTCCCCGCAGCGCGCGCGCATGGTCAGACCGCCACGATCACGGCGCGCCTGATCGGCTATCAGGCGAAGTCGGCTACCGTCACGCTGGCCGGAAATCTCACGCAGGATTTCGCGCTCGCGTCCAATCCGCTTCGCCTCGGCGAGGTCGTGGTCACCGGACTCGGTTTGACCAGCTCCGTCGAGAAGCTCGGAACCGCGGTCTCCACCGTGGATTCCACGCTCATCACCAAGTCGCACGAGTCGAACGTCGTCGAGGCGCTGGCCGGCAAGACGCCTGGCGTCGCCGTCACCGGACAGTCGGGTGATCCGGGCTCGTCGTCGTACATCCGCATCCGCGGCATCAAGTCGCTTTCGGGCGATGCGCAGCCGTTGTTCGTCGTCGACGGCGTTCCGATCGACAACTCGACCATGTCCGCCGAAAGTCAGTTGGGCGGCGTCGTCGCGCCGAATCGCGCGGCCGACATCAACCCGAACGACATCGAAGACGTCACGATCCTCAAGGGCGCAGCTGCCGCAGCCGTCTACGGCGCGCGCGCGGCCGATGGCGTGGTGCTCATCACCACCAAGAGCGGCCATGCGGGGGGCACGCACTACAACCTTTCCACGAACTATTCGTGGGATAAGGTCAACAAGAAGATCCCGTTGCAGACGGACTTCGGTCAGGGACTTGGCGGTATCACGTCCGACACCACTGGAGGCGTTTGCGACGGTCCGGGCTGCCGGCTCTCGAGCTCGTCCTGGGGCTCGCCCATCCCCGCTGGCACACAGGTGTACAACCACTTCGATGAGCTGTTCGACACCGGTCACACGTCGGACAACGTGCTCTCGGCCTCGGGCGGTAACGAAAAGACGGTATTCTACCTCTCGGCGGGATACACGGATCAGCGTGGTGTCATCGTCGGTCCGAATGACGCGTACAAGCGCCAGACCGTTCGCCTCAAGGCGTCGCACCATCTCTTTGATCGCTTCACTGTCGGCGGCAACTTCTCCTATGTCGATGCGCGCGGACAGTTCATTCAGAAGGGGTCGAACGTCTCGGGTCTGATGCTCGGCGCCATGCGCACGACGCCGACGTTCAACAACGAGATCTATCTCGACACACTGACCAAGACGCAGCGGTCGTACCGCTATCCGCAGCCCGTGCTGTTCGACAACACGGTGGGTCGCGGCTACGACAATCCGTTCTTCGTCATTTTTCAGGATCCGAACACGGGCGAGACGAACCGCGCGTACGGAAACCTGAACCTGAACTATGATGCAACCGACTGGCTGAAGATCGAGTACACCCTGGGCGCGGACTACTACAACAACCAGCTGCTGGACGCGATGGCGCAGTCGTCCTCGAGCTTTCCGCAGGGGCAGATCTTCCGCACGGACGGAAACAACCTGCAGGTCGACCACAACCTGACCGCGACACTGAGCCACACCTTCTCGCCGTCGTTCTCGGGTACGTTCACCCTCGGCCAGAATCTGAACTCGCGTCGTTTCCGCGAGACCGATGTGAACGGGCAGACGCTCGTTGCCGCCACGCCGTTCAATCTCCAGAACACGACGTCGTGGATTCCGAACGAGTTCAAGTCGCTGGTACACTCGGAGTCCTACTTCGGCCAGGCGACGGCGGACCTGTTCAACCAGCTCTATCTGACCGCGGCCCTGCGCAACGACGGGTTCTCGACCTTCGGCGAGAGCAACCCGCGCGCCTGGTACCCGAAGGCGAGTGTTGCATGGAGCTTCACCAACGCCTTGGGTAAGACGGATCAGAAGGGGCTGTTCAGCTACGGCAAGCTGCGCGCGTCGTACGGCGAAACGGGTAAGGAGCCCGGCGTCTACTCGACGAACACGGTGCTCGTACCGGGCGGTCAGTTCTTCACCGGCTTCGGAGATGGTCTGAATGCTACGCAGCAGGGCAACGGCGGCCTGTACTCGAACTCGGCGTTCGGTGCATTGGGAGCCGGCTCCGGCGCGCTCGGCAACACGAACATCAAGCCGGAGCGCGAGAAGGAGTTCGAGGGTGGAACCGACCTCGGCTTCTTCGACCAGAAGGTCGACCTGGCGCTCACGTATTATCGCTCGAACTCGGTCGACGTGATCCTGCCTGTGCCTATTCCGCTCACGTCGGGCTACAGCAATCAGCTGCAGAACGGAGCCAGGCTTCGGAACACCGGTTACGAAATGTCCCTCAACATCCGCCCGATCACCAGGCCGAACTTCTCCTGGGATGTCGGCGTGAACTGGTCCAGGAACAACACGGAAGTGCTCTTCCTGAACGGCGCCACCTTCGTCGAGAACCTCGCGCAGGCCGGCGGTACGTTCGCCGGCGCCGTTGGCGCGGCCACACTTGGCAGCGACATCGGACTGCGTGGAGAGGACTTCGTTCGTTGCAACCGCGGGCTGTTCGTCGGGGCAGACAGCATCGATGCCGATGTCTGTCAGGGTGCTCCGAAGAATGCGCTCTACATCGGCGCGGATGGATTCCCGGTTGAAGATCCGACGGATCGCGTGATCGCGGATCCCGATCCGCATTGGCTGGGATCGATCCGCACGGGCTTCCGTGTGCGCAAGTTCCAGTTCTCGGCGCTGGTCGATCACAAGGAGGGCGGCCAGGTGTGGAACGGCACACGCGGCGCGCTCTACAACTTCGGCACCCACAAGGACACCGACGTTCGTGGCCAGTCGTTCACGTTCGGCAAGGACTATCCATACCTCTCCGGCCCGGTGGTTGGACCGGGTGCGGGTACGCCGGTCGTGATCGATGAGGACTGGTTCCAGGGTCTGGGATCGGGCTTCGGCCCCGTGAGCTCGCAGTTCATGGAAGACGGTACGTACACGAAGCTGCGCGAGATCTCGGTTGCGTACACGTTCGACGGAAAGTGGGTCTCGAACCTGATCGGCCTCTCTTCGATCGATCTCCGTCTGGCTGGCCGTAACCTCAAGACGTGGACGAACTACAAGGGAATCGACCCGGAGACGAACCTCACCGGCGCGCAATTCCAGACGCAGGGTATCGATTACTTCAACAATCCGCAGACTCGGTCGTTCGTCGTATCGATCGGTCTGAACCGCTAAGCGAAGGAGAATCCCACAGTGAAAAAGCAATTCAAGGGAGCCATCTGCGCGGCGGTGCTGACAGTCGCTGCGGCCGGATGCAACAATTTTTTGAAGGGTGGGGATCTGACTACGGATCCCAACAACCCGCTCAACGCATCGCCGAAGCAGTTCTTCGGGTCGGTGCAGTCGAACCTCTGGCAGATGCAGTCCGGAGATCTGGCGCGGTTGACCAGTTTGTGGATGCAGCAGACGATCGGCGTCGCGCGCCAGATGCTGAACGAGTATCAGTACAACGGTGTCGTGGAAGGCAGCTTCGACGCGGAATTCTCCCGTGCATATCAGGGTGGTGGCCGTCTGGACCTGCTCAAGATCGATTCGATCTCGTCGATCTTCGGCGACAGCCTCATGCTCGGTGTGAGCAAGATCGTCGAAGCATGGATGATCGGCACCGATGCTGACATCTGGGGGGACATTCCGTTCTCGCAGGCGGACTCGTTCTCGGTGTACAAGCAGCCCGTGCTGGATCCTCAGCAGACGGTGTACACCGATGTCCAGAATCTGCTGTCGGAGGGCATTGCAGATCTGGCGACGGGAGCGGGGGTCGGGCCCGAGGAATTCGATCTCGTTTACGGCGGCGATCCAACCAAGTGGACCGAGTTGGCGCACACACTGAAGGCGCGCTTTTTCCTTCACACGGCGGAACAACTCGGCACGCCAGCCTATCAGTCCGCATTGGCTGAAGCGGCGCTCGGAATCAGCTCGAACGACAACGACTACATTGCCAATTTCTCGGGCAGCCAGGCGTTGGAGAGCAATCCGTGGTGGCAGTTCGTCGATGCGAACGGCCCGACCGGTCGAAGCGGCGATCTCGTCGCCGGCCCCTCTTTTCTTTCGAACCTCATGACTTCGCTTTCGGATCCCCGTCGCGCTGATTATTACGATATCGGAAATGAGGACACGGGTGATTTCAGTGCGGTTCGCGAAAACCCGACCTACCCGCAGCCTTTCGTGACGTTCAACGAAAATCTGCTGATCATGGCCGAGGCACAGTTTCAGACGGGCAACCCTGGTGGAGCGCTTACCACGCTCAATCAGGAACGCGCGGCCTGGGCCACGACAACGCCGTGGCATAGTGCGTACACGCTTCCGGCCATCGGGAGCAGCTCCCTCAGTGCGATCATGACCGAGAAGTACATCGTGCTGTTCCAGAACATCGAAACCTGGAACGACTACAAGCGCACGTGCATCCCGAACCTCACCCCGGTCAATAATTCGCAGGGTGGAGTCATTCCGGGTCGGCTCCTGTATCCGCTTCAGGAACGTCAGACGAATCCGAACATTCCGCTTCCGAGCCAGCAGCCGGCCCGTAACTGGAATGATCCGAATCCGTGTACGTGAGTTAGAGTAAGTTCGGCAAGTTGATCTCGAGCAACAAACCCGGTGTGCGATCTCGCACACCGGGTTTGTTGTTTGCCTGCTCACTTGACTGTAACGCGCACCAACCCCGTATATTCTGGATCCCTCCGCTCGAGGAAGTCATGCGTCCCAGGTACCTGGTTCCGATCTTCTGTGCTCTATGCGGGTGCTACGAATCCGTACCCATCCAGGTGAACACGGTTCAACCGGGCACGAAGGTTCGCATCACTCTGACGGATGCGGGTACCGACAGCCTTGCGCGTTATCTGGGTCCCGGCGTGCTGACGGTGGACGGCAAGCTCATCAGCGCCAACGACGAAAGGCTCGCGCTCGGTGTTACTTCGGTATCGATGAGGTCGGGGCAGGACCAGTACTGGAAGGGAGAGACGGTCGCGATTCCGCGTTCCGCTCTGGCCACCGTTCAGCAGCGAAAGATCAACAAGCCGAAGTCGCTTTTGCTCGGCGGCGCCTTGCTGGCTGCGTTGGCCTCACTGCGACTCACCGGGGTGGTTGGAGGAAATGGCGGCGGCGGCAGTCGAGGCGGTCCGGGAGGGCCCAAGTAATCCGCTTCCGTTCCCCCTCAGGGACTAGTAGATCGCCAGCGTCGCGCGCGAGAGATTGCTCTCCAGCGTCCAGGTGATCTGCATTCCGCCCGGGCGCACGCTGAACGTTTCACTGCTGATCCCTCCGGACGATCCCACCGCGTGCGCCTGCAGCTGCAGCGTGCTCCCGGCTTTCGTGAGCGAAGGATTGAGCTCGAAATTCTCTTCCCCCACGGCCGTGACCGTGCCTACGCGCTGCCGCTGGCCATCCCTTACGAGGTACACGTCCACGTCGCTCCAGTGATGGTTCACGACGTTCAAGGTAGAGGAGGCGTCGAGATTCAGCTCCTCTCCCGGCCTCGCTCTGGAACAGGCACCCAACGCCACGGTGATAGCCAACATTACGAGACAGTGTCTCAGCATGAGTCCCTCCTGGACCGCAACGCGTCGGTATACGCTAATCACGCCTGCGCTCACGGCGCCGTCAAGACGTCTTTGCGCGCCTGGCCGCTCGATCTGCCACCGCGCTCCTATCGCACATCGGTCACCCGGTGATACAGTTTGCACACCAACCGGTGTAATATTACGTCGCAGGCCCAGCCCGCTTGGAGCGCTGTAACGTCTTAAGTAGTGAGCGCGTCTATGGATGCACGCGCAATAGTGTCATTTTCGTCGCGCTCCGTGATACCGCGCGAGTACGCTGCACGTCTCCAATTACAGGCTCGGAGGTTTATGCGCACGACGCGGTGGAAGATTGCACTCGTATCCAGCGCGCTAATCGGTGCGCATGCGAGCGCTCCCGCTCTCGCAGCGCAGGAGCTCTCCAGCGACACCACGGTCACGGCGCCCACGGACGCGATTCTCTACCCCTCCACGCTCGATTATGGCACCGGGCTGATCGACGACCCCGTCGCGTGGATTTCGCCGAATTCGGGCGACATCTGGGTGACCGCATCGGGCAAGATCGTGTCGTACTGCGCCACGCCGTGCACCATCAACTTCGCCGACAAGCTCAACTCCAATCTTTCCATCGACACCCACTGGAGGCAGCGCTTTTCCATCGGCCTGTCGGTGTACAGCCAGAATCCCGACTACGGCTTCTACGGACAGGCGCTCCTCCTCAAGCAGCAGCCGAGCAAGGCGTGGCCGTCGATCGCGGTGGGCTTCAGGAATCTCGGGCCGTACACGCACGAGGAGCGATTCCTCGTGGGACACGACATCTACGTGTCTCCGAGCGGGGGTATCACGGACACGACGCCGGGATATGCCCGGCATTTTCACACGATGCCCACGGTCTACGCCGTCGCCACGAAGGAAGCGACCTTCGGCAGAAACTCCGCGAGCTTCAGCCTCGGCTACGGCAGCGGGATCTTTCACGATGACGGCGATCTCGGTCGCAACTACAACGACAAGGGCACGATCGTCAAAGGTCTCTTCCTCGGGGCGCGCTACGCACTGCGCACGTCAGAGTACAGCAATGTGACGTTGCTGGCCGAGAACAATGGATGGGACTGGAATGCAGGCGTCGTCGGAAGCTGGCGCGGACTGTCGCTGGGCGTGTACGGCACCGAGCTCGAGGAAGGCGGGAAGAATCCGAGCAAGGGATTCCTGTACACCATCTATAACTACGCGAAGTTCAACGTCGCGCTCGGCTATAGCGGCAATCTCCACGACATCGCGCACGGCACGATTCTGCGCGCACGGATCGGAGAGCTGGAACAGGAGCAGCTGCGCCTTCGCGCGCAGATCGCACAGCGGCAGCACAAGATAGAGGATCTCCAGACCGCTCTGCAGAAGGCGCAGGGCGGCGAGCTCGCCGAGGTCGCGAAGAGGCGCGAGCAGCTCGACGCGCAGATCCAGGAAGAGCAGGAAGCCATCAAGCGCGCCGAGGAACGACTGAATCAGCTGCAGGGCGGGCCGCCAGCACCTGTGACCACGCCCCCGCCAAGCACGACCACGCCCCCGCGCTAATTCGAGACCAGGTCAACGATGATTTTCTCCGTCCCCCGATTCGCGTGCACCGCGCTCACGCTCGCCGTTACGGCAGCTGCCGCGCTCCCTGGAATCGCGAAGGCTCAAGAGATCTATCCCCAGACTACGTACTGGGGCGCTGGCCTCATCGACATTCCCGTCGCATGGGTATCGCCGGTCACGGGTGACTTCAGCGTCAACTTCTCCGGCAAGACCTTTCACGGCGCCAAGGCCTCACCCGGCTTTTCCGTGCTGAACGGTCTGAATACCAATGGCGCGCTCTCCTTCTCGTTCTTCGGGCGGCTCGAGACGGGCGTGTCGATCTACTCCGACAATCCGGAGTGGGGACTCTTCGCGCAGGGCCTCCTCCTCAACGAGGAGAATTTCCGCGTGAAGTCGGGAGCCCAGCGCTGGATTCCGAGCATCGCGGTGGGCATGCGAAACATCGGTCCGTACGATCACATCGATCGCTTTACCGTCGGCTACAATCTCTTTCCCGGATCAGCCGCGAATCCGGGCAAGCAGCACTTGGCGGATTCACTCCACCAGGGCTTCAGCACGGGCAACACGGTGTACGGTGTCGCGACCAAGTCGTTCGCGCTATCGGAGCTCAATCCCGGATGGGGCAAGACCACGGTCAGCCTCACCTTCGGCTATGGCAATGGACTCTTCAAGAACGACGGCGGGCTCGGAACTGCGTACGCCTCGAATTCCTGGGGCGGTGCATTCGGTGGAGTGAAGGTGGATCTCTTTCCCACCTCGCACAGTACACTCTCGTTCATGGCCGAGAACAACGCGTGGGACTACAACGTGGGCGCGGCGTACGAGTGGCATGGGCTGCGCGCGGGTGCGTACTGGACGGAGCTCGGCGCATCGCGTACGGACACGGTGTCCGCTGCCGCGAAGGAGTTCGGCTACAGCAAATTCTCGTTCACGCTCGGTTGGCAGAACAACGTGATGGCACTGCTGCGCGGCCACTCGCTCGACCGGCGCGTGGCAGCGCTCGAGCGCCAGCGGCAGCTGCTCACGGGTGAGATCGCCGCGCGACAGCAGCGTATCTCGTCGCTCGAGCTCGAGATCAACCGGTATCAGGCGCAGAATCTTCTCGAGTTGGAACAGCGGCGCGCGCAGGCGGAACAGGAGCTACGTTCCGAGCGTGAGGCGCTGCAGCGTCTGGAGGAGCGACTCCACCGGCTGGAACAGGACGCGCCGCCCAGCACGACGCCGCAATAGCCCACGACTGAGACCATCCTGATGCGAGCAAAGCGAATACGCTACCACTTGCTGGTGATGACGGTCGGAGCGCTGCTGCCGGCGGTCGTGCACGCACAGCAGACCGACTCGATGAAGGCCGACAGCGCGGCCAAGCAGCAGCAGTACGAAGGGCAGCGCGGCGCGCTCGTGAAGGAGCTGCAGGAGACGCAGGACAAGCTGAGCGATCTGCGCAGCCAGCGCGTGCAGCTCGAGGCGCGCATCGAGAACGTGCTCGCGGAGACGATGCAGAAACGCACGCAGCAGCTGCTCGTGAGCAAGGAAGAGACGGCGCTGCTGCAGCTCGACGGCGTGCTCGCGAACGCGCAGGACAACATGGTGGCGCAGCGCGATCGCATGCGGGCACTGGGCGATGCCGTGCGCCGGCGCGCCGGAGCGGTGCTCGTGATCACGCTGCGGGCGGATTCCGCCGGTCCGGAGTCGCTGGGCAACGCGACGCTCTCGATCGACAACGTGACCGCATCGACGCGCACCTACTCGCAGGCGGCGCAGCAGGCGCTGCAGACGGGCGCCGTCGATCCGCTCTATCGCTCCGAGGTTCTGCCGAGCACGCACACGGTGGAGCTCACGCTCATGCTGGGGGGAAAGCCGATCTCGCAGGGGCTGAACATCAATGCCCTTACCGAGACGGTGACGTACGTGCAATTCACCGTTCGCAACGGGCAGCTCGTTCCCACGACGTGGACGAGCCGCGGGACAACGCCGTTCTGATCTTCGCGAGAGTGATGCGCACACTGCCGCTGTTCGCCGCAGTGATTCTGGTGTTGCCGCTGGCGGCGCAGCAGCCTGCGGCGGCGCCTCCGGCTGCAAAGCCCGTGGCGCCGGTGGCGGTGCAGCCGCCGCCGGACCAGGCGCGCGGACTCGATGCCGAATTGCGCATGGCGCTTTTCGAAGTCACGATGGACCACCCTCTGAGCGCGCTCGACAGGCTCGAGTGGCTGCGCTCGTCGCGCGAGGCGGGATCGGGTGCGGTCGAGCCGGGCATGCGCGCTCAGGAGGATCTGCTCTTTCTCCTCGCCGAATCGTACTATCGGCTCGGAATGCGCGAGTCCTTTCGCAAGGCGGCCGCGTCGCTCGATTCCGCCGCGCCCTCCGGCCGCTACGCCGGCGTGATCGCCGCGCAGCGCATGCTCGATGCGTATTCGCGTGGCGACTACGCGCGCGTGCGCGCGCTCGCGAGCGCGAAGACGGCCGGTGATCGCGGGCTGATCTCTCTCGTCACGGGGCTCGCGGCGGTACAGAGCAGGGACTTCGCCGCTGCTCATACCGCGTTCGCACAGGCCCGGCAGTCCGGAGGCGACTTCGCGCTCTATGCCGAGTACATGGATGCGCTGGCCTCCGCCGCCAGCGACAGCACGAGGCGAGCGACCGCGTTGACCACACTGCAGGCTTTGAGTGAGAGCAATGGCGGCGCGTTCGCGGAGCAGGTGCGACTGAGCGCGGCGCAGACGGCGCTCGTGGCCGGCCAGTACGACGCCGCCGCGTCACTCGCCGACGGTGTGCCGGAAACGAGTGGCGCCGGGGCACAGGCGCTGCTCACCAAGGCGTGGGCCCTCTATCGCGGTGGCAATGCGGCCGGCGCGGCCACGGCCTTTCGCGAGTTCGCGAAGCGCTACCCGTATCTTCCGGCGCGCGATGAAGCGCGTCTCATGGCCGGACAGATCATGCTCGAGAGCGGAAAGAGCGACTCCGCGGAAAAATATTTCCAGAGTGTGGCCGACTCGATCGGCAGCGAGCTCGCGGCGCTGCAGTCGCGCGCGACGACTGCCATGAACGACGCGAGCCGCGCCCTCGTTTCTGCGAAGGTGGCGGGGAGCGTTCTGGTGGCGAACGCCGCGCCCGGAAAGGTGATCGTGCTTTCCGATGATGCTGGCGCGGAGAACCGCCTCGTGGCGGCGGCGTTCGCGGGCACCGTGGATGCTGCGTCGGAGTCGTCGGCAACGTCGGCACCAACGCTCAATTCCAACGTCGGCGTCGCCGAGCGCGTCGACTCGGCCGCGGGCCCGGGCTTCCCGACGCGCGTGGTGTTCGCGCCGCGCCTGGCTGCGGCGGCTTCGGGGTCGTACGCGGATCGCACGCAGGCCGTGCTCGCGACGGACATCAGGCTCGCCCTCGCCTCCTACCGGTTGCAGGAAGACATCGATGCGCAGAAGACGAAGATCGCCGCGCTCGAGAATCTGCAGCAGCTGATCCTCGAGGGCGACAGCGGACTGGCGGAGAACGCACGGCAGATTGCGGCGACGCAGGACTCGCTGGAGCACATGAAGGGCGTTCTCGAGAATACCCGCGACAAGGTGCGAACGGTGCTGCGCAAGCAGATCACGTCCACGCGCCAGGTCGCCGCCGAGAACATTCGCCTGCTGGACAGCACCAAGGCCTCACTGGGCGCGAACGCGAAGGGGCCGGAGATCGATGCGTTGACGATGGAGCAGCAGACGGCGCGCGTGTACAGCGCGATCGCGGACGACGTGGAGCGCGGGCTCGAGGCGGCGCTCGATCACCATCCGGCATTCGTGCTGCGCGACTCGCTCGTCGCGCGCCTCGGGCACGCGCATGCGCTGCACGACACGACGGCAGCGGTGCTCGCCGATGATTCGCTTCTGGTGGCGAACGAGCTGGCAACGCAGCGCGGCAAGGAGTCGAACGCGGTGATCGCGATGCGCGCGGAGGTCGGCACGGCAACATCGCAGCGTGCGGCGGCCGAGGGTGCGCTCGTGGCCCTCGTGGATGAGGAGTTGCGCGCACGCGCGAGCGGGCTCGTGGCCCAGCTGTCGCACGATCGCGAGGCGGCGGATTATGCCACCGCGAGCGCTGCGTTTTTCAGGGCGATGGACGCATCCGCGTCGGCACCGGGTGGCGCGGCCAGCGCGGGACCGAGAACGGCGCCCGGCGGCGCCTCCACTCCTCCGCGGCGCTAGCGATGTCCACGCGCTCCTATCTCGCTCTCACGCCGCTCGTTGCGCTGATGCTGGGCGCCAATGCTGCCGCGCGTGCGCAGACGGCGCCCGCGCAGCCCGCGCCGTCGCCGCAGCTCGTCGCGTCCGCGCACCCCACCGGCAGCGATGAGGCGCGCGACGACGCGATCGAGAAGCTCTCCTCGTTTCTCGCGCGCTATCCGGCGAGCACGTTGCGCCCGGGCGCACTCTTCCAGCTCGGCGAGCTGCTCGTGCGTCGCGCCGATGAGAGCTTCGCCGCGGCGCAGCGCGCGGGCGGCGATGTACCCGATCGTCCGGACTACGCGCCAGCGATCGCGCGATACGAGGAGCTGATCCGGAAGTTCCCGGCCTATCCGCGCCTCGATGCCGCGGCCTACACGCTCGGCACGCTCTACTTCACGCAGCAGCGGAACGCCGATGCGGTGAGGATGTTCGAGCTCGTCACGTCGAAGGATCAGTCGCACTTTCGTCCCGAGGGATTCTTCCGGCTGGGTGATGCGGATTTCGAGCTCGCCGCGAAGCTGCGGGGCGAGCCGCGCAAGGCGATGTTCGTGCGCGCGGCGCAGGCGTACGAAAGCGCGACGAAGATCGCTCCGCCGAACGGCGACATTTACTTTCTCTCGCTCTACAAGCTCGGCTGGTCGTACTACAACCAGGCGACGCAGTCGAATCAGCCGGAGTATCAGCAGGCCGTGGACGTGTTTGGCCGGTTGGTCGCCGAATACGACAAGCTTTCCCCCGAGCGGCAGGCCAGGCTCGGATTGCGCGGCGAGGCGATCGAGTACATGGCGGTCGCGCTCACGCAGACGGGTGGCGCGGAGGCCGCGCGCCGGTACTTCGGAACGCATCAGGCGTCCGGGTTCAAGCTTCCCGTGCTCCGCCGCGTCGCCTCGGGGCTTCGCGACCAGGGCGACTTCGTGCGCGCCGTCGATGCGTATCGCGCCGTCCTCGCCGAATCGCCGGCAGACTCCAGTGCGCTCGGCGTGCAGCGCGAGATCGTGGACATCTATCAGAATCGCGTGCTCGAGCCGGACAAGGCGCAGGCGGCGCGGCTCGAGCTCGTCGATCGGTTCGCGCCGGGCTCCGTGTGGGCGAACGCGAACGCTCCGTTGCGCGACAGCGCGCAGGCGGCGCGCGAGTCTGCGCTTCGCCAGAGTGCGCAATACGGCCTCTCTCGCGCGCAGAGCGGCAAGGACAAGAAGGACCGGTCGAAGTTCGCCGAAGCGGCCGACCTGTACGGCCGCTACATGGCGGAGTTCTCGAGGAGCGACAGCGCGCAGGCGGTGGACCTGCTGTACGGCGAGGCGCTCTTTGCGGAGGGCGAGTACTTCAAGGCTGGTACCGAGTACTCTCGTGCCGCGTACGCGTACACGAACGATCCCAAGCTCTCGGCGCAGGCGGGGCAGGACGCGATCGTCGCCTTCGACTCGGCGGCGGTGCGGGCGAAGGGCGATCGCGCGGCCCAGGACTCGTTGTTCGCCGTGGTCGATCGCTACGTCGCGGCGTTTCCGAGCACCGATGTGGCGCACCACGCACTCATCGAGAAGGGCAAGCGCGCTTCCGAGGCGCAGCGCTGGGATGTGATGGCCGCCACCTTCAAGACCTACGCCGACAATTATCCCAACGACCCCTACACGCCAACGGCGCAGAAGCTGATCGGCGATGCACTCTACAAGCAGGGGCTGTACACGGAAGCGCAGGGCCAGTGGGAGAATGCGCAGTCGATCGCGATCAAGTCGGGGAAGAAGGCGCTGTCGGACACGATCACCCTCGTGCGCAACGCCGCGGCGGTGACGTACGGCGACTCGCTGGTGAAGGCGGGCAACTATCGCGAGGCCGCCGAGGCGGTGTACGTGGCGTTCGCCGATCGCAATCCGACGTCGGATCGAGCGCCGGATGCGCTGCGCAACGCCATCGAGACGTACGTGCTGGCGGACAGCGTTGCGCGCGTGAAGGGCGACTCCAGTGCCTCGAAGGGGGCGAAGCAGCGCGCGTTCGAGCTGTCGCAGCGGCTCGTGTCATCGTATCCGACGTACAAGTATCGTGTGCAGTACCAGGCACTCGAGACGCAGCTGCTGGCCGATCTGGGCAAGCGCGATGATGCGGCTGCGGCGCTCGAGACACTCATCCACGACAACCCCACGTGGCCGGGGCGCGCGGACGCGATGGTCCGCCTCGCGGTCGACTACGATTCGCTCGGGAAGCCGCAGCAGGAAGCGGCGGCGTACGAGCGGTTCGCGGCCGCGTATCCGAAGGATCCGCGCGCGGCGGACGCACAGTACAACGCGGGCGTGAGCTATCTCCAGGGCGCCGACACCGCCGGCGCGATTCGCGCCTACGGCTCCTTCGCGGCGGCGCATCCGCGCGATCCGCGCGTGGGCAGCGCGCAGGCGACGCGCGTGGCGCTGATCAAGGCGGGCGGCAACGTCGCCGCGGCAAACGTCGAGCTGGCCAAGCTGTGCACGCGGCCCACCGCGGAGCTCAAGACGGAATGCGCGGCGCGCGCGGGCGAGAACGAGTTCGCGCAGGGGCGCGCGCTCTTTCCGCGGTATCAGGCGCTCAAGCTCATCATTCCGCTTCGCGTGAACCTCACGCGCGCCGGTGTCGAGCGACTGTCGGCGCCCAAGCGGAAGATGCTCGCCGAGATGTCGACGCACTTCACGAAGGCGATCGCGAGCGGCGATCCGACGTGGCTCTCGGCGGCGTCCTACTATGCCGGCCTGGCGCAGTGGGAGTACGGCAACTATCTGGCGAATCTCACGTTGCCGAAGGATCTGTCGGACGAGCAGCGCGCGGCCGCGCAGGCGGGATCGGCCCGCCAGGCGGAGCAGTACTATCAGGCCGCGAACAAGCTGTGGCAGACGCTCGTGGACAAGGCGGCCGCGGACAAGTTCGACAACGCGTGGGTGCAGCGCGCGAAGGACGCGATCGGCGGCAAGGTCGATGCAGCCCCGCCGGCGGCATCGCTCGGAGATGATGCGAGCCGCGCGGGAGGTGCATCGTGAAGAGCCACATGAGCCGTTTCGTGCGCGTGGGATGCGGCGTCTTTATGGGCGGTGTGCTGCTCATGGGCGCATCGCGGGCGAGCGCGCAGCAGAAGGCTCCTCCGCCAAAGAAGGGGCGGGCAATCGAGATTCGCGGGCAGGTTCCGACGCCGCAGGTGGTGACGGTTCGCCCGCGCGAGGTTCCGGCGTACGACCGGCGGCTCCTGTCGCCGGCGTTCTACACTGGAACCGGTGGTACGGCGTCCGCGGAAGCCGTGCAGATGGTTCCGGAGAGTCAGATTCGTGGCACCGCGGCACTCGATACGCTACCGGGAGCACTCGCGCGCGAGGGCGGCGTTCCCACCCTCGCCCCGCTCGAGCTGCACCCCGACTCGATGCGGAATCGGAGGGACACCGTTGCCACGCGCGCCGGGGCGAGCACCGCGGAGATCGAGGCGATGCGTCACGAGCTCGCCCTCAGAAGGGCGCGGCTCGATTCGCTGCAGCGGCTGGTCGATACGCAGCGGCAGACGCCAGTGGATCTCGGAACGCCACCGGCGAAACGGATGAGCAGTGCGGATTCGGCGGCACGGGTGCAGGAGATCGAATCGATCCGCCGGGAGCTCGAGTATCGCCGGCAGCGCCTGGATTCCCTCCAGCGCGAAGTGAGGATGATGGGACGAAGCAGAAGGCCCGCAGCACCGAAATCGACGACCACGGATTCAACAGCCGCGGCGCCCAAAACGCCTCGCGGTCGCAAGTGATGTCAGGCAGAACTTTCGCTGAGGACACAGGTCGATGAGCAATATGATCGAGTATTTCCGCAGTGGCGGTCCCATCATGTGGCCCATTCTCCTCGTGGCCCTGATCGGACTCGCCGTCTTCGTCGAGCGATTCTACATGATCGTCATTCGATCGAAGATCAACGGTCGGACGTTCATCGAGCGCGTGATCCAGCTCGTGCGCGCCGGACGCATCGAGGACGCGATCAAGCTCTGCGGCCAGTCGAACGCGGTGCTCCCCGACATGGGGCTCCTCATTCTGCGCAGCCGCAGCCGTGACGAGGCGGATCTGCAGAACGTTGCCGACGCGGCCGCGCTCAGCGTGCTTCCGCGCCTCACCCGACGGCTGCACTATCTCCCGATGCTCGCGAACGTCGCGACGCTCATCGGTCTGCTCGGCACGATCTACGGACTGCGCGGCGCGTTCGCGGCTGTTGGTACGGCGGCGGCGGCCGAGCGGTCCGCGGCACTGGCGGCGGGCATCGCGGTTGCACTGAACGCAACCGGGTTCGGTCTGTTCACCGCGATTCCGCTCACGGTTGCGCATGCGTACCTCGTGAGCCAGGCGGAAGGCATCATCGAGCAGGTCGATGAGTTCCAGGTGCGTCTCATCAACGCGCTCATCGATCGTCCCGACGTCCGACTCGGTCACCGGTAAGACGTTTTCCCGGTTCGCCATCCGCATGATGTGCATGCGAAGGACCGGGCGGCGTCTCATCGGACATCCACGCGTGAGCTGATCGCATGGCTTCAGTCTTTCATCGCGCCAAGCAGCGACGAGCGGAACGGGCACCTGTCCTCGCGCACGGGAACATCAATCTCGTGCCGCTGGTGGACATCCTCACGTCCATCGTGTTCTTCAGCCTCCTGACGTATCAGGGGGCGACCATGGCCGCGCTCACGAGCTTCGACCTCACGCTGCCGCCGGTGGTCGTGAACACGCCGGACCAGCTCTCGCGCATCAAGTCCGAGAAGGACGTGCTGAACCTGCTGCTCGCCGTGCGCGTGGACACCGACAAGCTCACGGTGGAGCACTCGGAGGAGGGCGGATTTCACCAGGTGATTCAGGGACTGGACAAGCAGTCGCTCGACCAGCTCGAGACGCTGATGTCGAGCATTCGGACGAAATATCCGCAGAACGCGGACGTCACCGTCATCCCGGCGGATGAGGTGAGCTACGCGAACATCGTGCACGTGCTCGAGCGGCTGAAGCTCGCGCACTTCACCGGCATCTCGCTCACCACGAAGGCGCGCGGCGCCGCGGCGGGAGCCTAGCGATGAGTCGCGGCAGAGATGCGCGCATGGCGCGCCGGGCGGCGCAGTTCTCGAAGTTCAGGCTCGTCGAGCTGAATCTGATTCCGCTGGTCGATACCTTCGTCTCGATCGTGTTCTTCGCGCTCACCACGGCCACGGTGGGCGAGCTCTCGCCCGTGGTGCCAGGCGTCCGGCTTCCGGCCGCGAGCGTCGGCCAGGCGGCACTCTCGCAGCTGACCCTCGGCATCGGCGCGCAGGTGACGTTGTCGGGGCATCCGCTCATGAACACGATCGATGCGGCGCGCGCTCGCTCGAACGATCCGCGACAGCCGCTCGTCATCCCGCCGCTCCTCACGGCGCTCAAGGCGAGCTCCGACTCGATTCGCCGGGCCAAGGCAACGCCGCGCGACTCGTCGCTCGACACGCCGCTCGCGATCCAGGGCGACAGCAGCATGCACTACGACCTGCTCGCGCGCGTGATGCAGACGGCGCGCATAGCGGGATTCAAGAACATCTCGCTGCAGGTGAATCGCACGGGCACGATCGCGACCATCACCACCGCGCCTGCGGGCACGGGGGCTCCGTAATGGCCGGCGAGGCGAAGGCACCGCGCTCGGTGCGACAGAATCTCGATGATGTCTCGTTCACGAGGCAGCTGCGCTACGAGTTCGCGGACGCCGAGGGCCGCGCGATCCTGTACTCGTACGTGCTGTCGGGAGTGCTCGGGCTCCTCTGGATCCTGCTCGTGCTCTTTCTCCCGGCGCCGCCGAACTCGATCAATCTGCTCAAGGAAGAGGAGCCGGTCGCGATCACCGTGAAGGCGGAGGACGTGCCGACCCCGACGCCCGCGCCCGTGCCGGTTGCGTCGGCCGGCGGCGCTCCGAAGGTGGCCGCACCCGCAAAAAATCCGGGTGGAGGCAAGGGCGGCCCGCCAAGGAACGACACGCGTGCAATCAACGATGCGTTCGGCGGCAGCCCATCGAACAACACCGGCGGCATGGTTGGCGACGTATCGAATGCGCTTCGCGGCACCGAGGTCGCCACGGGCACCGGCTCCGCTCCCGGCGCGCAGGGAAAGGCGGTGATCGGCTACGGCGCCGGCGGCCAGAGCTCACGCACGCCGGGCCGCGGCGGCCTGGGTGAGGGACTCGGCGGGAACGGTGCCGGCGGTGGACTGGGCGGCGTGGGTGGGGGTGGGGGCGTCGGCTTCGCGACGGTGCGCGTGGCGCCGCCGAGTGTGATCCACGCCGAAAACGTGGGCGGCCCCGGGCGCAACGTCTCCGACCTCGGCGACTACGTCCGCGGCCGAAACTCGCAGCTGCAATTCTGCTACTCCGAGTACGGCCTCAAGGTGAATCCGCAGCTCGCCGGATCCGTCACGGTTGCGGTGACGCTCACGAGCGAGGGCTCGGTCACCGGCGTCGAGATCACGAAGCACACGTGGTCGGGCCCGGGCTCCGCCGAGGCCGAGTCGTGCATCAAGCAGCGCATCTCGGGCTGGAAGTTCCCGAGCTCGGAGCACGGCGGCGGCACCTACAGCTTCTCGTTCTCCTTCAGCCGCTAGAGCTGCCAAGCACACACGATCCAGGCTTGGTCGCGCCAGACAAGGCAACGAATCTCCGAGACGAAACGGCGCGAATCCAGCGCGCCTCCCCATGGTTACTCGAGTTGCCACCCAAGGAAGCAACATGCGAGCCGCCCCATCGCCGAGCCCCGTCACGATCCGTTTTCTCATCCGTTCGATCCGTTCCATTTTCCAAAGCAGTTAGCGCTGAGCACTGTTCGCCCCTAGCCTGGAACGGCAACAGCCGCTCGGGCTGGCTCATACATTTTGAGATACGGACTACAAACGGATTGAAAACGGATCGAACGGAGACGACAAAACTCTACGATTTCCATCGTCATCGCGCGGGACCAAAGACAACCGATCTTTGACTGGAAACGGCAGGGGTGTAGAGCGCTTCAGTGACTTCGGTTGCCAACCAAAGAAGCACCACTCCCCACGCGCCGTGCCGTCGCGGCGCACCGGTGCGATCCGTTTCTCATCCGTTCGATTCGTTCAATCCGTATTTCCAAAATTGTTGATGCCCGAATCGTGCGCGC
>JAICLZ010000137.1 GCA_025929535.1 Gemmatimonadaceae bacterium
CAGGTCGATCCGCTTCACTATGCTGTAAGGCGAAGGGATTCACGAATTACCTCGGCTCCGGCGAGGCCTTCCTCCGCCAACGCGCGATTGGCCTCGATCACGAGCTCAGCCGCTTCGCGCAAGTTCGCGCGGGCCTCGTCGAGCGTTTCCCCTTGTGTATTCGCGCCAGGCAACTCCTCCACAAACGCGATATAGCCGCCTTCGGCGGCTGGCTTGAACACGGCGGTCAGTTCGAGTTGCATGGCTCCCTCCGAGTAGTACCGAAATCTACCGCGATGCCTGCTTGATGCCTAACGCGTTGAGCTAGTTGGTATGAAGCGGCTGGACCTCCACGGCAACGTGGTGGCACGTTCAGCCCCACACATATCAACGTGCTCATCGTCTCGCGACGAGGCACAGACCGGGAGGCCAGCCGCCATGGATACGATAGGACTCGATCTCCACAAACGCGAGAGCCAATTGTGTATTCTCGCTGATGACGGAACCGTCATTGAACGGCGGATCGTCACGAGCCGGGAACGCTTGACGGCGATGCTCGGCGGTCGACCGGCAGCGCGCATCCTCCTCGAAGCCTCGACGGAGAGCGAGTGGGTAGCGCGTCACCTGGAGTCGCTCGGCCATACGGTCGTTGTCGCGGACCCAAACTATGCGCCGATGTACGCCACGCGGGCTCGTCGCGTGAAGACGGACAAGCGGGACGCGCGCGCGTTGGCCGATGCGTTGAAGGTAGGGGCGTACCACGTCGCCCACCGGGTCTCGGCGGAGCGCCGCCATGTGCGGGCGGAATTGGCCGTGCGCGAGGCGCTCGTGCGCACGAGGACCCGCTACATCGCGTTGGCGAAGGCATTGGTGCGCCGCGATGGATTGCGCGTGGCGGGCAGCGAAGCGCATCTCGTGGCGAAGCGGATCGGTGCCCTCGCGCTCTCGGACACCTTGGCCGCCGAACTCTTGCCCCTCTTCCACGTGCTCGCACCGATCAACGACCAGATCGCCGCGGCCGATCGTCGGATCGAAGCGCTCACACGCGCGGATCCCAGCGTCGCCCTGCTCACCAGCGCGCCGTCGATTGGTCCCATCACGGCCAGTGCGATTGTCTCCACCATCGATGACGTCACGCGGTTTCGGTCCGCGCACCACTTCGAAGCGTTCCTCGGTCTCGTCCCCGGTGAACGCAGCTCCGGAGAGAAGCGCCGCGTTGGGCGCATCACGAAAGCCGGCAATTCGCGCGCACGCTACCTGCTCGTCGAAGCCGGCTGGCGAATCTTGCGTTCGAAAGGGGACGACACGGCGGCGTTGCGCGCGTGGGCGCTGACGCTTGCCGCACGACGTGGGAAGCGAATCGCCGTGGTGGCACTGGCGCGGCGCCTCGCGGGAATTCTCTACGCGATGTGGCGCGATGGACGCCCGTACGACGCGACCGTGGTGCGAATGCCGCACCCACGCGTCTCGCAGGCGGGATAAGACCGGTCGGACCGCGGTGGGATCGAGATGACTGAATTGGGCGTGGTGAGCGCGTCGCAGCTTATGGCCGCCATCGAGAGCCGAGAGCTAGTTAGCGCCGCCACTCCATCGCACACCCAAATGCGCCGAGGCTCTGTGCCTCATCGTCGAGCGCGAACAGAAGGCTGAGCAGCACCTCGAATCGGTCGCGGACAATCGAGCATTCAACTACGGCAAGTGCGAACGGCACTTGACGCGGGGCGCCGCTTCACAGAAAGCTGCGAACGGACCAAATAAGATGTGCGCGCGCAGCGCGCGCAATTCCGAAGACCGTTCGTCAGCTTCAGCGTTCGTTAGGCTGCATTGCGCGCCGACTCCGGATTGGCTCTTCGTCCAGGGTCGGGACATCATCTGCATCGATGCCTTCATCGCCAATTCCGG
>JAICLZ010000029.1 GCA_025929535.1 Gemmatimonadaceae bacterium
AGCCACCGATCGACATCGGCGTGACCGCGGCCTCCGAGCCGCCGGCGATCATGACGTCGGCGTCGCCGTACTGGATGGCGCGGAACGCCTCGCCGATGGCGTGCGCGCTGGTGGCGCACGCGGAGACGATGCCGAAGTTCGGGCCCTGCGCGTTGAAGCGCATCGACACGACGCCGGCCGCGATGTCCGAGATGAACATCGGGATGAAGAAGGGCGAGATCTTGGACGGACCGCGATCACGATAGGTATCGTGCTGCTGCTCCATCGTGGCGAGCCCGCCGATGCCGCTGCCGACGATCACGCCGAGACGATTGGGATCGTAGTCATTCGTGTCCGCGAGCTTGGCATCGCGCATCGCCTGCACGGCGGTAGCCACGGCGTACTGCGTGAAGAGGTCGGCGCGCTTCGCTTCCTTGCGCTCCATGTACGCGAATGGATCGAAGTCCTTCACTTCGCACGCGAACTTCACGGCGAACGGGCCGGGATCGAACTTCGTGATCGGCCCCGCGCCGGAACGTCCCTCGAGAAGGGACTGCCAGGTCGTCGCCACGTCGTTGCCGACGGGCGTTATGGCCCCGAGGCCGGTGACGACGACCCTGCGTTTGCTCACGCCGACTTGGACTTGAGATACGTGAGCGCATCACCAACGGTGCGCAGCTTCTCCGCGTCTTCGTCCGGAATGTCGATGTTGAACTCCTTCTCGAATTCCATCACAAGCTCCACGGTGTCCAGACTATCGGCCCCGAGATCCTCCATGAAGCTCGCGTCGTTCGTCAGCTTTTCGCGCTCGACGCCAAGCTCTTTGGCGATGATTTCCTTGACCTTTTCTTCGAGATCCGCCATGGACGTGGTCCCCTATGAGTGAATTGTGCGCGCCGCTGCGCGAAACGTGCTTCGGAAATCTACATCACTAGCCCGCCGTCCACCACGAACACCTGTCCCGTGATGTACGACGCGTGCTCGGACGCCAGAAAGGCGCACACACCGGCGATGTCCCCCGGCGTACCGAGGCGTCCCACTGGAATTTGTGCGCCAAGCTCCGAACGTGCGTCCGCCGTCATCGCCGCCGTCATGTCCGTTTCGATGAAGCCCGGCGCGACCGCATTCGCGAGAATGTTTCGCGACGCGAGCTCCTTCGCGACGGACTTCGTGAGGCCGATCAGCCCCGCCTTGCTCGCCGCGTAGTTCGCCTGCCCCTTGTTGCCGGTGATCCCGACGACGGATGTGATGTTGATGATGCGCCCGAAGCGCCGCTTCATCATGCCGCGGGATGCTGCACGGATCGTCGCGAACGCGCCGCGCAGATTGGCATCGAGCACCGCGTCCCAGTCGTCATCCTTGAGCCGCATCAGCAGATTGTCACGCGTGATGCCCGCGTTGTTGACGAGAACGTCCAGCGCGCCGAAGTGCTTCTCGACACCGTCGACCAGCGCCGCTGCGCTCGCGGTGTCCGCAATGTCGCAGGCGAAGCCATGCGCCTCCCCATCCAACGCAGCGGCGACCTCGGCCGCATTCTCCGCGCTGCGACCCGACACCGCGACGCGTGCACCCGCGTTGGCGAGCGTGGCCGCGATCTGTCGTCCGATGCCACGTGTGCTGCCCGTCACGAGCGCCACCTTTCCCGTCAGATCGATCTTCATGTGCGCGTCATGCGGGCAATGCTCCAATGAGCTGTTCGACTTCGGACGTGGTCCCACAGGTCATGGTCCGCGCGCCGGGGATGATGCGCTTGACGAGTGTCGAGAGTACGGCACCGGGGCCCAGCTCCACGTAGAGCGCGTCAGGCACATCTTCGGCCATGTGGCGCACGAGCTCGGTCCAGCGCACGGGCGAGGTCAATTGCCGCAGCAGCAGCTTTTTTGCATCCCCTGACCCTGCAGAGGGATACGCGCTTACGTTCGAGTAAACCGGAAAGTGTGCGGCGCCGATCGGCGCCGCGTCGAGAGCCGCCTTGAGTCCCGCCGCCGCATCTTCCATGAGCGGCGAGTGGAATGCGCCGCTCACGTTGAGCCTGATCGCGCGCTTCGCGCCGAGCTCCTTCGCGATCGCCATCGCGCGCTCGACCGCCGCAACCTCGCCCGAGATCACGAGCTGCTCCGGCGTATTGTAGTTCGCCGGCACCACGTCGCCCGCGTCGCTCGCACGCGCGCACGCCGCCTCGACATTCGCTTCCGAGAGTCCGAGAATCGCGGCCATGGCGCCGGGCCGCTTCGTACCGCTCTCGAACATGAGCTCTCCGCGACGACGAACGAGCCTGAGCGCATCCGGAAACCCGAACGTGCCCGCGGCATGACAGGCCGTGAACTCACCGAGCGAATGTCCCGCGGCGGCGCGCACGTGCGGCCGCAGCCGCTCGCCGACAGTGGCCCAGACGGCTGCGCTGTGTGTAAGCAGCGCGGGCTGCGCGTTGCGCGTTGCCACGAGCTCATCATCCGGCCCTTCGAAGCAGAGTCGCGACAGCGCGAATCCCAGCGTGGCATCCGCCTGTTCGAAGATCGCGTTCGCCTGGGGAAATGCTGCGGCGAGATCCTTTCCCATCCCCGTCTTCTGCGATCCCTGCCCGGGAAAGAGCAGCACGATGTCCATGCGAGCGCTCGTCAGAGCCGCACGACCGAAGAGGCCCAGGTGAAGCCGGCGCCGAAGGCCAACATCAGCACGAGCGAGCCTTCACCCACCAGTCCCTTCTGCGTGGCCTCATCGAGCGCGATTGGGATCGATGCCGATGACGTGTTCCCGTAGCGGTCCACGTTCACGTACACCTTGCTCATGGGAATGCTCGCGTGCTTCGCCGTCGCCTCGATGATGCGCAGATTCGCCTGGTGCGGAATGAGCAGATCGATGTCGCCGCTGTTGATGCGCGCCATGTCGAGCGCGCGATCCGCGGACTCCGCCATCGAACGGACCGCGTGCTTGAAGACTTCGCGGCCAGCCATGTGGATGAGATGGGTGCGCGCCTCGAGCACAGCGGGCGACATCGGCGTTGTTGCGCCGCCCGCGGGGCGATAGAGCAGATCCGCGAGTGTGCCGTCGCTGCGCATGAACGTCGACAGAATGCCGCGCCCCTTCTGCGAACGGCGCAGCACCGCGGCGCCGGCGCCGTCGCCGAAGAGCACGCACGTGGCGCGATCGGTCCAGTCGGTGATCGCGCTCAGCTTTTCGGAGCTGACGAGCAGCACCGTCTCCGCGACGCCACTTTGAATCAGGCCTTCCGACATCGTCATCCCGTACAGAAATCCGCAGCACGCGGCGGAGATGTCGAACGCGGCCGCGCGCGAAGCGCCGAGACTCGCCTGGATGTCGACGGCCGTGGCGGGAAGCAGGCGGTCGGGCGTGGCCGTGCTGCAGATGATGATGTCGATCTCCCCAGGCAGCACGCCTGCGCGCTGCATCGCGATGCGCGCGGCCTTCGCGCCCATGCTGCACGTGCTGTCCTCGACACCCGCGATGTGCCGCTCCGAGATGCCAGTGCGCTCCATCACCCATTCGTGCGTGGTCTCGATCCCGATTGCCGCGAAGTCGTAGTTCGTCATGACACGCGCGGGAACCGATCGCCCGAGCCCGGAGATCTGCGCGGTGGGGCGCTTCATGCGCTCGTCACTGCCGCGTGCCCGAGGCGGCGCCCGATGTGGTCGTTCATGCGCGACTCGACCGCGCGCACCGCAACCTGAATCGCGTTCTTCACGGCACGTGGCGATGAGCTGCCGTGCGAGATGATGCTCACGCCCTTCACGCCGAGCAGCGGTGCGCCGCCGTAGTCGGAGTAGTCGAAGCCGCGGAAGATCTGCGCGATCACTTCCTGTTTGATGCCGCCCGCAGCGAGCATGCTGAAGATCAGCTCGGGCACGGATTCGTAGAACTTGAGCAGCACGTTGCCGACGAAGCCATCGCAGACGACGACGTCGAGCGAGCCGCGCGTGCTTCCGGCGGTGAGGATGTCCCGGCCCTCGACATTGCCGATGAAGTTGAGCCCCGCGGCCGCGAGCAGCTTGTGCGCCTCCTTCACCGCCGCATTTCCCTTCTCGGACTCCTCGCCATTGCTCAGCAGACCGATCGATGGCTCGGGGCGACCGAGAATGTCCTCGGCGTAGACCGAGCCGAGTCGCGCGAATTGCACGAGCTCCTCGGCGGAGCAATCGACGTTCGCGCCCGCATCGACGAGCACGACGGGTTGTTTGAGCGTTGGAATCATCGCGGCGATGGCCGGTCGCGTGAGTCCATGATGCAGCTTGAGCAGGAAGACCGATGATGCCATCTGCGCCCCGGTGTTGCCGGCGGAGACGAATGCGTCCGCCTTTTCGGATGCGTGGAGCTTGAGTCCGACGACCATGGAGCTGTGCGGCTTGCCGCGGATCGCCGCAGTCGGACGGTCGCGCATCTCGATGACGTCGGGCGCTTCGACGATGCTGATGCGAGTCGCGAGCGAGTCGAAGGTCATGCGGTCCTGCGCGGCCAGGCGATCCAGCTCTGTCTGGATCGCCGCGGTGCGGCCGACGAGGATTATCGAATGATCCGGGGCGAGCTCGCGAAGCGCGAGCAGCGCGCCTGCTATGGGAGCATGAGGGGCGAGATCGCCCCCCATGGCATCCACGGCGATCCGGGCCAAGCTAGGCTTCCTTGGCTTCGACCCGCTGGACTCCGCCGTAATAGCCGCACTCGGCGCAGACACGATGCGGACGCTTCATGCTTTGGCAGCGCGGGCAGCGCTGGATGGCGATTGCCGGCGCTTTCTTGTGCGTGTTGCGGGCGCGCTTCTTCCGCTTGGATGTGCGGCGCTTCGGGACGGCCATGAGTGCTCAGTCGGTAAGAAAAAGGTTCAGTGCGTGTTGAGAATCGAATGGCGAATCAGTTGTCCGTACCGCGTGCGGTCCGCAGCTCGGCCCAGCGTGCATCGACAGCGGGCGGGCAGCTGCAGGCGCCCGCGTTGAGCTCCGCCCCGCAGGTCGGGCAGAGTCCCTTACAATCTTCCCGACACACGGGGAAGCGCGGCACTGCGAGCAGCCACTGCTCGCGCACAGCCGGGCTGAGATCGATGGTGCGGGCGCGAGGTGGGAGAACGTAGACCTCGGGGTCATCGATCTCGTCGCCCGCTTCCGCATACAGCACGTGCACGTCCTCGGAGACCTTCACGGTGGTATCCGTGAGGCACCGCCGACACGGCACGGTGGCCGTTCCCTCGATCGCGCCGCTCCAGTAATAGCGGCCGGGGCCGGCAAGAGAGAGCCGACCCGTTGCGTGAACCGCCGATTCCGGGAGCATGTCGCCTTCGGTCCAGATCGGATCCGTGGCACTGAGCTCACCGTCGACCGTTGCGGCCTGGTCCTCGAGCGAGCGAACGTCGAAAGACAGCATAACCTGTGAATCTACTTGAAGATGAGCCGCCGGGCAAGACGACGGGTGGAGCGTGTTCTCTGGTTCGCGCCGAGCATTTACCGCTCAACCGATGTTCGGCGTGAGAGCATTCGCGCTGCTTCCAGCGGCGCTTCCCAGGCTTTCTTCGTTCGATCCACTCGAATCGTTTTTATCGGCAGCTCACAATCTGCTGGCCGCAGTGAAAAGCGCTTGTTGGCTGGGACCGGTGCCAGGTGAGAGAGCGGTGCGTCTGGAGAGCGGGGCTTCTTTGGTTGGCAACTGAAGTACCTCCAAGGAAGCTCTCCCCCGGTCTTACGGTTGCTTTTCCGGCGCGGGCGAGCCGGGGGCGTACGGGTTCGATTCGTGATCCGCAGGTCTCTTCGCTAGCGGGCGGCGAGGAGCTCGGATTCGGAGAAGAAGAAGCGTGATTCGCGTGCGGCGTTTTCGTCGGAATCGGAGGCGTGGATCGCGTTTCGTTCCTTCGATTCGGCGAAGAGCTGGCGCACGGTGCCCTGCTCCGCTTCCTTCGGATCCGTCGCACCGATCGCCTTCCGAAGCGCGGCGACCGCATCGGCCTTCTCCAGCACGAGCGGCATGCATGGGCCCGAGGTCATGAAGGACACGAGCGATGCGTAGAACGGGCGCTCGCGGTGCACGGCATAGAACTCCTCCGCCTGCGTCTTCGTGAGGTGCAGCACGCGCGCGGCTCGGATGCGAAAGCCCCGTGCCTCGAGATGGGCGATGATCTTTCCCGCCTTGTTGGCGCCGAAGGCATCGGGCTTCACGATCGTGAGTGTGTGACTTTCAGCAGGCATGGTCAGGATCCAATGAGTTTGCGGACGATGTCGCCACGAGTGAGAAAGCCGACGAGTTTTCCTTCCTCCACGACGGGCACCCGATCGACGTCCTTGTTGGTCATTAAGCTAGCCACTTCGGCGAGTGGCTGGTCTGGAGACACGCAGAGCACCTGACGCGTCATCACGTCGCGCACCGTGCGGCGCTGGCGCTCGATCCCCGACTGCGGACGCGGAATCGAGCCGTTGATCGATGCGAGACTGAGCATGTGCCGCATCAGCTCGCGCTCGCTCAACATCCCCACGAGCAGGCCGTCGGCCTCGATCACCGGAAGCGCGCCGATGCCCGAGCGCACCAGGTCGCGCGCGGCATCTCGCAGCAGCGTGTCCGGCCGCGTGGAGCGCGGAGACTCCGTCATGATCTCGCGCACTCTGAGCTGCGGCGCCAGCTCCACCTCGTGCAGCACGTGCAGCTTGAGCACCTCCTCGCCCGATCGCGCCTCGAGAATGCGATCGACCACCGCCTGCCGCGACAGCACGCGCGAGAATGCGCCGAGCGCCTGAAGATAGCGGCCGGCCATGCGTGGTGGCGCGAGCAGAACCACGATCAGCCGTGCCGACTGCTCACGCGCGTCGCCATCATCGACATCGCGGGCGATTGGCTCCGGCGCCACGCCCATCGCCACACCGAGCTCCTGGGCGGTCTCCGTGCGATAGTGCGCGATGTACGCGCGGCCGCTCTGCACCACGAGATCCTCGCCGCGGCCTTCCGCAATGCGTGCGCGAAGAGCTTCCGGCTCGCCGATCACGCCAGCGGTGGCGAGCCGCTCCACGAGCGCCCAGATCGCGTCCGACAACGTGCGCTGCTCGAGAGGGATCACCACCCGATCCGCTCGCAGCAGCTCCGTCAGCCTCATATGCCGTTCATCGCCTGCTCACAACCTGGCGCGCAGCAGCTCGACGAAGTCCTTCGGACGCCGCGCGACGCCCATCCCCGCCTTCTCGAATGCCTCGAGCTTTTCGGCCGCCGTGCCCGCAGATCCCGAGATGATCGCGCCTGCGTGTCCCATGCGCCGCCCCGGGGGCGCCGTCTGCCCCGCGATGAAACCGACCACCGGCTTCTTCATGCGATCGTGAACGAAGCGCGCGGCTTCCTGCTCGTCCGTGCCGCCGATCTCGCCCATCATGGCGATGGCCTTCGTCTTCGGATCATTCTCGAACGCCTCGAGCACATCGATGAAACTGGTGCCGTTGATCGGGTCGCCACCGATGCCCACGCACGTCGACTGGCCAATGCCGGCGCGCGTCAGCTGGTCCACCACTTCGTAGGTGAGCGTGCCCGAGCGGCTCACGACGCCCACCGCTCCCGGCGCGCAGATGCGGCCGGGGATGATTCCGACCTTGCTCTCGCCGGGAGTGATGAGCCCCGGACAGTTCGGGCCGATGAGGCGCGCTCCGTGCTCGCGCACGTATGGATACACGCGCGTCATGTCGAGCACCGGAACGCCCTCGGTAATGCAGACGATCAGGTCGATTCCCGCCGCGGCAGCCTCCATCATCGCGTCGGCGGCGAAGGGCGGAGGCACGTAGATCACCGAGACGTTGGCCTGCGTCTGCGCGACCGCGTCCGCGACCGTGTCGAAGATCGGAACTTCGCCGTCGAACGTCTGTCCGCCTTTGCCGGGAGTGACGCCGGCGACGACGTTGGTGCCGTACTCGCGCATCTGCCGTGCGTGGAAGGAGCCATCACGACCCGTGATGCCCTGAATGAGCACGCGGCTCGATGAGTCGATGTAGATGCTCACTTGGCACCTCCCTTCGCCAGCGCGACCACTCGCTGGACGGCCTCGTCCATGTCGCGCGTCGCCGCGAAGCCGTGCTCCGAGAGAATCGCGAGCGCGACATCCTCGTTCGTGCCCGTGAGGCGAATCACCAGCGGCACCGTGAGCGGGTTGTGGCGCGTGGCGGTGACGATGCCGTTCGCGACGTCATCCGTGCGCGTGATTCCTCCGAAGATGTTGAACAGAATCGCCTTCACTCCCTGATCGGCCGTGATGATGCGGAGCGCGTTCACGACCTTCTCCGGGCTCGACGAGCCGCCGATGTCGAGGAAGTTCGCGGGCTCCCCGCCGTAGTATTTCACGAGATCCATCGTCGCCATCGCGAGTCCGGCGCCATTCACGATGCAGCCGACGTCCCCCTCGAGCTTGATGAACGTGAGATTCGCGCGGCGTGCCTGGAGTTCGCTCGTCTCCTCGGCGCTTTCGTCGCGCAGCGCCGCGATGTCCGGGCGCCGATCGAGCTCGTTGTCGTCGATCACCATCTTCGCGTCCACCGCGATCACCTCGCCGGCGGGTGTGGTGACGAGCGGATTGATCTCCGCGAGCGATGCGCCGCTGTCGATGAACGCGCGGTAGAGCTGCTGCATGATGCGCGCAGCCGCGCGCGCCTTCGCAATGTCCCTGTGGAGAAAGAAACCCATCCGCATCGTTTCGAACGGCTGCAGCCCGTACCGCGGATCGACTGGCTGGCGCATGATCTTGTCGGGATCGGTCGCGGCGACCTCCTCGATGTCGATGCCGCCGGCGGGACTCACCATGAACACCGCGCGCTTGGATGCGCGGTCGATGATGATGCCGACGTAGGCTTCGGTCTCGATGTCGGCCGCGGCGGTGACGAGCACCTTCTCCACCGCGAGCCCCTTGATCTGCATGCCGAGAATCTTCTTGCTCACTGCAGCCGCCTCGGCAGGCGTTTTCGCGAGCTTTACGCCGCCCGCCTTGCCTCGCCCGCCCGCGTGCACCTGCGCTTTCACCACCACCATCCCGCCCAGCCGTCGTGCGATCTGTTCGACCTGCGCGGGCGTGGTCGCAACCTCGCCCGGTGGAATGGGCACGCCTTCACGACGAAGAATTTCCTTTGCCTGGTACTCGTGTATGTTCACGCGTTCTCCGCGATGATCGTTGTTCCTGCGGCGCCACGCACCGCTTCGCGGCCGCGCGCAAGCTCGGTAATAATAGCGCGACCACCAGTGTGTCGCACGAAGTCCGCGGCCGCGCGCACCTTGGGCGCCATGCTCCCCGCGCCGAATGCGCCGGCCGCATCCAGTCGCGCCGCATCGGTGAGTGTGAGCGTCTCGAGCATGCGCTGTTGGGGCTTGCCGTAATCGAGATACACGCCGTCCACGTCGGTCAGAATCATGAGCAGCGAGGCGCCCAGATCACGCGCGAGCACGGCGGCGGCGAGATCCTTGTCCACTACGGCATCCACGCCTTCCCATCCGCGTGCGCCATCGTAATAGATGGGCGCACCGCCGCCGCCACCGGCGATCACGATCGTGCCGCTTCGCACGAGGCGGCGGATCACGCCTACCTCGTGCACCGCAACCGGCGCCGGACTCCCGACCACGCGCCGGAAGCGTCCGCGCGCATCCTTCTTCACGGCAATGCCGCGGTCGAGCAGCGCCTGCACCCGCGCCTCTGGAATTCCGTGGCCGATGAACTTCGTCGGCGCGGAGAGCGCAGGATCATTGGGCGCCACACGGATCTGCGTGATCACGGTCGCGACATCGCGATCGCTTCCGGCGAGCCGCAGTGCGTTCTCGAGCGACTGCTGGATCATGTAGCCGATCCACCCCGCAGTTGCTGCGACGAGCACGCCGAGCGGCAGCGGCGACACCTCCTCGCGCGCGAGCTCGTTGCGCACGAGCTCATCGCCCACCTGCGGCCCGTTCCCGTGTACGAGACAGAGGTCCCAGCCGTCGAGCGCGAGATCGACGATGGCGCCGAGGCTCTCTCGCGTGTGCGCGAACTGCTCCGCAATCGTGCAGTGCTCACCCGCCGGTGAGAGCGCATTGCCGCCGAGCGCGATGACGGCGGTTTCGGATGCGTTCATGGTTTCCTGGCTCGATTGAGAAGCGCGCCGAGAGCGTCGTAGGCGCGCCCGAAGGCCACCCAGTCGCCGCGGCGCATCGCATCCGTCATTCGCGCGTACAGCTGCTCGGCAGCCGTGCGGAGCTCGACCGATGCGATCGGCGCCGTGGATTCAGTGGTGCTGCCGCGCGTTCCGAGCGCGTCCGGGAGCGTGCGCGCTGCGGTCACGATCGTGTCCGTCGTCGTCGCGATGCCGAGCAGCGTCGCGCCGTCCGTGCGCCAGGCATAGAGAGGCTGAACGAACAGCAGCTGGACGCCATCGAGCGGCACCATGCGCACGCGGCCGTGCACGGCGCGAGCATCACGCGGCGCCGAAACGGTGGTGTCCAGCGCGCGCCGGAGCTGATCCGCGATCGTGCTCCATCGTGCGCTCGGCTGCTTGAGCGGAAGCCAGTGCACCGCCGGATCGGTGCCGCCGGATGCGAGCAACACGCCTACGGCGTGCTCGTTCGGATCGAGCACGGCTGCGCTCCACTGTGTCGCTTCGGTCCCCGGGAGGGCGAGCAGCGCGCTCTCGCCGGACAGCACCGTATCGGATCCGGCCTCCTCCGTGAGCAGGTGCCCGTGCCGCTCGGCCTCGCCGCGCAGCCCGAAGCTCGCGAGCTTGCGCCCCTGCACGCGCGCGCCGTCCACCGGAGGCGGGAGTGCGCGCGCGACTCCCGCGGGAAGCACCGACCGGAGCGCGACGAGCCCGGGAAAGGCGTCGATCCAGCTTTCCGCAATCGGGTCCTTCGTCGAATCCGTGACGATCCACATCGCGCCCGTGAGCGCGTTCGTCACGCCCACCGCCGCGTGTTGCAGATAGGTGAGATTGTTGGCGGCGAGCGAATCGCGCTCGCTGAGCGGGTAGCTGTTGGATGCGGAATACAGGTCGATTGCCCAGTACAGGCTGTCGGCCACGACGATCGGCGATATCTCCGTGCCCTGCAGGAAGTAGGGCGCGATGGCATCGACGCGCTCGCGCAGATCGCGATGCGTGATGATGCGCGCCAGCGGGTGTGGCAGCTCGCCGGTGAGCAACCGGAAGTTCTGCAGCGCCCATGCGTGCGCGAGACGGGACAGGGTGCCTTCGAGCGCGGGCGCGGCGACGATGCCGAGCGAATCCGCGACGACACGGTAACCGGAAAGCGAATCCGCGATCAACACCGGACCGATCTGCTCCGGCTCGCGCGCGCTGCGGCCCGGCGGCACGCGTGCGATCGAGCCGTCGCTCTCCACACGCGACGCATAGACTCGCGTCATCGACCAGTCGGAGCGCTCGCCCTCCTCTTCGCCGCCCGGAGGAGCCTCCACGACCGTTGCGCGCAGCCCATCTGCGGACGGCAACCACTGGATCGTTCCGGCCGGTGCCGGGCCCTTGCCGCGCCTGCCAAGCGCGCGCATCAGCGCCGCGGGATCCCACACGGAGATGCCGGTGGATGCCTCGACGGCGCGAGCGGGCAGCGGGTACGTGCTGTCCAGCTGGATGCGATTCAACGCGTATGCGCGGCGGGTGTAGTCCGTGCGCGTCGCGAGATAGCTCGCCTCGCGCGAGGAGTCGGAGCCGGCGGTGACATAGTGGCGCATGAACACCGGCGTGACGTGCCGCAACAGCACGGACACGAGCAGCACCGCGATCAGCGTCATGGTGGCGGCGCGCACCTGGCCGATCCACCCGAAGTAAAACACCACGAGCGCAGTGCCAGCGGTCAGATACGCGAGCCAGATGCTCACCGGGATGACGGTGCGGTGATCGGAATACGAAAACGCGCCGCCGGGGCCCGAGCCGGACAGCAGCGATTCGTAGATGTCGAGGCGATAGCTCCACGCGAGCAGCAGAAGCAGCACCGCACCGAGGGCTGCCAGATGCCTGCGCACGTAGTGCGACACGTAGAGCGCGCCGCGGTCCCACCGCAGGCTCGGCGTCAGCGCATAGAAGAAGATCACCACCACGGTGGCGAAGAGGAGCGTGGTGAGCGTCCGATAGTACAGCATGCTCTCGATGGGGAGCCAGTACACGAAGAAGCCGAGATCCATCTCCAGGTACGGATCCGATTCGCCGAATGGAATTCCGTGCCGCAGCAGCGAGAACATGCGCCAGCTGTCCGACGGCAGCGCGAGCCACCACCCGAGCACCAGCGAGATGAGCAGCGCCGCGACTACGAGATAGCGTCCGGGCACCTCCTCGCCGATCTCGATGTTGGCGACGCGGCGTGGAAGCACGAGCGACACGACGCTCTGACGCACCACGTAGAGATTCACGAAGAGAATCGCCGCGGCCACGAGCGCGGAGCCTGCCCGGACGGTCGTGATCAGCATCGCGCGCTCGCGCCAGAGCGCGCCCGCGCCCATCGATGCGTACCACAGATAGTCCGCGACGATCCCGGCGCTCACGCGCCCGATCACGAGCAGCGCCGCGACGACCGCAAGCGTGATGACGGGCCAGCGTCGCCAGCGGACGGGGATGCTCACACTAGCGTGGCGATGACATCAGGGCGACACGCCCTGGCCGCGCAGCCACTCCTCCATCTCGCCGCGAATGGCGGCGAGTCGCTGCTCCGTGCGCGCCTCGTAGCGCGTCACGAGCACCGGCTGCGTGTTGGACGCCCGGATCAATCCCCATCCGTCGCCGAAAAGCACACGCGCGCCGTCCACGTCCACCACCTCGTGCGTCTTCCGGAAATGACGGGTCGCGTCGTCGACGATTCCGAACTTGCGCGACTCTTCCACGTCCACGCGAAGCTCCGGCGTCGAGACGAAGTTCGGCACGGCGGCGAGCATGCCGGCCAGCGACGTGCCGGACGCGGCGACGATGCGAATCAGTCGCGCGGCGCCGTAGAGCGCATCATCGTGACCGTAGAAGCCCTCCGTGAAGAACATGTGCCCCGACATCTCGCCGCCGACGGGCGCGCCGAGCTCGTGCATCTTGTCCTTCATGAGCGAGTGTCCCGTTTTCCACATCACGGGCACGCCCTTCGCCTTCACGATCTCATCCGGCAGCGCCTGCGAGCATTTCACGTCGAAGACGATCGGCTGCCCGGCGCCCGTGCGCTCGAGCACATCGCGCGCGTAGAGGATCAGCACGTGATCGCCCCAGACGATACGGCCGTCGCCGTCGACCACGCCGATCCGGTCGGCGTCGCCATCGAAGCCCACGCCCAGATCGGCGCCGCTGCCGCGCACCGCGCGGATCAGATCCTGGAGATTCTCCACGACCGTCGGATCGGGGTGGTGATTCGGAAACGTTCCGTCGCTCTCGCAGAAGAGGCCCGTCCATTCGACATCGAGATGGTCGAACAGCTTCGGCGCCACGAGTGCGCCGACGCCGTTTCCGCAGTCGACCACCACCTTGAGTCTGCGCTTCAGCGTCCCCGTTCGCGCCACGATGTCATCGACGTACGCATCGATGATCTCACGCGTGCGCACGCTGCCCTTCCCCGATGGAAATTTCCCGGCAACGGCGAGGCGATAGATCTCCTGAATTTCCTCACCATGAATCGATGCCGTCCCGAGCGACAGCTTGAACCCGTTGTACTCGGGCGGATTGTGCGAGCCGGTGACCTGGATTCCCCCCGAAACGGCGAGATGATTGAGCGACCAGTAGAGAAGAGGCGTCGGAACCTGGCCGACGTCGATCACGTCCAGGCCGCACTCCGTGAGCCCGCGCACGAGAGCGTCGCGCAGCTCGCCACCGCTGGGCCGATTGTCACGCCCTATGGCGACAGGGCCCGAGGCGCCCTTGCTCGCGAGGTAGGCGGCATACGCGCGCCCGAGCGTGTACGCGGTGTCCGCCGTGAGATCGCGGCCGACGATCCCGCGCACATCGTACTGCCGAAAGATTTCCCTGCTCAGCGTCATCCGGTTCCTCGAAACGATGCGAGGCCGCGCGGGCGGCCTCGGGTGATCATTGGCTGGCCGCGGCCGTCACCGGAGGGCCCGCCGGCGCGTTCACCATGCTGATCGGAACGCTGTCTCTCGCGAGCGTCACGAATCCGTTCGGGAGCACGCCGAACAACAGCAGGATGAACGCGGAGAGATAGATCACCAGGAAGGTGCCGGTCTGCACGGGACGCACCGCCACCGCATCGCTGGCCCTCGGCTTCATGAACATCACCAGCACGACTCCGAGGTAGTAGCCCGCGGAGATCACGCTCGCGATCACGAGGATGACCGCGAGCACCGTCTGTGGATGCGGCGCATGAAGCGCAGCGTCGATGACGTACCATTTGGCGAAGAAGCCCATGCCGCCGGCGATCGGGAAACCGAGCAGCGCGAGCATGAACACCGCCATCGCACTCGCGAGCCAGGGCGACACGTGCCAGAGGCCGGCGTAGTCGGCGATCTCCTGATTGCGCTCGCCCGGCTCGTCAAGGGCGATCACGACCGCGAAGGCACCCATGGTCGCGAGCGTGTACGCCACGAGATAGAAGAGAAATGCCGACGCCCCGAGCGAGTTCGCCACCACGACCGTGACGAGCAGATAGCCCGCGTGCGCAATGCTCGAATACGCGAGCATGCGCTTCATGTTCTTCTGCTGCAGCGCAACCACGTTGCCGCCGATCATCGTGATCACCGCGAGCCACTGCAACGGGTGAATCCACGCCGAGGTGGCACCCGGAAAAGCCTCGATCCAGACGCGGAGAAAGGCGGCGAACGCTGCCGCCTTCACCGCCGCCGCCATGAACGCGGTGATGGGTGTGGCGGCGCCCTCGTACACATCCGGCGTCCACATGTGGAACGGAACCGCGGCAACCTTGAAGCAGAAGCCGACGATCAGGAGTCCGATCCCGGCGAGCAGCAGCGGGTTGTTGAAGGTCTCCCCGGTAACCGCCGTACCGATGGTGGCGATGTCCGTCGAGCCGGTGGCGCCGTACACGAGGGCGATCCCGTAGAGCAGAAAGCCCGTGGAGAACGCACCGAGAAGGAAATACTTGAGCGCCGCTTCTGCGCCGCGGCTGCTGCGGCGGTCCACGCCGCAGAGCACGTAGCTCGCGATCGACATCAGCTCGATCCCGAGGAAGACGACGATCAGATCGCGCGACGCCGCGAGCAGCATCATGCCGCTGGCAGCGAGCAGCAGCAGCACGTACGACTCGGCCGATACGAGCTGCTCGCGCTCGCTGTAGTCGATCATCAATGTGGCGGCGATGATCGTTGCCGCGAGCACGATGCAATCCGTTGCCCATCGGAAGTTGTCGACCGCAATGATTCCGGCGCTGGCGCTGGCGTGCGCGCGCCAGAGCCAGACGACGGATGCGAACGTGATCAGGCACAGGACGATCGAGAGCAGCCCAACGAGCCGCGCCTGGCCGAGCGATTCCTTGCGCCACACGGACAGGAGCAGCAGGAGCATCGCGCCGATCACGAGAATCAGATCGGGCAGCAGCGCGCCCGCGAGCTGCGACGGGATCGAGAGATCGAAGTACATCAGCGTGTCCCCCGCTCTGCGGTGCGCATGCTCGCCTGCCCGCTTTCGACCAACTGAACGAAGCGCGCGGACGACGTCTCCATGCGCCGAAGGATCGGCTGCGGGTAGAGCCCGATCCAGAAGATCCCGGCCACGAGCACGGCCATCATCGTGAGCTCGCGCGCGTTGAGATCGGTAATGTGCTCGTTTTCAGGCTTGTCCAGGGCGTGAAAGAGAATGCGCTGAATGGCCCAGAGCAGATAGGCGGCGGCGAAGATCACGCCGGTGGTGGCGAAGAGAACGAAATAGGGATGTGTGCGGAACGAGCCGATGAGCACGAGGAACTCGCCCACGAAGCCATTGGTGGAGGGGAGTCCGATGCTGCTGAACGAGACGATCACGAGAAGAGTCGCGAACAGCGGCACGACGCTCGCAATGCCGCCGTAGGCTTCGATCAGGCGGGTGTGGCGGCGCTCGTAGAGCATGCCAATCAGGAGAAAGAGCGCACCCGTCGAGATGCCGTGGCTGATCATCACGATCATGGCGCCCTGCACGCTCTGCACCGTGAGCGCGAAGATGCCGAGCATGACGAAGCCGAGGTGGCTCACCGAGGAGTACGCGACGAGCTTCTTGAAATCCGGCTGCACCATCGCGACGAGCGCGCCGTAGATGATCCCGATCACGGCGAGCGTGAGGATCGTGGAGCGCACCCACGGAGTCATCGCCGCCGACGGAAAGAGCGGAATGGCGAAGCGAAGGAACCCGTACGTCCCCATCTTGAGCATGATCGCCGCCAGAATCACCGAGCCCGCCGTGGGAGCTTCTGTGTGCGCGTCGGGCAGCCACGTGTGGAAGGGGAACATCGGCACCTTCACGGCGAACGCGAGGAAGAACGCGCCGAAGAGCCAGAGTGCCGCCTTGTGCGTGTGCGCGATGCCGAGCAGGCGATCGTAGTCGAACGTCTGTCCGAGCCCAAGGGCCGGAGACGCAGACACGTTCCACAGGTACAGAATGCCGACGAGCATGAGGAGCGAGCCGGCCGTCGTGTAGATGAAGAACTTGATGCTGGCGTAGATGCGGCGCTCGCCGCCCCAGATACCGATGATGAAGTACATCGGCACGAGCATGATCTCCCACATCACGTAGAAGAAGAGCATGTCCCGCGCGACGAACACCCCGAGCATTCCGGTGGTGAGCACGAGCATGAGCGCGTAATAGCTGCGCACCTTCGTGCGGATCGATGTCCAGCTCCCGAGCACCGTCAGCGGCATGATGACGGTGGTGAGCAGCACCATCATGAGCGAGATGCCGTCGATGCCCATCGAGAGCCGCGCGTTCCACGGAACGATCCACCAGTGATCGAAGGTGGCCTGCCAGCGCGCGCCCGCGGGATCGTACGACCACCAGAGCCCCATCGAGACCACGAACTCGAGCACGAAGGCGACGAGCGCGATCCAACGTGCGCCCGGTGCGGCCTCGAGCGATCCGTCGTCACCGGAGAATGCGCCCGTCAGGAGCAGCAACAGCGTGCCGGCCAGCGGGATGAGCAGCAACGCCGGAAGAACCCAGACGTCGTAGTTGATCTGTGCGAGAAAGTCGTGCATCGCTCAGCGGAAGGTGAAGGCGCCCAGAACAGCGAGCGCACCGATCGCGATCGCCCACGCGTAAGCGCCCGTCTCCCCTGACTGCAACTGAGAGCCTATCCATCCGAAGCCGCGCGCGAGCACGGCGGATCCGTTCACGAGCAGACTGTCGATGATTCCGCGATCGATCCCGGTCCAGAGCACGTTGCGTGAGCCCGACACGAGCGGCCTCACGATCGCATCGTCGTAGATCTCGTCCACGTAGTACTTCTCTTCCAGCACGTGCTCGAAGCCGTGCGACGGCAGCGCATCGCGCTTGGGAACGAGTAGCGCGGGTTTGAGACGCGCGACCGCGACGACGATGCCGAGAATCGCGATCACGACGGCCGCGCCGATCAGGAAATATTCCGTGGACGTGACCGCCTCGCCGGCGCTACCTGCCACGGCCGCCGTCGCCGCGCCGACGACGGGATCGAGCCACTTCTCGAGTACGCCGACGGGACCGAGCGGCAGCGCGGCCGGGAGATCGAGCCATCCGCCCGCCGCGCTCAGCACACCAAGCACGACCAGTGGTCCCGTCATCGACCACGGGGCCTCGGCGAGATGCGCCTGTTCCGCCTCGCCGGTGCGATTGGGTCCGTGGAAGGTGTAGAGCATCAGGCGCGTCATGTAGATCGCGGTCAGGAAGGCGGTGACCAGGCCGAGCACGTACAGCACGTAGAGCACGGCACTTCCGGGCATGCCCAGCCACGTGGCGTCCGCGAGCGCTCCATGCTGCGCGCGCGCGAAGACGGCGCCCAGAATTCCATCCTTCGAGAAAAATCCAGAGAAGGGTGGAACGCCGGCGATGGACAGCGTGGCGATCCACATCAGCACGAACGTGATGGGCATGTACTTTCGGAGCCCGCCCATGTTGCGCATGTCCTGCGCATCTTCGTGGCTGCCGGTATGGTGATAGGCGCGATGCATCGCGAAGATCACCGAGCCGGAGCCGAGGAAGAGGAGCGCCTTGAAGAACGCGTGCGTCACGAGGTGGAACATCCCCGCCGCGTATGCGCCGGCGCCCACGCCCATGAACATGTAGCCGAGCTGGGAGATGGTCGAGTACGCGAGCACCTTCTTGATGTCCCACTGCTTGAGGCCGATCGTCGCAGCGAAGAGTGCCGTGAGCGTGCCCACGACCGCCACCGTGATGCACGCCGTGGGCGACATCGCGAACAGGAAGCCGCTCCGGGCGATGAGATACACGCCGGCGGTGACCATCGTTGCCGCATGAATCAGCGCGGAGACCGGCGTGGGCCCCGCCATGGCATCGGGAAGCCACACGTAGAGCGGCAGCTGCGCGCTCTTGCCCACGCAGCCGAGGAAGAAGAACAGACAGATGGTCGTGACGAGCGCGCTGTCGTAGCCAAGCGATGACGCGCTCGCAGCCACCCCCGTGAAGTCGAGCGTGCCGACATTCGCGAACAGCAGGAACATCCCGAGCAGGAAGCCGACGTCGCCGATTCGATTGACGATGAAGGCCTTCTTCCCCGCATACGCGTTCGCCTTGTCGCTGAACCAGAAGCCGATGAGCAGATACGAGCAGAGGCCCACACCCTCCCAGCCGACGAACACCACCGGGTAGCTCGCGCCCAGCACGAGCACGAGCATGAACGCGACGAACAGGTTCAGATACGCGAAAAATCGCGGATAGCCGGGGTCGTCGCCCATGTAGCCGATGCTGAAGATGTGGATCAGCATCCCCACACCCGTGATCACCAGCACCATGATCATCGAGAGCTGATCGACCTGGAACGCCCACGCGATCTTCAGGTCGCCGGTGACCATCCAGTCGAAGAATCGCTGAACGTACGGCGTGCGCATCTCGCCCGCGCTCGCCATCGCCAGCCAGATGGCCACGGCAAGCGCAAACGAGAGCACGAGCACCAGCGGACCGACGACGCTCGCGACCGCGGCGTACGGATGTCGCGCCACCGCGTGGTGATCGTCGCCGGTGGCGCCCGACTGCTCGGCGTGATCCACGGCGTGCGCACGCGCGGCGGCGGCGCCGTCATGGTCGTGCCCAGCCGCAGACGGATCACCCGGCCCCATCGTGTAGGCCGGAATGAGCGAGAGCGCGCCGTTCACGAGGAACCCGGCGAGCGGAATGAGTGGGAGCAGGCCAACGTATCGCGCGGCCGTCGCCGCAAGCGCGTGCGTGTCGACGGCGGCCAGGTCCTGAAGCATCAGCCTTTCAAGAGATTGATGTTGCGAAGGTCCACCGATTTATGGTGGCGAAAGATCGAGATGATGATCGCCAGCCCGACCGCTGCCTCTGCGGCAGCGATCGTCATCACGAACAGCACGAACACCTGCCCATTCGCCGAGCCGTGCAGGCGCGACAAGGCGATGAACGACAGGTTGACGGCGTTGAGCATGAGCTCGACGCACATGAAGATGATGATCGCGTTGCGCCGGGTGAGCACGCCCACGACACCAATGGTGAAGAGCACGGCCGAGAAGAACAGCGCTTCCGAGATCATGAGACGTTGTCTCCTCGCTTGGCCAGCACCACCGCGCCGACTACCGCCACGAGCAGCACCACGCTCGTCACCTCGAAGGGCAGCAGGTACTCCTGAAAGAGCGGCGCGGACACGGGGTTCACGATGTTCGCGTGATCGCTCATCGCGCCCACGAGCCTCGGAAAGTGCAGGCGGCTGAGCGCGAACAGCTCGGCCAGCATCGCGAGCCCGACGAGCCCCGCCGTCAGCCGGCCGCCCAACCCGCGAATGTCGGTGACGTCGGAGGCCTGTCCGAGGTTCAGCAGCATCACGACGAACAGGAACACGACCATGATGGCGCCCGCGTACACCAGCACCTGCACGGCCCCGATGAACTGCGCATCGAGCATCACGAAGAGCGCGGAAAGACAGAACATCGTATTCACCAGCCACAGCGCCGCCGCGACGGGGCTCTTGCGCGTCACGAACGCCAGCGCGGACGCGATCGCGATCAAGCCGAAGAGATAGAAGTGGAAGGTGTAGACGAGTGTATTCATTCGCCCTTCGGATCAGCGGGATCCCACATCTCGCACACGGGATGCGTCTGCGCCATCAGCCGCTCGAGGTCGTACACGAACCCCTCGCGGCTGTACTCGGAATTCTCGTAGTGCCGGCCCACGTGAATCGCCTCCTCGGGGCAGACCTCCTGGCAGTAGCCGCAGAAGATGCAGCGGAACTCGTCGATCTCGTAGACCAGCGGATAGCGGTTGCCCTCTTCATCCTCTCCCGGTACGAGCTTGATGCAGTTGGCCGGGCAGATCTGCGGGCACAGGCCGCACGCCACGCATTTTGCCTTTCCGGCCTCGTCCGTGAGCATGCGGTGCGTGCCGCGCCACCGGGGCGAGAGCGCCCACTTCACTTCCGGATACTGCTCCGTCTTCTTGTGTGGGTTCATCAAGTGCTTGAAGGTCAGCGCCATTCCGCTGAGCATCGCGCGCACGTAGCTGGCATCGGCCACGGGACGCGCGAGCACCTTCACCTGGATTGCCATGTCAATCTCCCTGACTTGCTGCGAGCGAGCGGCCGGCGCTCCGCGCGCGGAGCCGCGCGACCTGCACCGGAGAAAGCCGCGAGTACGCGGGGCTGATGATCCGCCCACGATCGAGGATCACGAACACGAGCGCCGCCAGCACGAGGTTCAGCACTCCCAGCGCTGCCCAGAAGGGTGAGATGCCGAACCACTGCACGGTGCGCGGCACCTGGAGCATGTCGAGCACGAGCACCGCGCCGCCCGTGATCACGATGTACGCGAGCGCCAGCGGAAGCATGATCTTCCAGCCGAGGCTCATCAGCTGGTCGTAGCGGAAGCGCGGGAGGGTCCAGCGGATCCACATGTAGAGGAACAGGAAGAACAGCAGCTTCGCGAAGAAGAATGCGAGCGTGAGCAGGAACTTGAGTCCCGTGTGCGGGGCTACGTTGTCCCACTGTGTGCCGGGGATGTCCCAGCCACCGAAGAAGAGCGTGACCATCAGCGCGCTCGCCGTCACCATGTTCGAGTACTCAGCGATGAAGAACATCGAGAACTTCATCGCGCTGTATTCGGTGTGATATCCGGCGATCAGCTCGGACTCGGCCTCCGGAAGGTCGAACGGGAGCCGGTTCGTCTCCGCGAAGGAGGCGACGCAGAAGATGAAAAAGCCGATCAGGAGCGGAAAGACGTTCCACCCCATCACCTGCTGCTGATGCACGATCGCCGGGAGTGAGACGTTGCCGGAGAGGAGCAGCACGGACACCGCTGCCATCCCCATCGCGACCTCGTAGCTCACCATCTGTGCGCTCGAGCGAACGCCGCCGAGCAGCGAGTACTTGTTGTTCGACGACCAGCCCGCGAGCACGACTCCGTACACGCCAAGCGACGAGATCGCGAGAATGTAGAGAAATCCGATCGGCGCGTCCGCCACGGACATCTCCACGAGCCCCCAGCGCGTGCTGAGCGGCGCAGCGAAGGGAATGACCGCGAAGGTGATGAGCGCCGGAATGAACGACATCATCGGCGCGAGAATGAAGAGCGGCATGTACGCCGCGTCCGGATACGTCTCTTCCTTCATGATGTTCTTGAGACCATCCGCCGCGGGCTGGAGCAGACCGCCGTACCCCGTGCGATTCGGTCCAATGCGATCCTGAATCCACGCCGAGATCTTTCGTTCGGCCAGCGTCAGCATCGCGACGCCCACCATGATCACGGTGAAGACGATGATCATCTTCAGAATCGTGAAGAGCAGCCAGGGCAACGCCGCGACGGGCTCGAGTGGATTGTAGTACTGGTGGTAGACCGCCTGATCGGCGAGCATGGCCGGAACCACGAGCGGAAGCATCATCGCGCGGCCTCCTGGGCCGCAGGCTGCCCGGCCACGAGCCGTCCCCGCAAACCGAGTGCGTCGTAGCTCAGCCCCGCGAATTCGGGCTGTGCGGCAGCCAGCGCCGCAAAGGCGTCGCTCGCCGTGAAGAAGCTGGTTGGCTCGCCGAGCTGCGTGAGGAGATCGCCAAGAATCCACCAAGCGGGGCGCGACATGCCGGGCGGCGCACTCGCCTGGAAGTACCGCTGCACGCGTCCGCGGAGATTCGTGAACGTCCCCTCTTCTTCCGCCATCGTCGACGTGGGAAGCACGATCGCGGCAGCACGCGCATCCTCCGGCATCGTGGACGCTATGAGAATCACCTGTCCTGCACGCGCGATCGCGGCGGCGTCTGCGGCCGTGAGCGTCTCGCCGATCACGAGGAGCACGTCACCCGCGCGCACCTCATCCAGCGGTGAGGTGCTCTTCGCAAAGCCGAGCAGCTCGGCGGCGCGGACGTTCGCCGCCCGCTCGGTGCGCAGCGCGAGATCGGGAACACCGGGCAGTGGCGCCTCCCGTCCCGTCGCCACGCGGAACACGCCCTTCCCGCCCGTGCGTGCGATCACGCGCGACGCGGCGAAGAGCGATTCGTTCGAGAGCATCGGGCTCGCGAGCGCGACCACGCGCGCGCCCCCGAGCATCGTGGCCGCGGCGCGAATCGCGACTTCCCAGTCGACGGCGGAGAGCCTGTCGGATTGGCGCACGAGAGGCGCCTCGATCCGCGAGGCAGGGTTCAGCCACTTGTAGTCGAGCCGCCCCTGATCGCAGAGGTAGAACTGATTGACCTCCGAATTCGAGCGCGGGCGCATGCGCACGACGACGTTGTCGCGCGTCTCGAGAATCGAGTTGCATCCCTGCGTGCAGTTCGGACAGATGCTCGGCGTGCGATCGAGCTCCCACGCGCGCGCCTTGTTCAGGAAATCCTTGGAAAGGAGCGCGCCCACCGGGCAGAGATCGACCACGTTCGCGGCCCAGGCGTGCGTGAGATCCTGTCCCTCGAACTTGCCGATCACGGCGCGATCGCCGCGCTCGCTGACGTTGAGCACGGGCTCGTGCGCGATATCGTCCATGAAGCGCACGCATCGCGTGCAGAGGATGCAGCGATTCGTCACGTAGAGCACGTCGCCGCCGAAGTCCTCGACAGGGTTGAAGCGCTTGGGCTCGGGCCCGAGCCGCCCCTCCGCGCGTCCCTCGCGGAACGTGTAGTCCTGCAGCTCGCACTCGCCGGACTGATCGCAGATGGGGCAATCGAGCGGGTGGTTGATGAGCAACAGCTCGAGCACGCCCTGGCGCGCCTTGAGCGACTTTTCCGAGTGGACGTGCACCACCTGCCCGTCCGCCACCGACGTCGCGCACGCTGGCGCGAGCTTCGGCGCCTTCTCGACCTCGACCAGGCACATGCGGCACACGCCCGCAACCGGAAGCCCCGGATGATAGCAATAGTGAGGAATGAGAACGCCAGCGACCTTCGCGGCCTCGAGGATCGAGGTGCCCGCGGGCACCTCGATCTCGCGTCCCTCGATCGTGAGTGTGACCGTCGGCGCGTCAGCCATTACGCCGCCGCCGTGGCACGGAAGGGACAGCGCTTGCCGGTGATGTGCGCTTCGAACTCGTGCTTGAATTTCTGTATTCCCGAGACGACGGGCGCCGCGCACGAGTCGCTCAACACGCAGATGGTCTTGCCCGTCATGTTGTCCGCGAGCTCCAGAAGCGTGTCGAAGTCCTGCATCGTGCCCCCGCCCGCCTCGATGCGCTCCAGGATCTTCGTCGTCCAGGCGGTACCCTCGCGGCACTGCGTGCACTGCGCGCAGCTCTCGTGCGCGTAGAAGCGCGCGAAGCGCGCGATGTGCTTCACCATGCACTGCGAGTCATCGAAGATGATCACGCCGCCCGAGCCGAGCATCGTGCCCTTGGCAACGAAGCCCTCGTAATCCATGAGCGTACTCTCGGCCTCGTCCATCGTTTGGATGGGCACCGACGAGCCACCCGGAATCACGGCCTTGAACTTTCTTCCGGGCAGCGGTCCGCCGCAGAGATCGTAGAGGAAGTCCTTGAACGGAAAGCCCATGGTGACTTCGTAGTTGCCCGGCCGCGTGACGTTGCCGCACACCGAGAAGAGCTTCGAGCCCGTGCTCTTCGGATTCGACAGACACATCGCCTTGTACCACGCCGCGCCGTTGTTGAGGATGTGCGGTACCGCGGCGAGCGTCTCGACGTTGTTGATCGTGGTGGGCAGCCCGAACAAACCCGCCACCGCGGGGAACGGCGGCTTGATGCGCGGATTACCGCGACGGCCCTCGAGCGAATTCATGAGCGCCGTTTCTTCGCCGCAGATGTAGGCGCCGGCGCCGCGGTGCACGTGCACGTCCACGCGATGGCCGCTGCCCATGGCGTTGTTGCCGAGAATGCCCGCAGCGTAGGCCTCCTTCACCGCCGCTTCCATCACGCGCAGCGGTTCCGTGAACTCGCCGCGAATGTAGATGTACGCGACCTCGGCGCCGATCGCATACGCGGCGATCGCCGTACCCTCGATGAGGGCGTGCGGCGTCCAGCGCATGATCTCGCGATCCTTGAACGTGCCCGGCTCCGACTCATCCGCGTTGACGCAGAGATAGTGCGCCTTTCCATCGCCCGGCTTCATGAAGGACCATTTGCTGCCCGTCGGGAAGCCAGCGCCGCCGCGGCCGCGCAGCCCCGATTCCTTCACCACGTTCACGATGTCGACAGGGGTCATCCCGAGCGCCTGCTGAAGCGCGCGGTAGCCACCGCGCTCCTTCCAGCCGTCGAGTGTGCGCGCCTGCGGCTCGCCGAAGTACTTCGAGAGAATCGGCGTCTCTTTCGGATGCGGCTTGTGGGGATATCCCATCTATTTGAACTGAGAGAGAATCTGCGAAACCTTCTCGGGAGTGACGGACTCGATGAACTCGTCATTCACCATGATCGGCGTTGCGAATCCACACGCGCCCAGGCACTCGACTTCGATCACTGTAAAGCGCCCATCAGGGGATGTTGCGCCGAGATCAGCACACCCGGTCTCCTCGAGCAGCGTCTCCACCACCTTCTCGGCGCCGCACGCACCGCACGGCGATGTGGTGCACACCTGAATGAAGTAGCGACCCACCGGATGCTGGTGGTACATCGTGTAGAAGGTGACGACGCCCTTCACGTACGCCGGAGTGAGCTCGAGCTCCTGCGACACCTCGACCATCGCCTCCTCGCTCACCCATCCGCGCTCGCGCTGCACCATCCACAGCGTTGGCAGCAGGGCCGCCATCTTCGTGGGATAGCGGCCGAGCAGGGCGTCGAGCTCCTCCTTCATCGCCCCCACGAACACGGGCGGATAGGGGGTCTCGCCAATCGCGCCGCCACTCGAATGATCCATGGCGTCCGCCTGTGTCGCTCCTTCGCGTTGAGCGCTCACCGGTCGATCTCCCCCATGACAATGTCGATGCTGGCATTGATCGCGATGACGTCGGAGAGCAGGTGGCCCTCCACCATCTTCGAGATCGCGGACAGATTCACGTAGGACGGCGGGCGAATGCGCCAGCGCACGGGCTTCGCCGTTCCGTCAGATACAAAGTAGTAGCCCTTCTCGCCCTTCGGGCTCTCGACCGGCACGTAGACTTCGCCAATCGGAGGACGCGGGCCTTCCATCACCTGCTTGAAGTGATGGATCATCGACTCCATGTCGCTCATCGCGCGGTTCTTCGGCGGCAGGATCACGCGATGGTCCTCGCTGTTGACGGGGCCGCCGGGAAGCCGATTGAGCGCCTGCTCGAGAATGCGAGTCGACTGGCGCAGCTCCTCCACACGCACGAGGTAGCGATCGTAGACGTCGCCGTTCGATCCCACCGGCACGTCGAAGTCGTACGTCTCGTAGTCCAGGTACGGGAAGTCCTTGCGCACGTCGTAGGCGACGCCGGATGCCCGCAGCATCGGACCCGACAGCCCGTAGTTGATCGCCTCATCCGCGGACATGACGCCGAGCGCCGTGGTGCGGCCGACCCAGATGCCGTTTTTCGTGAGCATGCGGTCGCATTCGTCCACCGTTTTCGGGAACGTGCGGATGAAGTTGCGCAGCTGATCGGTCCAGCCGTCGGGGATATCGGCGGCCATTCCGCCCACGCGCGTCGCAGTCGTGGTGAGTCGTGCGCCGACCCAGCTCTCGAGCAGGTTGTACACGTTCTCGCGTTCCTGAAACGACCAGAGGAACGGCGTAAAGGCGCCGAGATCGATGCAGGTGGTGCCGAGCCAGACGAGATGCGAGATGATGCGCGAGAGCTCCATCGCGATCACTCGCAGCACCGTGCAGCGCGGAGGAACCTCTACCCCGAACAGCCGCTCCGCGCCGATCGAGAAGGCGACGTTGTTGCCGATCGAGTTCAGATAGTCCTCGCGATCGGTCCACGGGATCACCTGATTGTACTGGCGGTACTCTCCGATCTTCTCGAAGCCGCAGTGCAGATAGCCGATGTGCGGAATGCAGCGTACGACCGTCTCGCCATCGAGCTCGAGCACCAGGCGCAGCACGCCGTGCGTCGCCGGATGCTGCGGCCCGATGTTGATGAGCAAGTGCTCACCCTCGAGCTCGGGCGCGATTCCCATCGCCGGCGGCTCGAGCGTCGTGACCTGACCGTTCTCCGTGACCGTCATCGGCGTGCGTACCGCGCGCCCGTCAGAGTCGACACCGGCGGTGCCGAGCGCTACTTCAACCGTTCGCGTCGTGGTTGCCATGCTATTCCCCGGTCCGTTCGCCGCCCGCGAGCCGCCGGCGCATGTCTTCGGGGAGATCCTCGAACGCCTGGGCGACTGACAGCTCTTCCATGGAATAGCGGCCCTCGGTGGTGATGCTCAGTGCCTGGCGCAGCTGCTCGGCGCGACTGAAGCGGCCGCGCAGGGGGAAATCCTTTCGCAGCGGATAGCCCTCGCGATACGTCTCCCACATCAGAATGCGCCGCAGATCCGGATGGCCGGTGAAGGTGATGCCGAACATGTCGTAGCACTCGCGCTCGAGCCAGTCCGCGCCCTTGTAGATGGGCCAGACGCTGTCGACCACGAGCGGCTCGCGCTTGTCGAGTGATGCCTTGAGCCGAAGAAAGCGCCGATACGGCAGCGAGCGTAGATGCCACACGACCTCGAGCGGCTGCTCGAAATCGCGAAACTCGACGGCCGTGACGTCGGAGAGATAGTCGTACCGCTCCGCCGGGTCGTCGTGCAGCCAGCGCACGACTTCGGTGACGCCGTGCGGATGCACGTACACGTTCGTGTCACCCCAGATCACTTCCGAGCGCACGAACAGTGCGGGGAACTTCGCTGCGATCGCCGCAGCGGACGGATTCGGCTCGCCCCCTTTCTGCGGAAGATTGCGCGGCGTCGCGGGTGGCGCGGCGCCCGGACTTGCGCTGCCGGGAAGTACGGGGGAGAACGGAATCGTCACAGTCCGGACCGCGTCTGCTGCACCGAGTTGCCGAACGGCTCCGACAGCTCGTCGATGCGGCTGGGCGGGATGTAGAGGCCGCTCTTCGGGTCCGGCTCCATCTCGTTTCGAATCACGTTGTCCGACATCTTCTCTCGCATGACCTTCTCCTGCAGCATCATGATGCCGTAGAGGAGGCCTTCGGGACGCGGCGGACACCCTGGCACGTACACGTCCACCGGAATGATCGTGTCGATCCCCTGCACCACCGCGTAGTTGTCGAACATGCCGCCCGTGGATGCGCACGCACCCATGGAGATGCACCATTTGGGCTGCGGCATCTGCTGCCAGATGCGGCGAAGCACCGGCGCGAGCTTGAACGGCACCCGTCCAGCGCAGATGAGCACGTCCGCCTGACGAGGCGAGAAGCTCATGCGCTCCATGCCGAAGCGCGCGAGATCGAAGCGTGTCGCGGCGGTGGCCATGAACTCGATCGCGCAGCAGGCCGTGCCGAACGGCATGGGCCACAGCGACTTCGAGCGGCTCCAGTTGACCAGGAAATCGAGTCGCGTCGCGACCCAGCTTTCCTGATTCGAGGGCTCGAACGTCGTAGTCGTGGTGCCGTGGGGAGTTGTCTGGCTCAATCCCATTGCAGCGCTCCCTTCTTCCAGACGTAGATGTAGCCGACCAGCAGTATCGCGATGAACACGAGCATCTCACCGAGTCCGAAGAACGAGAGATGCCCGGCGGTGCACGCGCCATTCACGAGCGGCACGGTGCACGAGAGCTGGCGGTAGAAAGTCGCCCAGGGAATCATGAACACCGTCTCGATGTCGAAGACGATGAACAGCATGGCGACCATGTAGAATTTTACGGAAAATCGCTCGCGCGCATCACCGAGAGGCGGGATGCCGGATTCGTAGGCGATCTGTTTGACCGGGGTTGGGCGCGGGCGGATGGTGAGATGGGACAATGCGAGCATCCCGACCGCATTCACGGCGACGAACCCCACCAACATGAGAATCGGAAAGTACTCGCGACCCATCGTCTCCCAGCTCGTGAAATTTTTCACTATCGCTGTTTAGAAAACTATCGCGAGCGCAATGCCACTGCAATGCGCTTTGCCATGCCCAACGGTGGCGGATACATTGCCCTCCGACGACTTCCCACCTTTCCCGCTACCCCCGAGACATGTCCATCAAGTCCGATCGCTGGATCCGCCAGATGGCGCTTGAGCACGGTATGATCGAGCCCTTCGCCGACCGCCAGGTTCGTGAAGGCGTCATCTCCTACGGCGTCAGCTCCTACGGCTACGACATGCGGGTGGCGACGGAGTTCAGGATCTTCACCAACGTCCTGAACTCCATGGTGGACCCCAAGCACTTCGACCCGAAGTCGTTCGTCGAGTTCGAGGGCGACATCTGCATCGTCCCGCCCAACAGCTTTGCGCTCGGCCGCTCAGTGGAGTACTTCCGGATTCCGCGCAACGTCATCACGATCACGGTCGGCAAGTCGACCTATGCGCGCTGCGGCATCATCACGAACGTCACCCCCTTCGAACCGGAGTGGGAGGGTTTCGTGACGCTCGAGATTTCGAACACGACCCCGCTCCCCGCCAGGATCTACGCCAACGAAGGCATCGCCCAGGCGCTCTTCTTCGAAGGCGACGAGGCGCCCGAAACATCGTATGCGGATCGGAAGGGCAAGTACCAGGGCCAGCGCGGCGTGACGCTTCCGCGTCTGTAGCATCCGCGCCTTCCGCGCGCGCGCACATCCGCGAATCGGGAAAGGTCACATGAGCGAGATTCAATGTGACCGCGCTAATGAGGACTCGTCTGCCGAGTAGCGTGTTGCATTGCGCACTGCGCTGCCGGCGGGTGACCGGCAGCCTCCCCGATTTTGCGAGGAAGCATGAAGAAGCAGATCGTTCTCATGGCGCTGGGCGCCATGGCTCTTGGCTGTAGCAGCGACTCGACGAGTCCGGTGAACGCGAATCCGGACGCCACCTCGTGCAGCAAGGGATCCATCAGCGCGGGCGACGTCAAGTCCGGCACTCTCAACGCTGCGTCCTGCCTGCGCTACGACTTCGCGTACTCGCAGGACAGCACACCCTTCGACAGCTATTCGTTCAAGGCGGAGAAGGGCAAGGGATACATGTTCCTGCTCGAGAATGCCGATGTGACGACGAACTGGGACGCGCTCCTCGAGCTCGCCACCGTGAACCCGGTCAGCGGCCAGGAACAGCTGCTCGCGATCAGCGATGATGAAGGGCCGGGCAACTTCTCGCGCATGTACTTCATCGCACCCGTATCCGGCACGTTCTATCTTCGCGCCGGCGGCTACGACGAAGGCGACACGTCGGCCTACACACTCACGGCCCGGTCGTGCGACTCGCCGATCGCGCAGGTCGTGGATTCGCTCCAAGCTTCCACGCAGACGCTTGCGGCGACCGACTGCGTGCTGTCGAAGCCCGAGTTCACGGATGACAGCTCGCACGTGAAGCTCTTCTCCGTGCTGATCGGAGCCAACGAGACCAAGACGGTGACGGTGACGTCGAACGACTTCGCGCCCGGATTGCAGATCTATGGGCCGGGGTGGGGCGTTCCGTGCGGCTACGAGTACGAGGGCTGCGGCGGCGGAGCCGCAGGCGTGAGCTCGAGCAATACGGAATCATTCACGATCACGGCCGGGGGCACCACGAGCTGCAATTCCCTGCAGCCGCCGGAGCACGCCGGCCCGCTGGCCTCGCTTCAGTCGGCGACTCTCGGCGGATGTGAGTTCTTCGACTTCCCGGGGCAGTACACGGTTGCCGTGGGGGGCCCAAGCTTTAGCTCCGCGGGCTCGTTCACCTTCGCCGTGACGATGGGAGCGCCACCGCCGCCGCCGAGCATCGTTGGAGCGGATGTGCTCTCGAAGATTCCAACGCTGAACTTCCTTCGCAAGAAGCCGATGCGTGCCAGCGAATATCTGAGTCGCTCGATGTGACCCGCGTGGATGACGGCAAACGAAACGGGTGCGGCGATGGATTCGCCGCACCCGTTTTTCTTCTGCGCCTCGCCACCTGTCAGCCCGTACCGCCCGCTGCCTTCTCCTCGCGCGACGCAGCCGTCGCCGACATGTAGTCGCGGTTCATGTGGGCGATCGTATCGATGCTGATCTCCTTGGGGCACGCGATCTGGCACTCGCCGTGAAAGGTGCATCCTCCGAATCCTTCCGCGTCGTGGTGCGCGACCATCGCGATCACGCGCCGGAAGCGCTCGGGCTGTCCCTGCGGAAGCTCGGCCAGATGCGTGATCTTGGCCGCCGTGAAAAGCGACGCCGAGCCGTTGGGGCACGCCGCGGCGCACGCGCCGCAGCCGATGCACGCGGCCGCATCCATCGCCAGATCCGCGGCTACCTTGGGAACGAGAATGTCGTTCGCGTCCCGCGCACCGCCCGTGGCTGCGGTGATGAACCCGCCGGCTGCGATGATCCGGTCGAGCGCGCTGCGATCGACGCACAGATCCTTCACCACCGGAAATGCGCGCACGCGCCACGGCTCGACCAGGATCGTTGCGCCATCCGCGAAGCTCCGCATGTGCAACTGACAGGTTGCGGTTCCCTTATTCGGCCCGTGCGCCATGCCGTCGATCATCATGGCGCAGCTTCCGCAAATGCCCTCGCGGCAGTCGTGATCGAACGCGATCGGCTCCTCGCCCTTCAGCGTGAGCTGCTCGTTCACGACATCCATCATCTCGAGAAACGACGCCTCGGGGCTGATTCCGGTCGCCTTGTACTCGACCATCTTTCCGGGCGTTCCCGGCCCCGCCTGCCGCCACACGCGCAACGTGAAGTTCATTTGTAGCTCCGCTGCGCGAGGTGCACGTACTCGAAGTCGAGCGGCTCCTTGTTGAGGATGGGACGCCGGCCCTGCCCCGCGTATTCCCACGCCGCGACGTACGCGAAGTGCTCATCATCGCGCAGCGCCTCGCCGTCGGGCGTCTGGTATTCCTCGCGGAAGTGGCCGCCGCACGATTCGCGGCGCTCGAGCGCATCGAGGCAGATCAACTCGCCGAGCTCCAGAAAATCCGCGACCCGACCCGCCTTCTCGAGCGCTTGGTTGAGCGTGTCGGCGCTCCCCGGAACGTTCACGTCGCGCCAGAACTCTTCCCGCAGCTTCGGAATCAACTGCAGCGCGGTCTCGAGTCCCTCCTCGTTGCGCGACATCCCGCAGTACTCCCACATGATGTTTCCGAGCTCGCGATGGAACGAGTCGACCGTGCGCGTGCCCCTGATCGAGAGAAAGCGCGTCGTGCGGCTCGCGATCTGCGCCTCGGCCTCGCGAAATGCCGGATGGGTCGCATCCACCGGCGGCAGCTTGCCCGAGGCCAGATAGTCCGCGATCGTATTCGAGATGATGTAGTAGCCATCCGCGAGGCCCTGCATGAGCGCGCTGGCACCGAGGCGATTCGCGCCGTGATCGGAGAAGTTGGCCTCGCCAACCACGTGCAGCCCCGGGATCGTGCTCATGAGATTGTAGTCTACCCAGAGCCCGCCCATCGTGTAATGCACCGCCGGATAGATGCGCATCGGCACCACGTATGGATTCTCATCCGTGATGCGCTGATACATCTCGAAGAGATTGCCGTACCGCTCGCGAATCGCCTCGACGCCCAGCCGCTGAATCGCCGACGCGAAGTCCAGATAGACGCCGAGTCCCGTCGGGCCGACGCCGCGTCCCTCGTCGCACACGCGCTTCGCCGCGCGCGAGGCGATGTCACGCGGCGCGAGATTGCCGAAGCTCGGATACATCCGCTCGAGATAGTAGTCGCGCTCCGCACCGGGAATCTGGTTGGGCGGGCGCTTGTCGCCCTTGGCGAGCGGTACCCACACGCGACCATCGTTGCGCAGCGACTCCGACATGAGCGTGAGCTTCGACTGATACTCGCCGCTCTTCGGGATGCACGTCGGATGAATCTGGGTGTAGCACGGATTCGCGAACGCCGCGCCGCGCTTGTACGCGCGCCAGATGGCCGTGGCGTTCGATCCCTTCGCGTTCGTCGACAGATAGAACACGTTGCCGTAGCCGCCCGTGCCGAGAACGACGGCATCGGCGGTGTGCGACTCGATCGCGCCGGTGATCAAATTGCGCGTCACGATCCCCCGTGCCACGCCATCGATCACGACGAGGTCGAGCATCTCGGTGCGCGGATACATGCGCACTGTTCCCTTCCCGATCTGACGCTCGAGCGCCTGGTACGCGCCGAGCAGTAGCTGCTGCCCGGTCTGTCCACGCGCGTAGAAGGTGCGCGAAACCTGCGCGCCACCGAAGGAGCGATTCGCGAGCAGCCCGCCGTACTCGCGCGCGAAGGGCACGCCTTGCGCCACGCATTGATCGATGATGTTCACGCTCAGCTGCGCGAGGCGATACACGTTGGCCTCGCGCGAGCGGAAGTCGCCCCCCTTCACCGTGTCGTAGAACAGGCGGTAAACGGAGTCGCCATCGTTCTGGTAGTTCTTCGCCGCGTTGATTCCACCCTGCGCAGCGATGCTGTGCGCGCGGCGCGGCGAGTCCTGGAAGCAGAAGCACTTCACGTTGTAGCCGAGCTCCGCGAGCGTGGCCGCACCGGAGCCTCCCGCGAGACCGCTGCCCACGACGATGATCGTGAATTTCCGCTTGTTGGCGGGATTCACGAGCTTCATCTCGAAGCGATGCTTGTCCCACTTCTTTTCGATCGGCCCATCGGGAACGCGCGCGCGCAGCTCCATCGTCACGACACCAGGTGGAAGTACACGGCAACCGGCACGATCGTGAACCCCGCCCAGATGATGAACGCCAGCGTGATGGCGACGGGTCTGCGGAAGGGATTCAGTCGTCCGCGCTCGACGCCGAGCGATCGCACGGAGCTCCAGAGGCCGTGATACAGATGGTAGGCGAGCGCGATCATCGCGATCACGTACAGCAGTGTCACCCACCAGATGCGGAAGCTCGCGATGACGTTGTCGTACACGTCACCCTCCGCGAGCGGCGCCGGCTGCAGGGTGCGCGTGGTGAAGTGCAGGATGTGCAGCACGATGAAGATCAGCAGCACCACACCGCCTATCCGCATCGTGCGCGAGGCGACTGTCGCCGCCTGCAGCTCGCGCTTGACGTAGGGCACCGGCCTCGCCGCACGATCGATGACCGTGAGCTGGTACGCGGACACCACGTGCGCGATCAACGCGATGATGAGGATCGCGCGCAGGAGCCACAGCGCCTCACCCGCCGGTCCGTGCAGGAAGGCGGAGTACGTGTTCAGGCGGGCGGCACCCTCGAAGACCTGAAGATTCCCCGCCATGTGCAGGATGACGAAGCCGACCATGATCAGCCCCGATACCGCCATCACGATCTTCTTGCCGACGGTGCTCGCGAAGAAGGTGGGTGCGCGCATTACCGCTGGATCATAGTTGCACCGCCGACATCGGCTCGCGCACCGCGTCGGCGCTCTTGGCGAGCGCTGCGCGCTCATCGTCCGTGAGGGAGACCTCGAAAATCTTCTCGAGCCCTGCCCTCCCGAGCTTGCACGGCACGCCCAGGAATACGCCGGACTGCCCGTACTCGCCCTGGAGCCATGCGGCGCACGGCAGTACGCGCTTCTGGTCGAAGGCGATCGCCTCGCACATTTGCACGACCGCGGCCGACGGTGCGTAGTATGCGGAACCGGTCTTCAGATACTTCACGATCTCCGCGCCACCGCTCCGCGTACGGCTGATGATCGCATCGAGCTTCGCCTGATCGAGCAGCTGCGTGACGGGGATGCCGCTCACCGACGTGTACGAGAGCAGCGGCACCATCGTGTCGCCGTGTCCACCCAGCACCATCGCCTGAATGTCGCGCACGGAAACGTCCAGCGCTTCCGCGAGGAACGACCGGTAGCGCCCGGTGTCGAGGACGCCGGCCATGCCGAGCACGCGCTCGCGTGGAAAGCCCGTCATCTTCATCGCGACCCACGACATCACATCGAGTGGATTGGAGACGACGATCACGATCGCGTTGGGCGAGCTGTTCTTCACGTGCTCCGCGACCTGCTTCACGATACCGGCGTTCGTGTTGAGCAGGTCGTCTCGGGACATCCCGGGCTTGCGTGCGATCCCGGCGGTGATCACCACGATGTCGGAGCCCTCGGAGGGGCCGTACTCGTTCGTGCCGATGAGGCGAGTGTCGTAGCCCTCGATGGGGGCCGATTCCCAGAGGTCGAGCCCCTTGCCCTGCGGTACGCCTTCGATCACATCCACCAGAACGACCTGTCGCGCGAGCTCCTTCTCCGCCAATCGCTGCGCCGTGGTGGCGCCCACGTTCCCCGCCCCGACTACCGTGATCTTGTTCAGCATCCGCGTTGTTGTCCTCTAGGAGTGATCCGACGTCGAAAGATAACGCGCGGAGAGCAGCGGGCGTAATGGCCGTGGTACGGAGCACGCAGCTCGAATTGACGCCCGCGCGATCGGATTGCAGATTCGGATGTCGGCGCGCGCACGCGCCGCACGTGGAGGCACACATGGCGCTGATCGCATCGCGTCGTATGCTGGTGCTCATCCCGCTCTGCATGGCGGCGGCCTGCAAGACGGCGGGAAGCAAGACCGATGCGCCCAGGGGTCAGGCGTACCACGCGCACGTGATCACGGCAGAAGCAATCGAGCGATCCGGCGCGACCGACGCCTGGGAGGTGCTCAAGCGGCTGAGCACGACCGCACGCACGCAGGAAGCATACGATGGCGAGCCGCAGCGCCTGCACCCCAAGCGAGGCCACGGAAGCCTCTATCTGCGCGACGATCCGGTAGTCTACATCGACGGCGTACCGCTCACGGACATTCGCGCGCTGCGTCAGTTGGGGGCCTCCGACATCGACAAGATCGAGGAGATGGGGTCGATCGAAGCGACCGCCTACTTCGGCACGAACTCCAACACCGGCGTGATACTCATTCACAGCAAGAGCGGATCGGGCGTGTGATCCGTTGCAGGAGAAGCAAATGAGGGAGGCGGAATGTCCGCCTCCCTCATTTGCACCATGCCTTCCGGGATCCTCGTTACGGGTTGCGATCGAGACAGGTGTTCGGAGCGGGACCCGGCACGTTTGGATTGTTCAACTCCTCGATGGGAATCGGGAAGTTCGTGTCTGGGCCGTAGACGCCGCCGCGATACCACGCGCCTGTGGGGAAGACACTCTCCGGATCGCGCCCATAACCGTCGCTCGCTGTTGGTCGCGCGAGTCTCCGCAGATCGCCGAGACGGTGATCCGTGAGATAGAGCCACTGTCCCCGTTCGCTGAAGAGCAGCGTCTGCCGGGCGGTGTCGCTACCCGGATCGGTGAGATGCGGCAGCCCCGCTACTCCGCCCGAGTCCCGAAGATTGTTGAGCTTCGTCAGGAACAGCGCGTTGTTGTTCGCCTGCAGCGCGGCTTCCGCCTCGATCAGGCGCGCTTCGATACCGCTGGCAAGTACGGTGGCCGAGTCGGGCGCCGAGTATTTCAGCGTACCCCAGAACTGGACTTGCGTATTGCCGACGAACGTACCCCCAACGTCGCTCGCGGGATTGCGTGGATCGTCGCGATAGCGCAAGCCATTCACGCCCTCGGTGTCTGATTCGATCCACCGCCCCTCGAGCCACATGAACTCGTACACGCCGTTCCACTGGTGCTGCGAGTTCCTCGAGTGCTCGATCTTGTACGTCCAGCTCGTCGGAACATCCTGCACGAGCAGCGCTGCGTCGGCCAGATGCGACCGCCCCTCGGATTGCAGCGTGCGCGCCTTCCCAACCTCCGCCAGGTAGCGTCGGTCAGGATCTGCTCCTGCGAACGTTAGCGCCGCGGTGAACGTGTCGGCGGCCACACCCAAGAGTGCCTGTGTGGTCAACGGCGTTCCGTTCTCCACGACCGCCGTCGCTGTGTCGACGCTCGAGAGCGGCACGCCGGAGCAGAAGTCCTCTGCCAGAAGAACCATGGCGTACGCCTGCAGGCTCTCGACTTCCGATCGTCCGGGGTCGTCGGGTCCGAACGCCGCGTACGCTCCGCTCGCACGCTGTGCAGACACGCGTGCAAGGTGCGCGTTGAAGAAGATGTCGCGCATCGTCGCGTTGTCGACCTGGGTGTGACGGCGGTCGACCTCGGTGCGCGTGGGAAATGTCTCGCTGTTCTGGAGCTCGTCCGTCAGCAGACCCGCCATGTTCACGAGTCCTTCGTACTCATTGTTATCCGGGTTGAGTGCGTTGCCGTCGAAAGCGCGACCGAAGTCGCTGATGGCGCTCGCACGATAGCCTGGAAGAGACGATGGACCCGAAAGTGAGCCCGGAGGCGTGTTGTCGGGATCCGTGGCCTTCAGGAACTGATCAGTGTTGCATGCGGACACGAACAGCGCGCCCGCTGCAACCGCCAGCCAGATCCGACGACCGAAGAGCTTGTCGCGATTGATGTGCATTATGGCATCTCGCTCTGTGTATGGTCGTTGGCTACCAGCGAATGTCCATCCGCACCGTGTATGTGCGAACGGGCGGCTGGCTGAGGAATTCATCGGTCGAGAATTGCAGTCCGCCGTTCTCGTTGATCTCTGGGTCGAGCCCCTTGTACTTGGTCCACGTGCCGAGATTGCGCCCCGCGAACGTGAGGCCGACTCCGCCCACACCCAGACGATGCGCCCACGCGTCGGGAGCCGAGAACGTCAGGGAAACTTCCCGGATCTTCCAGAAGCTGCCATCCTCGACGTAGCCGGCATCGGTACCCTGCTGCGCGGCAATGGCGGCCGCCTGATCCGCGAGCGACGATGTTTTCTTTGCCGTCGGATCGATGTTCTGATTGACCGCCTGGCAAATGAGCAGTGCGGAGCAGCGAAAGTCCTCCGTCAGGTTCAGCAACTTGTTTCCCGTACGACGGTCGACGAGCGCTGCAACTCGAACGTACTTGAAGAAGGTGATGCCCGATCCAAGCGAGATGTCCCAGCTCGGGAAGGGAGAGCCAAGATACACGGCGGTGTCGCCGAGAGTGAGCTCGCAGCCGGCGCCAGGGCAGTTCTCCGTGGTGATGGCGCCGTCACCGTTGACATCGGTGAACGTGTACGGCCTCTGCCAGTAGCCGCCGAGCGGGTAACCATCCTGATGGTGCTGATCGCCGAAGATGATCGGAGGCACACCGAGCTTCAGCACCTTGTTGTCGTTGTGCGACGCACCGACGGTGAAGTCCCACGCCACCGTCTTGCCCTTGAACGGCGTGCCGTTGAGCGAAAACTCCACGCCCTTGTTCTGCACACTTCCGATGTTCTGGAAAAACAGCTCCTGCACGCCATTGGAGAGCGGAAGCTGCCGCTTGATGAGCGCGTCCGTCGTTTTCTTGTTGTACCACGTGAAGTCGAACGCGAAGATGTCCTTCCACAGATTCGTCTCGAATCCGAGCTCCGTCTCCTTGGTGCGCTCCGGCTTCAGATTCGGATCGCCGAGGTTGCCGGCCGTGAACGTCGCGACGTCTTCGCCCTGCACGTGAAAGGCGACCGGAGCGAAAAACGCAACCGCGTCGCGAAATCCGGGCTGCTGCCCCGACTCGCCGTACGCCGCGCGAAGCCGTGTCTGCGAGATGAACTTCTGCTTGGGGAAGAAGTCCTCGCTGCCGATCACCCACGAGACACCTCCGCCCGGATAAACGATGCTCTTGAAGTTCCGGCCGAAGGCGTTGTTCTTGTCGGCTCGCAGCGTTCCGCTCAGGTAGACCCTGTCGCGCCAGTTGAGCTGCTCCTGGCCGAAGGCGCCGAGTACGATGTCCTTGTTCGTGGACTCGCCCACGGCAAAGGCTTGCGTTGCGCCGTTCAAGGACCCGGTGCCGGGCGACAACACCTTGCCGAACGCGAACGTTCCGTGCGCGTAGTTCTGGGTGTACTGCGCACCGACCGTCGACGATCCGGAGAGTCCCGGACGAAGCTTGTAGGAGGCCGTCGCACTCCCGTTCAACGTGTAGATGAAGGTCTGAAAGGGATTCGAGGTGCGATTGCCGAGCGAATCGTCCGCAAAGCGGCTGGTGATGCCATTGTCGAGGTACGTCGGAATGAGCTCCTGATCGATGCGATTGGCGAAGTCCAGACCCGTCACCACGTTCGCGCTCAACCAGGAGAGTGGACGCCACGTGCCGGTTGCGGACCCGGTGTAGCGCTCCGTGTTCTGCTGCGTGTTGATCGCGAAGATGTTGGCCGGCTGCTGGAACTGGTAGCCGTGAGTCACCGTGTCATTGTACACGAGTCCGAGAATTCCGGACGGAATCACGCCGCGCACGTTGTTGTCGTTCTGCGGCAGGCGCAGGCGATTCTGCCCGTACGAGCTGTTCACGGTGAGATCGAACTTCGGACTGAGGTGAGCCGTCGCGTTGGCGCGCAACGTCGCGTGACGGAGCTTGTTGATCTCGTATACGCCCTGGTCCTTGTCGAACTGGCCGCTGAGATAGTACGTCATCGCCTCGCTGCCACCGCTCACCGAAAGACCGTAATTCTGCGTGCTCCCCGTGACGAACGGGCTGTTCGTCTCGAGAGGATTGAAGGTCTGCAGATCAGTGTACCTGCAGAAGCCGGCCGCCTGGAATTCCGTGGTGCACGGAACGCCTATGGTGCTCTGCGAGAACGCGGTGTCCCCGTCTTCGACGTCCACGACGCCGTAGTTGTTCGGAAACTTGATGTAGTTCGACACCGTGCCTCCGGCGACGTGCGCGCTCCATTGCGCCTTGCCGTTCGAGCCGCGCTTCGTCGTGATCTGCACGACGCCGTTCGCGGCTGCAGTGCCGTACAGCGACGATGCCGCCGGACCCTTGATGATGTTGATCGTCTCGATGTCTTCGGGATTGATGTCGTCGAGGCGCGATGGCACCTGACCGCCAACGGCGATCGTCGACGAGCCCTCGTTTCCGTTCGCCCGCACGCCGTCGATGATGATGAGCGGATCGTTGTCGAGCGAGATGGAGTTCGACCCCCGAATGCGGATGCGCGTGCCTGCGCCGAGCGTGCCGCCATCCGACTGCGCGACGACTCCCGGCGTGCGCGATGTGAGCAGCTCGGAGAAGCTGTTCACCGGCGCGAGATTCACAGAGTCCATCTCGATGGTGCCGATGGAGACCGGCTGCTCGCGCTTCGTTTCCGAGGCACCGGTGGCGCTGATCACCACCTCGTCCAGCTTCGAGGGCGTTGAGCCCAGCGCAAAGTCCGCGGTGACCGATCCAGTCTCCGGGACCGTCACGGTCTGCGTGCTCGCCTTGTAGCCGATGCGCGTTGCGCGCAGCGTGATCGTTCCGGGCGCGACACCGCGCAGCGTGTACACACCCTGATCCGTGGTCAGTGCGCCGCGAGTGGTTCCTACGATCGTGACGCGCGCACTCGGCACGGGATTACTCGTGCCTTGATCCGTGACTTTTCCCGTGATCGTACCCTGCTGTGCGAGCACCGTTGCTGGCACGAGCCAGACGCCAACGGCGAGCGCATACAGACGAAATCGTGTACGCATGAGCGGCCTCTTCGTGACTGCGTGCAACGCGCTGCGTCGCACCCAGCTGCCTGGTAGGTGCCGGATCGTGTGAGACCCGGCGAGAAGAAGGAACGGGTGACTCCACGTGCGCGCGCATCACCTCCCCATGGGCGCAATCGGACCGAGCCGCATTGCCCGTGCGACTCGGCGGGCTCTGCGCACACGAGCACAACACGCGGACTCCGCTCGTCAGCGTGGTGTTCGTGGAGTCAGAAACCGGTAAACATCCACGTGATGGCGCGCTCAACCAGGCACGTCAAGTGGTTGCGAGCGAATAGCTCCCGCAGCGCGGTGAGAAGCGTCTAATCCGGGGTGGCGAACCGCACGCCGGTTGGCGCGCCTGCGGGCCCGAGCTTGGTCCGCTGGGCGCGTTCAGCAGCGTGTCGTCAGCCGCCAACCTGTGAGAGTGCCCGCAAGCCGCCCACGCGCATCTGCAGCAGCGCGTGCTCCTTCGGCTTCGACGCGAGCGCAGCCGCATACACCGGCGCGAGCGGCGCTCCCGCGCGCAGCGCGTCGCGAAAGCTCACCTCTTCTTCGCCGTACAGGCACGTGCGAAGGCGGCCGTCCGCGGTGAGGCGAACGCGATTGCAATCGCCACAGTACGTGTGGCTCATCGGCGTGATCACGCCAACACTTCCCGGCGCGCCCGCAAATCGGTAGTACGCCGCGGGCCCGTTGCCCCGCGCAGGTCCCGCATCCGCCGCCAGCGCTCCCAGCTTCGACAGGCGCGCCAGAAGCTCATCGCTCGGCACCACGTGCTCGAAGGTGAGATTCGCCATCTCGCCCACCGGCATCAGCTCGATGAAGCGCACGTGCAACGGATGGTCGATCGTGAGCCGAGCGAAGTCCTCGATCTCATCGTCGTTGATGCCGCGCATCACCACCATGTTGATCTTCACCGGCTCCAGCCCCGCGCGCTCCGCCGCACTCGCCGCATCCAGCGGTGAGAACTTGAGCGACCGCCGAGCGATCTCGCGAATGCGCTCCGGCTTCAGACTGTCCGCGCTCATGTTCACGCGATCGAGTCCCGCTGCCTTCAGCTCGTCCGCCATCTCGGGAAGCTTCACGCCATTGGTCGACAGCGCGATGTCCTCGATCCCCGGCACCGCACGCAGCATCGCGATCAGCGTCGAGAGCTGCGGACGGATCGTCGGCTCGCCGCCCGTGATGCGGAGGCGGCTCACGCCCAGGGGCGCGAGCTGGCGCACGACTTCCGTGATCTCCTCGTAGCTGAGGATGTCTTCGCGCGGCAGCCACGGCAGCCCCTCGAGCGGCATGCAGTACGCGCATCGGAAGTTGCAGCGATCGGTGACCGAGATGCGCAGATACTCGATACGCCTCCCGAACTGGTCCGTCGATCCGGCGCTCACGTCTGATGCTCCCGCGCGGCGGTCTGCGTCTGCTGCTGCTCGGGCGTGCCGTTCGCATTCACCCACTCGCTCGAGCCGTCCACGTATCCCTCGCGTTTCCAGACCGGCAGGCGGCGCTTCACCTCCTCGATGACGAAACGCGACGCCTCGTACGCAGCCGCGCGGTGCCCGTGCGCGACGACGATCGCGATGCTCGCCTCCCCGAGCCCGAGCGTGCCCAATCGATGCTCGACCACGAGATGCGCGATGCCGAATTCTCTCGCACACTCCCCCGCGATCGCGGCGAGCTCCCGCTCCGCCATGTCGCCGTACGCACTGTACTCGATCCCGGTCACCGCGCGCCCATCGTTCACTTCGCGCACGCGGCCCAGAAAGGCCAGCGTCGCGCCAGTCCCCCTGTCCTGCACCTCGGCCAGCAGCGCGCCTACGTCGATCGGGCGACGAACGATCGCTGTGCGAATGCTCATCCGCCGGCCACGGGTGGAATGATCGCGATCTCGTCGCCGCTCGCCACGCGCTGATCGGCGCGCGCGTACGTGAGATTCACGGCGACGAGTGGCGATGGCGGGAGCGCGGCTCCGCCGGGAAGTGCGCGCAGCTGCGCCACCACCTCGCCCACGGTCGCGCTCTCGGCGCACGCGAGCTCGACGCGATCGCTGCCCAGTGCTTCGGCGTATGACGCAAACAGCAAAGCGGTTACAGTCATTGAGTGAATGTTGAGCCGCGACCACGACGGCTACAAGGTGAGCGAGGCGAGCATCCTCTCGCGCATTCGTGTGCCATCGAGCAAAAGCGCCCCGCTCGTGTTCCACGAGTCGGGGCGCCTCGAGTGCACGCGAATGAAATCAGGCCGGCTGATCCGAGAAGGAGGCTTCATCCTCTTCGGCAACGAGCGCGCGCAACTCCTTGGACGGCTTGAACACAGGCACTGGACGCGCGGACACTTCCACGGGCGATCCGGTGCGTGGATTTCTCGCCATGCGCGTCTTGCGCTGGCGGATCTTGAAGGTGCCGAAGCCGCGCACTTCGATGTTCTTCTGTTCCTTCAGCGCGTCCTTGATGGCATCCAGAAAGGCATCGACCACGCGCGCGCAGTCCTTCTTCGAGATCATCGGACCCGCCGTCTTCGAGATCTGGGCCGTGACGTGCTCGACAAGGTCGGCTTTGGTCATTCGTAACCTCGGGGTGGCGATCGCCGGGTGGCCGATCGTGCGACGAAAGTATGACGTTAACCGTTGTGTGTCAAGCGTTTGGCTCATTCCGGGCACCGCTCGCACGGACGGCCTTCAGGAACTCTCCGAAGAGCGGACGCGCGTCGTGAGGCCCCGGAGCGGCCTCGGGGTGATACTGCACCGCAAAGACGGGAAGCTCGCGATGCATGAGCCCCTCCACCGTTCCATCGTTCAGATTCACGTGCGTCACCCGCAGCGCCGGCGCACCGGGAATCCCCTTTTCGTCCCCGACCACGGCAAAGCCGTGATTCTGGGACGTGATCAGCACCCGATCCGTGTCGACCTCGCGCACCGGGTGATTTCCCCCTCGATGGCCATAGGGCATCTTCTCCGTTCTAGCGCCAAAAGTGAGTCCGAGAAGCTGATGCCCGAGGCAAATCCCCAGGATCGGCACCTCATTTTCCGCCAGAGCGCGAATGATTCCCGGCGCATATTCCACTGCTGCCGGATCGCCCGGCCCGTTGGCGAGGAACACCCCATTCGGAGCGCTCTCCAGCACGGCCTCGGCAGCTGTCCCCGCAGGAACCACCGTCACCCTACACCCATTCTCGGCGAACAGGCGCAGGATATTTCGCTTGATCCCATAGTCGTACGCCACGATGTGCGAGGGCGCGTTCGGATCGCCCCACGAGTAGCGCTCGCGCGTGGAGGCGCGCGATGCGAGATCGAGCCCTTCCATTGAGGGACACGCCTCGAGCGCTGTCCGGGTCACGGCGGAGGGCGTTTCGCCGTTCCCAATGACCCCGCGCATGACCCCGGCCGACCTCAGATGTCGCGTGAGACGTCGGGTGTCAACTTCTTCCAGGACCGGCACCTGTGCATCTCGAAGCCAGCCTCGAAGATCGCCGCTCGCGCGCCAGTTCGAGGGATGGTTCGTGAGCTCTCGCACCACGACGCCCGCCACCTGCGGCTTCCCCGATTCCGGATCGTCCGCGTTCACGCCGTAGTTCCCGATCATGGGCGTGGTCATCACCACGATCTGATCGCCGTACGAGGGATCCGTGAACACTTCCTGGTAGCCGGTCATGTTCGTCGTGAACACCACCTCCGCGACCCGCTCGATCTCCGCATCCCGGCGCAGGCCGCGAAAAAGGGTTCCATCCTCGAGGAGGAGGAACCCGGCTCTCGTGCTGGAGGACATCACCGCGCTATTTCGGAGGAGTCTTGGTTGGTGGTGCCGCGGGCGCGGATTTCGGCGCGGGCGTGAGCGGCGTCAGCGGAACTGCGGACGGCACGTTGGATGGCGCCGAGGTGGGCGCGGGGGCAGCCGGTGCGCCCTGACGCGAGAGCGGATCGAGCACAGACGAAGTCGCGGCCACGTGTGAGCCCATGATCTGCAGTATGAAGGCAAGCGCGAGGAAAACGCCGCCGCCCCACCAGGTGATGCGCGTCAGCAGAGTCGCGGCCTGGCGCGTCCCTACGAAAGAATCCGAGGAGCTCGAGGCACCGCCGAAGCTGGCGGACAGACCACTGCCCTTTCCGGACTGCAGGAGCACGGCCGCGATCAGGACGAGGCTGTTGATGACGAGGAGAACGAGCAGAAAGGTGTACATCGCGCGGCGAGAAGGTGGAGAGGGCTAAGTATCCAATCTTACGTCAGTTACGAAGCTCGGTCAAGTACGCGCAATCGAGGCCCACGTCTCCGGATCGAGGGAGGCGCCGCCCACGAGAAGGCCGTCCACCTCCGGAGCCCGCAGCAACGATTCCGCGTTCGCCTTGGAAACGGATCCACCATAGAGAATGGGGATCTCCGTATTCCTGTTGGACACCACGTCGCGCAACGATCGGCGGATGGCGGAGTGGACGGCTGTTGCGTCTTCGGGCGTTGCGGTGCGACCAGTGCCGATGGCCCACACTGGCTCGTACGCAATGGCGATCTGTGCAACCTGCGCGGGCGTGAGCCGGCTGATCCCCGACTTGAGCTGACGCAGCACGACAGCCTGCGTGGTGTTCCGGTCGCGCTCCTCGATCTTCTCACCCACGCAGAGCACCACGGTGAGCCCCGCCTTGAACGCGGCCGCGCACTTCTTGGCAGTGATCTCGTCACCTTCGCCGAAGATGTGCCGGCGCTCCGAGTGTCCGACGAGCGCGACCGTCGCGCCCGCATCGCGCGCCATCCCCGCGCCATTTTCTCCGGTGAAGGCGCCCTTCTCTTCCCAGTGAATGTTCTGGATGCCCAGCATGATGTCGGGACGTTCGCGCAGCGCGAAACCCGCCACCACGAGTGAGATCGCAGGCGGAAAGAAGATCACCGTGCGGTCTTCCGCGGGCGGGAACTCCTTGAGGAAGGTCTGCAGATACGAGCGCGTCTCCTGCGGGCCGAGATTCATCTTGAAGTTCGCGGCGAACACCGGCTTTTTCACGCGCGACCTCTGTCCTCGAGTGCGGCAACGCCGGGAAGCTCCTTGCCCTCGAGGAACTCGAGCGATGCTCCGCCGCCCGTGGACACGTGGCTCATCTTGCTCGCGAGGCCCAATTGCTCGACGGCTGCAGCCGAGTCACCTCCGCCGACGATCGTCGTTGCGCCGCGCGCGGTTGCATCGGCCAGCGCAAGCGCGATTGCCCTGGTGCCGCGGTCGAAGGGCGGTTTTTCGAACACGCCCATCGGGCCGTTCCACAGCACGGTCTTCGCTCGCGAGATCTCGCTCGCGAACTCCTTCGCCGATGCGGGCCCGATGTCGAACATCGCCTGATCGGCGGGAATCGCATCGCGCGCGACAGCCTTCGCTGCCGCGCCCGTGTCGAGCGACGGCGCGACGAGCGCATCGCTCGGAAGCTCGAGCTTGTCGCTCGCACGCGAGAGCAGCGTCCTGGCCATCTCCACACGATCGGCCTCGACGAGCGACTTCCCCGTCTCGAGTCCCATCGCCCTGAAGAAGGTGCACGCCATCGCGCCGCCGATCAGGAGCTTGTCCACCTTCGGCAGCAGCGCCTCGATCACGTCGATCTTGCCGGAGATCTTGGCGCCGCCTAGAATCGCGACGAACGGTCGCGCCGGAGCCTGCAGTGTGTCTCCGAGATACTGGAGCTCGCGCTCCATCAACAATCCCGCGACCGCGGGCTTCAGGTAGTGCGCAACCCCTTCCGTGGACGCGTGCGCGCGATGCGCGGAGCCGAAGGCATCGTTCACGTACACATCGCCGAGCTCCGCGAGCGCGCGCGCGAGACGCTCCTCGTTCTTCTCCTCACCGCCCAGGAAGCGCGTGTTCTCGAGCAGCAGCACGGTCCCGGGCCTTGCCCCGAGCGTCGCGCGCAGGGCCTCATCGCTATCGGTGGTCTCGACGAAGCTCACCGGGTTCGGCAGCAGCGATTGCAGATGACGCGCGACGGGCTCGAGCGTGTACTCGAGATCCGGCTTGCCCTTGGGGCGGCCGAGGTGGGAGAGAAGTACCACGGAGGCGCCACGCGCGAGCAGCGCCTCGATGGTCGGGAGCGCGGCACGTATGCGAGTGTCGTCGGTGACGCGATCGCCTTCGATCGGCACGTTGAAGTCCACGCGCACGAGCGCGCGCTTTCCGCGCAGCTGCGCATCGGTGAGATCGCGTATCGTCGTCTTGGGCATCAGGCGGAAGGATCGGCTCGTCTCGAGTAGCTCCAGCACGACCACACGATGGCGGCGGTGCCGGCGAGCATCACCAGAATGGCGAAGCGCGACATCTGCCAGTACGTGTCGAAGTAGCGCATTGCCGCGATGCCCTTGGGGATGACGAGCTGCTTCGTCGCGAGACCGCGCATTCCCCACCAGGCGTAGCCGTAGATCGCGCCGCCCGCGAGGAGCAGGAGCACGGCCAGAGCGTCGCGCGTGCGATCGGCGCGCGTCATCACGCGGCTCACAGTCGCGCGCCCACGAAGCGAAGCAGGTCCACGCAGCGGCAGGCGTAGCCCCACTCGTTGTCGTACCAGCCGCACACCTTCACGAGCGTGCCGTCGATCACGTGGGTCGTCTTCGCATCGAGTGTGCAGGAGTATGGGTTGCCCGTGTAGTCCACCGACACGAGCGGCTCGTGCGACACCGCGACGATGCCCTTGAGCGGGCCGTCTGCCGCCGCACTGAAGGCGGCGTTCACCTCGTCCGTGGTCGTCGCGCGCTCGACCTCGACCACGAGATCCGTGAACGACACATCGGGGGTGGGAACGCGCACCGAGATGCCGTCGATCTTTCCCTTGACTTCCGGAATGACGAGCCCGGTGGCCTTCGCGGCGCCCGTGGTCGTCGGAATCTGCGACACCGCGGCCGCACGGGCGCGACGCAGGTCCTTGTGCGGCAGATCGAGGATGCTCTGGTCGTTCGTGTAGCTGTGAATGGTCGTCATCGATCCGTGCCGGAATCCGAACGCATCGCGCACGATCTTCACCATCGGCGCGACGCAGTTCGTGGTGCACGACGCGTTGGAGATGATGTTGTGCTTCACCGGATCGTACTGCTTCTCGTTCACACCGAGCACGACGGTGAGGTCTTCGCCCACGGCGGGTGCGGAGATCACGACCTTGCGCGCGCCGCCTGCGATGTGCACGGCGGCATCGGGCGCCTTCGTGAAGCGGCCAGTGGACTCGAGCACGATGTCGACGCCGAGCTTCTTCCACGGAAGCGCGGCAGGGTTCTTCTCCTCGAGCACCGCGATCTCGTCGCCGTCGATCACGATCGCGCCGTTTCCCGCAGACACGTCGCCGGCGAAGATGCCGTGCACCGAGTCGTACTTGAACAGGTGCGCGAGCGTCCTCGTATCCGTGAGATCGTTCACGGCGACGACGGTCACGTCCGCGACGTTCTGTTCGCGAAGCGCGCGAACCACCTGCCGGCCGATGCGGCCGAATCCATTGACGCCTACACGAATCGCCATTGTTCCGATTGCTCCTCTCGTTGCTCGAGTCGTTGCTTTGGTCAGTGGGCGCGGTCGCCTGCCGCCGGCGCCCGTCCAAAGGTCACGATACTGATGATTCGCGCGCCGCTCTCGAACAGCGTGGTCGCGCATTCGGATAGTGTCGCGCCCGTGGTGACGACGTCGTCGACCAGCACGACGTGGGCGCCTCTCAAGCGTTCTCGCGCGTTTTGCGAGGCACGAAACGCGCCCGAAACGTTGTTGCGCCTCTCCTCCGGTGTCAACCGCGTTTGTGTCTCCGTCGCGCGCGCGCGCACCACGCAATCAGAGACGAACGGGATCTGCCAGCGTGACGCCAGCGCGCGGCCGAGCAAGGCGCTCTGATTGAAGCCGCGCTCGCGCTCGCGCGCCGGCGCGAGCGGCGTCGCGACCACCATCGAGCGCTCCTGCACCACGTCGCGTGGCCAGGGCACCCGCGCCATCCGCTCGGCCATCCCCTCCGCCACGCCCGACCAGCCAGCGTATTTGAGCGCATGTACGATCGCCCCCGCGGTGCCGCCGGGCATCCAGTACGCGGAGCGAGCAGCGCGAACGAACGGCGGCAGCTGTGCGCACCACGAGCAGGTGGGTCGCGTTTGCGGGTGCCCGCAGCGGTCGCATCGCGGATGCGGCAACTCGTGCGCGCGCGCCCAGCACCGCCCGCACACGAGCGTCGTCTCGCCGGAGTCCATGGCGCGCTCGCACACAGCGCAGCTGCGCGGCAGAAGCAAGTCGACGACGCCGTGCAGCATCGCGCGGGCGGACGCGCGCGCAGCGACACTCGCCGCACTGCGCTCAGTCATTTGTCGGCATCGTCACCGCGTCCCACATCATCGCGCGCGGCGCTGGTCTCGCGAACCATTTCTCGAAGGCGAGCGCACCCTGCTCGATCAGCATCGGCAGGCCATCGCTCGCGCGATGCCCGCACGCGAGCGCGGCCCGCACCCACGGTGTTTCTCCCCGCCGGTACACGAGATCCACCACCGCTGCATCGAATGGCAGCGCCTCGATCGGCACCGGGAACGTATCGTCCTCCAATCCCGATGCACTCGCATTCACGACGAGCACCGCGCCTTTCACCGCGTCCACGGTGGTCAGCGATGTCCGCGTGACGACGGGAAAGCGCGACGCGAGGCGCGCGAGCCGGGTCTGGCTCCGGTTGTAGAGAGTGACCTCGCACCCAGGCCACTGCTCGATTGCGGCGAGCGCGGCAGCCGCCGCACCGCCCGCACCGAGAAGTGCGATGCAGCCGCGCGGGAGCGCATCCATCGTGCTCTTCACGAGCATCTCAAAGCCGCCCACATCCGTGTTGTCGCCAACGAGAATGCTGCCCTTGGCGCCGTCCTGCTCGATCCAGAACGTGTTGACCGCGCCAACGCGCTCGGCAAGCGGAGACATTCGTGCGCACAGCGCCGCGGCCGCTTCCTTGTGGGGGATCGTGATGTTCCCCGCCGCATTGTCCTCGGCCAGCAACGCGAGCACGTGCCCCAGATCTGGAGCGGCCACCTCGATCGCTTCGTAGGTGAGTGGAATACCGGCGCTTCTGAGCGCGGCATTCTGAAATACGGGAGAGAGCGAATGGCTGACGGGATTGCCGAGCAGGACGAGGCGGCTCGGACCCGCGATCACGAGACGCCCGGTGCTCGTTCCGCGGCGAGACGATCGAAGGCGCGCCGGATCTCGCGATCGAGCTCGTCGTAGGTCTCACGATACAGCCCGAGATCGCCGCCGAACGGATCGCCGATCGGTCTGTCGGTGGTGCCGCGCGAGCCATACGAAGTGAGCAGGAACGTGCGGCCCTTGCCGCCGATGGCCTCCACGCGCTCGAGATGATGCGGACCCATCGCGAGCACGAGGTCGTAGCTCTCGAGCAGCTCGCGCGTGAGCAGCCGCGCCCGATGGGGCGAGAGATCGACATCGTGCTCGAGGCACACGAGCAGCGCGCCATCGGACGCGGGCGCCCCGTCCCACGCGGCGGTGCCGGCGCTCCCGATCTCGATCGACAGGTTGCGTTCAGCCGCGATGTGCCG
>JAICLZ010000019.1 GCA_025929535.1 Gemmatimonadaceae bacterium
CATCCCGTTCGTGCTGTACTATTTCGTTCGCGGCCTCGAGGCGATCGGCGTGCTTGCGGGGCAAATCGAAGGCACGCGGCTGTTGGCCGCGCGGTGGTGGCGAACCGCGACCATCGCGTTGCTCGCGTTCATTGGTGCGTGGAACCTCGCTCGAACCGTCCAGGCCAGCGTGCTGCATCGACAGCCGGAGATGTTCGACTTCTATCGCTGGGGAGACTTTCGCGGATATCAGAGAATGGCCGAGTGGACACGCGCAAACACGCCGGCGTCGAGTGTGATCGGAACGCGAGGACCATACATCTTCCACATCTGGTCGCGTCGTCGGGTTCTCTGGCTGCCGGATATTCCACCCGGCAGCGACGATTCCGTGATCGCCGCGACGGTGCGCCAACGGGGAATGGGATACGTCACCACAGACGGCACCGCCGCCGCCGACTCCACGCTGTTCACGGCCTTCGCTCGAGACAATCTCGATTTCGCGCGTCTCTACGAGGACGGCCGCAACGTCGTGTATCGGGTACTGCCCCCCGCGGATGGAGCAGCCCGATGAGCGACCTGGCTCGCGCAGGAACTGGCGTCTGGGTCGTCGTTCCCGCGTACAACGAGGGAGCCGTCATCTCCGAGACACTCGTGTCGCTGGCCGGTCTGCCATACCGGGTCGTGGTCGTCGATGACGGCTCGGCCGACGACACGTGGGAGCGCGCCCGCGATGCCGGTGTCACCGTGCTTCGCCACGCGTGCAATCTCGGCCAGGGAGCGGCGCTCCAGACCGGAATGACCTACGCACTGCGGCAACGCGATACGCGGTACGTCGTTTCCTTCGATGCTGATGGACAGCACAACGCCGCGGATATCCCGCGCATGCTCGCGCCGCTGTTGCAGGGCGATTGCGATGTCACGCTTGCCTCACGCTTCGCCCCCGGCGGTGTAGCAAACGACATCCCGACTGCCAAGAAGCTCGCCTTGCGTCTCGCAGTCCTGCTCGCGCGCGCGATGAACGGTCTCCCGCTCACCGATACGCACAACGGGTTGCGCGCATTCACTGCAGCGGCGGCCCGCCAGATCTCGCTGTCGCAGAACGGAATGGCGCACGCCTCGGAAATCCTGTCGCAGATTGCCTCACGCAAGCTGCGTTTCCGCGAGGTGCCGGCGACGGTGCGCTACACCGCCTACTCGCGCGCCAAGGGGCAGTCTCTCAGCAACGGCCTCAACATCATCTGGGACATTCTCATGGCGCGAATCCGATGAAGCTCCTGCCGAGTCAGATCATCATCGTGGCAACGGTGTTCGCCTTTCTGCTTTACGCCGTTCGCTTGCGCACCGTGCTACGGGACCGGTTGATGTTCGCCGGCATCGTTGCCATCGGCATCCTGCTGGCGTTTCGACCAGACCTGGCGACGCGCGTGGCGAATCTCATAGGAATCGGACGTGGCGCCGACCTGCTCCTGTACATCTTTCTGCTGTTCAGCCTCTTCCAGAACGTGTATCTGGCCGACCGTCTCAAGACCATCGATGCGCGGATCACACGCGTGGTGCGCGAGCATGCGATCGAATCGGCGGTCGCTCCGAGGGACGGAGAGGCGTGAGATGCGCATAGTTCGGTCGATCGCACCGCTCTGCCTCAGCTCCGTAGCGCCCCTATCGCGGCTCCTGCTCGTTCGCCGCCGGAAACGGCGCAGGGGGATACGGTCCGATTTTGTCAGCTGTGTACTCGCTCGCCCAGAAATCCGGCGGCCCTTCACTGTCGGCCACCTTGTTGACCACAGGCTTGACGCCTCGCTTCAGGTAGACCGCGATGGCGCGCAGCTCTGCATCGGACATGAAACGCCATCCGGGCCATGGCATCGGCGGAGCAAGATAGTGCGGATGTAGCGGGAAATTCCCCTTGCCCGGTGTCATCGAGGTGATCGCGACGTCTGGTGTGTCTTCGGGTCGCAGCCCATATCGCAGGGCGTTGAAGATCTGACGCTCGCTGAAGCGCCCGAGCCCGGTTGCATTATCGGGAGTCAGATTTCTTGGCCGGGTGTGGAAGCATGGTTTGGCGCCGGGGTCGAGAGCACAGGGCCCGATCAGGAACTCCTGGTCGGGCCGAGTCATCCCAGCCAGCCAACCTTTGCTTCCCGGATCGTTGATGCCTCCATGACAGAAGCCGCAATCATGATTCAGGACGAGCCCTCGTCCAAGCAGCAGCTGCGCGCGTAGTCCCGGGTCGATAGCGCGAGGCGAGCGCGAAGGCCCGAACGCCGTAAAGGCCAAGATTGCGATCAAAGGGAAAATCCAGATGAGATGACGGTGAGTAACGCTGGCCGGTGTGCTCACGATTTCCTCCGCGCCGATGGTGGCTGAACCTCGAGAATTCCCATCATTCCGTGATCTTCGTGATCGAGAATGTGGCAGTGGAACATCCACTTTCCGGGAAAGTCATCGAAACGCACGACAATGCGGACGATCTGGTGCTTGCGCACGTTCACGACGTCCTTCCAGCTGCGATACGGCTCGGGCACGCCGTCGCGATCGAGTATCTGGAACTGGAATCCGTGCAAGTGGAACGGATGATCCATCGTCACCACATTCTCGATCTGCCAGATTTCCGTGGCGCCCAGGCGTGACCTGATGTCCACGCGACCCATGAGCATCGTTCTGCCATTGATGAGCCCCTGGCTCAGCACGATGACCTGACGTCGCGTCACGTGTGTCGTGTCGAGTGCGACAACAGTCCGCATGACGCGCGGCAGCTCCACGAAAGGCTGCGGCGGGGCACCGAGGTAGCGCAGTGAGAGCAAGTCGTGCGTGACATCCCAGTCGTCGGGACGTGTGTGCGGATCGTAGCGATCGTACGGCAACGTCTGGAGGGTCGTTCGCGTATTCGGCGGTTGCGTTCCACGAATGAGGAGCTCGACGCGCTCGGAGTTGGCCAACAGGATGTCGTTGACCTCACGCGGATGTTCGAACAAGCCTCCGTCGTCTCCCACGTGGAGCATCGTCTGCCCCGGTATTGCGAGACGATAGATTCTCGCGGCAGAAACATTGATGACTCGCCACCGCTGTGTCTCGCCACTTCGGATGTTGATCACGGGCGACAGCTGTCCGTTCACCAGCAGGACATTGCCCTCACGTCCGTTCTCCTGATCGATCTCTCCCTGCGAGCCGTTCGGATCCGCAATGTCGGGAGCTCCGTCCGGCTTGAACCGATTGTCCGACAGGATCAGCAGCTTCTCGGGAAGCGACGCAGGGAGCGCATCGTTCGCGTCGCGAACGATGATCGCGCCGAACAGCCCCATCGCCATTTGATAGCCGGTACGAACATCCGGATGCGGATGATACCAATAGGTGCCGGCGGTTCCTCGCGGAATGGTGAAGATGTAGTCGTACTGTTTCCCGGGGCCGACCGGACGCAAGGGACTTCCATCCATGGCCGCGGGAATGTGAAGCCCATGCCAATGAATGGTGGTGGGCTCGGGCAGATTGTTGCGAAAGTGGATGATGACGTGGTCGCCCTCATGCACGTCCAGAGTCGGCCCGGGCACGCTTCCGTTGTAGGCATAGGCACTGGTCACGTGCCCCGGCAGCAGCGCGAGTCTGGCCGGTCCCGCCACGAGATTCACCTCGACTGTTGCCGGCACTGACGAGATGTTCTTCAACACGGGCGGCATGACCAGCGTATCCGCGAGCGCCGCCGCGCGTTCTCTCGGGTGGATCGAGCGTCGCGAGAATGCGAACGCGCCCAACAGAATCGCCGGCACGATGATCGTTGGAAACGTCCGCATGAGGCGAAGGCGGACAACTCGATGTTGCAACGACATCGCTCGGACCTCCGGAGCGCGCGGCCACTGTGGCACTCCCCTCCGCTTCTGGCGGCTGGAGAGTCGACGCAGAGTATACGGTTCCAGAAGGATTTTGGGGAGAGCGAGTGACCGCGACGCTCAGCTCGCGAGATCCGGAGCAGTGCCGAACATCCGATGCAAAACGCCCGCATCGGCCTAAGCCAATGCGGGCGTTGCAGTTGCCCCTCCTGGGATCGAACCAGGACTCTCCTGCTCCAGAGGCAGGCGTGTTGCCAGTTACACCAAGGGGCATTACGATCTCCGCCGTCCGCGACGTTCCGCGCCCGGCGAGAGGCGAATTTTATTCGCCCCCCGATCACCGGGCAACCCCGAATCCCCTCTGCCTCGGCCGTGAAGGGCTCGTCCAATAGCGAGCCCTGCCGTGACACGGCGCCCGAACGAACCGTCCCTCTCTTACCACCGCGCCCCAGACGGTCGCTCGAACGCCAATCACTCACGCCATGCACCTGCCCGCGCTTGCCAGCAGCCGCGCCATCGCCCCGCTGCTCGCCGCCGCGATCTTCGCCGGTGGCTGCTCCGGCGACCACGGCACACCCACGCAGCCTGGCAATGGCACGCTAGCAGTCACCGTCAGCGGGCTCCCCTCGGGCACATCGGCGTCGGTCACCCTGATGGGGCCCGGCGGCTACTCGGCCACCATCACCCACAGCTCGACGCTCTCGAATCTCGCCGCCGGCAGCTACCAGCTGACTGCATCATCCGTGGCGGTGAGCGACGCGAACTATCTTCCCTCGCCCGCCACCGCCACACTGGTCGTCGCCTCCGGCGCCGTGCCCGTGCCCGCGACGATCGTCTACTCGAGAACCACCGCGACGCTCGATCTCAAGATCGGCGCCATGTATCTCACGCAGAGCACGCAGACGCTCGGCGGCGCCGTCCCTCTCGTGCAGAACCGCGACGGCTATCTCCGCGTGTTCGTGGTCGCGAATCAGGCGAACAACGCCACGCCGCTGGTGCGCGTGCGCCTCTACGTGAACGGTGTGCAGGAGGGTGCGCCGGCCATCATCTCCGCTCCCTCGCACTCCGTGCCGACCTCCGTGAACGAGAGCGCGCTCGCGAGCTCGTGGAACGTCGCGGTGCCCGGATCGCTGATCAAGCCGGGACTCTCGATCCTGGCCGACGTCGATCCATCGCAGCTGATCCCGGAGTCGGAGCGCGCGAACAACAGCTTCCCCGTTTCGGGAACCCCGCTCGCGCTCACCGTGAAGAATCTCTCCGAGCTCTACATCCGGTTCATTCCGGTGAAGCAGAGCGTGAACAATCTCACGGGCGACGTCTCGAATTCGAACAAGGATGCGCTCCTCGTGAAGACGGTCAAGATGCATCCGATCTCGAGCTACAGCGCGGACGTACATGCGACGTACACCACGACGGCGCTCGAGTTGACGGGCAGCAACGGCAATGGCGCGTGGCAGGCGATTCTGAGCGAGATCCAGGCGCTCCGTGTGGCCGAAGGAAGTCCTCGCAACTATTTCGGCATCGTGAAGACCTCGTACGTCAGCGGCATCGTCGGCATCTCGTACATCGGCGCCGGAGCGAGCGTGGGCTACGACGGCTCGACGGCCATCGAGATCGTCTCGCACGAGCTCGGACACTCGTGGGGACGGTCGCACGCGCCCTGTGGCGTCAACGGCACCACGGATCCGAGCTATCCATACCCCAGCGGCAACATCGGCGTCTATGGCATGGACGTGTCGACGGCGACGCTCTATCCGCCGGGAACGGCCGAGGTGATGAGCTACTGCCATCCGCAGTGGATCAGCGACTACACGTACACGGGCGTCTACAACTGGCGCGTGGGCCATCCGAGCTCTCCCGACTTCGTGCACGCGGACCAGCAGCCGTGCATCGTCGTGTGGGGACGCATCGTGGATGGACGGGTCGTGCTCGAGCCGTCGTTCCAGATGGCGACGCACCCCTCGCTTCCCGAAAAAAGTGGCGCCTACGCGCTGCGCGCACTCGATGCGAGCGGTGCACCGCTCTTCGCGCTCTCGTTCGACGGCGACTCGGTGGCCGACGCGCCGGGTGCCGGGCGCAGCTTCGCGTACGCGATTCCGCTCTCGCGCGCGAGCAGGCCGATCGCGTCGCTCGTGCTCGCGGGGCCGCGCGGCTCCGTGCGCCGCAACGCTGCGTCGCTCGCATCGACCTCGAGCGCGGGCGCTCGCGCGCTCGGCGATGCGCCGCCGGCGCTCGCGCGGCGAATGGGCAACGGCGCCTCGATCACCTGGAACGCGCAGCGGTATCCGCTCGCAGTGGTGCGCGACGCGAAGACGGGCGAGATCCTCTCACTGGCGCGCGGCGGTGCAGCGAACGTCGAGACGCCGGCGAGCGATCTCGAGCTCACACTGTCGGATGGCGTCCAGAGCACCGTGATGCAGTCGCACCTCGCACCCTAGCGGCGCCTTCGCCGCTGCGACCCAGCCAGAAGCACGAAGAGCTCCTCGATCGTGGGCTCGCCCAGCGAGGCAGGGTCGAGCGCGAACTGCTGCACGACACCGCGCACGGCGACCGTGAGCATCGTGAGAAATGCCTTCGCCTCGAGCGGCGGCCGCTCGTTCCGCGCGACGTTCACCTCGTGAAAACGTGCGGCGAGCTCCCGCAGCCCGGCGCGGCCGGCCTTGCGAATTTTGGCGGCCCACTGCGCGTTGCGCCTGGCGTACACCGCGTACTCGAAGTCGAGCAGCATCTGCCGTCTGCTCGCTCCCTGCAATGCCGCACGCACGCCGCGACCGAACAGCCGCAGTCGTTCGGCGAGCGGGAGATCCACACGCAGTAACGGGGTGACATCCGCGGGAGCGCTATACCGTTCGGCCACCGCTTCGATGAGCTCCTCCTTGCTGCCGAAGCTGCCGTACACGGCGCCTTTGGTGAGCCCGATGCTCGCGGCGATCGCGTCGATCGAGGCTGCCTCGATGCCGGCGTGTACGAACAGCCGCGCCGCCGCATCGATGATTGCGTTTCGCGTCTCGAGCTTGCGCTCGGCGCGTGTCACGACCCGGCTCATTGACATACCATTGGGTATGCAAGATACTGATCGGTATCCGAATCGCAACGTTTCCCCGCGTCATCGATCCCGAGGCTTTCATGCACATCGCACTTGTCCTCGCTGCGCTCGCCCTGCCTCTCGCCACCGAATCCGTCGTTGCGCAGAGCCGAGCTCCCGCGCGGCACGACACGGCAGCCGCCACCGACTACTCGGCGCCGGCCGGAGCGCCGTACACGGCGGAGAACGTGTCGGTGCCCACGCCGCGCGGGTATACGCTCGCCGGTACGCTCACGCTGCCGCGCGGGGCGAGCCGATCGCACTCCGTGCCGGCGATCGTCACGATCTCGGGCACGGGGCCACAGGATCGTGACGAGTACCTGGGACTGCAGGGCTACCGTCCGTTCCGCCAGCTCGCGGACTCACTGGGCCGGCGCGGCATTGCCGTGCTGCGCATGGATGACCGCGGGGTTGGGCAGTCCGGCGGCACGTTCAAGGGAACGACGCACCAGGAGTTCGCGGAAGACACGCGTGCGGGGCTGGCGTACCTCCGCACGCGAAGTGAGATCGACACCACGCGGTTCGGACTCGTCGGCCACAGCGAAGGCGCGATCGATGCGCCGATCGTCGCACTGCAGGAGCCGTCACTCCGGGCGCTCGTGCTGCTCGCCGGAAACGCCCGGCCGCTCCGCGGCGCTGCGCAATCGCAGCTCGAGAACATGGCCCGGCACAACTCCAAGCTCACGGCCGCACAGCGCGACTCCGCGGTGGCGGCGGTGCCGCACCTTTTGGATTCCATTGCCCGCGTGGATCGGTACATGGCGGGGATGATGGCGTACGACCCGTCGGTCACCGCGCGCAAGGTGAAGTCGCCGTCGATCCTGATCCTCACCGGCCAGTACGACAAGCAGGCGGACCCGACCCAGGTTCCTGAGTGGATTGCGGCATTCAAGGAGTCGGGCAATCCCGATGTGAGCGGCCAGGTCGTACCGAACGTGGACCATCTCTTCGTTCACGATACGAACGGATATCCGGGCGACTACGGCAAGCTGCCGCCGCCCGTGCAGATGGAGTCCAGTGTCGTTGGCGAGGTGGTGGACTGGCTCGTCCAGCGCATCGGCACATCGCACAGCGGGACGCGCTGACCCATTGACTCGACCTCCCGATCCGCGCCTCGTCCAATGCTCGTGGCGCGGATCGAGACTGGAACCGCTATTGATGCCTCATCGCCATGACGTCCGTCGTGTTGTCGCAGTTCACCGTTGGATTCCAGTCGGCGAACATGCCACTCGGGTTGTGCTTCCACACCCATGCGTGCAGTCCCCAGAGCTGAAACACGTCATTCTGCTTGAACTGCTGACCGAAGAGCACGGGAGGTGCTTCCTCGCGGCCGTGCGCCGTGTACGGAATGATGTACTCCACGGCGACGAGGGTCAGGCGACCGTTCTTGTCCGGCTCGTACAGGAGCAGCTCCGGCTTGTCCACGCTCGCCGTACCGTCGATCAGATCCGTGTTGCCGTAGTGAAACCCCATTCCGCCTGCGCCGTCCGGATCCGTCATGCAGGAGGTGATCTTCGTCGACCACCCGGCGTCACTCGCGGTCGCGAAATTGTGAAATGGCGCGGTGGCGCGGCGAAGCGTCGCCAGATCCTTGTTCACCGCTGCCCCAAACGACGCTCCACCGGCCGCCGCTGCGCCAGCCGCCGCTGCGCGCGACTGGAGCTCGGCTGCGGTGCTCGCAGCTGTGGGGTCGCCGCTGCACGCGGCGAGTAATGCGATCCCGGTGATCAGTAGCGCGGTCTGTCTCATGATGGGCCTCGTCTGGTTCGGGTTGACGGACCCGCCGATGATGCGACGCAGAGGTTAATCACGCATTGCCCCAGGACTTAACCCGGAATTAGCCGCAGACGAGCTCTGGATGCACGAACGCCCAGCGAGCGAGCTCGCCGGGCGTTGGACTTTCTGTCTGCGCAATGCCACGCGCGCCGTCATTGGAACTCTGCGTCCTACCGAACAGCGGCGGGCAATCACCGAATCGCGGTGGATGCGACACCTGGCCATTGGAACTATCCGTCCTACCGAACCAGGGCGCAGCACACTCGCGACAACTGTGGAGCCAACCCTACTGGCTCTATATGGAGCTGAGGGGGCTCGAACCCCTGACCTCTGCAATGCGAATGCAGCGCTCTCCCAGCTGAGCTACAGCCCCCCGTGAAGAGCGCATCGGAGAGCCTCCGCATCGCGCTATCACAAAAGCCCCGATCGCTCGGGGCTCCCCTCACGCAGTCAAAGCTAACTGGAGAGGGCGAAGCAGGCAAGCGCGCCACAGTCACGCCATGAAGACGCTCGATCAGTTGCGTGGTCACATTGCAATGCGCGCGCCATTGCAATACGATGCTCGATGTTCTCGGATCTTCGCTCCCGTGACGTTCACGCCGCCGCCGAGCGCATTCGCGGCATCGCGCGCCGCACGGATCTTCGCCGGTCGCCCGTGTTGTCGGAGCTCGCGGGCACCGATGTGTTCCTCAAGCTCGAGTGCCGGCAGGTCACCGGCTCCTTCAAGCTGCGCGGCGCCTACAACGCCCTCGCCTCCCTCGCTTCCGAGCGTCGCGCGCGGGGGGTCGTCGCCGCGTCGGCCGGCAACCACGGCCTCGGGATCGCGTACGCAGCGCGCGAGCTCGGCATTCCCGCAACGCTCTACATCCCGTCCACCGCACCCGCCGTCAAGCGCGACGGAATCATCGCACTCGGCGCGAAAGTGGACGCGACGTCGCCGGACTACGATCACGCGCTCGCGCGCGCGGTTGCGCATGCCGAGCGGGAGGATGTGCCGTTCGTGAGCGCAACGGGCGATACCGACGTGATTGCCGGCCAGGGCACGGCCGCACTCGAGATCCTCGAAGAGCTCCAAACGGTGCGCACGATCATCGGTCCGGTGGGCGGCGCCGGGCTGCTGGGGGGATTCGGATCGCTCCTTCGCGCCGAGGCACCGGCCGTTCGCATCGTCGGCGTGCAGGGCACGCGCAGCGACGCCATGGCTCGCGCGCTCGAAGCCGGAAGGCTCGTCTCGGTATCGCACGAGGGAACGCTCGCCGACGGACTCGCGGGTGACATCGACGACCTCGCGCTCGACGTCGGCAAACATTCGCTCGACGCACTCTCGATCGTCACCGAAGAGGAGATCGAGATCGCGATCGCGTGGCTCTCACGAGAGGAAGCGCTCGTGGTCGAAGGATCGGGCGCTGTGGGTGTCGCCGCGCTGCTCCAGAAAAAGATCTACAAGCCGAACGGGCCCGTCGCGGTGGTGCTGAGCGGCGGCAACATCGACGCGGCGCGCCACGCCGAGGTCGTGGCTCGCCATCCGGCTCAGGGTGTGCGCGCGGGCACTGCGGAAACGAGCGTCTCTCCGCGATAGAGCTGCAGCGTGATGGCGGGAGCGCCGTTGCGCCGAATGACCGTCGAGCCGATCGGCTGTATGGACCGGAAATACTTCGCGAGCAGAACCGATGCGTCGGGGCGCCGCCCCGTACGCTCGACGATGATCGCGTTTCGCGACAGGTACGATCGCTCGTCATGCACGAACGCGAAGTGGTGTGGCTCGGTACACAGACAGACGACGTCCGCGGTGCCGTTCATCGCGTAGGCGAGCTTCCCGGCATCGATCCAGTTCGTGGCGGCGACGAATGGGCGATCGCCCCGCGCATCGCGCAGCAGCGGCGTGATCGCGGGCGGGAGATCGCGCCAGTCGAGTGATTCGAGCGACGGGTCGCCCTTGGCGAAGAGCGATGGCGCGAGGCGGTTCGCCCAGCCAAAAGTGATCTCGGTTGCGAGTGCGGCGATGATCAGCGCGAAGGCGACGGTCGAGCCGATGAGCCACGCGCGCGTGTAGCGAGCCGTGCGCCGCGATCCCCTCCCGAGTCGCGCATCCACCCGCTCCGCGAGCAGGGGAACCACCATCAGCCATCCCGGTGCTTCCCAGTGCGGGAGCCCCCTGTGTCCGCCCAGCGAGATGAGCGTGAACGCCGCGATCGGCCCGATCGCGAGACACGCCAGCCACCATCGCGCGGCGCGGGTGCGCGCATCGTCGAGCGCGCGCACGCTTGCATCGCGTGAGCGAGCCGCATCACGCCACGCGCTGTGTGCACTCTCGATCACGATGCCCGCCAGCACGATCGCGAGCGGGATGCCGATCCATGGAAGCAGGTAGGCGAGCTGCCCGCCGATGTTCTGGAGGAACGGCACCAGGTGAATCCCGTGCTGCCCGCCGCGTGCACCCTGAAAGCGAAAGGACACCCAGTCGTGCTGCGCGTTCCAGAGCAGCACCGGCGAGATCACGAGCGCGGAAACGAGAGCGCCCAGATATGGACCGGGGCGTCGCAGCCAGCGCCGCGCGCGACGGTTCGTGAGAAGAAAGAGTCCGGTGCCCGCGATGAGAAAGATGCCGTGATATTTCGAGAGCATGGCGAGACCGGCGCACGCACCGCCGGCCATCCACCAGAGCGTGGGCGCACCTCTCGACCGCTGGGTCGAGCTCCGCGGAAGCAGCACGCGCTCGAGGCAGAGCGCCGATGCGAGCATCCAGAACATGAGCGGCCCGTCCGGAAGCACCCAGCCGCCCGTGCTCACGCTGAGCACGGGGGTGATGTTGAGAACGAGCGCGGCGATGGCGCCGGCGCGGTTTCCGAAGAGCCGCGCGGTGAGCCGGTACATCATCCACGTCGTGCCGGCGAAGAGGAGGATGAACGGCAAGCGGAGGAGCACCGCGTTCGTGCCTCCGGTGATCGATGCGACGATGCCGGGAATCCAGAACGCGAGCGGCGGATGCTCGAAGTAGCTGAGCGAGAGCGGTCGCGACACGGATACCTGATACGATTCGTCCACGCCGAGCCCGATGGTGGCGGCGAGAATCAGCCGCCCGATGAGGGTGGCGAGGATGACGAGGAGCACGTAATCGCGGGGAGAGCGACTCCACGCGGCTGACTCGCGCTGCGTCCGCTCGGACGCCTGTTCCCGATGCACGCGCAGCGGATCGTGCAGGGGACGCCCAAGCCGTGACGAAGTTTCACTCGCGCGAGCGCGCGCACTCATTTCGGAACCGATCGAGCGAAACGACATCATGCAGTGACCGCCGGATTGCGATGGTGAGCGGAAGATGCGGAGAGGTGCAGCACCACCCACATAACCCGCGAGTCCCGCGGAAGGTTGCAGGGCAGGTGCCAGGGAGCCGCGGATGCGAGGAATCGGCCGTCCGCGCGGCGCATCGAACCCGATATATTCCGGGCTATGTCCCTCAGCGTACGCTTCCTAGGTACCAGCGCCGCACGCCCCACCGTCGAGCGCAACGTCTCCTCGCTCGCGGTCGTCCGCGAGGGCGAGACGCTCCTCTTCGATTGCGGCGAGGGAACGCAGCGCCAGATGATGCGCTACGGCATCTCGTTCGCGCTGAGCGACGTGTTCATCACGCACTTTCACGGCGATCACATCATTGGCGTGATCGGGCTCTTTCGCACGCTCGCGCTGCAGGGCCGCACGGAGCCGATGCGGATGTTCGGGCCGCGCGGTGCGTCGCGCGTGCTGCGCGGCGCGGCGCAGTTCGGCGTGGATCGCGTGGGCTTTCCCGTGGAGATCACGGAGGTCGCACCCGGCCAGCGTCTCCAGCGCGACGGCTACTCGATCGTCCCCTTTCCCACGGTGCACTCCGGGGACGTCTCGGTGGGGTACTCGCTGATCGAGGAGGATCGCAAGGGGCGCTTCGATCCGGAGCTCGCGCGCTCACTCGGCGTTCCCGAAGGTCCGCTCTGGGGGAAAATCCATCGGGGCGAGAGCGTGACGCTCGACGATGGACGCGTGATCGAGCCGCACGTGCTCGTCGGACCGAAGCGCGCGGGGCGCTCGCTCGCGATCACCGGCGACACGCGCCCGAGCGAAGCGATCATCGAGGCTGCGCGCGGGGCGGACCTGCTCGTGCACGAGGCGACGTTCGCCGACGAGGAGGCCGTGCGCGCAGCGGAGACGGGGCACTCCACCGCGCGCGAGGCCGCACGCGTCGCGGCCGCGGCCGGCGTGCGCCGCCTCGCGCTCACGCACTTCTCCGCGCGCTACTCGCGCGATCCGGGCGAGCTGCTGCGCGAGGCGCGCGAGGAGTTCGACGAAGTGGTGCTGGCGCGCGACGGCATGGAGCTCGAGATCCCCTTCCCCGACGAGCGTGTCGATGCCGGCACTCGCGCTGCCGAAGATCCGGCTAGTTTGCCCCGGAGCTGATCGGCATCGAGCGTCGAAAGAGCAGCGCGATCTGCGCATCCGTGAGCTCGCGCAGCACCGCCGTCGCATCGGCTCGCGAGGTGACGTTGCGCGCGCCCGGCCCCGCGATGTTCACCCAGTTGTAGCGATCGCGGCGCGAGGTGCCGCCGTCCGGGTGCTCGAAGACGATCATCGCGTTCGTGGCGCCCGGCAGCGTCACCTGCACGATCCAGTGGGTGCCATCCGGCGAGGTGTAGCTGCGTGTCTTGTCGCTCATCGGTCCGCGAACTCCAGTGCATCTATCGGTTGGCGCCCGGCGAAGCCGCCGTCGCGCTCGTGCCAGTGCTCGATCGTCTCCTCACCGAGCCGCCAGCAGAAGAAGATCGTTCGACCCTCGTGCGTACCCGGAAAATCCACGAGCCCCGAGTCGTACGGGATTCGCACCTCGGCGCCGAGCTCGCTCAGCTCGCGCACGTAGCCGTCGATTTCCCGCGCGATCGCCGTCACCTGGCGCTCGAGCTGCGCCACGCGCGGATCGGGCTCGTCCACGCGCTGGCTGGAGCTCATCAGCTCGTACTCGTCCACGAGCTCGCGCCAGACCGGATACCGCGCGACGCGGTCGCGCACGATTCGACTGACGAGCGGGAGTGTCTTGTTCGCCCCGGCGAGAGTGAAGCTCTTGTTCATCGACGGGAATGTTGCGCGATGCGACAGTCGCCCGGCAAGGGGCGCAGCGGCAGCCGGTGGGCTAGACGCCCTCGCGGAGCGCGCAGGCGCGACCGAGCGCCTCGTCCACGATCGCGGCGAGCTGGTCGACCTCGAACGGTTTTCGCAGCACCGGGAGCTTGAACGTCTCGGTGGCCTCGCGCACCGTGGCCCCGTCGGCGAAGCCCGTCATGAGCACGATGGCCACGGGATTCTTGGCATCGAGGAGCTCCGTGGCGAGCTCGAGTCCGTTCATGTCCGGCATCAGAATGTCCGAGAGCACGAGATCGAAGCGCGTGGGCGTACTGGAGAGCATCGCGAGCGCGGTCGTCGCGTCGCCCACCGCGTCCACCTCGTACCCGATGCGGCTCAAGAGCCGCTGCAGCACCGTGCGCACGCCCTCTTCATCGTCCACCACGAGAACGCGGCCCGAGCCGCGCATCGACGCCGCGTTCGGTCGCGAGGCACGCTGTTGCTCATCGAGCGGAACGGCCCGGAAGTACAGCGTGATCGTCGTGCCCACGCCGGGCGTGCTCTCCACCTGAATGTGGCCGCCGGCCTGGTTGACGACGCCCAGCACCATCGCGAGCCCGAGACCCGTTCCGGAGCCGATCGGCTTCGTCGTGAAGAAGGGCTCGAAGATGCGGCTCCGCACGTCGGCGCTCATGCCGCCGCCGGAATCCTGGACGGCGATCGTGACGTACTCGCCCGGCACGAGCACCCCGCGATCGATGGCGGTGCGCTCGGTGATCCGGAGGATGCGCGTGCTCATGCGCAGCACGCCGCCCGAGGGCATCGCATCGCGTGAGTTGACGGCGAGGTTGAGCAGCGCCTGCTCGAGCTGCCCGGGATCGATCTCGATGCCGAGCGGAATGTCGGCGAGATCCGTCTCGAAGCGCGCCGCATGCTGCATGAGGCGCAGCAGCATTCGCTCGACGTGGTGCACGATGTCGTTCGGATTGATGAGCGCGGGACGCGATTCCTGTCGCCGGCTGAAGGCGAGCAGCTGCTTCGTCAGCGCCGCGGCACGCTTGGTCGTGTCCTTGATCTCTTCGGCGGCTTCGCGCCGCGCGCCGCTATCGTCATCGCTCAGAACGAACTCCGCGTTCGCCCCGATGACCATCAGCAGGTTGTTGAAATCGTGCGCGATGCCGCCCGCCAGGCGTCCGATCACCTCGAGCTTCTGCGTGTGCTGCAGCTGCTCCTCGAGCGCCGCGCGCTGCGTGATGTCACGCGAGTTGAGCACGATCCCCTCCACTGCGGGATCATCGAGCAGGTTGGTCGCGAGCGTCTCCATGACGCGCGCCGTGCCGTCCGCGTGCATCATGTGGCACCGCAGCGACTCGGCGCCGAACGGCCTGGCTGCGACGCGACTCAGCATGTCGGCGGCCTCGTCGCGGTCTTCGGCCGCCACCAGCTCGACGAAGGGCCGGTCGAGCCGGTGATCCGGAAGCAGGCCGAGCACGCCCTCGATGGCGGGGCTCACGTACGTGGCGCGAAGCTCGCGGTCCAGCACGAGCACCACGTCGCTCGAGTTCTGGATGAGGGCGCGGAAGCGTGCATCCCGAACGGCGCGCTCCGCCGTCAACTGCGCGGCATCGCGCGCGGAGATGCGCTGGCGCGCGATCGCGAGCACGGTCATGACGAGGGCGAGGGCGCCGAGCTGCAGCTCGACACGCTCCATGTTCTCGTGCGTCGCCAGAAAGAGCATTCCGAACGCGAGCCCGACGGCGATGAGCGGAATCTCCGACATCCACCTGGAGGCGACGTTCATGCGACTGTCCGGCGCGGGCGTGCGCCGCAGCTGCGACGCGGCGGCGACGCTCAGCAGCAGCACGCCTCCGAGCCAGCAGACATCGATGACCGTGTTCCGCCGATACACGACGACATCGATGTCCAGATAGCCGTACCAGAAGTCGGCGACCGATGACAGCAGATAGGCGAGCGCGATGAAGCTGAAGATGGTGCGGCTGCGATCGTCGGCTGAGCGCAGGAGAAGGATCGCGGCGGTGATGAGCACCACCATGTCGGCGAACGGGTAGCCGACCACGATGGCGGTGATCGCGAACGAAGTGCTCGGATCGAATGCGCCCGTGCGCACGCACCAATACCAGAGGACCATCGCGCCACTGATCGCGACGGTGGCGATGTCGAAGAGCATCGTGATCCGGTCGGCGCGGCGTCGCGGCGCGATCGGGAACGAGAGCAGGCCGGCGATGGTGACGAGGAACCCGATGCCGAATACCGTGTTCATCCAGAACGGCATCACGGTGCCTGGGTGCCTGATCTGGGTGAGCGTGGAGGCGCTCGATCCGCTCAACGTGAAGATCGACGCGATCATGATCAGCAGCCACGCGCGCCGCGTGGCGTGATCGCCGCGCGCGGATCGTGCCGCGAAAAAGCACAGCACGACGACGCTCAAGTCGGCGAGCGCGAAGCAGACGGCGTCGGCGATGTTGGCCGAGTGGGCAGGAATCAGCTTTGCGTTCGCGGATCCGCGGAAAATGGCATAGCTGGCGAGCGCGACGATGGCGAGCGCAGGCGCACCCCGGGCGGAAGTCCACCGCTCGGGTGTCGGAGACGCGGGTTGCCCGTTTCGGGCGGAAGCTATATCGGCCACCTATTCAGTATCGGCGCGCGTGCAGAGTGACTTGAGCAGGCACGGAGCGTGAATGCTCGATCGTACCGGCCGTCGGCCGCTGCCCCTCAACTCCCTGAATCGGAGCACCAGATGACCACGAGCAGCAGTACCGATTGGATGAACCACCCCGAGCTCCGCCGGCTGGTCGATGACGCGAACCGTCTCACCCTTGCCGAGCGCGTCACTTTAATCAAGGGGCTGATTCCCTCCATAGCCGACGACCAGACGCCGGAACAGTTTGCCGCCTTCATGGAGGAGCTTCGCCAGAAGGGCAACCGGTTCAACGAGGCGAAGGCGCACCCGGGTGAGGGGCGCGCTACGCGCAGCGTGCCGGGCGAGCGGGAAATCGAGAACCGCTAGCTCGCCGATCGCTCAGCGGCGCTCGGAAAGCGACTGCGCCCGACGACGTTCGGCGACCTCGTGGAGCAGCCGATCCTCGGCCGTTTCGAGCGTAAGTTGAGGCACCGCAGCAGGTTTGCCGTCGAGTCCCAGGTGCACGAAAGTGAGCCAGCACTCGTTCGCGTGCCTGCGACTCCCCTGGGCGATGTTCTCCGCGTACACGTTGGCAAGCACCGCCATTGAGGTGTTGCCAACGAATACCACGCGTGAACGAATCTCCACGAGCTCGCCCACCCAGATCGGTTCCTTGAATAAAATCTTGTCTATCGAGAGCGTGGTGGCCTGACCACCCGCGTGCCGCATGGCGCTGAGCGCGGCACAGCGGTCGACCATGCTCATGATCACGCCACCGAACACCGACGGCACGCGGAGCCCGTTCGCGTGCTGTGGCATCATCAGATCCGCGATGATGGCTTCGGACTGTCGAGGAGTCTTGGGGGGACCGGTCACTTGAGCACTCTCGTGCGAAGCGGCAGCTCGCGCCCGCGGCGCGGGCCGGTGCGCTCGCGCCCGCGCGAATCCGCGACGAGCCGCATCGAGCCGAACTGCACGCGCCGCATCCGCGCCGAGGCGACGCGCACCTCATCGGAGTAGAGCGCGGCCTCGTCGAAGGCGCGGGCAAGTGCGCGCCTGGTGGCGCTGTCGGCGCTCGTGCTGTCCACCCAGAAGATGCGCCGCGGCAACGCCGGAAGCTCGGCGATGCGCCACTGATGCCCCGTACTGTCCTCGAGCGAGAGGAGCGCGCTGTCGCCGCGGATGGATCTGGCCACGACCCGATAACCCGCGTGCAGCCACCTGATCCCGGACGCGCCGCCCGCCGCGGGCAGGCCATCGCGCGCATCCTCCCACCAGCCGGGCGCGGAGACCGGAATGGGCGGGAGCGGAAGCGCGTAGCCGCCCGCGCGCGCGCCGTGCCCCGGCGCGTAGAACTTGACCGCGGGCGCGCCGTTCACCTCGGCGATGTTGAAGCTCGCATCGTCGAAGCGGAAGTCGCCGATCGCGCGGGCCGCGTCGCGCGAGCTCGAGTCGCGGGACGCGCGCAGGGAATCGCGCGCCTGCGTGAAGAGGGCGCGGCCGCGGCGGAGGATGTACTGGCCGTTGCTGCTCCCGAAGATGTCGGCGACCGTGGGCGCTCGCGCGGTGCGAAGGTCGACGACGCCTCGGCGGGCCGTGTGCCACTCTTCGCTGCCGGTGACGGTGAGGTCGGCCTTGTACTCGTAGGAGAGATATTGGGCGTGCTGCGCGACGGTCTCGAGCTCGCTCTGCGCCGACACGTGCGGCTCGGCCTCGGGCTCATCGTCGACGTCGAGCGGATGATCGTTCGGGTGCGAGCGGCCGTACCAGCGAGCGATGTGGCTGATGGTCGTGTCCTCGAAGACGAGGGCCGAGTCGTCGCTGAGGAGATCGCGACGATACATCTGCTGGCCGACGATGAGCGCATCGGTGTAGGACCGATCGTCATCGGTGATGTAGACCTCGTAGTAGCGGCCGCCGTAGCGCGCGAGATGGAGCGGCGAGCCGCGGGAGCGGATCCCCTCCGCGCCCGTGTGCACCCAGAACGTGGAATCGCCGGCGAGCACGAGAAATTCGCCGGCGGGAGGCGCCTCGTGGGGGCGCCGGCACGCGGCAGCGGCGAGAAGCAGGGCGAAAGCGGCGGAGGCGGCGGTGCGCGGCATGCGATCAGGAATATAGCGTGTGACGGAAGCGGCAGGATCGTCGTAGTTTACCGTCGCCGTCCCGCAGCATCGCGGTATCATCCTCAGCAGAGCATCCCCTACCAAATGCGCAGCATCCCCATCCTTTTTCTTGCGCTCGCAGCGTGCGGCGCCGGAGAAGGAAAAAGTACGGTGGTCGCCCAACAGCCGGCACATGCCGCCGCTGCAACTCCCGCAAGCTCCGCGTCGGAGCACGCGCTCGCGAAAACGGACACGCTCGCGAAGACATTCGCGGACGACTCGCAGATCGTGCGGGCGCTGTACGTGAATCGATGGGCCTCGCAGAGCGCGAAGCGGATGCACGAGCTGATCGCGATCGCGGATACCACGGAGATCAACGCCTTCGTGATCGACATGAAGGACGAGTTCGGGCTGAACTTCGACAGCCCGGACACGCTCGTGAAGCGCAACGCCGGCAGTGCGGGGAAGATTCCGCATCTGAGGGAGCTGCTGGACACGCTGCACGCGCATCACATTCTGCCGATCGCGCGGCTCGTGACGTTCAAGGATTCGGTTGCCGCGCGCAACAATCCGCAGCACGTGATCCGGAAGCCGGACGGCACGCCGTGGCGCGACAAGAAGGGGCTCACCTGGGTGGATCCGTACGATCACGCGATCTGGGAATACGACATTCGCGTGGCGGAGGAGATGGCGAAGATGGGTTTCGCCGAGGTGCAGTTCGACTACATCCGCTTTCCGGAGCCGTACAAGAGCCTGCCCGAGCAGGTGTTCAAGGATGCGAACGGCGTGACCAAGCCGCACGCGCTGGGCGAGTTCTTCAAGACGGCGTGCCCGCGCGTGCACGTCGCGGGTGCGCGCTGCACGGCGGACATCTTCGGGCTGGTGACGACGGTGCCGGGTGCGCTCGAGATCGGGCAGCAATGGGAGGAGCTCGCACCGCACGCCGACGTGCTCCTGCCGATGGTGTACCCGTCGCACTACCCGCACGGCTCGTTCGGCGTGGACCGTCCCAACGCGGAGCCGTACAAGATCGTCTACGCGGCGATCCATCGCGCGCACGAGCGCGATCTGAAAATCGGCGTGGGCGCGGGCAACCACGTGCGACCATGGCTGCAGGCCTTCTCACTCAAGGGCATGTCGCCGAAGTACGGCGCGGCGGAGCTGGAGGAGCAGAAGCGCGCGGTATACGACGCAGGCTACGACGGCTGGGTGCTCTGGAGCCCGGGATCCGTGTACGAACCGTTCCTGAGCGCGCTCGAGAAGAAGGAAGTATCGCGCAAGAAGGCTTTCGTGGCAGCGGCGAAAGCGAGGTGAGGCGAGAAGCGCAACAGCCGCTCGGGCTGGTGTAGAGCGCTTCAGTGACTTCGGCTGCCAACCAACGAACCAACGCTCCCCATGCGCACCGCCCCGTCGCAGCGCACCGGTACGATCCGTCTTTCATCCGTCAAATCCGTTCAATCCGTATTCCCAAAATTGTCGATGCCTGCAACGTGCGCGCTTGCCCAGAAAGGCACCCGCCGCTCGGGCTCGCAACAGTATGAGTGACACGAAGAAAACGAGCCGAATCGGCCGCCTCGCGGACTACTCGCTCTTGCCGGCGCGATTTGCAATGGCCCGTACGCCGCTCACGAGTCGCTCGACCTCTTCGCGGGTCGTATAGCACGCCAGGCCGGCACGCACCCATCCGGAGCTGCCGATCTCGAGCCGCTCGGCTATCGTTGCCGCGTAAAAGTTTCCATTCGGCACGAAGACGCCGGCTGCGTTTGCGAGCCGCGTTGCGACGGTGCGAGAGTCGATCCCCTTCACGGTGAAGGAGACAGTGGGCGTGCGTGGAGCGTCGCTCGGGGGTACGCCGTGGAGCGCGACGCCGGGAATCGCGGCGAGCCCATCCCACAACGATGCGAACAGCAGCTCGCTGCGAGCATGGATCGCGTCGTACGCGCGCGCGAGTCGTGCGCGGCGCGCGTCGCTGGCGCCGATGGGCGCGCTTCCGCCGAGTGATGCGAGAAAGCCTATCGCGGCCGTGATACCCGCCAGCGCCTCGAAGTTGAGCGTGCCGGTTTCCCAGCGATCGGGCGCGTGCGCCGGAGCGGGAGCGAGCTTTGCGACATCGAGCGTGGCCAGCAACTCGTGCCTTCCATACAGCAGACCTGCGTGCGGGCCGTAGAACTTGTACGCCGAGCACGCGAGAAAATCGCAGTCGAGCGCGCGAACGTCCACGAGCGCGTGCGGCACGTACGCCACGGCATCGACGAAGACCAGCGCTCCGTGCGCGTGCGCGAGAGCGGCTGCGCACGCGACGTCCGTGATCGTGCCGAGCGCATTCGACGCGGCGCCGATCGCGAGCAGCTTCGTGCGCGGGCCGATCTTGTGCTCGAGATCCGCCCAGTCGAGCGCGTACGTGCCGGTGTGCATCCGGACCGTGCGGATCACCGCCCCGCGCTCGGCCGCGAGCCTCGTCCAGGGCGCGACGTTCGCGTGGTGATCGAGCTCGGTGACGACGATCTCATCGCCGGGCGAGATCGTGGGCGCTATCGCGCGCGACAGCGAAAACGTGAGCGTGGTCATGTTCGCGCCGAACGCCACCTCGCTCGGACTCGCGCCGAGCAGATCGGCGGCCGCCGCGCGCGCCGCATCGATGACGACGTCCGTCTCGACGCTGGTCGGGTACGCCCAGTGCGAGTTCGCGTTGTGATGCAGCAGGTACTCGCTGATCGCGTCGACCACGCTCGCGGGCACCTGCGTGCCGCCCGGCCCGTCGAAATACGCAACGCGATGTCCGCCGTGCACGCGCTCGAGCGCGGGGAACTGCGCGCGAATCTCATCGATGTCCGGCGCAGTCGCGGCCTGCGGACGAACCGCGGACGCGGTCACGTGATCTCCACTCCGGCCCACTGCTCGAGGACGCGCACGGCCTCCACGTGGTCGGCTTCTTCGCCGAGCATCGCGTGCGCGGCGCGAAAGAGCTCGCTCGTGAGCTGGAGGAGTGGCGAGGGCACCTTGTTGTCGCGCGCGACGCCAGCCGCGATACCGACATCCTTGTCGAGCAGCGCGAGACGGAAGGTGCGCGGATACGCGCGCGTGAGCACGCGCTCCGGGAAGAGACGCTCCGTGGTGCGGCTGCTCCCGCTCGACGTGTTGATCACATCGAGTGCGAGCGCCGGCGACACGCCGGCCTTGGTGAGCGCGGCGAGCCCTTCGGCGGCGGCCCACACGTGGACCGCGAGCAGGGCGTTGTTCACCGCCTTCACCGCATCGCCCGACCCCGTGGGCCCGCAGAGCACGATCTTCTCGCCGAATGTGCGAAGCACCGGCATCGCGCGGTCGAACAGCGCCTCGTCGCCGCCGCACATCACCGTGAGCGTTCCCTTCTCCGCTCCGCTGGTGCCGCCGCTCACCGGGGCATCGATGTAGCCCACGCCGATCGCGGCGAGCCGCGCGGAGATCGTGCGCGAGGTGGGGGGATCGCCCGAGGTGCAGTCGATGACCATCGAGCCGGGCGCGATTCCCGCGAGCAGCCCTTCGGCGCCCTCGAGCAGCGTGTCGACATCCTGCGACGTCGGGAGACAGGTCACGACGAACTCGGCGCCGCGCACCGCGTCCGCCGGCGATTTGGCCACGCGTACACCGGTGCCCACCGAGAATGCGAAGGTGCGCGCCCTCGACGCCGTGCGATTCCACACGGCGAGCTCGAAGGGAGGCTGCGCGAGATGTTTGGCCATGGGCGCGCCGATCGCACCGAGGCCGAGGAAGGCGACTCGTGTCATACGGACAATATGATCAGGAAAGCGCGCCCGTTACAGGCTGAACCAGTACGACGCCTTGATCAGAAAGGTGTTGTCCGGATGGATCGCGTACAGGTCGCGCGTGCTGCCGTGCACGTTCAGATTGCCGAAGGCCGATCCGTCGTTCTCAAAGCTGCGCCCCTGCGTCCACACCGCGTAGATGGTGGATCCCGCGCGATACTCCCACCGCAGCACGACGTTCGAGTTGAAGTCGGCCACATCGAAGTTGTACGCGGATGCGCCTTCGGGTGTGCCGTACGGGTTGAACCGCCTGTTGTAGTTCTCGTTGCGCGGGTCATCGCTCAGCTCGCGCCAGTCGGTGTAGCGACCGCTGCTCACGAAGGGCTGCGCGTAGACCTGCAGCGACAGCTTGGGGCTCATCGTGTAGTCGACGCGCGCCGTGAGCGAGACGGTGTTCTGATCGATGTGCCCGAAGGTGTACGCCGTATCCGCGCTACCGTTGGTGATCAGGTTGTCCATCCACTGATTGTTGTCCGAGTTGTGATCGAAGTGCGGCGAGAGCGATCCCGTGAAGCTGCGCGACACGCGAAAGGTGAGCGTTGGATCAACGCCGTAGCCCCACGACAGGGCGCCCGTGGAGCTGAAGGCGTAGAAACCGAGCGATGGGAGCAGGCGAAGTCGCGGATCGCCGTCGATCTCGAAGGACGCGTCCGTGTACGGCAGTCTGCGCAGCGCGGGGCCGCCGCGAGAGGCGCGGTCGTCGAACACCGGAAGAAAGCGATGCCACGTGAACCCGCCGTGCGCCCACCAGCTGTTCGTGAGCTCGGCGTCCACGAAGAATCCCGCATCGTCGTCCGTGAGATCGGAGGCGCTCATGCGCATCGTGCTCCACTGCAGGTGCTGCGAGAGGTTCACGAGAAGCTGGCGATAGAGGTGCGTCGGTTTCACGAGCTCCAGACCGAGCCACGTGCTCTGGCGCTGCAAGCCGGCCTCCGTGAGAAAGCCGAGGTCGTTCACCTCGAAGCCCGGAGAATAGCGCGTGAAGCCCTCGAAGAACTGTATCGTGCCATTCACCTTCTCGAACGACAGCCGCTCCGCGTCGCCGCCCATCGAGGTGCGCGTAGTGTCGTAGGCCTCGCCGTCGCCGGGCTTCTGGTAGTAATGCGTGCTGTTGGCCTGCGTGACGGCGATCCCGCGCGGCGATCCGGACACCTCGCTCTTCACGAAATAGCCGGAAACGCGGTAATCGTTGTGATGGAGATCGCGGCGAAAATCGAGGCCGCCGACGTACGCGGCGCGCCGGAGCGAATCGGCGGCAAAATCATCGAGCGTGCGATTCACGCCGGTGAGCATCACGCCGACATTTCCCTTGTCGTCGGGAAGCTCCTGCTGCGCGCGCGCCACCACGTAGTTCGAGCGCGGCTCGAGCGTCTGGCCGAGCGATCCGGCCTCGCGCTGTGTCGCCGCCTCGAGCACGCCCACCGACAGCCCGTGCTGCGTGCGCCCGGTGAGCTTGGCCGCTCCGAGAATGGACGTGTACGCGGGGAGGAGCGCGGTGGTGGAGGTGTCCGTGATCTCCGGAGCGCGGCCGATGCGCCGCGAGTAGAAGAGATTGTTGCACGCGCCCATGTGACACTGCAGATCGAAGCGGAAGATTCCCGCGCCCTCGATGAAGAAGGGGCGCTTCTCCTGATAGTACGTCTCGAACGCGGAGAGATTCAGCACGGCGGGATCGGACTCGACCTGGCCGAAATCCGGATTCACGGTGGCGTCGAGCGTGAAGTTCGACGTGACGCCGTACTTGATGTCGGCGCCGCCGGTGAGCTGCTGCTGATGTCCGTACACGAGCGCGGGCGTTGTGGTGGTCACGTTCTTCGTCACCGCGTACGGCATGATCTCGAGGTGGCGCGGCGTGCCGAGCCCTTCGATGCCGGTGAGCTCTCCGAACTGCGAGGCGATGCCCGTGCGGTCGCGGCGAATGAGCGGCCAGCTGTCGCGCTCATTGAGGCGCGCGATGTCGCGCACGACGCCGAAGCCGAAGACGTGGCTCGCGCCGCGCGGGAAACGCATCTGGCTGAACGGCACGCGATACTCCGCGATCCATCCCTGCGCATCGATGGCCGTCGCGACATCCCACACGCCGTCCCACGACGGATCTTCCTGGGAGTCGTTGAAGGTGTAGAAGTCGCTCTTCACGCCTCTCGGGTTCACCGCGAGCTCGTATCCGGTGCGACGATCATGGTACGAATCGATCATGATCTTCACGCGGTCCGACGGCGTCGACACATCGCGGCGGCTGAGGAACGCGCGGATGCTGTCGGGATGCGGATCGTACATCCGGACGAGCACGTAGAGAAAGCGATCGTCGAAGGCGACCTTGACGGACGTGCGAAAGGAGGCGGCGGCGCCGCTCGACGGCGAGAACTGCTGAAAGGCCGAGATCTCGGGCGCGGTGCGCCAGATGGGGTCATCGTCCTTGCCGTCGAGCACCGGCGGCGCCGGCGCGCGAACGGCTACGGCATTCACGGTGGTGGCGGGGCCTGGCTCACGCGGTGGCGAGTGCGATGGCGAGTGCGATGGCGCAAGCGACTGCGCGTGCAACGACTGCAGCGCGAGGGGCACGGCGAGCGTGAGGATCAGACGATTCAGCGACGACGCGAGCGCCACGCGTGTTCCGGGGTTGGGGACAAGCTATTTCGGCGGATCGGGATCGGCGATCGTAGCAGTGATCGTCAGGACGTAATCCGCCTCTCCCGGATTCACCTGGAAGATGATGAAGCCGCCATCCTCGACCTGCTTTGCGGGGCGCGCATTGAACTCGACGGTGGTGCTGGCCCTTCCGGTGTCCTTGCGTCTCTGGAGCATCGCAGTCACGTCCAGCCGCGACTGATCACCGGGAAAGGTGCCGGCATCCTTCGCGAGGAACTCCACGAAGCCCATCGGCGTGTTCTGCACGTTCAGGGCATCGACGGGAAAGATAGACATCTCACGGGCGACCGCGCACGCGGTCTCGTCCTTTCTGGCCGCGTCGCTCTCCTGAAAATCGACGTCCTTTTCCCAGACCACGATCCGGCGCTGTCCCACCAGATCCGCCACGGCCTTGTCGAGCAGCTTCCGGAAGTCTTCGTTGTCCAGCGCATCTTCGACCGACTGGAACCTGCCAAGCAACTGGCGGGGAATCGTGTCCTTGAGCTTCTGATTCGCGAGCTTTCTGATCTCGTCTTCCTGCTTCTTGGAGACGTTGAACAGCCCTCCGACCGCCAGCCGCCTGTCCTTCGTGCGGCTGCTGGAATCATCGCTCGGCCTCGCCGGATCGACGGTCCGGTTCTCCTCGATGAACTCGCCAAAGCCCCGCCGGTGCGCCCCGTGCGCGGAGATGCGCACTCCCTTCTCCGGCGGCAGAAAAAGGACGATTCCATTGCTGTCGGGGAATTTCTGCACGACATCGGACGGCCCGACCAGCCTTCTGGAAACGAGATTCGCCGTGGGCACGAACACCATGCGGCCATTGACCGCGATGCTCATGCGAAGATCTTTGCGCTCGTCGTTGAACGTCATCGAGTCCAGCTTCACCGTCACCTTCTTCACTCCGGTCGGAACGCCCGGTGCGAGCCAGGCGAAGCTCACCGTGAAGCCGTAGCCATCCTTGTTCTGTGGCACCGTGCTCATGGGGACGGTAATTTTTGCCATCCGCGGCGGCGATCCATCCGTCGGGCGCTCGATCTGGATCGTTGGCAACTGCGTGTGCCAGCTGACGGTGGTGTCGGGAGAGCCATACGGGGCGAGCTCGAGCTTCTGCAGGAGTCGCGGCCGAATCATCAGCGTGTTGAGCGCGAAATCTTCGACCTGGCCGATGTCGAACGCGACTTTGCTCCCGGGCACCGGCGGAAGGTCGACCGCGAACTCGTAGTCGACGGTGCCGAACGGGATGTGGGTGCCATCGAAGTCGTAGTAGCCTCCCTTTCTGCACGAGAAGAACGAGAAACTCATGCACGGAAGGGGCTCGTCGGACTCGTCGAACAGCGCGGCCTCGTAGCGCGCCGTCGCGAACGCCTTCACCGGGTTGATGAGCGCCGGATGGAGCTCCACCTTCTCCGGCTTCGCGTTCGGCTTGTCCGGATCCGTTTGCGTAGCGGGGGTCACGTGCGTGCAATCGTACACGTACCGGCCCGTCGCCCAAAACCAGTCGCCGTGCTGCGGCCAGAATGGCCAGCTCTTCTCGTAGAAGATGCCGGGATGATTGAGCACCTGCCCCGAGTCGCCGGGCGGCTGCGAGAACGCACCGATGTCCAGCAGACACTCGAAATCCGCATCCGTCCCAACCCGATCCTTGAGCTTCCGGGCGTTCTCGTAGATGAAGATCGCCTGCTCGTTCTGCACACCGGCGGTGTTCAGCAGCTTGTCGTCGTCCGGGCTGCGCAGGTCGCCTCGCCGAACAAGATGGCCGAATCCGCGCGAGGGCTCGACGTGAAAGGCCCAGTGATGGTAGCGGCTCCACTGCGTGTACGGGCGATGATGATGCGTCTGATAGCTGCGGCTCAGAAACCCTTCGATCTCGACCTCCGCCTCCTTTCCGTCATCGCCCACATTGTGCGCATCCTCGGCATCGAACTCGGGCCCGAAACCCCTGCGGTTCACCGGCACCCAGGAAGGGATGAACCTGAGAAAGCCGCCGAATAGTCCACCTTCCACCAGGTTCGAGAGAAAATCCGTGAGCTGCTGCTTGAGGCTCGGACCCGTTCCGTTGAACTTCTTCTCGAGAAATTCGCGCAGATCGCGCGATCCCGGGAGCGCCTTGTTGACCGCCGAATCGATCCCGTCGAGAATCGCGCCCACGACGGCGCCCGTAAGCGCGCTGGACTTGAAATCCGATCTGTTGCGGCAGCCGCAATCGCGCCCTTTTCCAGTGGGGCCGATCTTGCCCGACGTGGGTCCGACGTCGACCTGCGTGTCGTAGGTCCGCGCGTTCAGGCGGTGGAAGGAACGAAAAAGCGGATCGTACGCCTTTCGATTCACCGTGAACGGCTTGTCGTTCTTCTGCAGCGGCGGCGCGGCGGCAGTGACCGCGCCCGGCGCTGCAGCCTGCCCCTCAGCGCTCGTGTCCCGCGAGCTAACTCCCATATTCCTTTCGCAGCTGGTCGATGGTGCTCTTGTCGAGCGCGCCCGTCACCTGGAGCTTCTTCTCCTTCTGAAATCGCTTCACGAAATCCGCGAGCTGCGCGTCGGTCCACTTCGATGGATTGGCGACCCCGTACCCGAGATTGAACAGGCGCTGTCGCGCGCCGAGGTCCTGTTCGGCGGGAGCGACGGGCGGCTCATCCGCATCGGGCTCGAGCGCGACCGGCTCCTGCCCCGGCGGGAATTTCGGAACGATCCGCTGCAGGCTCCCGCCGATGAGCGCGAACTCCACGAATGTCTTTTCGTCCTTGAACGGATCGCTCAAGTCGTCGCCGGCAACCGGCAGGGCTGCGTCGATGTCGATCGGCGGCGGCGGCGCCTTCTTCGGATCGCTCTTCTTCGCAGGATCGGCGGCCGGCGTGCCCGTGATGGCCGCGAAGAGGTCGAGCTTGAGACGCATCACTGTCTTCGTGGCCCAGAGCGGGACACCGATGATGCCGTTCGATGAAGTCGTGCCGCGGATCACCGGCGCCGCATCGGCGAACGACGCCGCGATCACGTACCGCACGTTCGCAACGGGCACGGGTGCGACGTCTTTTCCCTTCGCGTGCGGTGCATCCATCACGAGCTGCAGCACCCACATCTGCAGATCGCCCTCGCACGGCGAGTGCAGCGCGAGCCCGTGGTAAAATCTGCACGCGAACGTCTTCTCGATCTGCGCGATGCGCTCCGTGCGATTGCGCACGGCCTTCCCGAATCGGCGCCGCTTGTCGTCGAGCAGCTTGCCCTTGCGGTCGTTGCCGTCGGACCAGAAGTGCGCGATGCACTTGCTGATCCGATCCGGATCCGACGCGCGCGGACAGGGCCACTTCGCCGGATCGATCTTCGATCCCTTCTCGAAGAAGTAGATGATGGCGCGGCGGTTGTCGAAGTTGGCGGCGGCGCGGTCATCCTTGCCGTTCACCGTGTCCGCCTTGAACGCATCTTCCTCCACCTTCGCCAGCACCAGCCGCGGGTTGAACTCGCTGCACCCCTGAAACGCCCCGTGCTTCGCGCCCTCGCCCAGAAAATCGCTCTTCGCGAGCGAATACGGCTTTCCCTTGTCGTCGCTGCACAGAAAATCCATGTACTCGGCGAACAGCTTCGCACGCAGCGCGGCATCGTTGCGCCCCGTGATCGGGAAGCCGCGGATTCGCTGATACTCCCTGATGACATCACCGAGCTTTTCGTTCTTGCTCGCATCGGCGCCGAAGCCCAGCGCCGCGAGCATGAGCTCGATCGCGTCGTCGCCCCACACATCGCCGGGCGTGTTCTCGTGATGCGAGAAGAGTCGCTCCCACGTGGGCACGTCGCGAACGAGCATCCCGAACACGACTTCCGCGCGACGCTCGCTCAGGAACTTGTTGTAGATCTCCGAGCCGTCGGGGTCCGCATGGCCAAATATGGAAAGAGGCGATCCGGGGTGACGGTCGATGATCCCCTTGAGCGCCTGGAAGCCCCGGCGCGCCAGCGGCGAGAGCACCGACGAGTCGAACGCGTAATGCGCTCCCGGCACATCCTTGCACGCAACGGTGACGAGCGAGCGGCGCAACGCATTGAAGTTGGTTTGTTGCGCCTCGGGAAACGGCGCCGCGATCACGGGAAGCGTCAGCTTCGGGGCGTGCTCCGCTGCGACGCCGCCGTCATCCTGCTCGACCATGTCGGGGATGAACATTCCTTCAGCCATGCGCGCTGCTCCACTCGCCGGTACGCACCTGGCGTTCGCTCACGTGGGCAGATCGTGGTCGCCGTGAATCTCACCGAGCTTCTTCTGCGTTGCCCGGAGCTTCGCCGCGTTGCGCGGATCGTCCACGTCCCCGTTCGGAGGCGAGATCGCGTGATCGTGCTGAAACTCCTCGAGTGCCCACCGCAGCTGCTCGGTGTCGGTGTCGTTCTCGAGGCCGGCGAAGTAGCCGAGGTTGTTCAGGCGTGCACGCATCCCCTCGTTCGAGCCGATGGGACCCAACAGGCCGATGAAGATCACGAATCTGTCATCGCCCACCGTGAGCTCCGCGATCTCCGCATCGTCGAGTATCTCCTGCGACAGCTTGCCATCCTTGTCCGTGGTCAGCTCGAACGTGTCCTCCGTGGCCTCGCGCCCATTCTTGTCCTTCGCGTCCACCTGGAGCACGCACTCCTGCGCCGCGATCGGCTTGCCGTTGAGGTCCTGCAGCTGGAGGTTGAGCAGCAGCGCCGGCGACTCGAGCGCGAACACGTGCCGCTGCGTGTCGCTGCCGTGAGTCACGTTCTCCGGCAGATCGGGGATGAACACCGAATCGCCGACCTCGAGGATGTGCGGATCGTGCCGGATCGTCCGGAGGCCGTCATTCCCCGGATCGTTCCAGATGGTCAGGTAATTCGCAAAGTTGTTGTCCCTGGCGATGCTGGAGATCGTTTCCCCAGGCTCGACCCGGTGCGTGGAGCTCATGCAAATCGTCTGGCTATCGGGGGAGTGACGCGACAGCCAGATTGTATCGCGCTGGCGCGTCAGCGGCCAGAGCCGGCCCGCAGCAATCATCGATTCGAGGAAGGTGACATGCCACCTGCCGCGCGCCTGGGCGACAATCACATCTGCCCGATGCAGACCCCCGCGGTCGTGCCGATTCCGCACGTGGGGGGCCCGATCATGGGGCCCGGCGTTCCGAACGTGATGATCGAGGGAATGCCGGCCGCGGTCGTGGGCGATGTCTGCCTGTGCGTCGGCCCGCCGTCAGCGATCATGAAGGGCTCCGCGGGCGTGCTGATCGCAGGTCGCGCGGCCGCGCGCGTGGGCGATCCGACGATGCACGGCGGCAACATCCTGCCGCCCGGCGCACCCACGGTGATCATCGGTGAGATGGGGAGCAGCAATGCGAAGTCGGTGGTCGCGAAGGTCGCGGCCGGCGCGCGGGACGCGGCATCATCGCTCGGCAGTGCCGAGTCGACGTGGATCGAGATCCAGATGAACGATCGCGCCGGCTTCGGTGTCGCGAACACGAAGTTCAAGCTCGAGACCACCGACGGTCAGATCATCCACGGGGTGACGGACGGCAACGGGCTCGCACGCGTGGAAGGAATCAAGCCCGGCAATCACAAGATCACCTTCCCCGATCTCCCGCAGGACGGCTTCAAGAAAACGAGCTAGCCCCCAAGGACTGGCCCTTTGCGCTAACCAACGATCGCCGGCTCGGGTCTCGTGCTCGCCTTCTGATCCGGCGCCATCCCGCTCGGCACCGGCTCCGGCGTGTCGATGATCCCGCGCTCGAGCCACTCGTACTCTCCCCTCAGCACCTGCTGTGACAGTCGATAGAGCGCGGCGTCGTTGCGGCCGAATAGATTGTCGAAATGCGCCGCGATGCGCATGCGCGACTCGCGACAGAAGAGATCCGCCAGATCGATCGCGTTGGCGTCACCCGCCTTCGCGAGCATGATGGCGCGCGAGCACGCGGCGCTCATCGCGAAGAGCTCAGCGCCGATGTCCACCGCGCGGAAGAGCACCATCTGCCGCCGCTCGAGCTTTGGACCGAGCCGCACCATCGCGTGGAAGATCGCGCGCCCGAGCTTGCGCGTGGTAGCATCGATGAATCGGAGGTGGCCGGCGAGCGGCCCGAACTCGCCGTATCCCTTGAGGTTCCCCATCCACCGCGTTGTGTACCACGTTGGATAGAACTTCGCCGAACGGACGAACGCCGCCCACTTCTCCTTCCGCGATGCCTTCGGATTGACGACGTCGAACGCCGTCTTGAAGTGGTGGTCCACCGCCTCGCGCGCGATGAACAGCCGCATGATCTCCGATGAGCCCTCGAAGATCAGATTGATGCGGAAGTCGCGCATCGCGCGCTCCACCGGAATCGGCGCCTCACCGCGCGCCTTGAGCGAGTCCGCGGTCTCGTAGCCGCGGCCTCCGCGGATCTGCAGCGCGTCATCCACGATGCGCCATCCCGCCTCCGTGTTCCACAGCTTCGCGATCGCGGCCTCGAGGCGGATGTCGTAGCCGCCGCGATCGGCCATCGCGCTCGCCAGCTCCGCAATCGATTCCATCGCGAACGTGTTCGCCGCCATGTGCGCGATCTTCTGCGCGATCGCCTCGTGCTTCCCGATCGGCTGCCCCCACTGCACACGATCGTTCCCCCACTCGCGCACTATCTGCAGCATCGCCTTGGCGCCGTACGCGGCGCTCGCGGGCAGCGTGAGCCGCCCCGTGTTGAGCGTCACGAGCGCGAGCTTGAGTCCCTTCCCCTCGCCCCAGAGGATGTTCTCCTTCGGCACGCGCACGTTGTTGAAGCGAATGACGCCGTTCTCGATCGCCTTGAGCCCCATGAAGCGCGAGCGATGCACGATCTCGACGCCCGGCCAGCTCGTTTCGACGATGAAGGCCGTGATCTGCTTCTTCGCTTTCCCGTTCACGATCGCATCCGGCGTGCGCGCCATCACCACCATCAACTCGGCCCGCGTGCCGTTGGTGCACCACAGCTTCGTGCCGTTGAGGATGTACTGCGTGCCATCCTCGCTCAACTTCGCGCTCGTGCGCATGTTCGCCGGATCGCTGCCCGCATCCGTTTCCGTGAGCGCAAAAGCCGAGATCGCGCCCTTCGCGAGCCGTGGGAAATACTTCTTCTTCTGCGCGTCCGTGCCGAAGAGCTTGAGCGGCTGCGGCAGCCCGATCGACTGGTGCGCGGAGAGCAGCGCGGTGAGCGAGCCGTCCTTCGACGTGACCATCCCGATCGCACGGATGTAGCTCACCTGCGAAAGACCGAGCCCGCCGTACTCGCGCGGAATCTTGATGCCGAACGCGCCGATGTCGCGGAACTTCTGGACCACCTCTTCGGGGATGTGGCCGTCGCGGTCGATGGCGTCGGAATCCACCGCATCCAGCACCGCGCGCAGCTTCTCCATGAACGGCCGCGCATTCTCCGCCTCGGCTTCGTTCTCCGGCGGAAAGGGATTGATCAGGTCGAGGCGGAAGCGGCCGAGAAAGAGCTCGCGGAGAAAGCTGGGCTCGACCCAATCGCTTTCACGCGCTGCTTCCGCGACATCGCGCGCTTCCTGCTCCGTCGCCAGTTCCTGCGTGTCCTTTCCCATGTCCATCTCGTGGTGAGGATTCTCATCCAAGTTACCATCCGAGGCGCGTTACGGGGCGCATCAGCCGCGCTTGATGTCCTGCGCAATCAACGTTCCCACGCCAACCAAAGCGACGATCGCGAAGGTGAACCATTGAACGGCGTAACTCAGATGCGGCCCGTCATCCATCTCCGGCAGCTCGAGGCGCACGGGGGTCGTGGTCGCGATGCGTTGCATTCGGCGGCGCTCGGCCAGGCTGTCGAGCTCCACGAGATAGTACGGCGCGATCGGGAACGGGAAGGCAGCGCTCAGCTCCTTCGCATCGAGCCGCGTCCACGCATTCGGATGGGACGGGAGTCGCGCGATGCCGCGGCCGCCCTCCGCGAAGTCCTCCACGTATCCGGAGACGGTCGAGTGCGGCGGCTCGTCCCAGGTGCCGAGGTCCACGCTGGCGGCATCCGGTGAATACACCCACCCGCGGTTCACGAGCACCGCCGGGCCGCCGCCGTCGGGATGCAGCGGCGTGACTATCTGCACGCCGGGCGAGCCTCCGTGCGAGCGGCCGCTGAGCACGATCTCGTGATCGAAATCGTACGTCCCGCGCGCGATCACACGGCGCCAGTGCGCACCGGCGCTGTCTGCCGGGAGCTGCGCGAGCGGCACCGCCGGCGTCTTCAACCGCGCCGCGAGCGCCGCGTTTCGCGCGCGCCGCTCGTGCAGCCGGTGCAGCTGCCACACGCCGAGCCGCGAGAAGACCAGAGCGGTCACGATCGCGAGGACGGCGGCAAGCACGTTGCGTCGCTTCATGCGCAAAAGATAACGGCCCGCGAGCCGCCGCTCAGAAAAGGCTGATCTGCTCGCCCAGGTCGTTCGGATCCACCGGCGTCTGTCCGAAAAGTCGCTGCAGCTGGCGCACCGAGGCCGGAGAGTGGCCCGCGAAGTGATTGTTCACGTAGCCATACACGGCCGTCACCTTCTGGATGAGCATCAGGAGCGACTCGGACCACTGCTCGATCTCGCGCGTGCGGTCGAACTGCAGCCGCGAGTAGTCGACGATGTCGCGATCGGGCCCCATCCAGCGCACGTACGCGAAGTCCGCCGTCGGGCGCTCCGCGAGCGCCAGCATCGTCTTGCGCGGAATCCATCGCGCGTCCACCAGCGCGAGCGCGACGCGGTATTCGGCGAGCAGCGCGATCACGCCGTCGTTGAGCCATCGCCGGTCGCGAAACTCGATGGCGATGCCGATGTCGCTCGGCAGCGTTGGAAGGAAAGTGGCGAGCGCGGGAAGCTCGTTCGGACCGAAGTCGGGGCCGAGCTGGACGAGCACGGGCCCCAGCTTGGGACCGAGCTCGCGCGCGCGATCGAAGAAGAGCGCGGTGGCATCCTCGGCGCCGCGGAGGCGCTTCTCGTGCGTGATCTCCTGGGGGAGCTTGAGCGCGAAGACGAAATTGTCGGGAACGCGGGCGGCCCATCCGCGAACGACCTTCGACGAGGGGATCGCGTAGAAGGTGGAGTCAACCTCCACCGTGTCGAACGCGCGCGCGTAAAGCGACAGGTAATCGGCGGCGCGGGTGCCATCGGGGTAGAACGGCCCTACCCAGGCGTCGTAATTCCATCCCTGCGTACCCAGCCGAATGGGAGACATGGAACAAATCGTGGCGGATGATGCGGAAGGTTGCAATGGCGCATGGCGATGGCCCCTCATAAGTTCCATCGGTCTCATCCTTGCAACGAATGCAGTCGGACGACGCGGCGACGCATGCAGAGGAGCACGATGGAACGTGGACGTGAAGAGCGGCGGATGAACGACGATCGTCGAACGGGCGCGCAGGCTGCGCGCAGCGACGGCGAGCGCGAGGTCACTGCCCTCGGCCGCTCGGTCGATCTCATCGTGTTCGAGATCGGGCGGGAGCTCGGCGGATGGTGGGCCGAGCGTGAGGTGACGACGAAAGTGCGCGAGGTCACGTTCGAAGATGACGTCGTGTATCGTGCGCACTACGACTTTTCGCCCACGCGCCTCGCCGATCGCTCGTACGAAGTAGTGCGGCCTGCGTACCTGATCGGGCACATCGCGGGCGCGAATCCAATGTACGAGGAACTCTCGTTCGAGCAGATCGAGGCCGACCTGCGCGCCGGATGGACGGAGGAGATTCGCGCAAAGCACGGCGAGTGGGACGCGGCAAGGCAGTACGCGAAAGAGGCATTCGCGAGGCAGCGGCTGCGCGCGTTCAGGATCAGCGGCGCGCATCGGCGCGTGACGTCGGAGGGGCCGGCGGGATACGGGGACGGCGCCTCGGACTGAGAGCGGGCCCGCTGCGGAGCAGTTATCTTAGCACTGAGATGCCTGCGCCACCCGATGCTTCCACCGCTGCGCCCGAGCCCAAACGCCGAAAGGGCGAGAAGGATGCCGCCACCGCGCTCGAGAGCTGGGTGGTACTGGCGCGCGCCTATCTCGCCATCTACGAGCACGTCGCGGCGGATGTCGCCCGCCACGACCTCACCGCATCCGAGTTCGGCATTCTCGAGGCGCTCTTCCACAAGGGGCCACTGCTCCTCGGCGATCTGCAGAAGAAGATTCTCGTCACGAGCGGCGGCATCACGTACCTCGTGAATCGCCTCACCGCCAAGGGGCTGGTGACGCGCGAGACTTTTCCGGGCGACAAGCGCTCGCGCTTCGCGGTGCTCACGCCCGAGGGCAGCGCGCTGATCAAGCGGATTTTCCCGGGGCACGCGAAACGAATCGCCAAGGCAATGTCTGCGCTCTCGGCCAAAGAGCAGAAACGGCTCACCGTCATGCTGCGGACGCTCGGCAAGGGCGCGTCCGACGAGTGAGGGCGCGGGCCTCCGTATCGCTCAGCGGCGCCGAAGTGTGCGCGTGAGCACCCGATCGAGACTGTTCGCGAACGCCTGCTTTTCCCGCGCACCGTAGGGCGCGTGCCCGCCGGTCTCCACGCCGGTGCCGCGCAGTCCGTCCATGAAGTCCCGCACCGACAGGCGCTCGCCTATGCTCTCGGCCGTGTACTCCTCGCCCCGGGGATCGATGACGGACACGAGCTTGGGTACGAGGAGCGCGGTTGTATCCTGGCGGTAGCGGCACACGCTGATTCGCCACGAGCACCGTCGGGAGCTCCAGGCGCTCGGCGGCTCGCAGACAGATCTCCTTCACGTCGCGCGGTGTGGCATCGGCATCGAGCCAGAGCGTCATGGATGGGCATCGAGGTGGGAGGCGAGCGCGGGCGCGTGCCGTGGAAGCTGAAGGGAGCGCCCAACGGAGCGCGCGAACCAACCGGGAGATTCCGCTTCCGTGCTCCGTGGCGCATTCTCAGCAGCGCTGCATCGCTCTGAAAACTCTGCGCATCAGGAGCTCGACGAGTCATGAGGCTGTCCCGCATCTCCGCGCGTGTGCGCTGCATCCGCTTTCTCTCGCTGCTCTGCGCGCTGGCGCTCTGCGCGCAATGCACGACACACAAGCGAGCCGACGAAGGATTCATCCGGGTCGAGGGCGGTCGCATCTGGTATCATCGCGTCGGCTCCGGATCGGGCACGCCACTCGTGTTGCTCCACGGCGGCCCCGGAAGCAGCAGCTATTATCTCAAGCCGCTGCTCGCGTTGTCGGTCGATCGGCCGGTCATCATCTACGATCAGCTCGGATGCGGCAAGTCAGACCGCCCGACGGACACGACGCTCTTCACCGTCGACCGCTACGTGCGCGAGCTCCAGACGCTGCGCGATTCGCTCGGTCTGCGCGAGATCCACCTGCTCGGCCACTCGTGGGGCGCGATGCTCGCGGAGGCGTACATGGCGACGCATCCGGAAGGCGTTCGGAGTCTCATCCTTTCGAGTCCGCTCGTCACGACGGCACAGTGGGAGCACGACGCGGATTCGCTGCTCCGCGCGTTACCCGATTCCATGCGCGATGCGATCGCACGGCACGAGGCCGATCACACGACGTCGTCACCGGAGTACGTGAGCGCCACCAAGGCGTACTACGGCCTGTATCTGTCCCGAACGCACCCGCGTCCCACGGCGGACAACGACAGCAGCAGCGCGGGGTTCGGCAGACAGGTGTACGAGTACATGTGGGGGCCGAGCGAATTCAGCTCGACGGGTACGCTCAAGACGTTCGACGCCACGCCCTGGCTGCGGGAGGTGAGGGTGCCGACACTCTTCATCGCCGGTGAGTTCGATGAGGCGACGCCGGCCTCCACGCGCAACTTCTCGCGACTCGTGCCCGGCGCCGACTTCGTGATGATTCCGGGCAGCGGGCACATGACTACCAGGGATAATCCGGACGCACTCCGCTCGGAGATTCGCGCATTTCTTGCGCGGGTGGAGCACCGCCAGCAGTGAGCTCGACAGCACGGGAACGGGCGACACCGCAGTCGCGTTTATCTTAGTAGTAAGATACTTTCGCATCAGCCTTCATCCGTGAGCGCAGCACATGTCCAACATCACCGGTCTCCATCACGTCACCGCCATTGCGGGACCAGCACAGGAAAATCTCGACTTCTACGCCGGCATTCTCGGCATGCGGCTCGTCAAGAAGTCCGTCAATCAGGACGATCCGTCCACGTACCACCTGTTCTACGCGGACGGCGAGGGGCACGCGGGCTCCGACCTGACGTTCTTCCCGTGGGCGCACATGCCGCGTGGCCGCGACGGCACGGGACTCACCAACGAGGTGTCGCTCGCCGTTCCGGTGGGATCGCTATCGTATTGGGAAGAGCGTCTGGCGAAGCACAGCGTGAAGATCGGAACGCAGGCGACGCGCTTCGGCGAGCGGGCCCTTCCCTTCAGCGACGTGCACGGCCTCGCGCTCGCGCTGGTCGAGACCAGCGACGCTCGCGAGTTCACCCCGTGGACCGGCAGCCCGGTTCCGGTGGAGCATCAGATTCGCGGCCTGCACACGGTGCGCATCTCCGAGCGCGCGCGTGCGCGCACGGAGCAGCTGCTCACCGCCGGGATGGGCTTCACGCTGCTGGCCGAGGAGAACGGGTGGAAGCGCTACGCGCTCGGCGAGGGTGGCTCTGGGCGGGTGCTCGACGTCGAAGAACTGCCGAATGTGACGCGTGGCGCATGGGGAACGGGACGCGTGCACCACGTGGCGTGGCGCGTTGCCGATGACGCGGCCGAGCTCGCGGCGCGGAAGCGCCTTCACGAGGTGGGAACGCCGACCACGGAAGTGATCGATCGTTTCTGGTTCAAGTCCGTGTACTTCAACGAGCCGGGCGGCGCGCTATTCGAGCTCGCGACGGACGGTCCCGGCTTCGGCATCGACGAGAACATGGAGACACTCGGGAGGGACCTGATCCTTCCGCCGTGGCTCGAGCCGCAGCGTGCGGAGATCGCGCGCGAGCTCCCGGCGCTCGTTACGCCGGCCGAGCTGACGCCGGCTTCGGCGGAATGAGGGCGGCGATCCAGCTGGCCGCGGCGGAGACATCGCCGCGCGTCAGCTCGTGGCCGGCATCGAAGAAGTTGAGCGTAGGCTTGGCACCGGCTGCAGCGAGCAGTGTCTGCAGCCGGCGCGCCTGCTGCGGTGTGGCGATGGGATCCCACTCGCCCGAGCTCAAAAGCACGGGCGTGCCGTCGAGCTTCGCGGGCTCCCGGGGCTCGAACGGCACCATCGCGCGAAAGAGCACCGCGTGCGAGAACACGGAGGGGCCGGTGAGCATCACGCTCGCGGCGATGTTCGCGCCGTTCGAGAACCCCACCGCGATCAGCCGCGACGCATCGAGCTCGTATTTCGCGACGGCGCCGTGCACGAAGCGAATGAGCTGCTGCGTGCGCAGCGCGAGATCCTCGAGGTCGAACACTCCCTCCGAGAGTCGCGCGAAGAAGCGCGGCATCCCGCGCTCGCGCACCGCGCCGCGCGGGCTCAGGATCGCCGCGCCGGGCAGGAGCGATTCGCCGAGCGGGACCATGTCGTTCTCATCGCCGCCGGTGCCGTGCAGCAGGAGCAGCGTGGTCCGCGCGTTGCGCCCTTCGCCGGTGGAGAAGCGATGTACGAGCTCGAGATCGGTGGACTTGGCGGTTTGAGCGTCCATGTGAGGCATGATGACGGAGGTTCGAGTCTGCTTCAAGCGTGCGCTGTCAAGCGTGCGCTACCGGTACGTCTCGAAGAATCCGGTACCGCTCCCCGCAACCGGTGAGCCGCCCACGCGACCGCTGATGTGCGCGCGTCCTTTCATCTGAATGAAATACGGTTTCAGAATGCGGCGTGCATCCGCCGCATCGCCGCGCTCGATCAGCGACGTGCGCGTGTCGCTGCCGATCGCATCCTCGATGTCGAGCTCGATGCGGAGGGTGTCGGCGCCGCGCGCGTCCTGCATCACCGCGCGACTCGGCACCTTCACGTCGCGGCCGTTGATCTCGATCGTGCGGCCATCCTCGTACGCGATCTCGTGCGGGCGGAAGAGCGCGCGAAAGCCGAGCGAGTCCGCGAGATAGACGAAGAAGGGCTGCGTGGTGCCGGCGCTGTCCGGCGGAGCGACGCGCCCGTAGAGCAGCGTGTACGCGCCGGCGCGCGTGGCGCCCCAGTCCCACGACACGCCGTGCCACACACCCCAGTTGTGATCGTGATAGGACTGCGCGTCGTCGTAATGCTCGCAGGCGCCGGACACGCAGAGCGAGCCCGACGCGCTGGCGCGCAGGCCGGGCACCGTGTACCCGGATGCGAACGGACAGCTCTCATCCGTATCCGCGCATTCGGCGATCGAGCCGCCGGGAAAGAGAATGTTGGGCGCGGGCGTGACGACGAGATCGAGCCGGAGCGGCGCACCGCTGCCGTTCTCCCGGGCAGTGGCGCGCAGGGCGTAGCGTCCATCGGGAAGGAGGTGCACCGACGAGGTGCCGATCTCGAGGTCCGCGCTGTCGGTGGAGAAGTGCACCTCCTCCCTGCGCACGTTGGCTGTGAAGCGGCGCGTGCGTCCGCCCTGCTCGCGCAGGCTCACCGCGATCTGCCCTCCCCACTTCGTGCCGCGCACGTCGCCGCCGACGATGTACGAGATGAACGCCCACTTCTTCCCGCTCGGCGACAGCACGTTGAAGTAGTGCCACTCGGCCCAGCTCTCCGGATGCGCGACGTGCGCGGGCGGCATGTGGAAATGATCGATGCTCGTGTAGAGCTCGTGCGGTGTGGGCGAGGCCCAGCGGCGGTCGCCGTCGTCGTCGCGCCAGGAGCCGGCGATGAGCGGCGGGAGCGCGTCCACCATCGCGCTGTGCGACGGGATCTCTCCCGCCGCGCGCACCGTGTGCTCGACGCCGTGCGCGCGCAGATAGAGCAGCTTGCCGTCGATCTGCGGCGCCACCGTCGCGACATCGCGCGAGAGGCGCGGGGATGCGAGCAGCTGGCGATAGATGAAGCGCGCGTTGGCGATCGAGAAGAAGAGGCCACCGATGCCGCCGGTCTTCATCACCTCGATGTTCATCCCCTCGGGAAGCACGGTCACCTGTCCGCCGCCCACGAGCTTCTCGTCGCGCGCCTGCGCGAGCATGGCCTGCCCGATCGCGAGCAGCACGATCATGACTCCGACGCCGAGCGAGTAGCCGAAGAGCAGGAAGAGCGAGCGGAGCGGACGGTGAGCGAGATTCCGCAGCGCGATGAGCGTGATCACACGCGCGGCTCGCGCCAGGGCGGCGGGCTTTCGGGGCGCGGCACCGCGAAGCGGAGGGCGGCGTCATCCTCGCCGATGATGCGCTTCGCGAGCTCCGCCTCTCCCGCATCGTGCACGCGCCGCGCGGGATCCGCGAGCAGCTCGGCGGCCTCCTCGCGCGTGAGCGTGCTCACGTACACGTCGGCCCACGGCCCGTAGTCGAAGGAGAGATAGGCGGCGCGCTGCGCGATCCCTTCGACGAGCGGCTGGTCGCCGCGAATCGGAACGCTGAGCGTGGGCTGGAGCGCGGGCATGTCGAGCTCGACGAACGCCGCGCGCTCGTACGAGAGCGCGGGCGCGGGATGCGGCTTCGGAAAGCGCGACTCGATCGCGCTGAGCTCCTGCGCGGAAAGCGAGAGCGGCGTCCACGACACGAGGTTGCCGTGCGCGATTCCCTCACCCACTGCGAGGAGCTCGCGTACCTCGTCGCAGCTGCGTCCGTCGAAGAGGTAGGCGACGAGCGTGGACAGCGGCCACTGGCGCGAGGTTGCCACGCCTGGCACGTCGCCCGCCGGCATGATCCGCACTCTCATCGTTCGGTCATCCATGGGGCACCCCGTCCTGAACGATCTCGCCGTCGCGCATGTGCACCACGCGCCGCGCCGCGCGGGCGAGGCTCTCGTCGTGCGTCACGACCACCACCGTCGTTCCATCATCGTTCAGCCGGCCGAAGAGCGAGATGATCTCCTGGCCGGTTCGTGCGTCCAGCTCACCCGTCGGCTCGTCCGCGAGCAGGAGCGACGGCCGATTCGCGAGCGCGCGCGCGATCGCGACCCGCTGCTGCTCCCCGCCCGACAGCTGCGATGGCCGATGTCGTGCGCGATCGCCCAGGTCCACGTAACGCAGCAGCTCGGCGCTTCGCCGTCTTCGCTCCGCCGGAGGCACTCCCGCCTCCGCCATCGGCAACTCGACATTCTCTCTTGCCGTGAGAATCGGCAAGAGGTAGAAGCGTTGAAAGACGAATCCGATGTGCTTCAGCCGGAATTCCGTGACCTCTCGGTCACCGAGCGTTCCCACGTTGCGCCCCTCTATCTCCACCGTGCCGCTCGTGGGTGCATCGATCGCGCCCAGCAGGTTCAGAAGCGAGGATTTCCCGCATCCCGACGGCCCCACGATGGCCAGGTACTCTCCTTTCACTATCTCGAGCGACACACCGCGCAGCGCGTGCACGGCATCGCGCTCGAGCGGATAATCGCGACGCACATCGCGGGCCCGAACGAGCACCGTCACGCGACCGCCTCCTCGCGCAACGTGCGTGCGAGGGGCAGCGATGCCGCGCGCCACGCCGGATAGAGTCCCGCCAGCACGCCGCACGCGGTGAGCAGCCCGATCGCGGTCCACGCCGCGCGCGGCTGGAAGAGAAAGAAATCGATCGCGGCGGGCAGTCCCGGAAAGCGGGACAGGATCGCGTTGAGGTAGCGTGCGGTGACGAGTCCGAGCCCGGTGCCGAGCAGCGCACCGGTGACGCTCATGGCGGTGCCCTCGAGCACGATCTGCTGCACGACGTGCGCGCGCGAGACGCCGATGGCGCGCATCACGACGATCTCGCCCACACGCTCGTTCACCGACACGGTGACCAGCGTCGTCACGAGGAGGAAGCCGACGATCAGGCTGACTGCGCCCAGAATGGCGCTGAGCTGGCGAAAGTAGCTGAGCCGCTCATCCACGCGTGCCATGGCGTCCGCGGTGGAGATGACATCCATGGCGGGAAGCGCCGATCGCATCCACCGTTTCACGTCGGGAATGCGGCCCGGATCGCGCAGCCGGACCATGAAGAGCGATACGCGGTCCTCGCGCGCGGCGCCGGTCATCTCCTGCAGCGTGCGCAGCGGGATCGCGATCGCGAGCTGCCCCGCCGCGAGATAGAGGAAGCGCGCGCGCCCCGCGAGCACCAGCGCGCGCTCGCCCGAATGCGTGCGGAGCTGCGGGTCGAATCCAGCGGCGATACGGAGGGTGTCGCCGATCTTCGCGTTCGTGGCGCGGAGAAAATCATCGTTGGCCACGAAGCTGTTCGGCGCGGTCGCATCGCGCCCGCTGGCGAGCTGGTAGTCGCCCTGCGCAGATGGGTCGACGCCGACCGCGAAGGTGGTGATCGACGAATCTCCCCGGAGCACGTGCACGGACGCGCCGAGCACGGGGCTCACGAGATCGATCTCGGGGCGAGCGCGGAGGCCGTCGGTGATGGCAGTTGCGCCGGCGATCGAGGCCTCGGTGTCGAAGGGGAGCGTGCCGCGCGGCGTGAGCCGCATCTGGAAGCCGCGGCTCAGGAGCAGCTGGCGAAACGACTCGCGCATGCCCGTGGAGAGCATGACCATGTCGAGGAGCATCGCCGCGGCGATCGCGACACCCAGCACCGCGAGCAGCGTTCGCGCACGATTCCGCCGCAGCGATGCGAGCGCGAGCAGCAATCGCATCAGCGGCCGAGCAGAACGAGCGGGTGGGTGCGAACGAGTCGGCGCGCCGCGAGTGCGCCGGCGACGATGCCGAGCACGAGCGAGAGTGAAACCGCGAAGAGGACGATGTCGCCGGTGACGAGCGCGAAGCGCAGAGGTGTCTGGTAACGGGCCTGGTAATGCCAGTTCACCGCGAGCGATGTCACCCAGCCAATGCCGACGCCCACGCCGCTCCCGATCACGGAGACGAGCGCGGCCTCGAGCACGACGGAGAGCATCACGGAGCGGCGCGAGATGCCCAGGAGGCGAAGCGCGGCCACGTCGCGGCGGCGCTCGTCCACCTTGAGAAGCAGGATGCACAGCAGAAACACGGCGCTGGCCACGATCGTGATCACGCCGATGGCGCGATGAAAGCGGCTCACGACCGCGAAAGTCTCCGAGGTTTCCACCGCGATCTCGTGCGAGCGGTAGGCGCGGAAACCGAACGCGGCCGCATTGATCGCGCGTACGGCGGAGTCGGCGGCGGCATCTCCGCGCGTGGACACGGCAAAGCGATCGACCCGGTCGCCGTAGCCGATCAGGCGCTGGAACTGATCGAGATGGAGATGGACACGATACTCGCTGCGCGCGATCTCGCTCGGGTCCGCGCGCCGTCCGACGATGGCGGCGATGGTCACCGAGTCGCCGTCGGTGCCGGTGGTCGCCGAAATGACTGCGGTGTCGCCCACGCGAAGGTGCGCGTCGGTGGCGAGGCGCTGATCGATCGTGATCGTGCGCAGCTGAAGCGCGAGCAGCAGAGCAACCATGCACACAAGGTAACGAGGGAGGGAACGGGTCAGTGCGGGATGTTGCGCCACGAATGGCGCGCGCCGCCGGTTGTGTCCATCTTCACGGTCCATGCCGACTTCAGTGCTGATCGACACAGATCCGGGCATCGACGATGCCGTCGCGCTCGCGCTCGCGTCGAGGCTCCCGGAGCTTCGCATCGTGGCCATCACGATTGCGCACGGCAACACGGACGTCGATCGCGCAACCCGCAACGCGCGGCTGATTGCTTCGATCGCCGGGATCGCTGCGCCGATCATCCCGGGCGCAGCGGCGCCGCTCGTGCGCGAGCCGCGCCCCGCGCGCGAAACGCATGGTCCCGAAGGGCTTGGCCACGTGATCCCGGCGCAGGAGCCGGAGCACGAGATCGACGGCGCGGCCGAGGCGATCATCGCCCAGGTGAGAGGCCAGCGAAAGCTCACCGTCTGCTGCCTCGGCCCTCTCACGAATCTCGCGACGGCGATCGCCTTCGCGCCGGACATCGCGGATGCACTCGGTCCGGTGTTCGTGATGGGAGGCGCGCTGAACGTGCCGGGCACGCAAACTGCTCGGAGCGAATTCAACTGGTGGTCCGATCCCGAGGCCGCGGACTTCGTGATGCACGCGCATCTCGACCTGCGACTCGTGCCGCTCGACGTCACGCGACGCATCGCGATTCCGGGGAGCGCGATTGGTGCACTGGCCAAAGCGGGTGAAAGCGATCAGCAGGCACGATTCTGGGCTGATGCGCTTCGATTCTATGCGGACTTCCATCAGGAGTACGAGCGCTTCGATGGCTGCATCGTGAACGACGCCCTCGCGATCGCGCTCGTGGCCGATCCGTCGCTGGCCGGCTGGGAGGAGATGCGGCTGGACGTCTCGCTCTCGGACGGCGCCGAGCGCGGGGCCGTGCGACGCTCGCCCGAGGGCGGGCGCACGGCAGTGGCCATGAGCGTGCGGGCGAGCGAGGTGCTCGCGCTGCTCGAGCGCACGGTGTTCGCGCGATGGCTCGAGCCGGGCTCGCTCGCGGGCGGCGCGGCGGACGCCGAACGCTGGCTCGCGAACGCCGCCCGGGAGCGCAAATGAGCCCTGCCGCGTCGTTCGCCGTTCTGGGCGCCGGAGAGATCGGAAGTGGATGGGCCGCGCTCTTCGCGTCCTATGGCGCCGAGGTGCGGATCGTTGATCCGAATCCGCGTGCGCTCGATCGGGCGCACGACGCGCTGGCGTGCGCGCGCACGCTGAGGGGTGGCGCGGTGAGCGGCCGCATCGTGAGATCGGCCACGGTTGCCGATGCGGTGCGAGGTGCGGTGTGGGTGCAGGAGTCGGTGCCGGAGGGGCTGGAGCTCAAGCGCAGCGTGCTCGCGCAGCTCGAGGGTGCATTGTCGCGCGATGCCATTGTCGCGAGCTCCACATCCACGCTGGGCGCCACGGTGCTCAGCGAGGGGCGGAGCTTCGCGAACAGGATGCTGGTCGCGCACCCGCTGGTGCCCGTCTACGCGGTGCCGGTGGTGGAGTTGTGCGGTGGGCGCGAGACATCCCCCGCAACGATGACGCGGGCGGCGGAGACGCTGCGCCTCGCGGGGCGCGAGCCGATCATCGTGGCGCGCGAGTTTCCGGGGCTCGTGGCGAACAGGCTGACGGCGGCGCTCTTGCGCGAGGCGCTCGACCTGGTGGCGCAACGCGCGATCAGCGTGCGCGATCTCGATCGTCTCGTCTCGCGCGGGATCGCGACCGGCTGGGCGACGCGCGGTCCGTTGTCCACCGAGCTCGCGGCCAGCGGCGAGTCGCTCCTTGACGAGTTCCTGAAGCATGCCGAAGGCCCGCTTGCGGCGCTGCTCGAGTCGCTGGCGGACTGGCGCACGATGCCGCAGTGGGAACGCGAGGCATTGCGGCGGGCGACGCAGGCCACGACCACGGTACCGGCCGAATGCGAGTGGGCTGCGACGATCGCGCGAGTATTGAAGGCGGCGGAACCGGGTGGTTGATCGGCATCACGCGAGAATTGCCTGCGTCTCCTCCCAGAAGCTGCGAACCAGCTCCCCCGCGGGCGCGTTTCGCGCCAGCGCCGCCGACTGTCCCGCCCACGCCTGCATGCGCTCGATGTCACCCGACTTTGCGGCGCCGGCGCGCATCGATGCCGTGAGGCCGCGCTGCACCGGATATGGTGCGGGGGCCGGCGCATCATCGGCGGTGGCCGCGCGAACGTACGCGGTGGCGACGCTTCGACCCGCGCGCCCGCTGAACACCCGGCTCACCCTGGTGCGTTCCGGCGTCGTCGCACGCAGTGCGTCGGCCCACGCGGGATTGATGTTCGCTTCCGGGCACCTGAGAAATCCCGTGCCGATCTGAACCGCGCTCGCGCCGAGCGCGAAGGCGGCAGCCACACCGCGCGCATCGGCGATGCCGCCGGTGGCAACGACGGGCACGCTCACCGCATCCACGACGGCCGGCAGCAACGCAAAGAGTCCGACGAGCTCCTGCTCCGCGCGTGCGGCGTCGAACGCCGCGCGATGTCCGCCGGCTTCCGCACCCTGGACGACGATCGCGTCGGCACCGGCATCCGCGGCGATCTTTGCTTCGCCGAGCGTGGAGACGATCGCGAACCACGCGATCCCGCGCGCCTTCACTCGCGACACGTATTCGGGGGGGAACACACCCATCACGGACGAGATTACGGGAGGGCTGGCCTCGAGCAGCGCATCGCACTGCGCCGCGAAGTCCGGCGGCGTCGCGTCGCCGGCCTCGGGCGGCACGGGCGGACCCCAACTCGCGAGAAAGGCGCGAAGCCGTGCCTCGTGCTCAGCGTCGCGGTGCGGCGGCGGATCGGGCACCCAGAGGTTGAGCTGAAAGCGATCGTTGCTCGCAGCGCGCACGGTAGCTGCCCACTCGAGAATTTTCCCGGGCTGCATGAGAAGCGCGCCGCATGCGCCGAGTCCACCGGCGTTCGCGACCGCGATCGAGAGCTCGGGCGCACTCGCGCCGGCCATCGGCGCGAGGAGGATGGGGATGCGAATGTGGAAGCGATCGCAGAAGGCTCGAGAGCGAGCGCGAAATGAAAGAGCTGATCGTTGCATGGGTTCGAGGTTTGTGCGGCTGCGGCTTCAGTTGGACGATCGAGCCCGAGACGCTCAGCAGAGGCTACGGACTCACGGTGAAGGTGAAGAACGGCGGCGTACCTTCGTCCAACCTCGCGATCGGCTTCAGCTCACCACCCCATGCTCCCCTGTCTTCCCGCTCTTCGACCCGCGCACCAGCAGGATCGGGATCATGCACCGATGCCGCAGCGATTCGGCCACGCTGCCATAGAAGAGATCGGAGAAGAACCGGTGCCCGTGCGTCGACATCGCGATGAGATCGCAGTGCTCGCGCTGCGCCGCGGCCGCGATCTCGCGCACCGGGTCGCCGCTCGCCAGAATCGCATCCGTCTCGAAGCCATCGCGCTCGAGTCCCGCCGCGATGCCCTCGAGATACGCGCGATCCTCCTGAATCTCCTCGCTCTCGCGGAGAGCCAAGTGATGGATGTTGCGCGCCGCCCATCCGTCGGCGACGTGGATGAGGATCACCGCCGCGTTGCAGAAGCTCGCGAGCGTGCGCACGTGCGCGAGAATCGCCTCATCGTACGCGGAGTGCTCGAGGGGGACCAGAATCCGCTTGTACACGATCACTGACCCCCGGTCAAAAGCTGCGCGATCAGCCACACGTTCAGCGCAGCGATGAAGAACGCGACGAAATACGACAGCGCACGCAGCCACGCCGGATTCACGAACTCGCCCATCTTGAGGCGATCCGACGTGAAGCGCACCAGCGGAAATACGGCAAAGGACAGCTGCAGGCTCAGCACGACCTGGCTCATCACCAGGAGCTTCGCCGTTCCCGACTCACCATATAGAATGGCTACGATCACCGCGGGCACAATGGCCAGCCCCCGCGTGATCAGCCGGCGCACCCAGGGACGCAGTCGAATCTGGAGGAACCCCTCCATCACGATCTGCCCCGCGAGCGTTCCGGTGAGCGTCGAGTTCTGGCCCGACGCGAGCAGCGCCAGCGCGAACACCGCACTCGCACCGCCCACGCCCAGCAGCGGAGTCAGCAGCGTGTACGCCTGCTGAATCTCCGCCACGTCGGTGTGGCCCGTCTTGTGGAAGCTCGCCGCCGCGACGATCAGGATGGCCGCGTTGATGAACAGCGCGAAGGTGAGCGCGATCGTCGAGTCGAGAAAGGCGAAGCGCACCGCCTCGCGCTTCCCTGCCGCGGTCTGCTCGTACCGCCGCGTCTGCACGATCGACGAGTGCAGATAGAGATTGTGCGGCATCACGGTCGCGCCGAGGATGCCCATCGCGATGTAGAGCATCCTGGGATCGCGAACGATGTCCGCGGACGGAATGAATCCGCCGATCACACCGGAGAGTGACGGCTTCGAGATCACCACCTCGAAGAGAAAGCACAGTCCGATCGTCGCGATCAGCACGATCACCAGCGCTTCGAGCCAGCGAAAGCCCTTCGTCTGCAGAAAAAGCACCACGAGCACGTCGAGCGCCGTGAGCACCACACCAATCGTGATCGGGATGTGAAAGAGCAGATTGAGCGCGATCGCCGAACCGATCACCTCCGCAAGATCGCACGCGGCGATCGCCGTCTCGCAGATCACCCACTGAAAGATCACGACCGGCCGCGAGTAGTGGTCGCGGCACGCCTGCGCGAGATCGCGGCCCGTGACGATGCCGAGCTTGGAGGAGAGCCCCTGCAGCAACACCGCCATCAGATTCGACAGCAGGATCACACACAACAGCCGGTAGCCGAACGCCGATCCCCCTGCGAGATCGGTGGCCCAGTTGCCGGGATCCATGTAGCCCACCGCGATCAGATACCCGGGTCCCGCGAACGCCAGCGCCTTTCTCCACGTCGACGTACCGATGACCGGTACCGACCGATACACCTCGGCCAGGCTCGGCGTGAGACGCGCGTGCCGCCATCCCGTCTCTTTTCGCGGGTGCTCCGGGGGCTCGCGCGAGGGAACCTTGGGGAGCGCCACTCAGCTCTCCTCGCCGAGCGCGTCGACGAACACTTCCCTGGCGGCCTGCGGCGTGAGTCGCACGCGCTTGCCTGCCACCTCGAGCACGAGTGCTCCTTCGAACGGCTCCTGCGTCAAGAGCTCGATGGCCGTGCCGGGAGTGACGCCGAGCGCCTCGAAATGCCGCAGCAGCTCCGCGTCCTCGTCGCTCACGCGCCGCACGATGAGCCGCGCGGGCGAGCGCTGCTGCGCGAGTGGAAGATTCGACGTGGGCGCGATGGTTCCGGCACGCGTGGGAATCGGATCGCCGTGTGGACACGCGGTGGGATGTCCCAGAAGCTCGTCGATCCTGTCCTCGAACTCCTCACTGATGTGGTGCTCGAGGCGCTCCGCCTCCTCGTGCACGCTGTCCCACGTGAAGCCCATCGCCTGCACGAGGTAGAGCTCGATCAACCGGTGATGCCGGATGATCTCGAGCGCGAGCTTCTCGCCCGCGCGCGTGAGCTTGACGCCCTGATACGGCGCGTGCGTGATGAGCTTCAGCGCGGAGAGCTTGCGCATCATCTTGCTCACGGCGGGCGCACTCACGCGGAGCCGCTCGGCCAGCTCCTGCGTGGCGACGCTCCCGCTCCGGGCGTGGGCCTTGTAGATGGCCTTGATGTAGTCTTCGACGGAGGGAGAGGGCACGACGACCGCGCGACGGGGGTGGATCCTAGTTAACTACGGTTAATCCATATTAGAAACATGGTTAACCGATGTCAAGCAGTGTCGGGCTACGAGAGTCGCGAGAGGAGATCGCGGAGAATGCGCTCGGTGAGTCCCCAGATCGTGTAGCGATCGTGCACGAAGGCGCGCACCCGGTGCGTGGTGCCGTTGGAAAGTGTGACCTCCACCTCGCGCGACGCATCGAGGTGCTGAAGTGCGGGCAAGGGCACCCAGAAGGCGCCCGCCACCTCATCGCTGAGCACGAGGGAAACATCGCGTGTGAGGAGCGCGACGAAGGGCACGATGGAGAGCGGCGGGAGTGAGGGCGACATGGGGTTCACGCGCTCGAGCGCTCCGAGCACGCGCCCGGTCGTGAGAATGTCGACGCCGATCTCCTCGCGCGTCTCACGAAGGGCCGTGTCGAGCAGCGTGAGATCGTACGGCTCGCGGCGGCCGCCGGGGAAGGCAATGTGCCCGCTCCACGGATCGCCCGCATAGCTCGCGCGCTCGATCATGAGCAGCTCGAGCGCATCGCCCGGCGCGATCCGGAACATCGCGACGACGGCAGCGTCGCGCACGCTCGGATTCGCGGCTACGGGGACGGAGCCGTGGGCGAGCGCGCGCTCGACGTGCGCGAGAGCATTCAGCGCATGCACGCGTTGCGCGCCGCTACTCCTCGACCTCACCGCCCGCATCGATCCACGCGCCGATGCCACCGGCGAGCGATGTGGCCCTGTAGCCCTGCGCGCGGAGCATCTCCACGGCCTGGGTCGAGCGCGCGCCGCGGCCGCAGTACACCACGATCTCGCCGTCGGGAAATTGCGCGAGCGCCTCGTTCGCGGCGCTGCTCACTCGCGCGAGAGGCAGATGGATCGCTCCCGGGATGCGAAAGAGATTCCACTCGTTCTGCTCGCGCACATCGAGGAGCGGAGTGCGCTCGCCGCGTTCCTGCCGCGCGCGCAGCTCGCTCGGGGATATCTCGGTTGTCGATACGTCGGCCATCGTGTTCGGCTGCATGGTGTGAATGGCGATGCTCACGGGGATGCAAGCACCAGGCCCCGCGAGCGAGACAGCTCGGCGCCTGCGCCGAGCGGGAACGTCCATTGATCGGCGACGTGCCCGCAGGGAACGTCGCTCACGACCGGACCGCGCACGTGCATCGCCGCCTCCCGGAAAAGTATATCGAGTGAGCGCGGTGCGGCATCGCTCTCATCGCCGCGATCGGTGAACGCGCCGAAGCAGAGCCCGGCGACGCGCGCGAGCGCGCCGGAGAGGATGAGCTGACGCAGCATGCGGTCGATGCGGTAGAGCGGCTCGTTCACGTCTTCGAGTACGAGCATCGCTCCATCGAAGCGTGCGGAATACGGAGTTCCGAGAAGCGAGCAGACGAGGGCGAGGTTTCCGCCCTCCAGCGGGCCGGCGGCGGTGCCTTCCTGCAACCAGGTCAGTGGAGCGTTTCCGGCGAACGGATCGCATCCGTGGCTCGTTGCGCAGAGCAGCGACTGGCGCGAGAAGGGGGTGAGCACCGCGCGCGCGGTGGGACCGTGGTAGCTCACGATGCCCGAGCGCGCGCGCACCGCGAGATGGAGCGCGGTGATGTCCGAATAGCCGATGATGGCCTTCGGCGCGCGGCGCAGCGCGTCGTAGTCGATCGCGTCGAGCACGCGCATCGCGCCGTACCCACCTCGCAGGCACCAGATCGCATCGACGCGCTGATCGCGAATCGCAGCGTTGAGATCAGCGAGTCGCGATGCATCATCGCCGGCGAGATAGCCCTCGCGCGCGAGCGCGTGCGGATACGCGAGTGGCTCCCACCCGAGCGTCCGCGCATTGTGCTCGGCGCGCTCGAGATCCGCATCGCCCGCGAGCGGACCCGCGGGCGAGAGCAGCGCCACGCGCGCACCCACCGCGAGCGCAGGAGGCGTGATGGGCGCGCTCACCTGTGCACGCATCGCGCGCGTGGCGCCTCATTCGCGCGAGCAGCGTGACCGATCATCGATGCAGCCGCAAGAATGGCATACCCCATGCCGATCGTCGCGCGCGGGCGAGTTGCCCGGAATCTGCACGCCAGAGATTCGCTGGACGCTTCATGCATGGAGGATACTCACGTGGCGGACCGGACTCGAAACAAGGACTCGAAGCAAAACGACGGCAGCGACGGCAATTTCAAAGCGACTCCGACGGACAAGGAAGGAATGGGCGGCGGCACGAGCGGCACCAGCCGAAGCGGCGGTACGAGCGGAAGCCCGGGTGGAAGCTCGGGTGGAAGCACCGGCGGAGTTGGCGGCAGCGGCGGCAGTGGCATCAGCCGCGCCGGCGGGAGCAAGGGCAGTGGAAGCACTGGCTACAATGCCGGCAGCACCGAGGAAGATGAAGAGGATCTCACAACGGGAGATGAAGGGCTGGACGAAGGCGGCGGAAGCAGCTCCGGATCGAGCGGCTCGAGAAACCGCTGACCGGCGCACGATCGCGGCCGAAACGGGCGCTCGCCGAGCGCCCGTTTTTGTTGGGAATCGCGCGCGCGCTAGCTTCCGCGCGTGACCCGCTTCTGGATTCTCGCCTGTCTGCCATGGCTGCTCGGCCCTCTCGTTTTGCTCTGGCGCGCACGCGACTCGCCCTCGCTGAGCGATGAGCCGGATGAGATCCCGCCCGAGGCGCCACTGGTATCGGTGATCGTTCCGGCACGCAACGAGGCTCTCAACATCGAGCGCTGCGTGCGCTCGCTCCTGCGCTCGCGATGGCTTGCCCTCGAGGTGATCGTGGTGGACGATCGCTCGGAGGATGCCACGGGCGCACTCGCGCGCGCGCTGGCGGCCGCAGATGCGCGCGTGCGCGTGATCGAAGGGGCGCCCGTGCCGGACGGCTGGTTCGGCAAGCAGTGGGCGTGCGCGCAGGGCGCGAGCGCCGCCCGCGGCTCGACGCTGATCTTCACCGATGCCGATACCGCGCACGCGCCCACGCTCATCCCGCGCTCGATGCACGCGATGCGCACGCGCGCGCTCGACTTCCTCACCGTGGGCGGATTTCAGGAGCTCGGCTCGTTCTGGGAGCGCGTGGTGATGCCGCAGGTGTTCTACATGATCGCGTCGCGCTATGGCGGCGCGGGCGCCGTGAATCGCGCGCGGCGCTCCCGCGACAAGATCGCGAACGGGCAATATCTGTGCTTCACGCGCGCATGCTACGATGCGATCGGCGGACACGCGTCCGTTCGCGGGAAGGCGGCCGAGGATCTCGCGCTCGCGCAGCTGGTGCACGCGCGCGGGATGCGCGGCGAGCTCGTGATGGGCGAGCACGATCTCTCGACGCGCATGTACACGTCGCTCGCCGGAATCGTGAACGGATGGACGAAGAACATGGTGACCGCGGGTGTGGACACGCTGCCAGCGGGCGTCGTTCCGCGATTGCTGTTGCCGGTGCTGCTGCTGATCGTGCCGCTCGTGCATCTGGCCCCGCCCGCGACGGCGATCGCGTCGCTGTTCGCGCCGCTCGCGAAGGGCGCCGTGCTGTGGGCCGGGGTGTGCAGCGCGATCCTGCTCGTGTGGTGGGCATTCATCTACGTGCGCGCGTTTCGGCAGTCGCCGCTATATGCGCTCACGCTGCCGCTCGGCGCGGTGATCGTGCTGTTCATCATCGCCCGCGCGACGGTGCGCGGGCGCGGGGTGGAGTGGAAGGGAAGGAGATACCAGGCGGGGTGATGATCGGGGTGCGCGAGTCGATTTAGCGCTGCGCGCGGTGCCGCGATGACGACGCCTTTCCGTCCCGCGGCTAGGGTGTCGCGTGCTCGCACTCCGCACCGCCGCCCAGCTCCTCGCCGCCGCCCGCGATGTCGACTCGCTTGCCGCGCTCGCCGCCGCGGCGGGCTTCGGCGCCACTCCGCTTCCGCTCGACGCAAACGCGTGCACCGCGCTCGGACTCCGCGAAGTCGCGTGCGAGCTGCGCGTGATCCCGGGCGCCGGCACGCTGCGCGCGCTGCTCGTCGAGTGCCCGGCGAAAGTGCCGCTCCGCGACAGCCTCGCCGCGGTCACGTCTCGACTGACCGCGCGCGCACCGCATCTGCTCTGGCTCATCATCGCCGCGCGTCGCGAGAGCGCCGAGCTGGCGATGGTGGCGTGGTCCGACGGGCTGTCGCGGGCACCGCGCGTCTCGGCGCTCATGGTCGATCGCGCGCACGTGCTCGCGAGCGATGCGCTCGCGCTCTCGTCACTCGCCGGAACCAGCGATGCCGCCGATGTGCTCACGCATGCCTCCTGGCTCGAGGTGCTCGGACGCGAGGCGCTCACCCGCCGCTTCTATCGCACGCTCGAGGGCGTGGTAGCCGAGGTCGCCACGGACGCGCGTGGCGAAGTACCTCGGCGCAACCGGCAGGAGCTCGCGCTGCTCCACGTATCGAGGCTGCTCTTCCTCTCCTTCCTCGAGACGAAGGGGTGGCTCGACGGCGATCGGCGCTTCCTCGCCAACGGCTTCGATCGCTGCATGGAGCGCGGCGGAGGCTATCACAGGCGCGTGCTGCGGCCGCTGTTTTTCGGCACGCTCAACACTCCCGTCTCGGCGCGTGCCCCGGCCGCTCGCGCGTTCGGCGCCGTCCCCTTTCTCAACGGTGGATTGTTCGCGCCGGCGCCACTCGAGCGTCGCTGGCCCAGGCTGCAGCTCACCGACGCCTCGCTCGGACGCGCGTTCGGCGAGCTTTTCGCGCGCTACCGGTTCACGGCGCGCGAGGACAGCGATGCATGGTCCGAGGCAGCGATCGATCCCGAGATGCTCGGCAAGGCGTTCGAATCGCTGATGTGCTCCCAGGAGCGCCGCACGAGCGGCGCGTTCTACACTCCGCAATCGCTGGTCTCGGACGCGACACGCTCCGCGCTCACGAGTGCGCTCGAAGGCCCGGCGCTCTCGCGGGACCTCATCGAGCGTGCGCTTGCCGGCGAGGAGATTCCGCTGGCGCTCGCCCCCACGCTTCGCGAGCGCATCGCCGACATGCGGATGCTCGATCCGGCGTGCGGATCCGGCGCCTTCCTCGTGCACGCGCTCGAGACGCTCGCATCGCTGCAGCAGCGCGCGGGAGACGCGCGACCGCTCGCGGTGCTCCGGCGCGAGCTGCTCACGCGCTCGATCTTCGGCGTGGACGTGAATCCGACGGCGGTGTGGCTGTGCGAGCTGCGGCTCTGGCTCTCCGTCGTGATCGAGAGTGAGGAGACTGACGGCATGCGCGTGCCACCGCTGCCGAATCTCGACCGGCACATTCGCGTGGGCGATTCGCTCGCCGGTGATGCGTTCGAGGAGCTGCGCGGCGCCGGCGGCAGCATGATCGCGCGCATGCGCCAGCGCTACGCGCGAGCGACGGGCGCGCGCAAGCGAACGCTCGAGCGCGCGCTCCAGCGCACGGAGCGCACCTTCGCGCTGGCGCACGTGGGCGAGCAGATCCAGCGCTGCGCAGCGCGCCGCCGCGATTTGCTGGCTGCGATGCGCGGGCGCGACCTCTTCGGCGAGCGCGTTCGGCCTGTGCCTCACCAGATCGCGCTGCTCGCGCGCGAGCGCACGCGTGCGCGCGAGCTCGCGGCCCGGAAACGCGCGCTGCGCTCTGGCGGCGCCCTCCCCTTCGCGTGGGCAACGCACTTTCCGGACGTCGCGCTGCGCGGCGGATTCGATCTCGTGATCGGCAATCCTCCATGGGTGCGCCTGCACCGGATTCCGGCAGACGCGCGCGCCGCGCTCCGCGCAGGCTTTGCGGTGTTCGGCGGCGCGGCGTGGGAGCGCGGCGCGCGTACCGCAAACGCAGGCACGGGCTTCGCGGCGCAGGTGGACCTCGGCGCACTCTTTCTCGAGCGGTCGCTCGCGCTCACCCGCGAAAACGGGTCGCTTGCGCTGCTCCTGCCCACGAAGATGTGGCGCTCACTCGCCGGCGGTGGCGCGCGACGACTGCTGCGCACCGACGCGCGCGTCATCGCGCTCGACGACTGGTCCGAGTCGCCAGCGGCATTCGATGCGGCGGTGTACCCATCGCTCGTGATCGCGCGCAAGGGTGCCGGCACCGAGGCACCCGTCCCCGTTCTGGCCTCGATGCATCGCAAGCGCGACGTGCTCCGCTGGAGCATCGCGCCTGCCAGGCTCTCACTCGACGAGGATCCCGCGAGCCCGTGGATCGCGATCCCTCCCGCCGTGCGCGATTCCTTCGATCGCGTCTGTCGCGCGGGCATCTCCATCGGCGACACGCCTTTCGGCGCTCCCCTCCTCGGCGTCAAATGCGGATGCAACGAGGCGTTCATCGTCGAGCGTCGCCAGACGGCAGAACCCGATGTGCGAACGGTGCTCGTGCGCGCCGGCGAGCGGAGCGCGCTCATCGAGCGCGACATGCTGCGTCCCCTCCTCCGCGGCGAAGGAACCGTCCCGTGGCGCGCATCGCCGAGCGCGGAAGCGATCATCTGGACACACGGAGACAGCGGCGCGCTGCCAGCACTTCCACCGCACGCCGCAAAGTGGCTCGCGCGCTGGCGGCGGCGCCTCACCGCGCGCAGCGATGCCCGCTCGGGCAGGGCCTGGTGGACGCTCTTCCGCACGCCCGCTGCATCCGCTGCGCGCGCGCGTGTCGTCTGGGCCGACATGGGGCGTGCGCCGCGCGCGCTGCTCGTCCCCGCCGGCGATCAGACGGTGCCGCTCAACAGCTGTTACGTGGTTCCGTGCGACGAGCACGAGGACGCACTCGCGCTCACCGCGCTGCTCAACTCCTCGCTCGCCGCCGCGTGGCTGCACGTGCTGGCAGAGCCTGCGCGAGGCGGCTACCATCGCTACCTCGGCTGGACCGTCGCGCTCCTCCCGCTGCCGCGCGATTGGCGGTGCGCTCGCGGGCTGCTCGCGCCTCTCGCTCGGCGCGCCCTCGATGGCGACGTGCCTCCCGCCTGCGAGCTGCTCGAAGCGGCCACGCGCGCGTATCGGCTGCGCTCCACGGAAGTCGCACCGCTCATCGCGTGGTGCGGCCGATGATCGTTCGGGCAGCCGCGGCGCGTGCGCTGATTGCCGTGCACTGGCTCCCGGAGCACGACGCGCCAGTCGAGCTGGGATCGGTGCGCCTGCACGCGCACCAGCAGAGCGCCGTCGATCGGATCGGCGATCTCCTGCGCGAGCATCGCGGCGCCCTTCTCGCCGATGAGGCGGGGCTCGGGAAAACGTACGTCGCGGCCGCGATCATGCGCGAGGCGGCGCGACCGCTGCTCGTGATTCCTGCGGCGCTGCGCACCATGTGGAGGGAGGCGCTGGCGGCGGCAGACGCGAGCGCCACCGTCGTCTCCTACAGCGCGCTCTCGCGCGGCAACGTGCCGGGCGGCGACTTCGATCTGCTCGTGCTCGACGAGGCGCATCACGCGCGCACCGCATCCACGCTGCGCTACGCGGCGATCGCCTCGCTGGCATCCCGCGCGCGCGTGCTCCTGCTCACCGCTACGCCGATACACAATCGCCGCGCCGAGCTGGCGGCGCTCTTCGCGCTCTTCCTCGGCGCGCGCGCGTACGCGATCAGCGACGCGGCCCTCGCCACACTCATCGTACGCCGCGAACGTAGCGATGTCGCGCAGACCGTCGCGCTGCCCGACGCGTCCGCTCCGGAGTGGATAGCGGTTCGGGATGACGGAGGGCTGCTCGATGAGCTGCTCGCCCTGCCTCCTCCGCTCCCTCCGTCGGATGGCGGTGCGGGTGGCGCGCTTCTCACCTGGAGCCTGCTCCGGCAGTGGGCATCGAGCCGGGCGGCGCTCGCGGGCGCGCTGCGGCGGCGCATTGCGCGCGGAATGGCCCTCGAGAGCGCCTTGTGCGACGGGCGGTACCCGGATCGCCGGGAACTCCGGGCATGGAGCTCGGCGGAGGACACGATCCAGCTCGCCTTTCCGCAGCTCGTCTCCGCGCCCACCGCCGCTCCGGGCGATCTCCTCGCGCGCGTGCGCAGCCATCTGGACGCGGTGCGTACGCTTCTCGCGCGCGTGCGCGCCGATGAAGGCGTGGATGCCTCGCGGGCGCAGGCCATTCGTGATGTGTGCACGCGATGCCCCGGCGAGAAGGTGCTCGTCTTCTCGCAATTCACGGACACGGTGCACGCGATCTTCGCCGAGCTGCGCGGCGGGCGCGGTGTCGCCGCGCTTTCGGCCCGCGGCGGGCGGATTGCGAGCGGCAGGCTCTCGCGCCAGGAAACGCTGCAGCGCTTTGCGCCTCGCGCCACGGGCGCACCCGCACCGCCCGAAGCGGAGCGCATCGATCTTCTGCTCACCACCGATCTCGCCAGCGAAGGATTGAATCTGCACGACGCGTCCGTGGTCGTGCACCTGGATCTTCCGTGGACGCCGGCGCGGCTCGAGCAGCGCGTCGCGCGCTCGCGGCGCCTGGGCGCGCGGCATGCGCGCACGCACAGCTATGCGCTCGCGCCGCCCGCAGACGCGGAGATGGTGCTCACGGTCGAGCGCCGGCTGCGCCACAAGCTGCGGACGATGGAGGAAGTGATCGGAAGCAGCGGTGCGGTGCTGCCGGCACTCGCGATGAGTGAAGCGGATGATCATCCACCGTGCGCGAGCACCACCCGCCTTCGCGAGGAAATCGATCGCGTCATGCGCCGGTGGCGCAGGGAGAGCGAGCCGGAGGGCATCGGACTCGCTCCGCAGCTCACCGTCGCCTGCGTGAACGCATCGAAGCGAGCCGTGCTCGCCCTCGCCATGGACGATTCCAAGCCCGTGCTTGCTGCGGCAGCAGAGGACGCGGAGCTCGTCGAGGACGTGCGCGTCGTGCTCGACGTGCTGGCGCGCGCATCCGGCGGAGATGCCGCGCTCGACGAGCGCGTGCGCGCGGATGCGGTTGCGCGCGCCGAGCGATGGCTTGCGCGGCGACAGGGCGCGGAGGCGAGCGGCGCGCTGGCCTGGCGCGGCACGTCGCGGCGCATCGCGCTCCGGCGCATCGCCGGGCTTTCCGCGCGCACACCGTACCATCGCCGCGCGCTCCTCGCTCCGCTCACGATGGTGGCGCGGCGCGTCGTGACGGCGCCCTACGCGCTGGGCGCCGAACGGGTGCTCGATGAGCTGGCGAGCGCGCCGCTGCCGGACGAAGCGTGGCTGCGCGCGCTCGCGTCATTCGGCGCGATGCACGGCGCGCGGGAGGGCGAGCGCACCGGCGCGCGGCTCATCGCGGTGATCGTCGCTGGATGATTGGTGCAGCAGGCGATCGCGCGGAAACAAAGCGCGCCCCCGGCCGTACTGTCCCGCATTCACGACGCACACGGAGACTGCATGTTCGGTCGAGTCAATGCGCATTCAGGAATGCGTAGCGCGAGCACACTCTGCGCCGCACTCGCGCTCGCGGGCCCGCTCGCCGCACAATCGCACATCCCACTCGACTTCCGCGACAGCGTGCCCGCATGGCTCGCTGAGACTCACGTTCCCGGTCTCGTCGTCGCAGTTCTCGAGGGCGGAAAGGTCAGCTCGATTCAGAGCTTCGGCGAGCTGCGACCCGGAATGCAGATGTCCCCGCGCGCGCTCTTCAACGTCGCATCGCTCACGAAGCCCGTGGTCGCCATCACCACGCTCGAGCTTGCGGACGCCGGAATGCTGAATCTCGACGAGTCGCTCGATCGCGACTGGATCGATCCGGACATCCGGAGCGATCCGCGACACTCGAAGCTCACGGCGCGGCTCATCCTGAGTCACCAAACGGGATTTCCGAACTGGCGTCACGAAAGTCCAACGGAGAAACTCGGCTTTCTCTTCGATCCCGGCACCCGATTCGGCTACTCGGGCGAAGGATTCGAATATCTGAGGCGCGCACTCGAGCACAGATTCGGCCGCTCACTGCAGCAGTTGTCCGATTCGGTTCTGTTTCGCCCGCTGCACATGTCGGAGACGTCATATGGGTGGAATCCGCGCGTCGACACCGCTCGCTTCGCCTTCGGACACGACACGCTCGGCGCGCGCGTGAGCGAACCGATGCGCACGAGCGATCGTCCGAACGCGGCGGACTGGCTCGTCACGTCAATCGGCGACTACGCGCGCTTCGCCGAATATGTGCTCGCCGGCGCGGGACTCTCGAAGGCGACGTTCGCAAACATGTCACTGGCGCAGGTGCAGCTCGCGGGAAAGCCGGGCGAGTCGATGGGGCTGGGCTGGGAAGTGATGCGTGGCCCGCCGGAAGACTCGACCATCCTGCTTCACACTGGTGCCGATGCAGGGATCAGGACGCTGATCATCCTGCTGCCGGCATCGCAACGCGGCCTCGTACTCTTCACGAATGGCGAACGGGGAATGGATGTCATCATGAAGATCCTGAAGCCCACACTGCGCATGAAGGAGCTCACCCCGTGAGGTTGCTGCGAAGCCCGGTGCGTGCCACTCTTGTCTTGCGACGCACCGCTTGAGAAGCTATGTGCTCGAGAGCGGCACAGGCCGCTCTGTTCGCGTGCGCTCTTGGAGATCATGATCATGAATGCGATCGAGGCGCGCGAGTCCTTCGCGCAACGACTCACGGGAATGCCGCCCACGCGCGCATTCTCGTTCGCGGCGGTGCTCCTCGTGATGGCCTGCACCGGGCGCGAGTCCGCATCGTCCGGGGAAAGCGCCGCATCGCTTGCAGGGCCTGTCGCGCAAACGGGCGCCGGTCGCGGACATCTGCAGCTCTCGGGTGATGCGAGCGTCGACACCGACTTCGCAGTCGAGCAGTGTACGATCGGCCCGGCCGGCGAAGGGTTGCTGAATGGCTATCGCATGAGCGCGCGGGCGTCGCACGGCACGCTGCAGATGCTGTCCGTGTCCGTGAAGGACTACGAGCACGATGGATCGTTCACGCCCGCCATCGACAGTGCCAGGAGCAGGAGCAATGGAAGGCAGGGCGTGAGCAATCCATTGTCCATGACCATCGGTCGCGAGAATTCCACGGTGCCGATTCCCGTGATCGCCAAACCCGAGTCGCGGATCACGATCACGATCTCCGACAGCGGCTCGCGGGGCACCGCGGAGTTCTCCGAGATGACGTCGCCGGTCGCGATGGAAGACGTCGACATCAAGGCACCGCTGCACGCGAAGCACAAGAGCTTCGCGGGCTCGCTGAGCTGGCACTGTCCAAGCGTCGAGCATCTCGACTCGGCCGCGGCCAACGCTGCGAAAGGGATGCTCAAGGGGCTCACGCCCATTCGCTGAACGGCTCGCCCCGAGGCTCATCACTTCGTCAACACGCCCGCTCGTGCAGCCGACTTCGCACCGGCCACGCGTGTGCGTGCGCCGCGCTTCCTTGGACCAGTCAGTGTCGGTGAATTTGGCGCTTGCAGGGGCTCCATGCGAGGGGTAGTCTGCTTCTGCGCTTCCACACCTCTCCAACCGAGCCTCTCATGACCGCCACACTCGCAGTCTCCCGGCGCGTTGCTCTCGAAACTCTGGCGAAGGCCGGCGCCGCCGTGCTCCTCACGCCGCTGGCCGCCGCGGCGGAGCCCGGGCCGAGCCCGGGGCCGATCTTCTCGCAGGAGCTCCCGCCGGTATCGCTCGATGGCTGGAAGATGACCGCCCTCGAGATCACGTATGCTCCCGGCGAAGCGGGTCGCGCGCACCGGCACATTGGATTCGTCTTCGGCTACGTGCTCGAGGGCGACCTGCGCTTCAAGGTCGATGGTGGCGAGGAAACTACCTACCACGCCGGCCAGATGTTCTACGAAAAACCCGGCTCCGTGCATCGCGTCTCGGCCAACGCGAGCCCGACGAAGCCGTGTCGCTTTCTCGCGATGGTGTTCGTGGACAAGACGAAGCCGCTCACGGAGCCGGTGTGACCGGGATGCGCACCGCTATCCACGGTGGGCTGGCCGTCGCTCACCTGATCGTTCTCACACAACGCTCACACTCCGCGCATTGATCGGCGGCGCCGCGCGCCGCAAGCTGTGATTGACATGCAGGCGCGGCTGTCACCGTGAACGAGTGAGCACATGTTCGGAATGCTGCTGCTGGCGCTGCTCTGTGGCGCGCCATGTGCGAGTCCGGCCGCCGACAGCGCGCTCTCGTGGCGCTACGATCTTCGCGCGGGCGATCATCTCGTGTATCGCGAGCGCTTCGAGCAGGACATCGATGGACGCGAGATCTACGGCCTGACGTCGGGACGCGACGAGCCGTTCGGATCGCCGTTCGTGAGCGCAGCGCGCTACGAGTGGGCATCGCACCTGCTCGTTCCGGTCGCGAGGGCCGATCGGATGCTCGTGGGTGCGCAGCGCAATCGCGCGCGCGACGACAGCATCTTCACCTCACTCGACACCACGAGCGGCATCCCGGATCAGGAGCGCGAGCGCCGGCACGCGCGCTTCCGCGGCCGCGATCGCTACGCGCAAGCCAACCTGCTCACCGCGAATGGCGATGCGACCCAGCCGTGGGCCGCGCGCCGCGAGATGCGCAGCAAGATCCTCTGGGACGCGTTCGAGCTTCCCTCACTTCCGCCCGGGCCGGTGCGCATCGGCGATCGTTGGCAATCCACCGATCCCTTTGCTTTCGACATGCACGTGACGGGAACCGATACCATCGGCGGCGAGCGATGCTTTCGAGCCGAAGGATCCGCGAGCGCCGCGGCGCTGATCCCGCGCCAGGTCGTGGATTCGAGCGCG
>JAICLZ010000099.1 GCA_025929535.1 Gemmatimonadaceae bacterium
AGGAGGCGGCGCCCGCGATCATCTTCATCGACGAGCTCGACGCCATCGGGCGGTCCCGCGGGCCGGCGGCCGCCTCGGGCGGGCACGACGAGCGCGAGCAGACGCTCAACCAGCTGCTCGTGGAGATGGACGGCTTCGAGTCCAACGAAGGCGTGATTCTCATCGCGGCGACGAACCGCCCCGATGTGCTCGATCCCGCGCTGCTGCGCCCGGGCCGCTTCGATCGCCAGGTGGTGGTCGATCTTCCGGACCTCCGCGGACGCGAGGAGATCCTGCGCGTGCACCTGCGCAAGGTCCCGGTCGCCGATGATGTGGACGTGACAGTGATCGCGCGCGGAACGCCCGGCATGTCCGGCGCCGATCTCGCGAATCTCGTCAACGAGGCGGCGCTGCTCGCCGCGCGCCGCAGTGCCGACAAGGTCTATCTCGCCGATCTCGAAGAGGCGAAGGACAAGGTCATGCTCGGCGCCGAGCGCAAGTCGATGGTGATGAAGGATGCGGAGAAGCGGAACACGGCGTACCACGAGGCGGGACATGCGGTGTGCGCCATCAAGACGCCCGGCTGCGATCCGCTGCACAAGGTGACGATCGTCCCGCGCGGCCGCGCGCTCGGGCTCGCGTTCACGCTGCCGGTGGAGGATCGCTACTCGATCACGCGCCAGCAGCTCGAGGCGATGCTCGTGATGACGTACGGCGGCCGTGTCGCGGAAGAGCTGGTGTTCGGGCACGACAAGGTGACGACCGGTGCCGCGAACGACATCCAGAAGGCGACGTCGCTCGCGCGGCGGTACGTCTCGCAGTGGGGATTGTCGGACGCGATCGGTCCGGTGCTCGTGGGCGACAACGAGCAGGAAGTCTTCCTCGGCCGCGAGCTCTCGCGCCACCGCGAAGTGTCGGAGCGCACGGCGCAGCTGGTGGATGCCGAGGTGACGCGCCTGCTGAACGAGTCGTACGGTCGGGCCAAGCAGACGCTGATCGACAATCGGGACCTGCTCGAGCGCATGGCGGAGGCCCTGCTGGAGCGCGAGACGCTCACCGCGGAAGATGCGGAGCTGCTCGTTCGCGGACAAACACTGCCGCCGCGCAAGAGCGGGTCGGCTCCCGCGCCGGTGCCCGTCACGCCGGGCGTGGTCGTGCAGCCGAAGCCCGCGCGCCCGGGACTCCTTGGTGGACCGGAGGTCGCGCCGGCGTGACCTCCGCCGCTCGACGCACGCACGCGTGAGCGCGGCGGAATGGCGGCTTGCGACTCGCGTCCTGCAACTGCATCGGCCCCTGATCATGGGGATCATCAACGTTACCCCCGACAGCTTCAGCGACGGGGGTAAGTTTTTTTCCGCCTCTGCCGCGGCTGCGCACGGTCGGCTCCTCGTGTCGCAGGGCGCGGACATTCTCGATGTGGGCGGCGAGTCCACGCGGCCGCAGGGCGCCACGGCGGTGGGCGCGGATGAGGAGCTGCAGCGAGTGATACCCGTGCTCGATGCGCTCCGCGAAAGCCATCCGGACGTTCCACTGTCGGTGGACACGGTGAAAAGCATCGTCGCGCGCGAAGCGCTCGCCCACGGCGCCGAGGTGATCAACGACGTCTCGGGCTTTCGTCTCGACCCCGCCATGGCGGACGTGTGCGCGGCCGCGAATGCAGGAGTGGTGCTCATGCACTCGCGGGGCACCGTCGAGACGATGGCGACCTATGCCGAGGCGGGGTACGGAGACGATGTGGTGGGCGAGATCATCGCGGAGCTCGGCGCGCGCGTGGAGTGGGCGCGCGCGGCGGGCGTCGCGCGCGAGCGCATCGCGATCGATCCCGGCGTGGGCTTTGCGAAGCGAAGCGAGCACTCGCTGGCGGTGCTGCGCGGGCTCCCGCGATTCGCGGAGCTCGGACTGCCGGTGGCGGTTGGCGTGTCGCGCAAGCGGTTCATCGGCGAGTACAGTGGCGCGAAGGCGTTCGACGACCGCATCGATGGGACGAACGCGGCGAACGTGCTCGCATTAGCCGGCGGAGCGCGCATCTTTCGGGTGCACGATGTCGATCATGCGCGCCGCGCGCTCGACATGGCGTGGAGCATTCTGGGCGGGGGAAACGGGTAACAACGGTCAATCATGTTCGAACAGCTTCGCTTTCTCACCTTCGGCTGGCGCGACGCGATCGAGATCGTCGTCGTGGCCTACGGCGTCTACCGGCTGCTGCTGCTGCTCCACGGCACGCGCGCCGTGCAGATGCTCATCGGAATCGTGGTGCTGGTGCTCACCTACGCGCTCGCGTGGGTGTTCAAGTTCACGATGATCACGTACCTGCTCGGCATCGTGTTCACGTACGGCGCATTCGCGGCGCTCGTGATCTTTCAGCCGGAGCTGCGTGCCGCACTCGCCCATCTCGGGCAGTCGCGGGTGACGCGCTTCTTCCGGCGCATGGAAGTGAGTGAGGTGGCCGAGGAGGTCGCAGACGCGGTGGAGCGTCTGAGCCGCTCGGGGATCGGCTGCATCATCGCGCTCGAGCGCGAGATCGCGCTCGGAGACTACGTCGCGAGCGGGAAGGCGATGCAGGCGAAGGTGAGCGCGGATCTCCTCGCGACCATCTTCACGCCGTACTCGCCGCTGCACGATGGCGCCGTGATCATTCGCGGCGACACGATCGTGGGCGCGGGCTGCATTCTTCCGCTCTCGCAGTCGCAGAATCTCGATCGCACGCTCGGCACCCGCCATCGCGCGGCACTCGGCCTGTCGGAGGAAAGTGACGCGCTCGTGATCGTGGTGAGCGAGGAGACGGCGCAGATCTCGGTGGCCGAGGATGGACGCCTCATGCGCGGCATCACCGCGGTGCAGCTGCGCGACATCATCGCCGGAGGCAAGCCGCGCGCCTCGGCCGAGCATCCGCTGCTCCAAGTTCCCGGCTGAGCTCCGCGACGAAGGCATCACTGGGGGCCGCGGCGATCCTCTTGGCCGCGTACGTGGCGACGCTTGCACCCGGCTTGACGTTGTGGGACGCGGGAGAGTTCATCGCCGCGGTGCACACGTTCGGCATTCCGCACCAGCCGGGAACTCCGCTGTACGTGACGATGGCGCGCGCGTGGTCGCTCGCGATCCCGTTCGGCGGCACCGCGCTCGCGACGAATCTCTTCTCGGCCGCGTGCACCGCGGCGGCGGGTGGTGTGCTCGCGAGCTTTCTCTCGCGCATCACGGGCTCGAGAGCGATGGCAGGGGCGGGCGCACTGTGCGCGGGCGGGATGTTCACGGTGTGGTCGAGCGCGACGGAGACGGAAGTGTATGCGAGCGTGCTGCTGCTCGTGATGCTGATGCTCCTTGCGGCGGAGCGCGCCGGCCGCACAGGCCAGCCGCGATGGCGGATGGCAACGGCCTACGCCCTCGCGCTCGCGGTACCGCTGCATCTGAGTGCGTTGGTGGCAGCGCCGGCGGCGTTGGTGCTGGTGACGGAGCGGGAGAGCGGGGAGCTGGACTGGCTCGCGGGCGCGCGGCTCGCGGCGGTGCTGCTCATCGCCGCGGGGATTGGCCTCGCGAGCGTGGGCGTGACGGCGAGCGGTGCATGCGCGCTCGCGATGGTGGTGCTCGCGGCTGGGCGCTGGCGCAGAACGACCACTGCGAACATCGAAACTCTCGCGACGCTCGGCTGCCTGCTGATCGCGATCTCCGCCCTCTTGGTGCTGGTGGTGCGCGCGCGATTCGATCCGTGGCTCAACGAGGGTGCGCCCGCAAGTCTCCGCGCGTTGTGGGAGGTGATCGGCCGGCGGCAGTTCGCAGCGGCGGGAATGTGGCCGCGCCAGGCGCCGCCCTGGGCACAGGTGGCCAACTGGTTCGAGTATGCGGATTGGCAGGTCGCACTCGGACTGGCGAACGGTGTCGCGCCCTCGTGGTGGCGCACTCCCTTCACCATCCTTTTCGCCGCGCTCGGAATTTTCGGCAGTGCGCGGCACCGGGAGCTGCACGCGCGGAGCTGGCGCGCGTTTCTCGTGCTCTTCGTCTGCGCGAGCGCGGGGCTCATCATCTACCTGAACTTCAAGGCTGGCGCGTCGTTCGGCTGGGGCGTGCTCCCGGACAGCGCGCCGCACGAAGTGCGCGATCGCGATTATTTCTTCGTGCTCGGCTTCTGGGTCTGGGGCGCGTGGGCGGGAATGGGCGCGGTCTCGCTCGCGCGGCGCATCAGTGCGCGCTGGACGCCGGTGGGCGTGCTCGCCGCCGCGCTGCCGCTCGTGCTCAACGCGCCCGCCGCGAATCGGCGCGCGTTTCCCGAGCGCGCCATCGCGCTGGCGGTCGCGCGCGACCTGCTGCGCTCCGCTCCGCCCAACGCGGTGCTCTTCACGGGTGGCGACAACGACTCGTTCCCGGCGTGGTACGCGCAGGCGGTGGAAGGGCTGCGCCCGGACGTCACGGTGGTCGTCGCGCCGCTGCTCGCGACCCGATGGTATCGAGCCGAGCTCGCCCGGCGCACATCCCTTGTCTCGCGAGGGGAGGTGGCGACGAATCGCGAAGTCACCGTGCTCCTCGCTGGAATCGCGCAAGCAGCCCGCGAGCGGCATCGCCCGGTCGCGGCATCGCTCATGATGGGCGCATCGTTCCGCGACGTGCTGGGCGATCTGAGCGTGGCTCGCGGAATCGTGCTCGTCGAGCCGTTGGCTGCGCCCGGCGCCGTCCGCCTTGGCGACGACGCACCGAGCGTCGATACGTCGAGCGTCATGGCGCAGGCGCTCTCGTCGTTTCCCGAAGGCGCGTACGATTCGGGCGTCGATCCGGCGCCCGAGAGCTTTCTCGCCTATCTGCGATGTCCGTCGCAATATCTCGCGCTCGCGCGCCGCACGATGGTTCCGGCATCTCTTGATTCAGCTTGTAAGCTGCGGTAAATTCATAGCTTATGTCATTTCAAGACCTCGGCGCGCGGCTGGCGGAGGTGGGCGATCGGGTAGCGGCGGCGGTGGCGCGCGGGGGGCACGGGCAGCGGGTCACGATCATCGCGGTCACGAAGACGCACGGCCCGGACGCCGTGCACGCGGCATGGAACGCCGGCGTGCAGAACGTCGGTGAGAACAAGGTTCAGGAAGCGCTCGGAAAGATGGGCTCGGTGAACGTTCCGGTTCGATGGCACCTCATCGGCCATCTGCAACGCAACAAGGTGCGCGAGCTCGATCATTTCACGCTGGTGCACTCGATCGATCGAACGTCCATCGCGGATGCGGTGAGCGCATTCGGGCTCGCACGCAAACGCAGCGTGGATGCGCTCGTGCAGGTGAACGTCGCCGGGGAGCAGTCGAAGGGTGGCTTTGCACCGGAAGACATACCGGCCGAAGCCGAGCGCTTCATCACCCGTGCGGGGCTCCGCATCACCGGCGTGATGACGATGGCGCCGCTGAATGCGGATGAGCGCACCACGCGGCAGGTCTTTCAGGGAGCGCGAGCCGCGCGCGATCTGCTGGTGAGCGCGGGACATCCCGCCTTCGATCTGTCGATGGGAATGTCCGGCGACTACGAGCTCGCCGTGGAGGAAGGAGCAACGATGATCCGTCTTGGCACCGTCCTGTTTGGAGAGAGAGGCACATGAGCGACGAATCCTTTCACCTCACTCCGCTCGACATCCGGCGCTACGACTTCGGCGCCAAATCCTTTCGGGGATACGACGAAAAGAAGGTCGAGGACTTCCGGAATCAGGTGGCCGAGGAGCTCGAGCGGCTCACGCGGCTGAACCAGGAGCTCGACTCCAAGGCGCGCGGATTCCACGAGCAGCTGCGCGCGTTTCGCGATCGCGACAAGGCGCTGAACGAAGCCCTGGTGACCGCGCAGCAGCTTCGCTCCGAGATCCGCGAGCAGGCCGAGCGCGAGGCGCAGCTGATCCTGCGCGAGGCGCGCGCAGAGGGCGAGCGGCAACTCGACGCCATTCGCAACGACACGCGCCAGCTCGAGGCCGACATCGTCGGCCTCGAGAAGTCGCGCCGCGCATTCATTGGCCAGCTGCGCCAGATCGCCGAGCGCCAGCTCGCCGAGCTCGCGGCGGCGGAAGGCGCATCGCGCGGGCTGCCCGCGCCTCCACCCCCGGCGCCGAAGGCCAGTGACGATGCCGAAGGGGACAGCCGCGCGCACATGAAGACCCCCGCCTGGCTGGAGTCGCTCGTCAAGGAATGACGCCGTATCGGTTCGACGATCCACTTCCGCACCTCGCCGTACCGTCGCAGCTCGCGCACACGCGCGCGCAGGCGGCGCACGCCGCGCAGGTCGTGCGCGATCGCTTCGATCGCGTTCCGGACGTCGCCGTCATCCTCGGCACGGGGCTGGGCGCGCTCGGCCGCGCGATCGAGACGCAGGCGATCATCGACTACGCCGACATTCCGGGCTTTCCACTGTCCACCGTGGAGTCGCACGCCGGCCGGCTGCTCTGCGGCACGCTCGGCGGCAAGACCGTGGTCGCGATGCAGGGGCGCTTCCATGTGTACGAGGGCTACAGCGCGCAGCAGGTCGCGTTTCCGGTGCGCGTTCTGCGCGAGCTCGGCGCGCGCACGCTCGTGGTCTCGAATGCGTGCGGCACACTGCACCCGCTCTGGAATGCCGGAGAGATCATGCTGATCGCCGACCACATCAACCTGCTCGGCACGAATCCATTGATCGGCCCCAATGACGACGCGCTCGGGCCGCGCTTCCCGGACATGTCCGCTCCGTACGATGAGGAGCTGCGCGAGCGCGCGCGCGACGTCGCGCGCGAGCAGAAGATCGTGCTGCGCGAGGGCGTGTACGTCGCGATCAGCGGTCCCGCGCTGGAGACGCGTGCGGAGTACCGCATGCTGCGCACGCTCGGCGCCGATGTGGTGGGAATGTCCACGGTACCCGAGGTGATCGCCGCGGTGCACGGCGGCATGCGCGTGCTCGGTCTCTCGATCATGACGGATCAGTGCCTCC
>JAICLZ010000031.1 GCA_025929535.1 Gemmatimonadaceae bacterium
CCGGAGAAAAAATCGGCTCGTACTCGAGCAGGTACTGCGCGTCGAAATACGACTCCCACCATTCCTTCGGCCGGCGGCTGCGAGCCCTCAAAAGAAGACCGGCTCGCGATACGCGCCGAACACCTCTTCCATGGCCGCGCGGATCTCGAAGAGCGTGGCATACGCGCGCGCGCAGTCGAGGATGTGCGGCACCAGATTCTCGGTCGTGCGTGCCGCCGCCTTGAGCGCTCCGAGGCGCCGCGACACGAGATCGTTGTCGCGTGTGGCGCGCAGCTCCGCGAGTCGCGCGCGCTGCTCGCGCTCCGTATCGCCGATCTTGAGCAGCGGGATCGTGAGCTCATCGTTCTCGACGATGAAGTCGTTGACGCCCACGATGATCCGCCGGTGCTGCTCGATCTCCCACTGCTGGCGCGCCGCCGATTCGGCGATCCGGCGCTGGAACCAGCCGGTCTCGAGCGCGCGAACAACGCCACCGGCCCGCTCGATCTCCTCGAAGAGCGATTCCGCCTCGCTCTCGAGCTTGTCCGTGAGCGCCTCGACATAGTACGACCCGCCCAGCGGATCGATCACGTTCGGGACGCCGGTCTCGAAAGCCAGAATCTGTTGCGTGCGCAGCGCCACCTGCACCGAGTGCTCGGTGGGCAGCGCGAGCGTCTCGTCCATCGAGTTCGTGTGAAGCGACTGCGTGCCGCCCAGGGCCGCGGCCATGGCCTGATATGCCACGCGCACGACGTTGTTCATCGGCTGCGCAGCGGTGAGCGTGACGCCCGCCGTCTGCGAGTGGAAGCGCATGGCCCACGAGCGCGGATCCTCCGCGCCGAACCGATCGCGCATGTGACGCGCCCAGATGCGGCGGGCCGCGCGCAGCTTGGCGATCTCCTCGAAGAAGTCGTTGTGGATGTCCCAGAAGAACGACAGGCGCGGCGCGAAGTCATCGATCCTGAGGCCGCGCTCGATGCCGCGCTGCACGTACGTGAAGCCATCCGCCAGCGTGAAGGCGAGCTCCTGCGCAGCCGTGGATCCCGCCTCGCGAATGTGGTAGCCCGAGATCGAGATCGTGTTCCATCGCGGCGCATGCGTCGCGCTCCACTCGAAGCCGTCGACAATGAGCCGCAGCGCGGGCTCGATCGGATAGACCCATGCGTGCTGGGCCATGTATTCCTTCAGAATGTCGTTCTGAATCGTTCCCTGCAGCTTCGACGCATCCACCCCCTGCTTCTCCGCCGCGGCGATGTAGAAGCAGTAGAGGATTATCGCCGGTCCGTTGATCGTCATCGACGTGGAGACCTTGTCGAGCGGAATGCCCTCGAACAGCGTCTCCATGTCGGCCAGGCTCGAGATCGCCACGCCGCACTTGCCGACTTCGCCCTCGGACCTCGGATGATCCGAGTCGTAGCCCATGAGCGTCGGAAAATCGAAGGCGACCGACAGTCCGGTCTGCCCGTGCTCGAGCAGGAACTTGTAGCGCGCGTTCGTGTCGTGCGCGCTGCCGAAGCCGGCGAACTGGCGCATGGTCCACAACCGCCCGCGATAGCCGGTGGGATGGATGCCGCGCGTGTACGGAAAGAATCCGGGAAGCGAGGCGTCCGCATCGCCGGCGGTGTCGAGTGGCGTATAGAGCGGCGCCACCTCACCTCCCGAGTTCACGAAGGCGAGATCGCGCGTGCTGCTCTTGGCGAAGCGCTCGCGCCACGCGGCGACTTCCGCGCGAAGACGGGCGAGCTCCTCCTCCTGTGAGCGATGCGAATCGATCTGCGGGTCGAGTGTCGTCATGCTACCTCACTCTCGGTGTTCGTCGAGCGGGAATTCGAAAGAAGCGTGGCGACCTGCGCAATCAACTCTTCTGATGCAGCGAGCGGCGTCATTCGCCCGTCCTCCACATCGGGAAGCAGCGCCTCCAGATGCGCGCTGAGCGCACGATCGTTCCAGATGCGGTCGTGCAGCTCCCGATCCACGCCCTCCACCACTCGGTCGCGAAGCCGCCCGCGGCGTCGCGTCAGCAGCGTACCGCTCTTCTCAAGGTAATCGAAATGCGCATCGAGCGCCGTCGCAAGCTCGTCGATTCCTTCCCCGCGCTCGGCGCTCGTGGCGAGCACCGGAGGCGTCCACGACGGCGCCGACGTCTCGTGCGATGTCTCACGTTCCGCGCGCGCACGCCTGCCCACGCGTGCGAGATCCACGCCGTGGTGCGCCGGCACATTGCGCGACAGCTGCCCCATGCGAAGGCCGAGCATGAGCTTCATCTCGTGACGCATGCGGTCGGCGCCCGGACGATCCGCCTTGTTCACCACGAACAGATCGGCTGCCTCCATGAGACCCGCCTTGAGCGTCTGGATCGAGTCGCCGGATTCAGGCACGATCACGAGCACGCTCGTGTCGGCGGCGTGCGCGACATCGAGCTCGCTCTGGCCGACGCCCACGGTTTCCACCAGGAGCCGGTCGAAGCCGAAGGCATCGAGCACGTCGCACACGTCGCGCGTCGCCGCCGCCAGGCCGCCAAGCGCACCGCGAGTGGCCATCGATCGAATGAAGATCCCATCGTCCAGCGCGACGGACTCCATGCGAATGCGGTCCCCGAGGAGGGCCCCGCCCGTGAAGGGCGACGTGGGGTCCACTGCAATGATCCCGACCGTCAGCCCTGCTCGCCGATAGTGCTCCGCCAATCGCGCCGTCAGGGTGCTCTTGCCCGCACCCGGAGGACCCGTGATGCCTATCCGACGCCCACGGCCGAGCATCGCATGGAGCGATGCGAGTAGCCGCGACGCGCCATCCCTGCGATTCTCGACGATCGAGATGGCGCGCGCGAGCGCCGCTGGCCGCCGTGCCGCGAAGTCGTCGAGCAGCTTTGCGTGCGCCGGAAACGTTGCGGCGGGCACGGCTACTGCGGAGCCCGGAGTGGAAAAGGCGCAGCCGCATCCGCCCGCTGGGCCAGCAGCCGCTGGATGCGCGTCGGCGTCGCACGCACGACGGTGAGCTCGACCGTTCCGAGCACGAACCGCTCGCCGACCACGGGAATGCGCCCGAGCGCGCGCACGATCAGCCCGGCGAGAGGTTGAGCGCGATCCTCCACCCAATCGGGGAGCTGCGCGTCGAAGCGGGCCGCAACCTCGTTCGCGGGCATCTTCGCATCGAGCACCACCGCGTGACGCGAGTGTCCCACATCGGACATCGCGGGCTCGTCGTGCTCGTCGTGGATGTCGCCCACGAGCTCCTCGAGCAGATCCTCCAGCGTCACGATACCGGCCGTCCCCCCGAATTCGTCGACGACGACGGCGAAATGAAACTGTCCACGCAGCATCTCGAACAGCATCTCGCTCACGCGCTTCGTCGCGGGCGCGTGCGGCACGGCGCGCAGTGGCGCCATGCGCTCACCGCCGTCACGGAAGACGTCGAAGACGTGGACGACGCCGACGATCTCATCGAGGGAGCCGCGATACACCGGCACGCGGCTGTATCCCGACTGTGCGATGAGCGCGGCCATCTCGAGCGGCGAGAGCGCGATGTCGACCGCGAAGACGGCGGTGCGCGGCGTCATCACATCGCGCAGCACGCGCTCGCCGAACTGCACCACACCGGTGATGATGTCGATCTCCTCGCGCTGCCCGATGCCTTCGAGCTGTCCCTCGCGAAGCAGCTCCTCGAACCCCTCGCGCCGGGTTGCCTCTGCTCCCGAGGGGCGCGCGCAGGCGGCCGCCACGGCGCTCGCGAGCCGCTCGACCGGCGACAGGAGGGCGGACGTGGCGCGCAGCGTTGGCAGGAGCACCGGCACGAGCCTCGATGACCAGCGCCGCGCGATCGCACGCGGCAGGAGCTGGCCGAACACGAGTACGGCCAGCGCGAAGATCAGAATTTCGAGAATGATCCCCAGGACATCGGAACCGGGGCGCGTGCCGATCGCCAGTCCGGCGAGTATCGCGAGCAGCGCTGCGGCACTCCCCGATGCCGCGAGCAGCTGGTGCAGCCGCTCGAGGTACGCTTCGGCGGTGACTTTCCCGGTGAGCTGCTGCTCCACCCAGTCGCGCAGCCACAGGCGACTCGCCGAGCGGAGCGCCGTCGCGGCCGCCGTCATCCAGGCCAGCATCAGCAGGAGCAGCACGAGCACCCAGATCATCGCGCGCTCACCGCATCCGCCGTCTCGAGGCGCTCGAAATACAGCCGATCGATGCGGCGCCGCACCACACGCTCCACGACCACTCTGAAGCCGTGCAGCGTGAGCGTCTCCCCTGCGCGCGGGACGCGCCCGAGTCGCTGGAATATGAGGCCGCCGACGGTCGTGATGTCCTTGTCCTCGAACTGTTCTCCGAGCGCTTCCGAGAGCTCATCGAGCGTGACCCGCCCCGACACCCAGAAGCGCGTATTCGCCTCGGCCACGATCGGCGGCTCTTCCCAGTCGTTCTCGTCGCGGATGTCGCCGACGATCTCCTCGAGAATGTCCTCGATGGTCAGCAGTCCGGCGGTGCCGCCATACTCGTCGACGACGATCGCGATGTGCGTGCGCGTGGCCTTGAAATCGCGCAGCTGCGAGTCGATCGCCTTGCTCTCGGGAATGAACGAGGCGGGGCGCACGAGCGAAGCCCACCCTGGCACTGGCTCCTCGTCGGCGATCACCGCCGCGAGCAGATCCTTCGCGTACAGAATGCCCACCACGTGATCGAGCGTGTCGTCGTAGACGGGGAGCCGCGCGTGCTGCGACACCCGCACGCGATCGACGACCTCCGACCACGGCGTGGCGCGCTCGACGCCGACGATGTCCACACGCGGCACCATGACTTCCTGTACTTCGATCTCGCCGAGCGAGAACACCCGTCGAAGAATCGCGCGCTGCTCGCGTGGCGTCTGCGGCCCGTGCGCCACGACGTCGCGCAGCGGCGCGGCCGTGCCCTCGCGCTCCTCGCTCAATGGCGGCGGTGGAAGCAGTCGCGCCAGCACGCCATCGATGGTTGCGCCCGTACTCACGAGCGGCTTCATGATGAGCTCGAGCGCCGACAGCGAGACCGCGAAGCGCGCGAGCACCGGCGCGCCGATCATGTCGCCGACTTCGCGCGGAAGAATCTCGCCGAGCACCAGGATCAGCACGACTCCGCCCAGCGCGATCCCGACCGCCGCAGGCGCGGGGCGTGACCAGAGGTCCGTCGCGATGGCGAAGCCGGCTCCGCACGTGATCTGCGCGATGAGCCGCGTGATCGAGAGCGCGCGATGCGTGCGCTCGCGGTGGTCGCCATGCGGAAGAGTGGTGCCCTCGCTCGACTGGCTATCGCGTCCAGCGGTGAGCAGCGCGCCATCGGCGAGCGCACAGAGCGAAGCGAGGGCCAATGCGAGCACCGCCACGATCACGGCGATGATCATGCGGAAGCCAGCACGCGCGCGAGGACTCGCTCCTGGCGCTTCCACATGGGGGACGCGCTACGCGCATCCGCTTCGGGATGCTCGTAGCCGAGGACGTGAAGGGTGCCGTGCACCACGAGTCGGGCGAGCTCCTCCCGAACCGGCACGCCGTGCTCGAGCGCGTTCGCGCGCGCCACAGCCGGCGCGATGTAGATGTCTCCGATCACCGGTGCGCGTTTGCCTGCGCCGCGAAAGCCGAACGAGATCACGTCCGTGGCGCCGCGGTGCCGCAGATGCCTCGCATTCAGGCGCGCCATGGCGGCGTTGCCCAGGAACGTGATCGAGAGCATGGCGTCGCGCACGTGCTCGGATCGAAGCGTGGCGCGCGCGATCGCCTCGACGCGCGCGGAGGCGAGTGATACGCGAACATCGCGCGTGCTCACGTAGACGCTCACGCTCATACGGCGGCGAACTCCGAGGTCACGCCGCCGCTCGCAGCGGGGTAGTCGATGCGCGTGTGATGCATGCTCGCGTACACGCGCGCGAACTCCTCCTTGATCAGATCCAGATCGTGCAGCGTGAGCGGCGCCTGATGCAGCTGGCCCTGATCGATGCGCTGCTTCACGATGTGGTCAACGACCTCGCGCACGCGCTGCGGCGTTGGGTCCTGCAGCACGCGCACGGAGGCCTCGACGCCGTCAGCCAGCATGCAGATCGCCGTTTCCGCCGTTTGCGGAACGGGGCCCGGATAGATGTAGTCGGCGACGTTCGCGACCGGCGATCCATCGCCGCTGCGCGCCTTCTCCTCGAAGTAGGTGATGTGTCCCGTGCCGTGGTGCTCCGGAATGAACGCCGCGATCGCCGCCGGCAGGTGATACTCCGCCGCCAGGTCCAGCCCTTCCTGAATGTGGTTGCGGATGATGATCGCACTCGTTCCCGGTTTGAGCACGTCGTGCGGATTGCGTCCGCCGGCCTGATTCTCCACGAAATACTGGGGCTTCGCGATCTTGCCGATGTCGTGATAGTACGTACCGACGCGGCCGAGCAGCCCGTTCGCGCCGATCGCGTTGCACGCGGCCTCCACGAGATTGGCCATGGCTATGGTGTGCGCGTACGTTCCCGGCGCCTCGAGGCTCAGCCGTCGCAGCAGGGGTCGGTTGAGATCGGACCACTCGACGAGCGTGAGCGCCGTCGTGACACCCGTGAGGCGTTCGGCGAGCGGCATCAGGAACATCGCGAGCACGACGGAGACGAAGGCGTTGAGCAGTCCGAAGCCCGCGCTCACCCCGATCTGTCGCGTGGTCCATCCCAGCGTGAGGCCGAGCGTGAGGGCGGCGAACAGATAGGCGGCTCCGATCGTGAGAACGAAGCGATAGCCCTCCTCGCGTCGCAGCATCGTGCGCATGCTGAGCGCTGCGGCGGCCCCGCCCACGAGATTCAGAAAGAGCGCGTTGGTTCCGCGATACACGCTCTGTCCGCCCACGAGCACGGCTAGGATCATCGCGGCGATCATGCTGATGCGCGTGTCGAAGAGCATGCTGCAAATGATCGCGGCGATCGCGACCGGCACGAGCTCCGGTCGCACGGGCTGCAGCTGCGCGCCGCTCGCCGCCACGACGAGCACCAGTGTGAACACTCCAGCGAACAGCGCGAGCGCCCGCATCGAGCGATAGATCGCCGGACGAAAGACGAGCACGGCGATGCCGAAGATGGCGAGCACGAGCGCGTTGTACGCGATGCCTCCGAGCACGCGGCGAACGCCGTGATCGCCTCCGATCGTCGACTGCATCGCGTCGTGGAGCGCTCGCATCTTGTCGAACTCCGCGCGCCCGACCACCTCGTGCTCGCCGACGATCTTCTCGCCCGCGCGCACGATGTAGCGGTTCACATCCACGGAGCTTCGCAGCACCGCGCGCCGCTGCTCCGTCGCGGCGGGATCAGGGAGGATCGTCGGATGGAGCAGCCCCGCGATCAGCTTGAGATAGAGGCCATCCGCCACCGAGGAATTGGGATCCGGCTCGAGCGCGCGCGCGCGACGCAGCAGCGTGCCGAGCGTGAGCACGCTGTCGGCGAGCACGTTGCGCTCCTCCGTGCCGCGGCGGATGAGCAGCTCGCCCTGCACATCATCGAGCGCGCCGGATGGGGCGATGCCCTCCGGCAGCCACCGGGCATAGGCGCGATGCACGGCATCCTGCAACGCGCGGCGATGGTCGGAGCGCGCGAGGTACGCGCCTTCGACCGGCGTGAGCGCCAGTCCGTGCGCCATCGCCGCGCTCACCGCAGCGGTCACCTCGTTCTTCTTGCCCGCGGAATCCACTGCTGCCGCGATCGAACGCATGAGCGTCGACAGCTGCGCCTGCGACGAGTCGAGCGCGGCCGCCGAGTACACGAAGATGGGCTTGGCGGTCCGCGCGAGCTGCTCGCGCTCCTCGTGCAGATCCGCCATCGATTTCGGCACGGTGAATCCGAAGGGTGCGATCACGTTCTGCGTGGCCACCGAGCCGATCTCGAAAATAGGCGAATCGACCGCGGCGCTCGTCGGGAACAGCAGATACGTGATGAGCGCCACCGCGATCAGGAGCGCGACGCGCGGCCCCTGCAGCGCAAAGCCCGTCTGCTCCGTGTCCGGCGCGACCGTTACCGCGCCCGAATGCCGAATGCGGGCGTCCATGCGCGGCGCTACTCCACTCCCGAGTCGCGAGCGTACGCCTTGATGATCTCCCGCACCAGACGGTGGCGGACGACGTCGGCCTCGCTGAGATAGTGAAACCCGATCCCCTCGATCCCCTTGAGGATGCGCTCGACCTCGATGAGCCCCGACTGCTCGCGCGCGGGCAGATCGATCTGCGTCTTGTCGCCCGTGATCACGGCCTTCGAGTTCACGCCCAGTCGCGTCAGAAACATCTTCATCTGCGCATTGGTCGCGTTCTGCGACTCGTCGAGAATCACGAACGCATCCGCGAGCGTGCGCCCGCGCATGTACGCGAGCGGCGCGATCTCGATCGTGCGCGACTCGAGCGCCTTCTGCACGCGCTCGGCCGGCATCATGTCATCGAGCGCATCATAGAGCGGGCGCAGATACGGGTCCACCTTCGCCTGCATGTCGCCGGGAAGAAAGCCGAGGCTCTCGCCGGCCTCCACTGCCGGGCGCGCGAGCACGATGCGGCGCACGCGCTTCCGTGCGAGCGCATCGACCGCCATCGCGACCGCCAGATAGGTCTTGCCCGTTCCCGCCGGCCCGATCCCGACCACGATGTCGTTGTCAGCGATCAGCTTCATGTACTCGGCCTGCCCGGTCGTCTTCGGCTGGATGATCCGACGGGTGCCGGGGAGCGCGAGGCGCATCTCTCCATTCGGGCCCCCGTTGCCACCCGAGTCGCCGTGATCCTCGCTCAGCCGCTGCACGTCGTCGGGCGTGAGCGTCAGCTGCTGGCGTGCCGTGTCGAGCATGCGCTGCGCCACGGGCGTTGCCCGCTCCACCGCGTCGCCGGGACCGGTGAGCGAGAGCGAGTCGCCGCGCAGCGACACGCGCACCCCCGTGATCCGGGAAAGCGCGATGAGATTCGAATCATTGACTCCCGCCAGCGTGAGCAGGTCAGCGCCCTCGGCGTTCAGGCGCTGCGTGAGATGCTCGTCACTCATCGTGCGCCATCTCCGTTCGAAGCCAGCCGAATGTGCAGGTCCCTCAAATCGTCCTCCCCCACTGGTGTAGGCGCGCCTTCGAAGAGCGCGCGTGCCGCGGTCGTTTTCGGGAACGCGATCACGTCGCGGAGAGACGTCGCGCCCGAGAGCAGCATCGCGATGCGGTCGAAGCCGAACGCGATGCCGCCGTGCGGAGGCGCGCCCGAGCGAAGCCCCTCGAGCAGAAAGCCGAAGCGCTGCTGCGCCGTCTCGTCGTCGATGGCGAGCAGGTTGAACATGCGGCGCTGGACGTCGGGATCGGCGATGCGGATGCTGCCACCTCCAAGCTCGGTGCCGTTCAGCACCACATCGTACGCGACCGCGCGCGCCTGCTCGGGCGCATTGTCGAGCAGCGCGAGATCGTCCGGATGCGGCGACGTGAACGGGTGATGCACCGCACCCAGCGTGCCGGTGCTGGGGTCCTTTTCGAAGAGCGGAAAATCGATCACCCACAGAAACGACAGCGTGCCGGTCGGCACGAGCTGCATCACCTTTGCGGCTTCCTGCCGCACGCGATCGAGCGCGGGCGAGGACACGTGGTCGCGAGCCGCCACGAGCAGGCACAGCTCGCCCTCCTGAATGCCCAGTGCGGCCCCCTGCTCCGCCGACAGGAACTTCGCCGGCGGCCCGGTGAGCTCGCCCTTCTCGCGCTTGAGTCGCAGCATGCCAGCCGCACCCGCGCCTTTGGCGAGCGCCTCCAGCTCGTCCACCTGCTTCCGCGACAACGCAGCGCCGCCGGGGATGCGCACCCCGCGCACGCGTCCGCCCGCATCGATCGCGCTGCGAGTGATTCCGAAATCGACACCGCGAAACACGTCCGTCGCGTCGAACAGCTCGAGCCCGTAGCGCAAGTCCGGCCGGTCCGTGCCATAGCGCTCGACCGCGTCCGCGTACTTCATGCGCGGGAACGGCGTCGGAATCGAGAGCCCGGCCTCCTTCCACAGCGCCGCGAGCAGCCCCTCGGCGAGCGTGTAGATGTCCTCCGCCGAAATGAAGGAGGCTTCGATGTCGATCTGCGTGAACTCCGGCTGCCGGTCAGCCCGGAGATCCTCATCGCGGAAGCAGCGCGCGATCTGGAAGTAGCGGTCGAAGCCGGAGATCATGAGCAACTGCTTATAGAGCTGGGGCGATTGCGGCAGCGCGTAGAACTCGCCCGCGCTCACCCTGCTCGGCACCAGATAGTCGCGGGCGCCTTCCGGCGTGGGCTTGGTCAGGATAGGCGTCTCGATCTCGAGGAAGCCACGCTCGCTGAGATGTCTTCGCGTCGCCTGCATGAGCCGGTGGCGCAACACGATGTTGGTCTGCAGCTCCGGGCGGCGAAGGTCGAGATAGCGGTGGCGCAGCCGCAACTCCTCGGACGGGAGGGTCTCCCCCTTTCCGAGCGCCACCGGAATGGCGGGCGTGTCTGCGGGACCCACCACGCGCATCGAGCTCGCCTTGACCTCGATCTCGCCGGTCGCGAGCTCCGCGTTGCGACCGTTCTCGGGTCGCGCCACCACCTCGCCCTCGATCAGCACGACGCTCTCGCGGCCCACGGAGCCGGCCAGCTTGATCGCGGCGGCGCTCGCAAACTCGGGATCGAAGGACACCTGCACCACGCCCGCGCGGTCGCGAAGATCGAGAAAGACGATGCCGCCCATGACGCGCTGGCGCTGCACCCAACCGCCGAGCTTCACCGTCGTGCCGACGTGCTCGCGCCGCAGGGCGCCCCCGAGCTGGGTGCGCAGGCTGGTCGCGAGCGTGTGCTCGTCGATCACGCGCTCACCTGTTTGCGGCCGCTCGCCAGCGCCAGGAGAGCGCCGATCAGTGCCCCCGTCGTATCCGCTGCCCAGTCCCGGAGATCCATCGACCGCTGCGGAATGAATTGCTGATGCCATTCGTCCAGTATGCCGAAGCAGGAGATGAGAACGACTACCAGTAGCGCCGCGGCCGTGACCCGCGAACCGTTCGCCCACGCACGTGTTGCCAGCCATCCGAGCACGCCATAGATCGCGAGGTGCACGACCTTATCGAAATTCCGGAATGGCAGAACGGGAAGATGCGAGCCTGGAATCGAGGTCAGGATGAGGATGAGGGCCGCCCAGAGGAGGGGCGGCAGCCATCGCTGGGAGCTCACTCGGCTGCGTGCCCGGCGCGAGCGAGGTCCCGGGTGTGGATGGTGCGCGCAAACAACATGGCGCTCACTCGCGTCCACGACCGTGTCGAGATCACGCGCACGACAGCTCCGGGATGGTCATCAATGTGAAGGGAAAGCTACACTCCGCGCCCCTTTCCGGGAAGCATCGGGGAGCGCTTTTCGCCGCTTGGCGTGCTTCATATGTGTATGCGATACAGCGAGTTATTCGCGAGTCGCTCGCGTGGTTCGGGAGGCACTTGGGGCCGGCAATCGGGACCGGAGGTGGTTAGATTACACCACCGGTGCGTGCGGCGAATCGCAGCACCGACTCCTTGGCCGGCCACATGACCGCTCTCATCAATTTGCTCGATCTCACCCCCGCGGACGCGCTCACGCGCCTGCGGGAGTACGCGGCCGCCACGGGTGAGCCCGCGTATCGTGCCACACAGGTCGTGCGGCATCTCTGGGAGAAGCCCACGCTCGATTTCGCGCACATGACCGCGTTGCCGCTCGGCTTCCGGGATGCGCTGGCGCAGCGGTTCACGATCCCCCGACTCGAGCTCGTCGCTCGGCAGACCTCGTCGGACGGCACGGAGAAGTTTCTGTTCCGGCTTCCGGAGGGTCAGGAGATCGAGACGGTCGCGATCCCCGAGGGTGGACGGCGGACCCTCTGCATCTCGTCGCAGGCGGGATGCGCTCTGCGGTGCGCCTTCTGCGCCACCGGCCGCATGGGATTCCAGCGCAACCTGGCCGCGTGGGAGATCGCCGCGCAGGTGCGCGAGATGGCGCTGCTCGAGCCGCCGATTGCGGTCACCAACGTGGTATTCATGGGGATGGGCGAGCCCATGATGAACTGGAGCGCAGTCGACACGGCGCTCACGATCCTGAACAGCCCGCAGGGGCTCGGCATTGGCGCGAGGCACATCACGGTGTCCACGGTTGGAGTGCTGCCCGGAATCGTCTCGCTGTCGGAGCGCCCGGAGCAGTTCCGCCTCGCGATCTCGATTCATGCACCGTCGGACGAGCTGCGGCGCGAACTGATGCCGGTGAACGTCAAGTATCCGCTGGCCGATGTGATCGCCCAGGCGAAGACCTTCGGCCGGCGCGTCACGTTCGAGTACGTCATGCTCGGCGGCGTCAACGACGCGCCGGAGCACGCGCGCCAGCTCGCCACGCTCGCGCGCTCGTGCCGCGCGTTCGTGAATCTCATTCCGCTGCACGAGGGCGGCGCGCTCGAGTTCAAGGGGTCCCCGCCCGAGGGCATCTCCGGCTTCGCGCGCGTGCTGCGCGACGCCGGAGTGGAGGTTGCCATCCGCAAGAGCCGCGGCAAGGACATCGCTGCGGCGTGCGGACAGCTACGGGTAGAACGGCTGGGACGGGGGGCGCCACGACGCCCCAATGAGCACGGTCAGGTCAACGTCGCGTGAGCTGTCCGGGCGAACGAGCACCGTCGCCCCTCCCATCGCCTTCGCCGCGCGAACGGCCCAGTCCCGATGCCCCGTGCGGTCGAGCACCTGCGTGCTGTCGAACGGATCCCGGTTCGTGCCGGTGGACACCACGTCGAATCCCTGATCACGCAGGGTGAGTGCGGCGCGGCGCGCGAGTCCGCGCACCTTGGTCGCGTTCAGCACCTCGACCGTTATTCGCGTGCCGGTCGCCCATCTCGGTTCCCGGAGCGGTGCTCCGGAGGATGTCGATGGCAGCTGCGCGCGCGATTGCTGTTTCGTGTCGGGTGCGGAGGTGGACGCGCGATAGCGCACCACTCCGGCCGTGACCGCGACGAGCGCCAGCACGCCCGCGGCGATGCGCACGACGCGCCTGTTCACTGCACGCTCTCCCACAGCGCCGCCGTTTCGGGGAGAAGCCTCTCGCGCGACGCAATCCTGTCGCCGAGCCGCATCCGAACGACATCGCGAAACGCTCCCTCGAAATCATCGGGAACACGTGCTGCGAGCTGCGCGCGCTTCTCGCGATCGAACGTTCGCCCGGGCTCCAGGAAATCAGCCATGTAGAGCACGCGCCCCGTGCGATCCCACTTCGCCGTGCCTACGGTATGCCAGAAAATGGCTTCGAGCACGCTGGCGCGGCGCTCGCCGTCCTCGGCCAGGCGCGCCGCGGCCGCCGGCCCGTGCAGCAGCGATGCGCGCCAATCGAGCTGCGGCACCAGCGCCCGCAGCTCGGCCTCACCCGCATCGCGCAGCACATCGTGCCATCGCGTGGCGTCGCTCCACGCATCCCGCTCTTCGCGATCGACTCGCAAGGCATCCGCCCAGGACAGCGCCAGCGCATTGACGCGCGCGATGTGTGCCCGGCGTTTCGGGGACGCGACTGCCCACTCGGGAAGCTCGATCTCGGCAACGCTCATGCGGCGTCGGCCGGAATGCCGAGGATGACGTTGTCGATGAGGCGTGTGTTGCCGATGCGAGCGGCGATCGCGACGATCGCGCCTGTCGACGCGAGCGCCCTGGGCTCGAGCGTGTCCGGGTCCATCACCGCCAGATATTCGAGATGGACCTCGGGCTCGGCTCCCACCACGGCATTGCCGAGCGCTTCCAGGGAGGCAGTCGAGCGCTCGCCCTGGTCGAAGGCGTCGCGCATGGCGAAGATCGCGCGCGAGAGCACACGCGCGCGCTTGCGATCGGGCGCGCTGAGATACGCATTACGGCTGGAGAGAGCCACGCCATCGTGCTCCCGAACCGTGGGTGCCACGATGATCTGAATCGGGAAATCCAGATCGCGCACCAACGCGCGAACGAGCGCTGCCTGCTGGATGTCCTTCTGTCCAAAGACGGCGACGTCCGGCTGGACGATGTTGAACAGCTTCGCCACCACCGTGAGCACGCCGGCGAAATGTCCCGGACGCGATGCGCCTTCCCATCGCGATGCGAGCGCCGTGGGAAGGACGGACACGGCGCGACCCGGGCGGTAGATCTCATCGGGTTGTGGCGCGAACAGGAAGTCCACTCCGCGGGCTTCCGCCGCTCGCGCATCGCCTTCGCGGTTGCGCGGATAGCGAGCGAAGTCCTCGTTGGGTCCGAACTGGAGCGGGTTCACGAACACGCTCATGACCACGCAGCCGGCACGGGCGCGCGCACGATCCACCAGTGCGAGGTGGCCTTCGTGCAGCGCACCCATCGTAGGAACCAGTGCGATCCGCACGCTGCGGCTGCGCGGCTCCGCGAGTGCCATGCGCAGAGGCTCGATTCGCTCCACGATCTGCACGACGCCTGCGCCTAGAAGCTGTGATCGTCGTCGGGATAGCTTCCCGCGCGCACCTCTTCGCCGAAGCGCGAGATCGCGTTCCGGACGTCGGCGGCGATCGCCGCGTAGCGCTTGAGAAACTTCGGGCTGAATCCTTCGTTGAGCCCGAGCAGATCGTGGAGCACGAGCACCTGCCCGCTGCACGAGGCGCCGGCGCCGATACCGATGGTCGGGATGCTCACCGCTTCGGTGACGCGAGCGGCGACCTTCGCCGGCACGAGCTCGAGCACGATCGAGAACGCGCCCGCCCCCTCCAGGCGCTTCGCATCCTCCACGATCTGTTTCGCGCTCTGCGCATCGCGCGCCTGCACGCGCGCGCCCCCGAGCGCGAGCACCGATTGTGGGGTGAAGCCGAGATGCCCCATCACCGGAATTCCGGCGCCCGTGACCGCGCGCACCGCAGTGAGCACGTTCTCGGACGCACCCTCGAGCTTCACCGAATCCGCGCCTCCTTCCTGCATCACGCGTCCGCAGTTCACGAGCGCGCGGCGCCACGACACCTGGTACGTGAGAAAGGGCATGTCGACAATCAGGAGGGCGCGCTTCACGCCGGCGCGCGTGGAGCGCGCGTGGTAGATCATCTGATCGAGGGTGACCGGGAGCGTCGTGTCGAAGCCCGCGAGAAGATTGCCGAGCGAGTCGCCGACGAGCACCGCGTCGACGCCGCTCTCGTCCACGAGCTTTCCGAAGAGCGCGTCGTAGGCCGTGACCACCACGAGCTTCTCGCCGCGATTCTTCCGCTCCTGGAAATCGCGGATCGTCACACGTGCGCCTTCGCCGCTGCTCGCGCTCATTCGGTCGCCCCCAGTTCGGCCAGCTCGCGCTGCCACCAATCGCGATGGGAGAGCTGGGGATGTGGAATCACGAGATCGGGCTCGTGTACGTGCTGGTCGCCGAAACGCACGATGTCGAGATCGAGCGTGCGAGGTCCCCAATGAAGCGTACGAACGCGACCGGCCTCCTGCTCGATTCGCTGCAGCTCGGCCAGGAGCTCGCGCGGAGACAATTCGGTTTCCAGTGCAACCATCTGATTGAGATACAGCCCCTGCGGCACCTCGCCGACGGGCGCCGTTTCCTCGACGGAAGATTCAGCCACGACGCGACTGCGCGGAAGTGCCGCGAGCGCCGAGCGCGCTCGTGCAAGCAATTGATCCCGGTCGCCGAGATTGGAGCCGAGGGCGATGTAGGCGAGAGGGCGCATGTGTTGACAGGCAAAGAATTTACGGGCATCCTCCGCGCGTGTCAAACACTCTGGTGCCATGGACAGCCTGACCGTCTACCATCTCGCGCGTGAGCTCGACGCGAGATGGCGCGGGGGCACCATCCGCACCGGGCATCTCGATCGCTACGCGAAACGCGTCGTGATCTCCGCCGGTCAGGGTCTTCCGGTGGAGATCGACCTCTCCAGTCCGGACGTGGTTGTGTGTGAGCGCGCCGATGCGGAGGTGCGCGGACCACTGGCGGGCTGGATCATCGAGAGCGTGACTGCGCCCGACGATGATCGGCGGCTCATGATCGCGCTCGCGCGCGAGGGAAAGTTTCGCGGATCGGTGAACAAGCGCGGACTGCTCGAGGTGAGCATGCTCCCGACCGCGCGCGCGGCGCTGGCGCACGAGAGTGGACGCGTCATTGCGCGTGTGGGCGGCGCGCTGCCGCCGCGCTCCGTGCCGCGCGCGGTGCTCAACGATGGCGCGGTGCTTCGGGCGGCGACGCTGGGCGAGGTGGCGACGCTCATGACTGGCCGGTGGGTGAGTGCTCCGGTCGCGCGTTGGCTCGTGAGTGCGCCGGAGCTCGCGGTGGATCGGTATCGCGAGATCTGCGCGCTCGGCCCTGCCCATCCGTCGTGGTGTGGGCGCGTGCTCCTCCCGTTTCCCTTCTGCGACGATGCGGTTCCGGCGAGCTCGTTGGTTGCGCCGGAGCATCCGGATCAGCGCGCGGCGAGTGGCGGCGCATCCGCCACGCGCGCCGATGTCCGGCGCGATCGCGCGCTCGAGCGCATGCGCCGCGAGCTCGGGCGCGCCGCCGAGGCGCCTCGTCTTCGCCTGCTCGCGGACGCGCTCATGTCGCTTGGCGATGTTCCCGCGCCGGAGCGGGTGCGGCTCCTCGATGGCAGCGAGGCGAGCGTAGCGCACGAGGAAGGCGAGAGCGCCGTGGCGGTGGCGGAGCGAATCTACGATGACGTGCGATCGATGGAGCGTGCGCTCGCCTCGCTGCCCGAGCGCATGGCGGCCTTCGAGGTCGCGCCTGCGCCGGCGCCACGGCCGGAGGCCCGGCCCGGGCGGCAGGCCACCGCGCGCGCGGCCGCGCGGCCGTTCCGGACGTATCGATCGAGCGGTGGGCTCGAGATCTGGGTTGGACGCGGCGCCGCGTCCAACGACACGCTCACCTTCCACGAATCATCGCCGCGCGATGTGTGGCTCCACGCTCGCGATGCGACCGGCGCGCACGTCGTGCTCCGCTGGTCGCGCGACGAGCCGCCGCCCACGCGCGACCGCGAGGAGGCGGCGGTGCTCGCGGCATGGCACAGCAAGTCGCGCGGCTCGGGGCTCGTGCCGGTTGACTGGACGCGTCGCAGGTACGTGCGCAAGGCGAAAGGTGGCGCGCCGGGGCTCGTGCTGGTGCAGCGATCGGAGACGATCTTCGTGAAACCGGATGAGCGCGTGGAGCGACGTCTGCGCGATACCTGATTGCGAGCGGTCAGCGCGGAGCTTCAGCGGTCGTCGATCGCCTTCCGCATCGAGCGGACGAGCGCTACCGCGTCCTCGACGCTGGAACCAGCGGCGCGCACCACGGCGCTCCCGACCACCACGCCATCCGCGAGCGCCGCCACCGCCGCCGCCTGCTCCGGCCCGGAGATGCCGAATCCCACGCACACCGGCAGCTTTGTCGCGCTGCGCAGGCGCTCGATGGTCGCCCCGAGGCCCGTCGCGATCTCGTTCTGCATCCCCGTCACGCCCAAGCGGCTGATGAGATACACGAATCCGCTGCCGTGCCGCGCGATCTCGGCCATTCGCGGTGTGGGCGTGGTCGGCGCGACGAGCCGGATGAACGCGAGCGGCGACTCGCCGATCTTCCGCTCGACCTCGGCGTCGCCTCCAACGGGAAGATCGGTGACGAGCAGACCGTGAATGCCGGATGCCGCGGCACGCGCGAGGGCACTAGGTCCGGCTGCGATGATCGGATTCAGATAGCTGAACAGCACCAGTGGAACATCCACCGTGGCTTCCGCCGCGAGCTCGAGCACGCCATCGAACGTCATCCCTAGCTCGAGTGCGCGCTGCGAGCTCGCCTGGATGACGGGGCCATCCGCGAGTGGATCGGAGAATGGCACACCGAGCTCGATCACATCCGCGCCCGCGTCCGCGATGCCGCGCAACAGCGCGAGCGACCGCGCGCGGTCGGGGTGCCCAGCGGTGACGTAGATGACCAGCGCTTTGGCATCGCGCTCACGCAACGACGCAAAGCGGCGGGTGATCAGGTCAGACGAAATAGTCGCTGATCCGGATGCCATACCGTTCGGGGTCGGCGACCTTGATGATCGTGCGTGCGTAGCCACCGGAGTCGTTCATCTGATTGAGGTCCACGATCGTGCCCGGGAACAGAAGGTTGCCGCGCTCGTCGCTGATCAGGCGCACGATCGGGCGGGAGAGCGCCTCGGGAACGGCGTTCACCGCGTTCACGATTGCCATTTCGAAGGTGTCGAGCACCACCAATGTACCCGCCGGGTAGTGTCCCACGAGACTCATGAAGGCTTTCACGAGCACCTGGTCCATGCCGCGATGCGGATTGATGCGCATCTCCTGCAGCACGTCCGCCGGCGACAGCGGGATGCTCTGATACGCGCGTCGCGAGGTCGCCGCATCGAAGGCATCCGCCACCGCGACCACCTTGCTGTAGATGCTCATCGTGCGCGGGCGCAGGTGCTTCGGATATCCCGAGAGATCGGTCTTCTTGTGGTGCTCGAAGGCCACGATCATCGCGCGATACGGGATGTCGTTCTGTCCGCGCATGGCGAACAGCTGCAGCACCCCCATCCACGGATGTCCGCAGATCGTCCGCCACTCCTCCTCCGACAGGCCGCTCGGCTTGTTCAGAATGGTGAGCGGCACCCGCGCCTTCCCGATGTCGTGCATCAGCGCGGCCACGCCCAGATCGTAGAGCTGGAGCCGCGTGAGCCCGAGTTTTCGTCCGAGCGCGACGGAGAAGATGCACACGTTCACGCTGTGAGTGAACGTGTACTCGTCGTAGTCGCGCAGCGTCGTCAGCCCGATCAGCGAGGTCTCTTCGTTGAGAACCTGGTCCACGATTCCCTGCACCACGCGCTTGATCTTCTTGATGTTCGGGCTGCGCCCCATGCGAACGGAGTTGATCACTTCCTTCGTGACCGAAACCGACTGCGCGTACGTGCGCTTGGCCGCCTCCTTCGCCTTCTGGCGCATCTCCTCGTCGAGATTCGTCGGAGGACCGAGCTCGAAGGCAGTCACCTTGGCGGCGGCGAGCTTTTCGCCGAGCGCGTAGAGGCGCGCCTCGGGCTCGCCCACGGCGGCGTTCTGGAGCAGCGTCAGAAACACCACCCAGTCCCGTTCGGCGGAGGCATCGCGCATGCGACAGAGGCCGACGCCCGCATCCCTGAACGCCGTGATGATGCGATTGAAGCTCGCGTAGTTCTCGAGGTCGAGCCTCAGCCTCGTGGTGTTGATGAAGATGAATTCGCCGGACACGCGAAGCTCGACTTCGCGCTCGTTGCGAAGCAGCTCGTTCGAGAGCCGCACGACCTCCTGCATCGTCTTCTGCACGACCGGATTGTCGGGCGGATACATCTTCACCGTGCGCAGCGCGCCGTAGATCGCGAGCAGGAACTCGCGACCCATCTTGCGGACGAAGCCGTCGCTCCCGCGCTCGCCGACACCGGGCGGCGCGAGGTTCGGCGCGGTCGTGGAGAATGTGGCCGGCGTCGTCATTTAGGTGCGCTCGCGCATGGCGCGGTTGATCGCGCTCCGAACCATCGGGTCGCGCTCGTTCGTCGCGCGCCGCAGCGACTCGAGGGCGCTCGCACTCCCGATGATCCCGAGCGCACGCGCGGCGCACGCGCGAATTTCCGGCGTCGCGCGCCGGCCCCAGAAGTTGCGCTCGTTGAGCAGCTTGTCCAGCGGCCGGATGCCCGCGTCCCGCGCAAGCGCGCCGTACGCCTCGAAGTACGCCATCTTCTCGGTGAGATCCGCGGCCTTCACGGACTTGCCCTGCACCACCTCTTCGACGCGCGCCAACGCCGCGCGGTGCCCGCGAACGCCGATCGCGCGCACGGCCGACACGCGCACATCGCGATCGTCATCGTTCAGCGCCGTCTCGAGCAGCCGCAGCGCGCCCGGAGAGCCGATCTCCGAGAGCGATTGCGCGGCAGCCTGGCGCAGCTCCACGTTCGGCTGCTGCATCACCTTCGCGAGCGGCGCCACCGCGCCCGCCGTCTTGAGCTCGCCCGCGCGCCGCATCGCCTCGACCGCCACCGACACGTCGGACGAGCCGATCAGCTTCATCATCTCGGCGCTGTTCGCTGAGGCCATGCGCGTGGCCGTGCGCTCGAGCGCCGTGCGCAGCTCGGGCTTCTGCGCGTGCTTCAGCCATCCGAGCACGGTGCCGAGCACTGAGCCGCGGAGCTGCTCGAAGAGCGCGTCGAGCTCCGCCTGCTGCGGGATGACCTCCGATTGATCGAGCGCCTCGAGCAGCTGCGACAGCACCTTCGGATCGCTCAGGCTGACGGGCAGCGCGAGCAGCCGCTGCTTGTGCGCGGGTGCGAGCGCGACCGCGCGCCCGATCAGCAGCTCGGTCTCGCCCAGGAGATAGGCAACCGAGCCGTACGCACCCGCCGCGAGCAGGTTGAGCATGTAGCTCTCGAGAATGCCGCAGAGCTCCTCGCGCACCTTTTCGTTCTCCTGCACCTCGAAAATGTCGAGCAGAATGGCGAGCACGTTGCGCGGCATGTCGATCGTGTGCTCGGTCGCGACTTCACCACGGAGGTAATCGATCTCCTTTTCATCGAGGAAGTACAGCGTCGCGTCGAGATCCTCCATGCGCACGATCCCCGACTTGCGCTCGGGCTGTGCTTCTTCCTCGGCGCGCATGTCCTCGACGATCGGAAGCGTGCGCTCCTGCGGCGGCGAGGGCGATGCATCGAACGACGCGTGCGAGTCGAGATTGATGTCGACGAAACGATACCTCAGCCGCGTGAACTCCTGCTCCCACATGAGCGTCAGGAGATCGTCCTCTTCCGGCGCCGCATTGCGCACGCGCTGCAGGATGCGCAGCAGCGACATGAGCTCATCAGCCTCGATGCCCTGCGTCATCGTCAGCTCGCGCACGCCATCCTTGAAGAACACCCAGGGCACGCTCTCCGAGCGGTTGGCCTCGTGCATCACGGAGCGGCCGTACCAGCGAAAATCCGCCTCCGTGATGGAGAGAACGATTTCAGCCGTGTGCGGCCAGATCGGCGCGAACGCCGCGCGCAGATTCTCGATGGCGCGCTGGTAGATCGGATTATTCGGCAGATAGAGCTGGTGCGTCTTGATCGAGCGTGCGAGCTGGCGCAGCATCTCCTCCACGAGCTGCGGAGCGCACGGCGGGTCGGGGAGCTCGAGCTCCGTGGGCTCGTGCGGCGCGATCGCGGGCGACGTCACGAGGCTATGCGGTCTCCGAGCAGCTCGCTCACCTGCGTGACGTCCTTGTCACCGCGTCCGCTGATGCAGATGAGCACCGCGTCATCGCTCGACCACCGCGCGCGCTCCTTCACCACCCACGCGATCGCGTGCGCCGTCTCCAGCGCGGGGATGATTCCTTCGAGGCGGCTCAGCGTCACGAGCCCTTCGAGCGCCTCCTCGTCGGTGATGGACACGTACATTGCCCGTCCGCTGTCCTTCAGGTGGGAGTGCTCGGGCCCGACCCCAGGATAGTCGAGTCCCGCCGAGATCGAGTGCGCGGGATGGACCTGCCCGGCCGCGTCCTGCAAGAGGTAACTGCGTGCGCCGTGCAGCACGCCGGGCGTGCCGCGTGACAGCGACGCCGAGTGGCGCCCGGTGTCGAGCCCCTCGCCCGCCGCCTCGACACCCACCAGCTCGACTTCCGCATCACTTACGAATGGATGAAAAATGCCCATCGCGTTCGACCCTCCGCCCACACACGCCACCACGGTCGCCGGGAGACGTCCGACCTGCGCGAGCATCTGCGCCCGGGCTTCACGTCCGATCACTGCCTGAAACTCACGTACCATTCGCGGATAGGGTGCAGGTCCAACCACTGAGCCGATGATGTAATGACTGTCGGTCACGTTCGTGACCCAATCGCGAATTGCTTCCGTCGTCGCATCCTTGAGCGTTCGCGTGCCCGACGTCACGGGGATCACGCGAGCCCCCATCAATCGCATTCGGAAGACATTCAATGCCTGCCGGCGCATGTCTTCCTCGCCCATGTACACCACGCACTCGAGCCCGAATCGCGCGCATATCGTTGCCGTCGCAACCCCGTGCTGTCCCGCGCCCGTCTCCGCGATGATGCGACGCTTTCCCATGCGACGCGCCAGCAGCGCCTGCCCCACCGTGTTGTTGATCTTGTGCGCGCCGGTGTGATTCAGGTCTTCGCGCTTGAGCAGCACCGTCGCCCTTACCAGCGCGGAAAGCCGCGGCGCGTCGCTCAATGGAGAAGGACGACCGACGTAAGTGGCAAGCAAACTGTCGAGCTCGGAAACAAAACCCGGATCCTGCACCGCCTGGGCGAGCGCTGCCTCCAGGTCATCGAGCGCGGGAATGAGCGTCTCGGGGACGTAGCGTCCTCCGAATGCGCCGAAGCGGTCACCCGTGTGTGTCGCGGTCATCGAAGCACTCCGGTTCGCCGCACCGCTTCGATGAAGTCGGCGATGCGTGCGTGATCCTTGATTCCGGGAGACGATTCGACGCCGGAGGAGACGTCGACGACGTCTGGTGAGAGCGTCTCGATCGCCTCCCCCACATTCGTTGCGGTGAGTCCGCCCGCTACCACGAGCCGCCCCTCACGTGTCGGGGGTGTAGTATGGCCCGCCTCCCGCCAGTCGAAGGCGACGCCCGTGCCGCCGAGGACACCCTTCACCTTGGAATCGAGCACGACCGCGTCCGCAGATTTCCACAGCGCGTGAAGCGCTCCCGCGTCGAGGGGCCCCTCGACCCGTACGACAGCCCAGACGCGTGCACCGGACGCCTCCCGAATGGCGCGGACCTTCGCAGCATCGGGATCGGCATGGAGCTGCACGATGTCGAGCTTCGCCTCACTCACTGCCAGGGCGATCGTGGCCGCATCCGCATTGCCGAATACGCCCACGCGATCGACGTTCACGCCGCCGCCATCCAGCACTCGTCGCGCTGCTTCCGCGTCGAGCGTGCGAGGGCCGCCGGCGAAGATCACCCCGAGGTAGCGAGCCCCGAGCTCCGCAGCTGCACGAGCATCGGTCGCGCGCGTGAGCCCGCACACCTTCACCTCAACGCGCACGCGGGCTCCTGCGCACCTGCGTGAGCGCGCGCACGGCGCCTTCCGGATCGCCCGAAGCGGAGAGCGCCGAGCCCACGAGCACCGCGTCCGCTCCCCACTCGGCGCGGGCGATCACATCCTCCAGGCCCCCGACTCCGCTCTCGGCAACCGCGAGCACCTCCGGCGGCACCATCGGCAACAAACGCCGGGGGACGGCGGGATCGACCTCGAGTGTCTCGAGATCGCGGCTGTTGATCCCGATCACGCGCGCGCCCAGCTCGAGCGCGCGCGACAGCTCGGCTTGGGTGCGCACCTCGACGAGCGGCTCGAGCGACAGCTCGTTGGCGGCGGCGATCATCTCCTGCAGCGCGGACGGCGAGAGTGCGCGCGCTATCAGGAGCGCTGCCGACGCGCCGCACGCGCGCGCCTCGAACAGCTGTATCGGATCACAGTGGAAGTCCTTGCGGAGCAACGGGATGACAACGCGATCTCGTGCGCTTTCGAGATCCGCGAGGGCGCCTCCGAAGTGCGCCGGCTCCGTGAGGATCGAGATCGCCGCCGCACCTCCCCGCTCGAAGGCGAGTGCCTGCGACCCGGCCGCGATCGACTCGCGAATCGCTCCTTTCGAAGGCGAGCGCCGCTTGATCTCGGCGATCACGGCCACCGTGTCGCGCGTGAGGGCATCGCGGAATGAGGGACGCGCGTGAGCGAGTCCAGCGGCGTGCTCGACGGCGCGTCGCTGGGTACTGGTCATCGCGCCAACCCTGTTGGCGGACTCGACCATTATTCGGCCGAGCACGCCGGTTGGCGGAGCCCATTGCCGCGAAAAGACTTGCGCTTCGGTCACTGTTCGGCTATTCTGCTTTTCGGCGTCCATTCGGGACGCGCGAGAGATGGTTTTACGGCTACGCTCACCTTCGTCCACCTGCGAGCATGGCGCTCACCAAGCGGCAACGCGAGATCCTGGATTACCTCAGCGGATACTCCGAGGACAACGGGTACGCACCCAGCTTCGAAGAGATCGCGCGGAAGTTCAACTATAACTCGCTGGCCACCGTCCACGAGCATCTCAGTAATCTCGAGCGCAAAGGTTACATCAAGCGCTCGTACAACGAGAGCCGGGCGATCGAGATTCTGCCGTCGGACGTGTTCCCAAAGGCGGTCGAGCTCCCGCTTCTGGGAACGGTCGCAGCCGGCATGCCGATCGAGGCCGTCACCGCACACGAGACCATGTGCGTGCCGGACAGCTTCATCTCGCGAGGCGGCAATCACTACGTCCTCCGGGTTCGCGGAAACTCGATGATCGACGAGCAGATCCGGGACGGCGACTACGTCATCATCAACGAGCGCCGGAGCGCGGACAACGGGGAAACCGTCATTGCGCTCGTGGACAACAACGCCGCCACGGTAAAGAAAATCTATCGCGAGCGCGACGGTCGCATCCGCCTGCAGCCGGCGAACGACGCGATGCTGCCGATCTACGTGCACGAGAACGACGTCACGATTCAGGGAGTCGTCGTCGGGGTGCTGCGCAAGTACTAGCGGGAACGGCGAGATCTCGAGTCGAACCCGCCGCGTCACGCGTGTCCGGAGGCTTTTTCCAGAATCGTGCTCTTGGAGTCTTGCGTCTCGAGCCAGCGCGAGCGGCAGTTGCGGTGCGGTTATGGTGGGGCAACTGGAGCAATTGAAGGGAAGCGCTCTACGTAATCCGACGTTTCATTTTCCGGCGCTCGCTTCGCGCAATGCCGCGAGCGCGCGTAGCGCTCTCCCCGAGTCGATCGCGATCGTGGCCGCGCGTATGCCGTCGCCGAAGCTCGTGGCGGCGCCACCCACGTAGATCGCAGCGGCAGCGTTGAGCACCACGGCGCTTCGGGCGCCTTTCCGATCGCTGCCATCGAGCACTGCCGTCACGCGCGCCGCATTTTCCGCCGGCTCGCCGCCCGCGAGCTCGTCCGGTGCCGCAGCCAGCGAGTAGCTCGCCGGATCGAGCGTCCACTCGCTCACCACGCCGCTCCGAACCTCGAGCACTCGCGTGCAGCCAATTGGCGAGATCTCATCCATTCCCGGCTCGCCATGGACCACGAGTGCGTGCATGCTCCCCAGCTCGGCGAGCGCGCCCGCCATGAGGTCCATGCGCGCCGGATTCGCGACGCCCACCACCTGCCGCCCCGCACTTGCCGGATTCGCGAGAGGGCCGAGCAGGTTCATGATGGTGGGCACGCCCAGCTCGCGCCGAACCGCGGCGACGTGCCGCATGGCCGGATGCATGGCGGGGGCGAACATGAACACGATCCCGGCGTGATCGAGCATGCGCCGCATCACCGCGGGCGAGGGCTGGATCTCGACGCCGAGCGACTCCAGCACATCAGCGCTGCCGCAGCGCGAGCTGTGCGAGCGGTTGCCGTGCTTCGCGATGCGCGCGCCCGCGCCCGCGGCGACGAGTGCCGCAGCAGTGGAGATATTGAACGTCGAGAACGAGCCGCCGCCGGTGCCGCACGTGTCGACGAGCGTCGCGGAATCATCGACGACGAACGGGAGCATCGCCCTGCGGAGCGCGCGCGCGCCGCCGGCGACCTCGGAGGCAGTCTCTCCCTTGAGCGCGAGTGCCGTGAGCAGCGCGCCGATCTGCGCGGGGGTGGCTTCCCCCATCATGATCACGTCGAACGCATCGCTCGTTTCGTCGGCAGAGAGTGACGCGCCACCCAGCAGCTGGCGGATCGCGTTGACGAGCGCGTTGGCGGCGCTACCTCGCACCGGCCGGCTCCAGGAGCTTGCTCGGCAGCTCCGCCTGTGACGCGACCAGCGAGATCACCAGCGCGAGCAGCCGCACGCGCTCCACGTCCTCTTCCACGAACACACCGCGCTGCACCCGATTCGTGAGATTCAGCACGCCAACGAGATCATCGTGGTACACGATCGGAAAGCTGATGAACGATCCCGTCGTGAAGTACTCGTCGCCGAGCAGTGGATGATTCGCGGCCTGCGCCACATCGGTGACGAGCAGTGGCTCGCGGCTCAGCGCCACCTTTCCGGCAACGCCCTGTCCGATGTGGATGCGCGTGCCCTCCGCGACATCCGGTGACAACCCCTTTGCGGCGGCGATGTAGAGTTGATTCGAGCCCGGCGCGCGCAGCATGAGCGAGCAGCGCTGCGCCTGCATGTCATCGCCGCACAGATTCAGCAGCCCGTCCGTGAGCTTGCGCGAATCGCTCGTGCCGGCATCGAGCGTGAGCACGCGCTCGATGAGATAGAGCGTTCGTGTCTTTTGCCTGAGCGTCTCGCTCCGGCGGTGCAGCTCGACGTGCGCCTGCTCGAGCTGTCCCACCGCCGCGCTCACCTGCTGCTCCACGGCCTCCGCACGACGATTGGCGCGGCGCGCATCCTCCTTCGCCTTCGCATTCTCCGTCTCCAGCGTGATCATGCGCTCGGGCGTGAATCCACCACCGCCGCTCGGCGTGTTGCGCGCCACTGCCAGCGCCTGCTCGAGTGACGCGAGATGCTTCACGTACTCGCCGTGCACACGCTGTGTAACGTCCTCGAGCGTTCGCACCGCCTCGTTGCGCGCCTCCCGCTCGGCGAAGCGCGCATACGCGAGCGCGAAGAGCGCGACGTACGGAGCGAATCGCTCCATCACGCGTGTGCCGAAGAAACGTCGCGGCTCGTACAGCGCGACCACGGCGGAGAGCTGTCCGTCCACGCGCATCCCTCGAAGCGCGAGAAGCCCCTCCTCTTCGAGCGTCGTGTCGAGGCCCAGCAGTCGTGCGTATTCGTCGGACTGCTCGCCCAGATCGACGAATTGTCCGCCCGCCAGGATCTGCGTGCGAATGCGGGCCGGCAGGTGATCGACGGTCGTGTCTGCGCGCGCTCGGAGAACCTTCGATCCGTCGGGACTCACGCGCTCACGCAGCATCTGATGTCGCGCATCGTAGCCGAAGAGCGAGAGCTCGGTGCTGCGGTCCACCTCTGCGAGCGCTTCGCCAAGCGCAACGATGGCCGCGTCCAGATCGGACGCTGCCGCGAGCGCATGGGCGAGCGACGCGAGGGTGCGAGGGGGCATGAAGGGGGGCTGAGCCGTCGGGCAGAGGGGTGCGCCGAGCGTGAATGTTGAGGCGTAGGTGCCGAGCTGTCAATCGGTTCCGCGCTTCGGATCGCTTGACAGCGAAGGTCGTTCCGGTAACTTCCACGCATGCCGGAGCGCATGGTGCAGCTGGTGCTGCATTACGATGGCGCGGAGTTCTCGGGGTGGCAGCGCCAACCGGCAACACGCACGGTACAGGGAGTGTTGGAGAGCGCGCTCGAGCGGTTGTGCAACGCACCCGTGGGCGCGCTGGGAGCCGGACGCACCGACGCAGGCGTGCATGCGCGCGGCCAGGCGGTTGGGGTGCGAGTCCCGCTCAAGTGGGAAGCGGCCGAGTTGCGGCGGGCATTGAACGCGGTACTGCCGGCGGACCTGTGGGTCGCCAGCGCAGTCGAGATGAGCGATGCCTTTCACGCACGGTACAGCGCCACCGGACGGCGGTACAGCTATCACGTCGGCACCGACCAGGAGGCGCGTTCGCCCTTCCGGCGGCGCTGGGAGTGGGCGCTCGAGGAGCCGCTCGCGCGCGACGCGCTCGCGCACTGTGCTCGCACACTCATCGGCACCCATTGCTTTCGCGCCTTCGCCGTGCAGGGAACGGCGCCAGCGGAGGACGACCATCGCTGCACGGTCACTGAGGCATCGTGGCGCGAGCGCCCACGCGGACTGGTGTTCGAGATCGAGGCCAATCGCTTCCTGCATCACATGGTACGCTTCCTCGTCGGCACGATGATCGAGGTCGCGCGGGGACGGCGCCCCGCATCCGATTTCGCGCTGTTGCTCGAGGCCGGAGACAACCGGCGCACGTCTGCTCCCGCACCACCGCACGCGCTCTTCCTCGAAGTCGTTCGCTATCCGCGCGACCTCTACCTGGGCGGCACATGAAGATACTGCTCGATACCGCAAGCCTCGACGAAGTCCGGTGGGCGATCGAGGTGGGGATTGTGGACGGAATCTCCACCGATCCCACGTTGATCGCCGAAGAGGACGCTGCGGAGGAGTATCACGATCTGCTGGCCGAGCTCTGTCGCTTGACGCGCGGTCCCGTGCTCGCGCCGGTGCTCGCGATCACGGCCGACGACATCTATCGGGATGGGAAGGAGCTCGCGAAGATCGCGGACAACATCGTCGTCGAGGTGCCGGTGATAGAAGACGGTCTCCGCGGCACCGCCCGGCTCGCGGCGGATGGCATCCGAGTATCGGCCACACTCGTGTTCAGCGCGGCGCAGGCCCTCTTCGCGGCGAAAGCGGGCGCCTTTTCGGTGAGCGCGTTCATGGGCCGCGTGGATGACATCGGTGGGGACGGCGTCGCCCTCGTTCGCGACATCCGGCAACTCTTCGACAGACACAACGTCGAATGCGAGCTCATCGCGGCATCCATTCGCACGCCGGGTCATTTTGCGGAAGCGGCGGTGGCGGGCGCGGATGCTGCGGCGGTGCCGCCGGATGTGCTGCGTTTGCTGCTCGTGCATCCACTCACGGATCTCGGACTCGATCACTTCCTCAACGATTGGAGCAAGCGCGTTTCGCGCAGCCGTACGAGCCTGTGATCACACGAACGCTCGTTCTCTCCCTTCTGGCGCTGACCGCCGCATGCGGGGGGAGCTCGCGCGACGATCCCGCACTCGAAGTGAGCACGGCAAAGGCCGCGACCGCATCTGCGTCGCAGACAGGGATACTCAAGGCGGCGGCAACGGACAGCGCGATCGATGGGCAGCGGCGCACCGCGATCACCCAGGCCGTCGCGCGTGTCGCGCCCACCGTAGTCACCGTGCAGACCGAGGTCGTGGACCGATCGACCGATCCCTTCGACGTGTTCAACGGCACGAGCCAGCGCGTGCTTCCAGGGCTCGGCTCCGGCTTCATCGTTCGCCCGGATGGTGTGATCGTGACCAACGCGCACGTGGTTGCGGGCGCGAACTCGATCTCCGTCGCGATGCGTGATGGAACGACGTATCCGGCGCGCCTGCTCGGCAAGGACGAAGCGAACGACATCGCGGTGCTCAAGATCGATGCGAAGGGACTTCCCGTGGCCCCGCTTGGCCAATCGGATGACCTGATCATCGGGGAATGGGTGATCGCGATCGGCAATCCGTACGGCTTTCTCCTTGGCAACTCGGAGCCGAGCGTGACGGTGGGTGTGATCAGCGGCACCGGGCGCAATCTCGTCGCGCGCTCGGAAGGCTCCGCCATCTACGTCGACATGATTCAGACGGATGCATCCATCAATCCGGGCAACAGCGGGGGGCCGCTCGTGAACGCGGTGGGCAACATCGTGGGAATGAACAGCTCGATCTACACGCCGAGTGGCGGCTCGATCGGGCTCGGCTTCGCGATTCCGGTGAATCGCGTCAAGCACGTGACGGAAGATCTTCTCGCGCACGGTGCGGTGCGGCGCCCGTGGATCGGCCTCAAACCGGAGCTGCCGCAACGGGGCTCGAACGCACGCGAATCGTTGCGGACCGGACTGGTGGTTGGCGCGGTGGTGCCGGGATCTCCGGCGGACCGCGCGGGAATTCGTCGGGGCGACGTGGTGGTGCGCTCGCGAAACCGCGCGATTCGGAACGCCTTCGACTGGGAAGCGGAGTTGCTCGATCTGCGTGTGGGCGATCAGGTGCCGCTCGTGGTCAAGCGTGGCGGCCGCGACGTGCCGGTCACCGTCACGATCGCCGATCTCCCCGAGGTGAGCGCGGCCAAGGTTGCGGTGCTGAAGGAGCTCGAGCTCGTGACGCTCACGCCGGCGATTCGCGCGGACCACGGCATTCGGAGTCCGCGCGGCGCGCTCATCTACAATCTCAGTGATCGCGTGTCCGACGAGCTCGGACTCGAGAAGGGCGATGTCATCGTGCAGATCAATCGCACTCCGATCGAGACCGCGAACGATGCCGCGCGCGCCCTCGATGCCGCAGCGGGCCGCGAGACCATTCACATGTTCTTCGAGCGGGGGGGTCGCATCTATTCCACTGATTTCATGATTCGATGAGCAGTCATGCGCGTTACAGCTCGCCGCTGAGCGAGCGCTATGCGTCGAAGGCGATGCTGGAGCTGTGGTCGCCGCAGCGGCGCCATCGCACGTGGCGGGAGCTCTGGCTGGCCCTCGCGGAGGCCCAGCGCGAGCTGGGCGTGCGCGACGAGCACGGGCACGCGGTGATCACCGACGAAGGCATCTCGCAGATGCGTGCGCACCTCGACGACATCGACTTCACGATGGCCGCGGAGCTCGAGCGCCGCGTCAGGCACGATGTGATGGCGCACGTGGAGACCTTTGCCGCTGCGGCTCCGGCGGCGCGGCCGTTCATCCATCTGGGCGCGACCAGCGCGTTCCTGACCGACAACGCGGATCTGGTGCTCATGCGCGAAGGACTCGCGCTGCTCCGCGCGAAGATCATCGCGGTGCTGCGCGCGCTCGCGGAGTTCTCACGCACCTGGAGCGCCGAGCCGACGCTCGCCTACACGCATCTGCAGCCGGCGCAGCTCACCACGGTGGGCAAGCGCGCGACGCTCTGGATGCAGGATCTCGTGCTGGATCTCGCGGACCTCGATCATCGCCTCGCCACGCTGCCGCTCCGCGGCGTGAAAGGCACGACTGGCACCCAGGCGAGCTTCCTCGAGCTCTTTCGCGGAAATCACGACGCCGTGCGCGCGCTCGAGCGGAACGTCGTCATGCGGATGGGGTTCACGCACGTGCTCCCCGTCACCGGGCAGACGTACACGCGCAAGCTCGACGCGCACGTGCTCGGCGTCGTCGCGGGAATCTCCGCATCCGCGGCGAAGTTCGCCTCGGACATTCGGCTGCTGCAGTCGTACGGCGAAATGGAGGAGCCCTTCGAGAGCGAGCAGATCGGATCGTCGGCGATGGCGTACAAGCGCAATCCGATGCGCTCCGAGCGCATCAACTCGCTCGCCAGATTCGTGATGACGCTCGAGGAGAACGCGAATCTCACGCACAGCGTGCAGTTCTTCGAGCGCACGCTGGACGACAGCGCGAACCGCCGGCTCGTCATCCCCGAGATGTTTCTCGCCACGGACGCGATCCTGCTGCTCATGGAGAACATCGCAGCGGGTCTCGAGGTCCACCCCGCGCGGATCCGGCAGCGCATCGACAGCGAGCTGCCGTTCATGGCGACGGAAAAGCTGATCGTGCGCATGGTCGCGGCCGGTGGTGACAGACAGCACGCGCACGCGATCATTCGCCGCCACAGTCTGGAGTCCGGACGCGCACTGAAGGATGGCGCGCTTCGCAACGATCTTCTCGACCGGCTGCTCGCGGATCCCGAGTTCACCCTCTCCCCGGCGGAGATGGAAGATCTCGTGGCCGCGGAGAAGTTCATCGGACGCTCACCGGAGCAGGTGATGGAGTTTCTGCGCGAGATCGTCGACCCGATTGTCGATGCGGCGCCGCTCCCCGATGCGGCGGAGGCGCTCCGCGTATGACTCTCATGACGTCGAGCGCGCTGCCACTGCGCCAGCTCGGACGCGGCAAGGTGCGTGACATCTACGAGGTCGATGCAGAGCGCCTGCTGCTGGTGGCAACCGATCGCGTGAGCGCCTTCGACGTCGTGATGCGCGAGGCGATCCCGTTCAAGGGCGCCGTGTTGACGCAGATCAGCGCGTACTGGTTCAAGCGTCTCGCGGACGTCACGCCCAACCACCTGATCTCGGCGAACGCCGCCGAGATCGAGCGCGTCGTGCCCGCGCTGGCGGGGCACAGGGCCGCGATCGCGGGGCGCGCGATGCTCTGCAGGCGCACGGAAGTCTTTCCCGTGGAGTGCGTGGTCCGGGGTTATATTTCGGGGTCCGCCTGGAAGGAGTACTCGCGGACCGGGACGCTCGCCGGCGAGCCGCTACCACAGGGGCTGCGGGAAAGCGACCAGCTGGCGGAGGTGTTGTTCAGCCCTGCCACGAAGGCGGAGACCGGCCACGACGAGAACATCACGATCGCCCGCATGCGCGCACTGATAGGCGACGCGGCAACGGAGCTGGAGCGGCGATCGAGGATGCTGTACGAACGGGGGCGCGACATCGCCAGGGAACGGGGGATCATCATCGCCGACACCAAGTTCGAGTTCGGGCGCACCAGCGACGGCGAGGTGCTGCTGATCGATGAGGTGCTCACGCCGGACAGCTCGCGCTTCTGGGTCGCGAGCGGCTACCGGCCGGGTGGCGCGCAGCCGAGCTTCGACAAGCAGCCGCTGCGCGATTACCTCGAGGGCGAGCGCAAGGGCGGCCGCTGGAATGGCGACGCCCCACCCCCGCCTCTTCCCGATGACGTAGTCCAGGCCACGAGCACGCGCTACCTCGACGCATTCGAACGCATCACCGGCGCGCCGCTCGATCTGTCGGAGCTCGCATGAAGGTCGCTCGCGAAGGCATCATCTTCATCGTCATCGCGTGGCTGCTCGCGCTCGGTGCACTGTGGATGGGATCGATGCGCCATTCGCCGGCATGGTACATCGTTGCCGTGCCGCTCGTGATCATCGCACTCTGGGTCGTCTACTTCTTCCGCGATCCGGAGCGCACCGGCGATCGCGGCGAGCAGCTCGTGGTCTCTCCCGCCGATGGTCTGGTCGTGATGATCACGGACGTCGAGGAGCCGTCCTTCATCGCGGGGATGGCCACGCGCATCTCGATCTTCATGAACGTGTTCGACGTGCACGTGAACCGGTACCCGGTAAACGGGGTCGTGAAATATCTGAAGTACAACAAGGGACTCTTCCTGCACGCCGCGCACGAGAAGGCGAGCCTCGACAACGAGCAGATGTCCGTGGGCATCGAGTCGGGCTCGCGACGGATTCTCGTGCGGCAGATCGCCGGACTGATCGCGCGCCGCATCGTGAACTATGCGAAGATCGGGGACAGCGCCGAGCAGGGCGTACGCATGGGGATCATCCGCTTCGGCTCCCGCGTCGACGTGTTCATCCCGACCAGCAGCACGGCTCGCATCAAGGTGGGTGAGCGCACCGTCGCCGGCACCACCGTGCTCGCGGAGCTCCAGTCGTGAGGCCGATTCCGCGCCCGGCGATGCGCCGCGCCGTCGTGCTGCTGCCCAACGGATTCACGCTCGCGAATCTGTTCTTCGGCATCTACGCCATCGTGAACGCCGCGCGCGGCGACTACCTCGCTGCCGGCTGGTGCGTGATCCTGGGCGGCGTCATGGATGCGCTCGACGGCCGGGTCGCGCGCGCCACGCGCACGGGAAGCCAATTCGGCGTGGAGCTCGACTCGCTCGTCGACGCGATCAGCTTCGGTGTCGCGCCCGCGTTCATCATGTATTTCGCGGTGCTGAACCGCGATTCCTGGGCGTGGCTCGTGTGCTTCGCCTACATCGCGTGCGCGGTGATGCGGCTGGCGCGCTTCAACGTCGAGCAGGGCGGCCGCGCCAAGACGCACTTCCACGGCCTGCCGAGTCCCGCCGCCGGAATGACGCTCGCGACGTACTACTGGTTCACGCAGACGAGCTGGTATCGTTTCGTGGACGCATGGCCGTGGCACACCGTGCTTCCGGCGGTGATGCTGACGCTCAGCTTCCTCATGATCAGCCACGTGCTGTACCCCGCGATGCCGCGCGTGAGCACGCACAACGTGCGCGGAATAATCGGTACCGTCCTGCTGCTCGCCGCGATCGTTGCAGTGCTCTTCGATCCTCTCCGATTCGCCTTTCCGATTCTGGTCGCGTACGTCGCCTTCGGATTGCTGCGCACGATCTTCTTCGGGCTGCTGGAGCGCCTGCCCACCGGCGATCCGCTCATGGACGATGAAGATGATGAAGAGCCCGATGAGTACACGCTTCGCCGGGAAGTAGAGATCGTCGACACTCCCGTTGGGGAGCGCCGCGGACGTTCCCGCGACCGGCGCGGCTCCAGCTTTCCGAAGGTTCCTCCACGCTCGAAAGAGGATGCAGAATGAGCCGCTTCCGTGTTGCCGTTCACATCGTGCCACGCAAAGGCATTCTCGATCCGCAGGGCAAGGCGGTTTCGGATGCGCTGCACGCGCTCGGTTTCGACGGGGTATCGGACACGCGCATCGGGCGCCACATCGTGCTGCACATCGCGGCGCCGGATGCGAAGGCGGCGGACGCGCAGGTGCGCGAGATGTGCGGCAAGCTGCTCGCGAACCCGGTGACGGAAGACTTCGAGATCGCAACCGTGGAGCGCGCATGAAATTCGGCATCGTGACCTTCCCGGGATCGAACTGCGACTACGACAGCTATCACGCGGTCGCGGATTCGCTCGGGTTGCCAGCAGTGTACCTCTGGCACAAGTCCACCGACTTGCAGGGCGTCGACGTGGTGATCCTGCCCGGCGGCTTCAGCTACGGTGATTATTTGCGGGCGGGTGCCATCGCGCGCTTCAGCCCGATCATGCAGGAAGTGGCGACACACGCGCGAGCCGGCGGCCCCGTCCTCGGCATCTGCAACGGCTTCCAGATCGCCTGTGAGGCGGGACTCCTGCCGGGCGCCCTGCTGCGCAATGCCAACCTGCAGTTCGTGTCCGACACGGTTCGCATTCGGGTGGAGAACGCGGACACGATGTTCACGTCACGCTGCGAGGTCGGCGACGTGCTTCGAATTCCCGTTGCCCACGGCGATGGCCGGTTCACCGCCGATGACAACACGCTCGATCGGCTCGAAGGTGAGGGGCGCGTCGTGTTCCGGTATGTGAACGAGCACGGCGTTCCCGATGCAGTCGCGAACCCGAACGGCTCGATGCGCGACATCGCCGGGATCATCAGCTCGGAGGGAAACGTGCTCGGCCTGATGCCGCACCCCGAGCGCGCGATGGAAGATCTGATCGGATCCGCGGACGGGCGGCGCATCTTCGAATCGCTGCTCGCCAGAGTTTCCGCCTAACCCAGGAGTATTCATGCTTCGCTGGATTCTCGCCCTTTCGTTCGTCGCCGCAACCGCGCACGCCCAATCGCCTGCGGGCACCATCGATCCCGGCATGACTCGCGCGCAGGTGATCGAGCGCCTCGGCAAGCCGGCCACGGTGCGCACCTACCAGGGATCCACGTACCTCTTGTACTCGAACAAATGCGGCAAGAAGTGCGGAATGCAGGACCTCGTGATTCTCGAGCACGACTCCGTTGTCGACGCGCTCTTCCGCTCGCCGGATCGGCACTACTCGGGAACGAGCAGCTCTCCGGACGCGACGGCGCCGAACGCGCGGAGCCAGAGAAATCAGCCGCTGCACGTGCCCGAGGACAGCTCGGCCACCAGCACCAGCCACGTTCCGGCGGACAGCGCGAACACCAGCACGAGTCACGCGCCGGCGGACAGCGCGTCCTCGAGCACGAGCCATCCTCCCACGCCGCCGAAGTGAGCACAGCGCCTTCCCCCCGCCCGGGCGATCCGGTCATCACGCCGGCGCTCGTCGCGGAGCACGGACTCACCGAGGACGAATACGAGCGGCTCGTCGCCCTGCTCGGCCGCACCCCCACGTTCACCGAGCTCGGAATCGTGAGTGCGCTGTGGAACGAACACTGCTCGTACAAGCACTCGCGCACGCACCTGAGAACGCTGCCCACTAAGGCGCCGTACGTGCTGCAGGGCCCCGGCGAGAACGCCGGAGTCATCTCCATCGGCGATGGGTGGGCGATCGCGTTCAAGATCGAGTCGCACAATCACCCCTCCGCGGTCGAGCCCTACCAGGGCGCAGCGACGGGAGTCGGCGGAATTCTTCGCGATGTGTTCACAATGGGGGCGCGGCCGATCGCCCTCCTCGATTCGCTTCGCTTCGGCTCGCTCGACTCTCCGCGTGTGCGCCATCTCTTCGGCGGAGTGGTCAAGGGCATCGGGGACTACGGCAACTGCGTCGGCATCCCCACCGTGGGCGGCGAGATCGTGTTCGATCCCGCCTACGAGGGCAATCCGCTCGTGAACGCGATGTGCGTGGGGCTGCTGCGTGAGACGGACCTGATCCGTGCGGCCGCCGAAGGCGTGGGGAACGCGATCATGGCGGTTGGCGCACGCACGGGGCGCGATGGCATCCACGGCGCGTCCTTCGCCTCCGAGGATCTGTCTTCGGCCAGCGAGGCCAAGCGGCCGATGGTGCAAGTGGGTGATCCGTTCACCGAGAAGCTGCTGCTCGAAGCGAGCCTCGAGCTGATCGCGAGCGGCCACATCGTCGCGATCCAGGACATGGGCGCCGCGGGGCTCACCTCCTCGTCGGCCGAGATGGCGGCGCGCGGCGACGTGGGCGTGAGCATCGACACCTCGCGGGTTCCGGTGCGCGAAGAGGGGATGTCTCCGTACGAGATTCTGTTGAGCGAATCGCAGGAGCGGATGCTCGTCGTCGCGAAGAAGGGGCACGAGGCGCAGGTGCGCGCGATCCTCGAGAAGTGGGATCTGAGCGCGGCGGTCATCGGCGAGGTGATCGAGCAGCCCGTCTATCGGGTCACCGAGGGAGATCGCGTCGTGGCGGAGTTTCCGGGCTCGCGGCTCGTGAGCGAATGCCCCATCTACAATCCGCCCGCGAAGGAGGATCCCGCAGTCGCCGAGCGGCGCGCGTACGATGTACACGCGATAGCCGAGCGTCCCGAGGAGAAAAATCCCGTGTGGACGCTCGAGCGCATGCTCTCGTCGCCGACGATCGCGAGCAAGCGCTGGGCGTATCGTCAGTACGACTCCACCGTGCGCACGAGCACCGTGCTGCGCCCCGGCGAGGGAGACGCCGCCGTGATTCGCCTGCGACACACCGATCGTGCGATCGCGCTCAAGACCGATTGCAACGGCCGCTACGTGTCGCTCGACCCACGAGTCGGCGCACAGATCGCGGTCGCGGAGGCCGCGCGCAACGTGGCGTGCACCGGCGCGCGTCCCATGGCGATCACCAACTGCCTGAACTTCGGCAATCCCAGGCGGCCCGAGGTGTACTTCCAGTTCACGGAGGCGGTGCGCGGCATGGGTGAGGCCTGCGTCGCGCTCGGCACGCCCGTCACCGGGGGCAACGTCTCCTTCTACAACGAGAATCCAACCGGCGCCGTGCACCCCACGCCCGTCGTGGGGATGGTCGGGCTCATCGACTCCCTCTCGCACATCACGCGCTCCGGCTTCACGAGCGAGGGAGACGACATCGTTCTGCTGGGCGAGCCCACGGACGAGCTGGGCGGCAGCGAGTATCTCGCGCGCGTGCACGATGTGGCTGCCGGCACCCCGCCCCGCTGCGATCTCGCGCGAGAAAAGGCCACCATCGATGCCTTGCTCGAGGCGATTCGCGCCGGCGGCGTGCGATCGGCGCACGACTGCAGCGACGGCGGGCTGGCCGTTGCGCTGGCCGAGTGCTGCATGGCCGATCGCGACGGAACGTTCGGGGCCGAAATCGAGTTGACCAAGTGGGGCGCTCTTCCGCTTCGCGCGCTGCTGTTCGGCGAGGCGCAGGCGCGGATCGTCGTGAGCACGGCTGATTCGCCGACAGTGCTGGCGATCGCACGACAACATGGCGTGCCCGCACGAGTGCTCGGTCAGGTTCGTGCCCGCGAGGCGGGGCTCACGATTCGTGTGGGCGACCGCGTGATTCGCGCACCGCTCGACCGGCTGGCGCGCGCGTACCACGACGCGATACCGGACATCATGAACGCAGCCATCGCGGAGGTCGCGGTGCTCGAGCAACATCCTCAACCATCTGGCGCCTAGAACATGTGTGGAATCTTCGGCGTGCGCGGCGTGCAGGATGCCGGCGCGCTCGTGCATCTTGGTTTGTATTCGCTGCAGCATCGCGGGCAGGAATCGGCGGGAATCGTGGCGGTGGACGATGATGGACAGGCGCGCGCCGTGCGAAGCATGGGGCTCGTCTCCGAAGGGCTCGGCGCGCCCGAAACGGCCGCGCTCAGCGGCTCGCTCGCGATCGGGCACACTCGCTACAGCACCGCCGGCTCGTCGACCATCGAGAACGCCCAGCCGATTCTCGCCCGCTTTCGCGACGGCAGCATCTCGCTCGCGCACAACGGCAACATCGTGAACGCCACTGAGCTCAGGCGCGAGCTCGAGGATCAGGGCGCGATCTTCTCCGGCTCCATGGACTCGGAGATCCTCGTGCACCGCATCGCGCGCTCACGCTGCGAGCGCCCCGAGGACAAGCTCGCGGAAGCGCTGCGCGGTGTGGAAGGGGCGTACTGCCTCGCCGTCACGATCGGGGACACGCTCCTCGCCGCGCGAGACCCGCACGGCTGGCGCCCGCTCTCGCTCGGCACCCTCGGCGACGGCTACGTTTTCGCGTCCGAGACGTGCGCGCTCGATATCGTTGGCGCGACGCATTTGCGCGACGTGGAGCCGGGTGAGATCCTGATCATCGACGCGAACGGCATGCGCTCGGTGCACATCCCCGAGCGTGCGGAGCTTCGGCGCTGCGTGTTCGAGTACGTATACTTCGCGCGCCCCGACAGCCGCATCTTCGACGGCGGCTCCGTCGACCACGCGCGCCGCGAGCTCGGACGTCAGCTGGGGCGCGAGTGCCCCGCTCCCACCGCGGACCTCGTCTTCGGTGTTCCGGACTCCGCGAACGCAGCGGCCCTGGGCTACGCGGAGGAAACGGGGCTGCCGCTCGAATTCGCGCTCATTCGCAATCACTACGTGGGTCGCACGTTCATCCAACCGAACCAGGCTGGACGGGTGCAGAAGGTGAAGGTCAAGTACAACCCCGTGCGCGAGGTGCTGGACGGCAAGAGCGTGGTGATGGTCGACGACTCGATCGTTCGCGGCACCACCACGCGCGGGCTCGTCGCGCTGGTGCGACAGGCGGGCGCGCGCGAGGTTCACATGCGCATCTCGTCGCCGCCGGTCACAGGTCCGTGCTACTACGGCATCGACACCCCCTCGCGCGAAGAGCTCATCGGCGCCAACATGACGATCGAGCAGATCGCCGAGCATATTGGAGTGGATTCGCTCGGCTATCTCTCTCGCGAGGGCATGTTGAAGTCCGTTCCGGGCGGCCCGCACGGCTTTTGCCATGCTTGCTTCTCGGGCGACTATCCAACGCCGCCACCAACGGATCCAGACAAGCTCCGATTCGGCTGCGGTTGCTGATGCCGCGGCGATTCGGCGAAGACTCCTGACACGAGGCTCGGACCAGACGCGTGCTCGTATACTTTTTTGGCAGCGGTACCGCGGACGGCACGCGGGAGATGAAGGCGGTGCTGGGCGGCAAGGGAGCGAATCTCGCCGAGATGACGAATCTCGGGGTTCCCGTGCCGCCGGGCTTCACGATTGCGTGCTCCGCGTGCCTGGATTATCTGCGCGGCGGCGGCACGAGCGCCGAGCTGCAGGCGGAGATCGACAAGAATCTCACCCGTCTCGAACAGGTGTCGGGACGCGGCTTCGGCGACGCGAAGAATCCGCTGCTCGTCTCGGTGCGCTCCGGCGCTCCCATCTCCATGCCCGGAATGATGGAGACGATCCTCAACCTCGGCCTCAACGATCTCACCGTCGTCGGGCTTGCCCAGCAGAGCGGGAACGCGCGCTTCGCCTACGACTCGTATCGCCGCTTTCTCCAGATGTACGGCGATGTCGTGCTCAACGTGCCGATGCAGGACTTCGAGCATCTGCTCAAATCGAAGCGCCTCACGAGCTCGGCCGAAAGTGATGCGGATCTCCCGGAAGACGCGCTGCGCAACCTCGTCGAGGAATACAAGGCGCTCGTGCGCAACCGCACCGGTGAGGATTTTCCGATGGAGCCCCGCGACCAGCTGAAGGGTGCGATCGAGGCGGTGTGGCGCTCCTGGAAGCTGAAGAAGGCGATCGACTACAGGCGCCAGAACAACATTCCCGACACACTCGGCACCGCCGTCAACATCGTCTCGATGGTGTTCGGCAATCTGGGCAACGATTCCGGCACCGGCGTCGCGTTCACGCGCAATCCATCCACGGGCGAGAAGAAATTCTACGGCGAGTTCCTCGTCAACGCGCAGGGTGAGGATGTCGTGGCCGGCATCCGCACGCCGCTTCCCATCGATGAGATGGCGACGAAGCTCCCCGGCGCGTACGCCGAGCTGCTCGAGACGCAGAACCGCCTCGAGCAGCACTATCGCGACATGCAGGACATCGAGTTCACCGTGGAGCGCGGCACGCTCTACCTGCTCCAGACGCGCACGGGCAAGCGCACCGCCGCGGCCGCGATCCGCATCGCCGATGAGATGGTGGCCGAGGGGCTGATCACGCAGCGGGAGGCGGTGCTGCGCGTGGATGCGGAGCAGCTCGATCAGGTGCTGCACCCCGTGATCGATCCGGGCGCCCGCGCGCAGGAGATCGCGACGGGGCTCCCCGCGAGTCCCGGTGCAGCCAGCGGTCAGGCCGTGTTCGATCCGGATGTCGCCGAGCAGCGCGCGGCCGAGGGGATTCGCGTGATCCTCGTGCGCGACGAGACCACTCCCGAGGACTTTCACGGGATCGTGGCGGCGCGTGCAGTGCTCACGGCTCGCGGCGGCATGACGAGCCACGCGGCGGTCGTCGCGCGTGGAATGGGCAAATGTGCGATCGTGGGCTGCAAGGAGATGGAAGTCGACCTGCAGCACCGCAACTTCAAGGTGAACGGCACCACGATCAACGAGGGCGACTGGATCACGCTCGATGGCGCGACCGGCCGCGTGTTCAGCGGCGATCTGCCCACGATCCCGAGCGACGTCGTGCGCGTGCTCAGCGGGCAGATGCACGGCTCGGAGTCGCGCGGGTACGTCACCTACGCGCGACTGCTTTCATGGGCCGACGAAGCCCGCACGCTGCAGGTACGCGCGAATGCGGACACGCCCCACGATGCACGCACCGCGCGGAACTTCGGCGCCGAGGGCATCGGGCTCTGTCGCACCGAGCACATGTTCTTCGAGGGCGATCGCATCACCGGCATGCGCGAGATGATCGTCGCCCGCGACGAGGGCGGGCGCCGTCGCGCGCTCGCGAAGCTCCTTCCCATGCAGCGCGGTGACTTCGAGGGAATCTTCGAGGCCATGGATGGGTGCCCCGTCACGATTCGCCTGCTCGATCCGCCGCTGCACGAGTTCCTTCCGCACGGCGGAGAGGACACCAAGCGCCTCGCACGCACGCTCGGGCTCGCGCGGGACGAGCTCAATCGCATCGTCGAGTCGCTGCGTGAGACCAATCCGATGCTCGGCCTGCGCGGCTGCCGGCTCGGCATCGTGTATCCGGAGATCACGGAGATGCAGGGGCGCGCGATCTTCGAGGCGGCGGTGCGCGCGAAGCGCCGCGGGATCGACGTGCAGCCCGAGATCATGGTGCCGCTCGTGTCCACGGTGAAGGAGCTCGCGAACCAGCGCGCGATCCTCGAGCACGTCGCCGATCAGGTGATGGGAGCCATGGGCGAGGAGATGCCATATTCGATCGGCACGATGATCGAGCTTCCGCGCGCGGCGTTGACGGCAGACGAGATCGCGACCCAGGCGGACTTCTTCTCCTTCGGCACGAACGATCTCACCCAGACCACGCTTGGCCTCAGTCGCGACGACGCGGGACGATTCCTGCCGATGTACGTCGAGTCCGGAATCTTTGCGGAGGATCCGTTCCGGGTGCTCGACACGGCGGGTGTGGGCAAGCTGGTGAAGTACGCCGTCACCGAGGGTCGCAGGGTGCGTCCGCACATGAAGACGGGTATCTGCGGCGAGCACGGCGGCGATCCACGATCGATCGCGTTTTGCCAGACGGCGGGACTGAACTACGTGTCGTGCTCGCCGTTTCGGGTGCCGATCGCCCGTCTGGCAGCCGCGCAGGCCTCGCTGCGGCTCACGAAGTAGACGACGAGGGAGCTACCCGATCGACATCGCCGCCTTGGACGTCTCTGCCGAAGCCGGTGCACTGACGTCGTAGATGTAGTACATGGCGCCCGGCCGCTCCTTGCGCAGCAGCGGGAGCGACACGTTGAACACCGGCACGCCGCCCAGCGTATGGCCGCGGAGCGTTCCCGAGTGTGCGTGCCCGTGGAAGGCGACAGCGGCGTCATAGCGGTCGAGCGGCTCCGCCAGACGGTCAGTGCCGAGATAGGTGTGGATCGCTTCGGGCTCGCCGTGGACGGTGGCCGCGATCGGCGCGTAATGCAGGATCGCCACCCGCACCGGCGTCGAGAGGCGGCGCAGCGCGAGCTCGAGCGCGTGTACCTCGTTGAGCGTTGCCTTCACGAACGCCTTCGTTTCCGGCTCGCCGAACGGCGTGAGCATGCCGCGCCCGAAGCCGCCCATGAATCCCTTCACGCCGGCGAAGCCGACCACCGGGTTGAGCTCGAAGGTGTCGCCGCAGAGCAGATGCACGCCGCGCCCGCGAAGCGTGCGGCTTCCCTCCTCCACGTCGCCGGTCTCGTAGTCGTGGTTGCCGAGCACCGCGACGATCGGTACGGTCACGTCCGCGAGCTCGCCCACGACCACCTTGTATTCCGCGAGCGCGCCCCAGCGAGTGAGATCGCCGGTGAGCACCAGCACGTCCGCTTCCTCGTTTACCCGCGTGAAGAGCTCGCGATAGAGCCCCACATCATCCACTCCGCAGTGAAAGTCGCCGACGGCCGCGATGCGCACCGTGCCCGGCTTCCGCGGCTGCGACATGCGCCGCTCGTGCCCGTTCGAGATCGCGCCCGCTGTCGATCGCTCGGTCATTCCAGAAACGCCTCCACCTGAGGGCTTCGTTCGTCCCACACGTCGCTCAGCGCGATCTCGCGCACGAACGGCTGCGCGAGGGCGCGATCCACGGTTTCCTTGCGAAGGTCCTGCATCTCCCACTCGTGCACGTCGATCGTGAAGCTGAAGCGCGAGATGAGCGGCCCCCGCGTGATGCGCTCGCCCGTGCGCTCACGATCGAGATCCTTGCGTGCGCGCTCGAGCAGCTCCTCGCGCACCCAGCGCGGCACGCCGTCGCGATGCTCGGGATACACGTAGTCGAACATCTGCACCTGCGCGAGCAGCAGCGGCCAGTTCTCCGCGGTCTTCGCGATGAGTCGCTTCCAGTCCATCGCGCGGCCCACGCAGACCACGAGATGGACGATGTCCGCCATGTCGTGCCGGTGCCGCTCGTTGATGAACAGCCGGTGCCACAACAGCTCCTCGGCCGGCGCCACCCGCACGGGCGTAGCCGCGAGAATTGCCGGACGGCTGTGACGGTACCAGTCGGCGTCGATCATCGCGAGCCCGTTCCCCATCCCGAAGATGATGTCGATGAACAGGTCGCCGCACACCGCCTTGGCGAGCCAGTGCGGCTGCTCGAGTCGCGCCTTCATCCCCACGCTCGTGAGCGCACGCATGGCGCTCACGAGGTGCGCCGGCTCGACGAAGATGTCGAGATCCTTCGTTTCGCGGTAAATGCCGGTGTGCTCGTAAATCGCGTACGCACCCGCGACGACGTACGCGATTCCCGCTCCATTCAGCGCCGTCAACGCCGTCTTGTAGAGCGAACGCTCGGCCTCAGGAACCCAGAAGTCGCCGTGCGTGATCGACCGCTCTTCCTCGCGCGACAGTGTGCCGAGCTGTCGTGCGTGTGCCAGGGTGCGGCTGACTTCTCCCATGGGCTCCTCGCGCGGCGCGACGATGGGTGGAGATCGTGCGGCGATTGCATCCGTGGCCCACTGCCTCGCAGACACCGTGCCGGACGCATCCAAATGGAGGAGCAACGGAGTCGCAAATGAAAACGCCGGACGGGGCGTGAGCCTCATCCGGCGTTCGACATGGAGCTCATGGCGCTACATGGACCTGGCGAGAGTCGAACTCGCGTCTTGCGCAGGATCAACCACAGCGTCTACGTGCGTAGTCCACCGATTGATGTTTCCAGTGGCTGGTTGGTGAACGACCCACCGCTGGATGAGCTTTCTAGAGCTTTGCCACGTGCCGGAAAGCGCGACGCGCAGCTAGCCCGGATTTTCGATACCTGCGAAGCCGCCCCGGGCGGGCTTCCTCGCAGGCACTCACAGGGGTGTAACCGAAGTTACGCTGCGAGAGCCATGTTTGAGTTGGCAGTTGAAAAATTTCCCGAGGGTTTTACCAGGAACCCGAGGACCTGGGCACGCGACCACAGCTTCTTCTACACAATCGAAACCATTTCAGGCCCGACGAGCGGTAAATATAGCGGGAGCGACAAAGCGCGCCAAGCGACTCGAGGGCCTCTACGCGGGCCCAACAGTCGCATCGCAGTCATCAACCCTTCCCGAACGAGCTCCGCGACATCGCCTGGCGCACGCAGTTGCGCCCGGCGCTCTTGGCCTGATAGAGCGCCATGTCGGCCGCAGGAAAGAGAAGGTCTCCCGCCTTCACGCTTTCGGTGTACGAGGCCACCCCGAACGAGGCCGTCACCTTGATCGGCGCACCGCCATTCGGCGGCTTCACCTGCAGCATCGAGACCGCCTGCCGCAGCCGCTCCGCCGTGCGCGATGCGCCGGCGAGATTCGTCTGCGGGAGCAGGATCGCGAGCTCCTCGCCTCCGTATCGCGCGCACAGATCGATCTCGCGAATCGTGCGCTCGGCCGCCCGCGCCACTTCCACGAGCACCTCGTCTCCACCCTGGTGCCCGTAGATGTCGTTCACCGTCTTGAAGAGATCGATGTCCAGCAGAATTAGCGAGACCGGCTGGCGGTGCCGGGCATGCTCGAGCAGATGATGCCGTAGGCGATCCTCGAACTGGCGCCGGTTCGCGAGCCCGGTAAGCGCATCGTGATTCGATTTTTTCGTCACGTCCTGCAGCTGCTCGACGTTCTTGAGCGCGACCGACGCGACCGGTGCGAGCATGGACAGGAGCTCGCCTTCGACGGCGGTCAGCTGTGCCTCTTCATCCCCCTCCACGCACACGGCGCCGATGATGTCGTCGTCCACGGCCAGCGGCACGATCGCCAGCGAGCCGATGCGTCGCGAGGGCTCGAGCGGGCTGAATGGCAGACCTTCCGATTTTCTGTACGACTCGCGCACGGCCATGCGCGGCCTGTCCGGGTTGCGCAGAAACATCCCGATGATCGAATCGGGAGCAATCGCGAATCCGGGCTCGATGGTGTGCAGCGGCGTCACGGCCTCGACCGCCGCCGTCTGCTCCTCCGCGTGCCAGCGCACGAACGCGCACCTCGTACCGCCCGTGATGTCGAGCGCGCTCTTGCAGATCGAATCGCTGAGCGCCGCGAGATCCTGGCTTTTCTGAATCGTCTGCGCCGCGACGACGACCTTGTCCGCCTTGCCGCGATAGCGCCGCGTCTCCTTGCCGTCGCTCAGCATGTCGACGAGCAGCGTGAGGCGCGTGGCGAATCGCGGAAGAAATATTTTCGCGCGCTCGCGCGAGACACTCTCGCGATCCTCGGCGTACACGCCGATCGCACCGTGAAAGCGGCCTTCCTTTCCGACGGCAGCGGTGAGGAAGAACGACGGCTCGGTGTCGTAGTTCGTCGTGGGCAGTCCCTGCTGCACGGCCCAGTGCACGAGTGATTCGAGCGGCGGATTCGTCTCGAAGGTGATCTTGGGAATCGCGCTCGTCGCCGAGGAGATGGGGATGAGCTCGTCCGTGTCTCGCAGGTAGCGCCAGAGAACGACCTCGTCGCCGCCAACCTGCTCGCGCATCTCGCGCAGAAAGCGCGAGATCGTCTCCTGCTCCACATTGCTCTCCGGCTCGGCGTCCACCGCGAGCGAGCGGCGTGGCTCGGGAACAGTGCGTGAGCCGCGCGCGGGCGTCTCGAGCCCGCGCACCGAGCGCGTGGACGGCGGCGCGGGACGCGGCGCCACGCCGTCCGGCACGATGCGCCCGAACGCCTCGCCGCCGATCACGGAAGCGATCGCGAGCGCCACGACGCTCACGATGATCTTGATCGCCAGCGGATGCGCCGCGTATGGATCCACCGTCAACGCGAGCGCGGCGACGATGATCGCAGCGACGATCCCGATGCCCACTCCTTTCCGATACGAAAGAAGCGCGGCGAAACAGCACATGAGCGCGAGGAGCGGTGAGCGTGCGACGCTGGCGGCGATGATCGCTGCCGCAGCGCACAACGCCATCAGAAGTACCGGACGCGCCCGTTCAGGAAATGTGGCAGACAGACGTCGTCGCCTCGAGAACGGAAGAGGTTGATCAGCGGTGGACTATGCGCGCAGCGGCGTACGCTGCACCGAATCCATTATCGATATTGACGACGGTTACGCCGGCCGCGCAACTGTTCAACATCGAAAGCAGAGCGGCAACTCCGCCGAGGCTCGCGCCGTATCCGACGCTGGTGGGAACGGCGATCACGGGGACAGCGACGAGCCCACCCACGACCGACGGGAGCGCGCCCTCCATCCCCGCGACGACGATGATCACGGCAGCGGATTGGAGCTGCGCTCCGCGAGAGAGTAACCGGTGAATTCCCGCAACGCCGACGTCCGTCAGCCGTTCCACCCTGCCCCCGAATGCCCTCGCACAGATCGCTGCCTCCTCGGCAACCGGCAGATCGCTCGTCCCCGCCGTGATGACCAGGATCGTGCCCTCCCGAACAGCCAACGGCGATTCCGGGGGCAGGTAGGCAACCCGTCCAAGCGTGTGGAGCTCGGCCTTTGGAAAGCAGTCGGCGAGCGGCGCCCACATCTCGGGCTGCACGCGCGTGATCAGAAATCCCTCGCCGCCCACGTTGAGCCGCGTGGCGATCGCCAGCACCTGCTCCACCGTTTTCCCTTGCGCAAAGACCACCTCGGGGAATCCCTGCCGCAGAGCGCGATGGTGGTCGATCGTCGCAAACGAAAGCGACTCGGCCTCGGGCAGTGCCAGCTGGCGAAGCGCCTCCGTGCTGTCGAGCTCTCCGCTCGCGACGCGGTCGAGAAGCACGCGCGTGCGCTCGAGATTCACGCCGCGAGCGTCTCCGCTTCCTGCTCCGGCGCCACGCGCTCCACCAAGTCGCCGCGCGCCACGGTCTCCAGATAATCTGCGAAGATGCCTTCCACTTCCATGAGCGACGTGACGGCGTGCAGCCGCTTGCGGAGGTCGGCCGAGCCGGGAAGTCCCTTCACGTACCAGCCGAGATGCTTGCGGAACTCGATGGCGGCACCGCGCTGATCGGCCTCATATGCGTCGGCCATGCGCGCGTGGTCGAGCGCGATGGCGAAGCGCTCCGACACGCCGGGCGCCGCAGGCATGGGCTGCCCGTCCAGCAGCGCACGTGCCTGATCGAAGATCCAGGGCTGGCCGAAGGAGCCGCGTCCCACCATGACGCCCGCGCACTTCGTGTGCTCGTGCATGCGCACGACATCGGCGGCGTTGCCGATGTCGCCGTTGCCGAGCACGGGAACGCGCACCGCCTGCACGACGGCGGCGATCTCATCCCAGTTCGCGCGACCGGAGTACATCTGCGTGCGCGAGCGCGCGTGCAGCGCGATCACGGCGGCGCCGGCATCCTCGCACACGCGCGCGATGCCCACCGGATCGCGCATCTCCTCGCTCCACCCGCTGCGGATCTTCGCGGTGACCGGGAGATGCGTGCGTGCGCGAACGCCGCGGATGATGTCGGCGACGAGCGAGAGATCCTTGAGACATCCGGAACCGCCGTTGCGCTTCACGACCTTCTTCACCGGGCAGCCGAAGTTGATGTCGATGAAATCGGGCGCGAACACATCGGTCACTAGAGCGGCGGCATCGCCCATGGCGAGCGGATCGGAACCGAAGATCTGCACGCCGATCGGGTGCTCCTCGGGCCCGAAGCGCAGCTTGGAGAGCGTGGCTTCGTTCTCGCGACGGATGCCCTCCGCGGAAAGAAACTCGGTGATC